>CAZVGK010000063.1:0-3279 GCA_964626665.1 uncultured Gemmatimonadota bacterium | reverse complement strand
CCACATCATACAAATTAAAATTCTTTATGTCAAGGTTTTTATATGTCATCGTAATCATGAATTTGGCTACTTAGTGACAAATGGAGAGCTTGAATTTATGGTAACAGTCAGGGATGCTGCAACCGGGGCTTATGTAAACAATGCTTTAGTCTGTCTGCAAAAGAAAAGGGAGGATTATGCCACAGGGAGGACATTCGATGGAGGGGTAACCTTTAACTTCACTCCGGATACCCCGGGAACCCTTTGGATTACGGTTACCGGTTATTGCCTTGACGTCCAGGGAGAGAGGAGGGATTACCTTCCCTACGAGGGCTATGCTAAGGTTATTACCGCTCCCACCGCTTGCCTATATCAAAGGGGCTTGAGGATAGATGACGGCGAAACCGCTCACAGCGGCGGAAATGGTGATGGAAAAGTAGATGTTGGAGAATCTATCGGCTTGAGAGTTACCTTGCGAAACAGTGGCAATGCCCCCGCTGAGGATGTTACCGCTACCCTCTCCTCTGAATCACCATATGTCACCATAACGGACAGCTCAAAGAGCTTCGGCACTATCCTTCCAGGTGATTCGGCAACATCTGTTGAGGATTTCGGTTTTCAGGTCAGCATTGATTATCCCCACGAAGAAGGTCCCGTTGTCCCCTTCACCTTGAATATTAAAGACTCAAATGACAGCACCTGGACTGATAAGCTCTTCCTCAATGTCTTCTGGCCAGATCTTCTGCACAGTGGACATATCATTGAGGATGGGGGAAATGGAATAGCCGAGCCAGGGGAGACCATAGAGTTTCATCCTGAAGTGACAAACACCGGCCCAGGAGCGGCAAGAGGGGTGTGGGCTAAGTTGAGTAGCAACAGTGATCAGATCACCATAATTTCAGGTAGCCTCTATCTGGGAGACATACCCCCTGGACTTCCAGCTCAGGGAAAAAAGGGAAGGCTCAAGTTTAGCTTATCTTCCGACTATGACCCTGAAGATGATAGCTTGACCTTAACCCTGGAAGACCACTACGAGGAAAGCTGGATACATAGCTTCGAGCTTTCCCCACCACTTTGGGTGACCAACCTGCAGGCCTTAGCTGGCTCTGATGGGAGCATCGACCTTCTCTGGACTCCGCTCTGGACAGATGATCTGGCTGGTTACAATGTTTACCGCAGCGATTCCTCCGCTGGACCATTTTCCCGACTAAATCCCTTTTTAATCACCAGCCCCTGTTTTGAGGACCGCAGCTTGGGAGGGAAGACAAGGGCCTTTTACCGGGTGACGACATTAGACTATTCCGCCAATGAAAGTCCCCCTAAGGAAGTATTGGGGGCAGTTAACCCCCCTTTCCAGAAGGGATGGCCGCAAAAATTGGGCCAGGAAGGGATGAACCACTCCTCCCCGGTGGTGGCAAGTATAGGAGATAGCTCGGTGATCTGTTTTACTATGGGCAAAGCCATCTATCTTCTTTCCTCCTCAGGGATGATTATGCCTGGATGGCCTAAGATTCTCCCTCGGAAAGCTGAATCCTCGCCTGCTCTGGCTGATCTGAACGGAGACAAAAAATTGGATGTAGTGGTCAATGGAGATCAAACCGATACCCTCTATATATGGGATTTGATGGGAAATTCGGTTTCTCCGGGGCCCATACATACCCATGGTTGGTCAAGTGCTTCACCGGTTATCTATGACCTCGATAAAGATGGAGACCTGAAGATCCTCTCCTCCGAGGGGTGTAGGCTTTATGCCCTGAACTCCAATGGCGAGACCCTTTCCGGCTGGCCGGTAACTTTGGCTGGAGCGGTGAACCCTCCAGCAGTGGGGGATTTGAATTCCGATTCCATCCCAGAGATAGCGGTGAGCACCAACGACAAAGGGGGGCACATCTACCTTTTGGATATAAACGGAGATACCCTTTGGACACATACCACAGGAGGCTACAACAATATCCCCCCGGTCCTGGGTGATGTTGATCGAGACGGCAACCTGGAGGTCATCTTAGCCAATCTGACCAGCCATAAGATCTATGTCTGGCGCGCCGATGGGAGCTTGATGGATGGTTGGCCAATCTACCTGTGGCATGGGGGAGATATAGGTGGCCCTCCGGCCCTGGGAGATGTTGGGGGGGATAATCATTTAGAGCTTGTTGTGGGAACCTACACTGGGAAGGGTGGTTATCTTTGGTGCCTGGACTGGAGGGGAAACCTAATATTTTGCAAGGAGATAGGTGATGTCTGTTCACCTCCAGTAATTGGCGACATTGATGGCGACGGTCAATCTGAAATTATAGTGGCTTCCGCAGATCAGAGGGTCTATGGCTTTGAAGGGAATGGGGCTAATGCTTTGGGCTTTCCTATTTTCACAAGTGGGGGTTTTTATTCCTCACCAGCGATTACTGATGTGGATAAGGATGGGGATGTGGAGATTGTAGCCTTGAATTCGCAGGGCAAGATTTTTGTCTGGGACTTACCAGGTAGTTACAACTCGGATAATACCGAGTGGGGGATGTATATGCACGACATTTACCACAGCGGATGTTACGGCTTTGATCCATTTACTGCAACCAATGGACCTAAGGGGGACTTTTATAGACTTCCCCAGAGGATTGCCCTCTCCCAGAACTGGCCCAACCCCTTCAACGCCAATACAGTTATCAGTTATCAGTTGTCAGTGGTCAGACCGCTCCACACCACCCTCAAAATCTACAACCTCTTGGGGCAGGAGGTGAGAACGCTGGTAGACAGAAGACAGCGACCCGGTTTCTACAGGGTAGTCTGGAATGGCAAAGATAAAGAAGGAGGGAACGTGAGTTCAGGGATATATTTCTGCAGGTTAGAGGTGAAGGGTGAGAGGTTAAAGGTGGTAAGGACGAGGAAGCTTGTGCTTTTGCGGTGAGACAGCTCCAAGTGATAAGTGGATGAACTAATGTGGGAGGTATCTCCTGATGCCGATAAAAAGTGTGCTGTCAGGAGGTAACTCCTGACAGCACTTGAAGGAGACCTCTCCCACAATGGAAGCTGTCAGGGCGGGAGCCCTGACAGCACAAAGCTGAGTCAATTAGGATTCGTGCTATTGCATATTCGTGAGATTCATGTTCAAGGCCTCAGTGAATCCTGAAGGATGGGGGGATTTGAGATGAGGGTAAAGAGAAGGATGTGGATTCTATCATTCTGGGTTCTGGTGGGGTTGGTGGTCTATTCACCCCTGCGGGCAACTGTTATCAGGGTTCCTGCTGACTCATCTACTATTCAAGGGGGGATAGATGGGACCCAGGATGGGGATACAGTGCTGGTGGC
>CAZVGK010000062.1:0-4144 GCA_964626665.1 uncultured Gemmatimonadota bacterium | reverse complement strand
ATAAATTGGCCTTGCAACTGCTATGCGCCTGTTCTTTACCCAACCGATTCTGCCATCAACCTTTTCATCGTCAGATGAAGGACCATAACTGGCTGTGGATGTTATCATCTATAGCCCCGATGAGGTGAAAAAAAAATCTAAGGAAGACAAGCTCAAACTCCTTCTGGCCACTAAGAACGAGGACAAGCTCAGGGAGATGAGGTTACTTCTCTCTGGGCTTGGGCTGGAGCTGATCACCCATAGGGAGATCCCCTCCTATCCCCGGGTGGAGGAAACTGGGGAGACAACCCAGGAGAACGCCTTGCATAAGGCCAGGATTTTACATGAGATGACTGGTTATTTAAGCCTGGCAGATGATACTGCCTTGGAGATAGATGCCCTAAATGGGGCACCTGGGGTGAGGGCTTCCCGGTTCGCCGGGCCTGTGGCCACCTATGAGGAGAATAGGAGAAAGGTGTTGGAGCTTTTAAAGGGGGTTCCCGCTGAGAGGAGGAAGGCAAGGTTCATCTGCTCCATTGCCCTGGTAGGCGATGGGTTTGAAAGGGTAGTGGACGGAGTGGTGGAAGGGGTAATTCTGCCTGAGGAGAGGGGAAAAGGTGAATTTGGCTACGACCCCATCTTTCTTGTCCCCACTTATGGGAAGACATTTTCCCAGATGGATGAGGGGTTGAAGAATAGGATAAGCCATCGGGGAAAGGCCGTTAATTTAATTTTGCCCATACTGAAGAAATTGATCCTTGACAGCCAAGGGGCAAGCTGATATATTTGTGACAGCTCACAGGGATCAGTCATCTGCCGGCAGATGAGGGAAATTGACCGCTCGGCTGCAGCTCCTCTGTCCGGCACTAAAGAAAAATCTTACCACTGGTCACCACGGATTGACAAGGAAATGGTCAATGATCAATGAACAATTATCAATGGAAAACGGCATCTCAGGATTTTCTGTCTTCATCTTATTTTAATTTGCTAATTGGTCATTGATTATTGTAGAGGATTCCGTGGTGAATATTGTGCCTTCAGGGTTTCTGCCCTGAGGGGAGAAAACGGGGCGTAGCGCAGTCCGGTTCAGCGCACCTGCTTTGGGAGCAGGGGGTCGGAGGTTCAAATCCTCTCGCCCCGACTTTGGTTAAGGTTAGTATTTGTGCTAACCTTAAGTGGTCAAAAATCCCTCTCAAAAAATAAAAAATCGCTTGACTATCCACTCCGAATCTGTTATTATTAAGGATGAAGCTGAAAATATAAGGAAGGAGGCCCGGGAGATAGAACCCAGTCCTTGCCGCTTACTGAACCGGTTGGCTTGCTCCGGAAACGGACACAGAAATTGTTTTTCAGCACCTTTCACCCCTTATTGGCACAGCTCCTTTAGCATCCATTCTCCTCTTTCCATCCCCACAGTTGAGGGAAAATTCTTATTTTTCTTGGCTATTTCAACTCTCAGCCTTTCTTTTATCCATTCCTGAAGACGATATCTCCCAACAAGTTCAAAGGTGTAATATATCAGTGAGCCCTTCATCGGGAATTGTGCGATTTGAAACCGCCTTGATGCGTCATTTGCCTGTGTAGGAAGGCCCAAACTTGGGCCATAGAGAGGAGGGGAATTCCCCTGGAATTCAAGGCAATTATGAATATATATGGGTGGTAGAAACCCTTAACCAAGGAGGGAAAAATGGGTTCTTTAAGGTTTGTGAGGTTGTTGGCAGTGGCTCTTGTCCTCAACCTGGGGGGTGTGAGTTTGACCCTGGCTGCTTCTGGAGGAGGAGATGACCAACCCCGAGCAGATATTAGGATAGGCCACGAAGCCACTGCAATTAATGAAGCTGGCTACATCTTCCGCCTGCCGGTCCAGATCAAGTGTGACAGCAGATATGGTGACTCTCTGAGAGTTGGAAAATGGTATTTCCACATCAGTGTCGACGACCCATCGAACCTTTTGGACATTGCTGGTTTGCGCCTAGGGTATTGCCTCAACGGTGAGAGCAAAGGTAATCAAGGCAAATGGGGTCTTTGGTTCGGAAATCTCCAATGTGATTGTATCTTCTCTGACAATTACACAAGTGTCGGCACTTTGGAGGTCAGGCAGAGATATGTCTTAAGTAATTTACCTCAGACTTTCGATGTCACATTCGACAGAGACACTTCCAATACTTACATATATGCCCTTTGTGACGATAAAGAGATGCAAGTGCAGTTAACCTACCTTGATGGATATATCTCGGTTGACAATCTGCCTCCCTCCTCAGTGACAGGCCTTTCCGTTAGCCTTGGAGGGAGTGATTATGTCTCTCTTACCTGGACAGCGCCGGGCAATGATGGCAACCAGGGAACTGCCTCCAGGTATGACATTCGCTATTCTACCAGTTCGGTAGGGGCAGATACGGCTGCCTGGTGGGAGGGGGCAGACACAGTGGCCGATGAGTCATCTCCAGCGCCGGCAGGGACAGAGCAGCAGTTTAAAGTGGAAGGGCTCACCCCGCACTCAACCTACTATTTTGCCCTAAGGAGCGCAGATGAGGTGCCCAACTGGTCGGGGGTATCCAACATAGCCAGTGGGGCGCCGGTAGGGGTAAAGGGAAGGAAAACCTCCGAGCTTCCTGCATTTTTCACTCTTTTTCCCAACTATCCCAATCCCTTCAACCCAGAGACAGAGATAAGATATGGCCTGCCTGTAAGCTGCCAGGTGAGCCTTGAGGTTTATAACATCACAGGGGAGAAGGTGGTTACTCTGGTTAACGAGAAGCAGGAAGCTGGTTATCACAGGGTAGTCTGGGATGCAAGTGGAATGGCCAGTGGCATCTATCTTTACAGGATAAAGGCAGGTATTTTCAGCAAGACTCAAAAGATGGTCCTTTTGAAGTAGGTAGAAACCCTTAAACCAAGGAGGTTAAAGTGGCTTCTTCAAAGGTTATAAAATCAATGGCGGCCTGCATATTGGCCCTTGCTCTCAGCCTGGGGGTTTTCTCCCTGGCTCTGGCTGCCACTGGTGGGGAATGCGATACAAACTATCGGATTTTAGTTAAAGTTGGAGATGTAACCACTACCAAGCACTTGCCTGGAGAGTATGTGGATATACCTGTGATAGTGAAGAATATCACTCCAGATGTTCCTGAGGTACCACTAAACAGGTGGGGGGGGAACGTTAAAACTTACTCCCCTGTATTTGGGGAAACGGGGCAGGGTATTGGTTTTCTTTGTCGCCCACCCTGTCCTTGCTCTTACTTATGGTCGATTCCCGATTCAAGTTGGGAGACATTGTATACCTTCTCATTTAAAATTTATAAACGTGTTTACCGCTCGACAAGGATAGAGTTTGAGTTTGAACCCTTCTCCACCCCGGAAATAGACCCTTGGGGATATTGCTGTGATAGTACCCTTGTTCCAGTTCATACACAATTTGAACCTGGCTACCTGACCATCCAGCGACCAGAGCATGGCTGCCCTTATGTCTATACCTGGGATGGAGAAGACTATGTGGAGGACAACGCCATTCTGCCTGCCTCAGAGGACAAAACCAGAGGGGGGAAGGAGGTTACTGATTGTTATCTTTTTAGTCAGCCCTTAGTGGGAGAGAATGGGTTCTATCATCTACAGATCAGGGAATTTGAGGAGGAGAGGTCCTTCCTGAACAGCTTCCAATTGATAGAAGCGGACCATCCGTTTGATACTAAGGTAGCCATAGGAGAGGATGGGCAGTTTTATGGGTATAAGCAAGAGTTGCCACTGATTGGTTGCATTGATGATAGGGGTGAAGATCATCTAACAAAGTTAAAGGAAGAGGATGGGATTTACTTTACCTCCAGTGGCCCTGGATATCTGCTATTGGAGTATCAACTCCCTCCTGATGTTCCTAAATCAGGTGATTGTAAGCTTAGTTTAAAAGACATACCGATGAATATGGTGAAGGGGGCGGGGGTTAGCAAAGCCCTTGATGGTATATCTCTGGGGGGCAAGATAACTGTTGGTTCTGTTAGAGGAGGCAATCCTTCATCCTCAATTAGAGAGATATTCCCCAGGGCAAACCCCTATGCAGGTGCTACTGTAATAGGTTTAGCCAATGTATCACCAGGGCAGAGGGTAACCATCAAGCTGGCCTATAACCCAGCTTCCGCAGATTTTTGGCTATAGGTATTAGTTAAACTATTGAGAA
>CAZVGK010000061.1:0-4927 GCA_964626665.1 uncultured Gemmatimonadota bacterium | reverse complement strand
ACTGATCACTGGTTACCGATTACCAAAGTTCCGCTTCAGATGGCTAAAATGTTACGGGTCTGGATTATGTGCCATGCAAACCTAAGAGAGTAACGATCTAATAAAATCTGTAGTGACCATTATTGCTGATTAACTTTCGTAAGCTATTGAAAACATTAACATTTCTTTTCTGTTGTGGTGAACTTGGGTTGGGATATATATTCTGAGCGATTGTATTTTATCTCGGGTTGGCTGGAAGATTTTGTAATATTCACCACGGAATCTCACGGAATTACCTAGCGCAGCAAAGTTGCAACTAAACAGCAGCCACGGATTACACGGATTTCACTGATAGTAAAAAAGATACTTGAGGCCCCAGGCTTTCTCCTGATATATACCGCTCTCACCAAGGTTGCCTGAAAAACTTTGTAAAAAAAGATCTTGCAAAATTGTAGTACAGAGCATCTTCATTTACCCCCTTAAATAAATCACAGTAACGAAGCTTCGCTGGGGGGAACCCAATCTACAGAAAACTGAAGCAGGTAAAATGTCAAGCCATTCCCGATATAACTATTGAAGTAAACTCTACCTCTCCACCTCGCACCTTTAAAATCCTTTGACACAGGAGGGTTGAACTGTTATAGTGTGCTAACTTCACCAGATGAAATATATCCAAAGCGATCCTGCTCAAATAGAGAAAATCTTTGCTAAAAACATTGACTTGAGGTCAAACATGGGTTACCCTAAGGGTGAGGGGAGGGAGATGAGAACAAAAGATCCGGGGAGAAAAGGTTCCAGTTGCGTAGCCTGCTCTATAGTCGCCATTCTGGTATTTTTGCTATGGCACCAGGAATCCCTTTCTGGAGGGAAAACATCTCAGTCATCCCCTTTCGGGGTAAAGAGGATAACGGCGGTCAGAATCTTCTCCAAGATCAGGATTGATGGATTTTTAGATGATCCTGCCTGGGAAGAGGGCGAGAGGGCAACCACATTTCTACAGAGCAACCCATATTATGGGGCCCAGCCGTCTGAATCAACAGAGGTAAGAATTTTGTATGATTCTGAAAACCTGTATGTTGGGGTCAGGTGCTTCGACAGCCAACCAGAGGGGATAGAGGCAAATATGACTCAGAGGGACAGTGAACTCTGGAACGATGACGCCTTCGAGATATTCATTGACTCCTTCCACGATCATCGTTCCTGCACCTATTTTGTGACCAACCCCCTGGGGACCCAGACGGATGGCCGATGCACAGGCAATGGAGCTACCATAGAGTCCGTCTGGGATGGTGATTGGATGGTTAAGACAAGGGTTACCGCTTGGGGTTGGTGTGCAGAGTTTGCCATCCCCTTCATCAACCTTCAATTCGATGCCAGGAAGAACCAGATCTGGGGCATCAACCTGATGAGGGTGCATAAGAGGACTGGCCAGGATCACCTTTGGCAGTTAGAGAAACACTTCTTCCGGGTCTCCGATTATGGCTGGCTTGTTGGACTAAGGGATATCAGAAGGGGAAGGGCCCTGGAGGTCATCCCCTTTACCACTCTGCGGGGGGATCAAAACCCAGATCACCCACTAAAGGGCGAGCTTGGAATTGACCTCAAATACAACCCCACATCCAACTTCTCCACAAATCTGACCATCAACCCCGACTTCGCCCAGATCGAAGCCGACCCCGATCAGATAAACCTCTCTACCGAGGAGATCCGCCTACCAGAAAAGCGTCCCTTCTTCTTAGAGGGATGCGAACTCTTCGGCACACCGACCACCCTCTTCTATTCCCGACGGATCGGTGAGATCAAGGCTGGGGGAAAGTTGACCGGAAAGGCCGATCGGTTTACTCTGGCTATTGTAGATGTGCAAACCCCAGGGAGATCAGATAACCCAATAGGTTTTCAGGACAAAGGGGCCAATTTCCTCGCGGCCAGGCTGAAAGGGGACATCTTCGGCTCTTCCTTCGTCGGCCTTACCGGGGTGAATTGGGCCAACCGGAAGGGATACAGCCGGGCCGCTGGAGTTGATGCTGGATTCACCATCCCCCTGGACTTTACCCTGGGAACTCAGGTAAACCTCTCTATGGATAGGGATGAAATCCTGGGTTGGGGAAAGGAGAAGGGTTGGGAGAAGAGAATAGACTTGGGCCACAACAGCCAGTACTTTGAGGGCCATCTAAGCTGGCTCGACAGGGACCCAGATTTCAACTTGGCCACAGGCTATTTTGGTGGTCGCAACAACATCAGGGGCTTAGATAGCCATCTCACCTACAAGAGGCCGATGGAATCTCTTAGCCTTCACGATGCACACTTCAACTTCTTCTTTGGTTCATATGATTTCAAGGATACCGGGAAATTAAACTTCAAATCTTTCCGACATAACACGAGCATCTTCTATAAGCTCCTGGGATATTGGTTTGCCAATGGCTTTGACCTCCAGTGGTCACAGGAGAGCGTAGAAGGTAAAATTTACGATAACCATCAGGCTTACATCTCCTTTATCTACAATTTTGCCAGCTTTGAAAACGCTGGATTAAGGATAAAGAGGGGAGAGTCCTTTGGGGTCGGGGTAAGGGTTCTGGAAGCCTGGCTGAGGTTTAAGCCCCTCGGCCTTCTCTCCATAGATCTCTTCACAAACAGGGTGACTTTTGTAGACCACCAGAACAGGATCGGTTGGCCTGACCAATGGGTGAGCAACCTGAAAGCCAGATTGGATTTGACCCAAAACATCTATTTGAGATCCTTTTTCCAGACCAATGATACTTACGGAAGGGATCTTTTGAGGGATTTAAATCTCCTTTTCGCCTGGGAATTCAGGAGGAGATGCAATTTCTACATCGCCTTTAACCACAATGAGGAATGGGACGATGAAAACGAGAAAAAGAGGACCACCCAGAAGATACTCACCAAGATCAACCTTTTCTTAGGATTATAGATCAAGAATAGCTTAAGTGACTTCTTGTTAGATCTGTCTGCCTTTAGATATTGCTCACCAAGAGGTGTAAAAAACAGTGCTGGAATCCTCTGTTGTTGGGTATGAACAATAGAGGACGTGGGATATTACTACACAATTGAGTTTACCTTCTATAGCAGCCCATAGCAATGTTAGCTTCGAGGTGTGCTAACCAAGTTAGAAAAAGGGGGGTGATAACCACATAAATAAGAAGGGGAAGGTGGGAATTTGAGTTAACCCGAAACTCTGCAAGGAGGTGAAGATGAAGCCCAAGAGAGTCCTCTTACCAGTAGTTCTGGCCCTTATTCTTCTGCTAATCTGTGGCTGTGGAAAGAAGGCCAAGAAGGAGCCACAGATCTCGGTAAAGAGGGTGGAAAGCCTGACGGTAGCCTATGCCTCTCACAAGGGCCCCTATGAGGCCATGCCTGAGGTTTTCCAAAAGGTTATGGGTTGGATTCAAGAGGAGGGGCTGCAAATGGCCGGGCCACCTATGGGAGTTTATTACAATGATCCCGGAGAAGTGGCCCCTGAGGAGCTGCTTTGGGAGGTTCAGTGGCCTATCGTGCCCAAAGAGGGGAAGGAGGGAAAGGGTGAGGTCAAGGTCAAGACTACAGAACCGATGGAGGTTGCCTTTACCATCCACCGTGGCGCATACGATCAGGTGGGCCAAGCTTATACCAGGTTAGAAAAGTGGATAGAGGAAAATGACTACGGGATTGGCGGTCCTGCCCGTTCAATCTATCTCAATGACCCCAACTCCGTTCCTCCGGAATCCCTGAAAACGGAGATCCAATTCCCAGTGGTAAAGAAGTAGCCTGACCTCGGTGTAAATCTAAGCGGTCGTAATTGTGCCGTCAGGACTTAAGTCCTGACGGCACAAAAATTAGGAATGCCGAAGGGGAAATTTGAACCCCCCCACCGAACGCTTCTGGATTATTGAGCTATTTTGCTGATATTCAGAGCAATCTGTTGACCTATCTAAATTTAGCTTGACTATTGTGGTCAGTTTTCTTACATTTTCTTAGATGTTTTTACACCGATTCCGATTCTCTATGGACACTATTTGGACACCTGACTGGGGCGCTTCTCGGAGATCTGGCATAGCATGACCTCCGAGCCTCCTCATTTTCTCAACATAAGATTGGGGAACTATACCCCCTTTCCTTAAAGAGTGTTTTGCGCATTGGAACCCCTTGTGCCACAACGGATTCCAGACCATATTTTTTTCTTTCACCCTCGATTCCTTCTTCATCTTGGTCGGATAAATCCGACCCCTACATCTCAAGCCTTTGTAGGGGTTCGATTTATCGAACCCGAGGTTTTATGCCTTTTTGAGAACCATTTCAAAACCCTCTTAAGGGTGGGGAAAATATCGTTCTTAACATTTCCATCGCTTAACTATTTGTTTTTGAATGGCTTGCCTGGGACGATTTGTGGATCGGTGTCTTTTCTATATCGTCCCAGGTTCCCCTTGGTGAAGCAGGGTCGGCTAAAAGTCTATTGCTCAAACGCCTGAAGGAGATTCCACGGGGTAGTAACCTTGTAGGGCTCTCAGTCAGGTTGCCTGCTTTTTTCCCTTGACACATCCAAGGAAGACGGCTATTTTGAGAACACCTGTTATAAGATAACTCAAAGCATTTTTTATGTGACACGGCTTTTATGCAAGTTACATAACACGAAAACAACTATTGAGATTTATTGCTACAAGTTAATTAAAATGTGAAGTTACATTAATTGTTGACTGGTTGTTATACGACAAGATTTCAATCTATAAGCTGTTATGAAACTAATATAAACCCCGTTAGATGACCGCCTATATGGAGCGGTACTTATAGGCTTCGGAATGTGCTGTACAAAACGTATCATTGGCTTATAGAGTATCTAAATGGGTTAGCTTGAACGAGGGGGATTTATGAAGCTCAAGGAGATTCACATCAGGAAATTCCGTAATACATGACTATCGGCTAAATTGTAATATAAAGGAAATTAAACGACATTTCT
>CAZVGK010000060.1:0-6979 GCA_964626665.1 uncultured Gemmatimonadota bacterium | reverse complement strand
GTTTTCCTCTTAATTATCAGAGAGTTACGGTGAAATCGCCTCTGGAAGATCCGTTTCATACCGATGTTTTGCCCAAGCCTCTGCAATTTGTGCATCGACAGATCGCGATGAACATCTGATTTGATCTGTAAGTGAGAACATTTCTTCTTTAGGAAAGCCCTTGGAGATCTCATAGATTTCTCGTGATAACTGCCGAGCCAATTTGTAAACCTCTAAATCCCGAAAACTTTTTGCATGTTCCATTTCTTCTCACCGATTACCGATAACCCGATCACCGATTACCTTGCACTTCACTTGGGTAAATAGTTACCCAGAATTGATAGCTCTATTGCAAAAACCATCCAAAATCAAGTTATCGACAGATCGGTTTCCCCTGTCGGGCTGGGAAGACTTCGCTTTGCTAAAAAACATATTATAACCTTTTATGGGGCAAAAATCAAGCCAAATCCGGCCCCCGTATCGTCCCCTTTTTTCTCCCTTGGCCAAATGGGCTACCGGAATTTTTGGGGTAAAAGCATCCGGTAAGGTTCCTAGTTTGATGGGCTACGCTCTCTTGTCACTCCCGTGATGACGCACGATCTCCTGTGCCCTGAGAGAGAGAGCTTGGGCTTGATTTAGGCTCCTGGCCTCGGCGATAACCCGGACAACGGGTTCGGTATTTGATGGGCGGAGATGAACCCAGAACCCCTCTCCTGATGCCCTTATCCCATCTGTGAAATCGTATCTTGTCCCGGGAAAGGCTTCCTTAATCAGGGGTAAGAGCCTTTTAAAATATCTCCTCTTAAATTGCATCTTTCCCTTGACCATAAAATAGCGGGGAAGGGAGGAGGCTAGAGCGGATAGTCTTTTCCCGCTTTGGGCCAGATACTCCAGGATTAAGGCCATCCCCATCAACCCATCCCTGCCCAAGTGCAGGTTGGGGTAGATCACCCCCCCGTTGCCCTCCCCCCCGATTACCGCCCCCTCTTCCCTCATCTTCTCCACCACCCAGGATTCCCCTATCTGGGTGCGGAAGACCGGGCATCCCAACTGCAGGGCAACCTCCTCTGTGGTCAGGCTGGTGGAGAGGTTGATGACCACAGGCCCCTTCCTCCTTGCCAGGATGTGTCTGGCTACCAAGGCCAGGGTATACTCCTCCCCTAAGGCCACCCCCTCTTCCGAGACCAAGGAGAGCCTGTCCCCATCAGGATCAAGGGCAAAGCCTACAGCAGCCCTCTCACCATTGACCTGGGAGCAGAGTTCCCCAATGTTTTCCGGGATCGGCTCCGGGCCCCTGGGGAAGGGAGCATCCTGCTGGCAATTTATCTTTATTACCCTGCATCCTAATTCTTTGAGAAGTTGAGGCGCGCTCCTTGAGCCGGCCCCATTTACCGCATCAACCACAACGGTAAATCGTTTGGCCCTGATCAAGGGAGAATCTACCAGCTTCAAGATGGCCTCCAAGTGAGCGGTGGAGGCAGAGGGGTTCTCCCGCAGCCTGAGTTTATCGGGCGAGAGAATCGGGGGGGAGGCTATCTTCCCTGCTAACCCCTGGAGTTGGGCTATCTGGATGGAATTTAGGAAGAGGCCATCGGGCCTGAAGAACTTTAATCCGTTGTATTCTATGGGATTGTGGCTGGCCGTGACCATTATCCCCCCATCCATCTCCCAGGATTGGGTTACCCAACCCAAGGTGGGGGTGGTAACCATCCCCGCGAATTCCACCTGGCACCCCCCATAATTGAGGCCGGAGATGACCCCCTCCAGCAATTTCTCCCCTGAAGGCCTGGAATCCTTTCCCACAATGACCTTCTTGGCCTTTGCCCATTGGGCGAAGGCCAAGGAGTAGCGGGCAGCAACCTCCGGATTTAGGGGATGCGGGAACTTGCCCCTTACCCCAGAGATGCTGATCAGAAGCTCTTCCATATTCGCTTCCTTTCCCTTGACAGTTGATTGGAATTGCCTTATATTGAAAAAAAGAGTAACAGTTCACGGGGCTCAGTGTAGAATTAAGAATGAATCAAGGCGAGATGGCAGAATCCCGCTTCTGCCACAGTCTTCTTTTTCTTTCAGCTCTTTGTAACTGCTTCCACTCACCTTCTTTTGCCGTCAGAATCGGGGTTCTGACGGCTCGGGGAGAGCATCAGACGGCCCAGGAATTTCAATTTTCCACCCCTTAGAGCAGGAGCCCTACCAGCATAGGAGACCTCTACAATCCCTTGGTAAGCTGTTACCAAAGAAATTTTCTATTCACAAGATTGGCCGTCTTGGGAAAACCTATAAAGTGGGGACGGCCGCATGGATTCAAACCTCGGAGGGTGGGATTGCCCATTCACCTTTTATCCTTCCTTTTTGCCTTCTTTGGTCACCACAGAGAACTTAGCTTAGAGAGGGCCAGAAGGCTTATGCTGGATCAGCAGATTAAATCCAGAGGGATAAAGGATAAAAAGGTGCTCCAGGCAATGGGTAAGGTCCCCCGCGAACATTTTCTCCCCGCTGCTCTTCTCCCGTCCACCTATGATGATCAGCCCCTGCCCATTGGGGAGGGGCAGACCATCTCCCAACCTTATATAGTTGCCTTTATGACCCAGGCCCTTTCCCTCCAAGGCCAGGAGAGGGTCTTGGAGATCGGGACTGGCTCCGGGTATCAAACGGCAATTTTGGCGGAGATTGCCGCCGAGGTCTTCACGGTAGAGATAATAGAGGACCTTTCCTCCAGGGCCCAGAGGATCCTCAGCCAATTGGGCTATCACAACATTAACTTCAGGGTAGGGGACGGCTATTTAGGTTGGTCTGCTCACTCCCCATTTGATCGGGTTATAGTCACCTGTGCTACCCCCCGCACTCCCTCTCCCCTGGTGGAACAGTTGGAGGAGGGAGGGAGGATGATTATCCCAATTGGGGAATATTTTCAGACCTTAAGGCTTTTGATCAAGAGGGGAGGAAAGCTCAGGGGAAAGGACCTTATGTCGGTTATCTTCGTCCCCATGACCCGCCCCCATCAGAGGTAGAGGCCTTCCCGCAGGACATACTGTTCCACCTCCTGAGGGACCAAGTACCTGATGGGTTCCCCCCTCTTCACCCTCTCCCTGATCAGAGTGGAGGATACCCCTACAGGAGGCATCTTCAGAACGACAACCTTCCGCGCAAACTCCCCCTGGGGGGTGAAGCCAGGTCGGGTGGCCACCACAACCCGGCAGATCTTGATCAAATTCTCCGGTTCCTTCCAGGTGGGGAGTTCCTGCAGGCTATCTGAGCCCATCAAGAAAAAGAGCTCCTGCTCTGGACCCCACATTCTCCCCAGTTCCCGGATCGTATCCACGGTGTAGGAGGGGCCAGGTCTTCTCAGTTCTATGTTTAGAGCCTCAAACTGAGGGTTGTCGGAGATGGCTAAGCTAACCATCTCCCACCTCTGCTCCGGAGAGGCAATGGGGGTGCTCCCCTTGTGTGGAGGGTGGGCGGCGGGGACGAAGGCTATCTTTCCCAAATGCAGTCCCACTATAGCCTCCTGGGCCAGGATAAGATGACCTATGTGGGGTGGGTCAAATGTCCCGCCTAAGATCCCAATCCTTCCCATCAGCCTGAGGATAGCTTCCTAATTTTCTTTAACGCCTTACGGGCACAGTTACTATAGGGGAAATGATGGGGGATGATCTCATACTCCCTGAGGGCTCTCTCCCTGTCTCCCTTCTTTTCCCAGATCCCGCCCAACCCATAATGGGCATCATCTACCCAATCCGTCTCCTCATATTTGTCTAAGACCGTTTGGTAGTATACCTTTGCTGCCTCGTAATCGCCCATCTTGTAATAGAGAAGGCCGGTCTCATAGGCTTTTTCGGCCAGTTTATTTCTCAGTTGAGCGAGTTTCCCTTTGGCCTGGGGGACGAACCTGCTCTGGGGGTAATCCTCTAAGAAGGTATTAAACTCCTCAATGGCCAGGTTGGTATACTTCTGATCCAGTTGCGGGCGAGGCGACAGCTTGAAGTAGCAGAGGGCACCCTTGTACTGGGAGTCATCGGCAAATGGGCTGGAAGGGAAATCCCTGATCAAACCTTTATATTCTGATGCGGCGAGGATATAATCCTTTTGCTTAAAGTAGGCCTCTGCTAAGCCAAACCTGACATCGTCAAGGTATTCGCTTCCTGGATGCTCAAAGATTATCTTCTTAAATTCGGCAATAGCTTCCTCTGTGGCCCCTTTATCCAATTTTTGACAAGCCCAAGCATACTCCTTCTCCACCCCTGCACTCTCTGGGGGGGGAGGGGAGACACATCCAGAAAGGAAAAGGAGAAAGATGAGAAAACAATGGAGTGGCTTCATTTTGAATCCTTTCTTAACGGTTAGAGTAGAGCAGGTAGACTAACCCGGCCACCAATCCGGTGACTACTATTGGCTCCCCATACCTGGTCCATCCTCCGTGGGGAAGGGGGGAGGTAAGGAAGGGGTAAGAGGAGAAGGTTGTCGACTTTAGCTTAGCCCGGGGGAGCCAATCAAAGATCTTTCCCCTTATCCTCCGGTTCCAGATGACTCTTCGCTCACCAGGGATTTGTAGCCTGAGGATAAAGTCTACCTCAGCCTCCCTCTTTACCTGGCGAGGCCCTAAAAATCCCCGCCGCCTCTGAATAGGGTAAGTGAGTTGCAGCCTTAATATCCTGAAGCTGAGTAGGGCAGAAAGAGGTGACCCTCCTTTTAAGCTGACCACCTCCTCCCTCTGTAAAAGCCAGGAGAGGAGCACATCCTCTAAGAGCCAATTGGCCTCATTCTCCCCCTCTGCTACGAGCTCAAGGGGGGAGTTTAGGGGGGTCTTACTCAGGGAGGAGTCCAGGGTTTCCCAGATCGCTCCCCGCAGGAAATCCAGGTTTGTGGCAGGACCCTTATCCTGAGCTGAGGAGAGGGAAGGCAGAAGCGCCAAGAGCAATACAAATATCTGAAATCTAAACATTTTATGGCAGAATGGGTAACCAATTAGGTTCTGTATTCAATTCCTGTAAACCTTCTTTTCTGAATATCTGGTGATAGTCTCGCGGTTTCTTAACGGACAATTTGGGTTTATCTCTATCCTCCTTCATAAGGCAAGATCTTAAAATTTGTGTCAAGTTTTGAGGGCAGAAAGAAAGAAGTGGACAATAAGCTTAGACCCAGGCCCCTCGTCTGCGGGTTTTTTCATTCTTAATCCTACATTCTTAATTCTACATTCGAAGCTTCGCCCAGTATATACTGCCAAACCTCGTCGGTTTGCCCGTCCCGGGCCGGGAAGGCGAAGCTTCGCTAGATTTAAGAGTCAATGGTTTGGGCCATCTTTAAGATCAGCCTATAGTTTTCCATCACACTGTTCAAATAACGGGTGGGAACCCTTTGCCCTCTTCTTAACCGCAGTCTCAGCTCGTTCTCCCCCAAATTGTAGGCAATGATTCCCCTTTTTACATCTTTGAATTTGAGGATCAGGTCGAATAGATAGGCTAAGCCAAGCCTTACATTCGTGGTTGGATGGTAGAGGGAGTAAGGTCCCGCCCATCTGATCCCCCTTCGTTTGGCCAGCCACTCTCCTGTGCTGGGGAGGATCTGCATCAACCCCCGGGCCCCACTGTTTGACTCCGCCCTCTGGAGAAAGGAGCTTTCCGTCTTTATCAAAGCAAGGATGAGGAAAGGGTCGATACCCCAGGCCTTGCTCTTGTTCCAGATAAGGTCTGTCAGCTCCCTCATCTCCCCCTCTTTGAGGCCGACCTTAAACTCCTTTATCACCTTGAGGAGCCTTACCTTCTCCTCAAGCTCCCCTATCTTCAGCCTCTGCTCCCTAATCAACTCGGCCTTCTGGAATTTGTCCACTACCAGATAAATGGTTAGGGCCGTCTGGGCGGTATACAAGATGAGCAGAAAGAAGGTCACCGAGAGGGAGAGCCTTATCCCCGTCCTCTTTCCTGCCTTTACGCCTAAGGCCATAGATTCTCCTTTGATAGATAAAGAGTAAACATTATCTGAGCACTGAAATCCTCTAACCCAATCTATTCATAAATTCTTGCCGGTTATCTTCTACTGCCGTGAGGCCCTTCTTGTAGGGATTCCGACTTATCGGAGTCCGAGGAGAACGGACAGACATAAATGTCTGTCCCTACGGGATGATAGAAAAACCATTGAATAACGAATTCGTCATAAGCTTATGAATAATTCCGACTAAGTATAGTAAACCAGGGATAAGGTGGCAAAACAGCTACGGAGGTCTCTGATGTCCAACCCCTTTGTCAGCTATTTACAATTTCCAACATCCCCTCTATTTTATCGAACGAATATCGTCTATAGGCTTTGGGAATTTTTGAAATATCGTCCGGCATCATTAAGACTTTAATGTTAACAGCCAATCCTTTTTGGTTGAAAATCCTTCCCGCTCCGTTTTCTCCCTCAAAGATTTCTTTATACCCATCTATCTTTCGTATATAGTTCGTGTGCTCTGTCCCCTTTGGGTCGACAAAAACGATGGAGTAATCATTGCCTTTCTTTAGCCAAAAGATAAAATCTGGATAGAACTCGCTAATTTTATTGGCATTGGGATTATAATATGGGATATAAACTTCATCCAAACTCTCATCTAACTTGCTGAAAAACCACCAATCAAGATCTTTGAACTTGTTGTTGCTGCGGGTTAAATAAACCTCCAAATCCTTGATAAACTTTACTTCACTTGGGATTTTAATTATATGGTTGATATAGCCCACCTTTTCACCCTCGGATAAAATAAGTGGAATGTAATAGTGGTTGGGAATATACTTGATTTTGATTTTCTTGTGATCGCTTTCAAAATATTTCTCGCCACTTAAATTTTTTGCCCTCTCTGTATATTCTTGTGGGGATATTTTCCCATACTGCTCTTGTAATTCTTTTACCTGACTTGGATAGTTTTTCACCTTCTCAATTTTCTTTTGTATCTCGCTAATATCCTTCAAATATATTTTGATATTTTTAAAATGCCTTATCTCCTCCTTTAATTCTTTCAAATCCTCAAACT
>CAZVGK010000059.1:0-7440 GCA_964626665.1 uncultured Gemmatimonadota bacterium | reverse complement strand
AAACAAATAGTTAGATGTTAAAAATATCACATCCTTAAGTGGAAGATCCGATGAAAAACACTTTATCAGTAAGCTGACAGATGCTGATGGGGAACAGCAAGAAACACAACACTGGATTAAAACGGCCAGTGATTGTAATTATTTGTCAGCGAAGCAAACCAAAGATTGGCTGGATCGCTATGCTTCAGTGGGACGAATGTTGAATTCAATGATTAACAAAGCAACTCAGTTCTGTTCTTAAGCGTTAAACCCGATCACTGATCACTGGTTACCGATTACCAAAGTTCCGCTTCAGATGGCTAAAATGTTACAATTCTGGAGGTCTTCAATAAAATGACAACCTTTGGCCCAAATGAGCTATTTAAACGATGGGAGGGAAATCCCATCCTCACCCCGGAGATGTGGCCTTACAATGCCAATGCGGTCTTTAACCCCGGGGCAATTAGGGTAGATGGGGAAACCTTGCTTTTAGTGAGAGTGGAGGATCTGCAAGGGTTCTCTCATCTTACCGTGGTTAAGAGCAAGGATGGCAAGACCGATTGGAGGATCGAGCCGCAATTCTCCTTGATGCCCGATCCGGCCTATAATGAAGAACAATGGGGGGTTGAGGACCCACGCATAGTCTGGCTGGATGAATTTAAGAAGTATGCCGTCACCTATGTCTCCTTCTCTAAGAGTGGGCCAGTTATTTCCCTGGCAATGACCGAGGATTTTCGCTCCTTCTCTCGGATGGGGGCATTGATGCCTCCCGAGGACAAGGATGCTGCCCTCTTTCCCCGGCGGTTTGGAGGCCGCTTCGCCCTTATCCATCGCCCGGTCATTCGGGAGGAAGCGGATATCTGGATCTCCTTCTCCCCAGATCTGAAGTTCTGGGGCAAACATCGGGAGCTGCTCCCCGTGCGGCCTGGACGATGGGATTGCCATCGGGTGGGGTTGGGTCCCCCACCGATAGAGACACCTGAAGGTTGGTTGATCATCTATCATGGGGTGCGCATCACGGCCTCGGGCAGCCTCTATAGGGTGGGATTGGCCCTCTTTGACCTGGAGGAACCCTGGAAGATAATCTATCGGGCAAATCCCTGGGTCTTTGGTCCCCAGAAGAAATACGAATTCTATGGGGATGTCCCGGGGGTCACCTTCCCCACTGGCGCCATCCTCGACCAGGCCTCAGGCGAACTCCGGCTCTACTACGGCATTGCGGACAAGGTAGTTGGGCTGGCCATCGGCCATTTAGATCAAATATTGGACTTTCTAAAAAACAACCCCAATCGACGGGTTTAGCTGGACTCATAAGGCGACTTCTAAATGTTTGTTTCAAGTTTTGCAACCAGCCATTGAAAATTGTCCCGATAGATCGGGGAAAAAGGCAAAATAAGGGGCGAGATGTTGCCTGAACAGGGTGAAAGCAAAGGCAATTTTTACTCTCCCACTTTGCATTTTTGGCACATGGAGTGTGTCAACCTGTGTTGACACAAACTGTGACAGGAGTCACAGCTTCTGAAATTGTTGAGTCCTGACTTTACTACGGGTTAAGTGTCTTTAGGTCCTTGGGGTAAAGTCCAGTGAACGGGCTACCCGTCCCGACACGAAACGGGTCAGGAAAGCCGGGGAGAAGAAAGCTCACTCTGAGCTGGTAGATGCCCTCATCCGACGGCCAGGAGGCGGTGGCAGAATCGGGGTTCTGCCACCTCAACAAGAGACTCGTGGTGAATAAGTATGTTATTCGTGTTCTAAAGATTCAGTGAAATCCGTGTAATCTGTGGCTCCTGTTTGGTTGCGGCTTTGCTGCGTCAGGCGATTTTAGAGGGTGAACCGTTATATGAGCGCTAACATCATCAGACGATATGAGGAGAATCCCATCCTCACCAGGGATGATGTCCCCTATCCTGTGGAAACGGTCCATAATGCTGGCGTCGTCAGACACCGGGGAGGTTATCTCATGCTCTTTCGGGCTCACCTTCGCAACGGACGCTCCATCATCGGCCTGGCAGAGGGTCCAGATGGTTTCCACTTTAGGGTTAGGCCTGAACCGTTTATGTTGCCATCCAGGGAAGGGGAGTTCTCTATCTATGAGGAGTATGGGGTCGAGGATCCCCGCATCTGTGAAATAGAAGGGGAATATCTGATCACCTACAGTGCCTATTCCAGATATGGCGTGAGGGTCGGGCTGGCGCGCACTAAGGATTTTAAGAAGCTGGAAAGGGTAGCCCTAATCACTCAGGCCGATTATCGGAATGTGGTTATCTTCCCCCAAAGGTTCAATAACCTCTACCTCCGGCTGGATCGCCCCCATTCAGGGATATCCCCCTGGTCCATCTGGCTCTCCTCCTCCCCGGACCTGATTCACTGGGGAAATTCCCGGCTCCTGATGAAACCATTAAAATACCACTGGGATGAGCTGAAGATCGGTCCGGGGGCTACTCCCTTTCCCACCAACCGGGGTTGGTTACACATCTATCACGGTGCCTTTCAGACGATGAGGGGAGCGGTCTATCGCTTGGGGGTGGCCCTGCACGACCTTCAGAATCCAGCCCATATCTTAGGGGTGGCCGATGATTGGATCCTCCAACCCGAGGGCCCCTGGGAGCTAAGCGGCTATGTCCCCAATGTTGTTTTCACCTGCGGGGCCGTTCCCGAGGAGGACGGAACGGTGAAGATCTATTGGGGAGGAGCTGATCAGGTTATCTGTGTGGGAACTGCTCAGATAAACGATTTAGTTGACCTCTGCCTGACCAAACCGAGACCTCCCCTTTAATCCGAACAAAAGATGGATCTGAGAAAGATGCATATTGCCATGCTTGCTCCCATAGCCTGGCGGACGCCACCGCGCCACTACGGCCCCTGGGAGTGGATGGTCAGCCTTCTGACCGAGGGACTGGTGGAGGCAGGTATAGATGTCACCCTCTTTGCCACCGGCGACTCGCAAACCCAGGCCCACCTCCATTGGATCTGCCCCCGCCCCTGGGAGGAGGATCACAACCTGAGTCCCAAGGTCTGGGAGTGCCTGCACATATCCGATGTCTTTGAACACTCCACCGAGTTTGACCTGATCCACAACCACTTCGACTTTCTGCCCTTGACCTATTCGGGACTGGTGCAGACCCCCTTGCTCACCACAATCCACGGCTTCTCCTCCGAGGGCATCCTGCCCGTCTACAGAAAATACAACAAGCGGGTCCATTATGTGGCCATAAGCGAGGCAGATCGGCGGCCGGAGCTGACCTACATTGCCACCATCCACCATGGGATCCCTGTGGAGGATTACCCCTTATCCGAAGTGGAGGGTGACTACCTTCTGGTCTTTGGGCGCATCCATGAGGATAAGGGGGTCTGGGAGGCCATCCAGGTGGCCAGGGAAGTGGGGCTCCCCCTGGTAATTGCCGGGATCATCCAGGATGAAAACTACTATAGGGAGAAGGTCCTCCCCTGGATAGACAACGATCGCATCCGTTACATCGGCCCGGTAGGCCCGGATAGGAAGGGTGAGGTCCTGGGAAGAGCCAAGGCCCTGCTTCATCTAATCAACTTCGCCGAACCATTTGGGCTCAGCGTCGTGGAGGCGATGGCCTGCGGTAGGCCGGTTATCGCCATCGGACGGGGGGCGATGCCCGAGCTCATCTCCCAGGGGGAGACGGGCTTCCTGGTGGATAGCTACGAAGAGGCTATACCGTTTATCTCGGAGATAGCCCACCTAAGCCATCGCCACTGCCGGGAGTGGGTCGAGAAGAGGTTCTCCGCCCAAAGAATGGTGAAGCAGTATATCCGGGTATATCAGCGCATCTTAACATTGCGGAATTCTTGAGAATTTCCGCAATGTCGGGGAATGTCTGAAGGGGGTAGGCCCCCTTCAAGGGTGACAGTGGAGCAATCCGACCAAGCGCAGGATTGCGGAGCGCCAGAGGGGCGAAAGCCCCTATGGAGAAGTTAGCGACCATGAGGAGCTAAATTCTAAGAGAGGGGGTGAAATTGATGGGCACAGGATTGCTTAAACCTTTAAAAGTGGCCTTCATCAGCACCTATCCACCTCGCCAATGCGGCATAGCCACATTTACCCAAGATCTGGTGGATTCCCTTAGCAAACTCTATGGCGATACCCTCGCCGAGAGGGGCCAGGAGAACTTACAGGTAATTGCCTTAAACAGAGCTTCCCCTCTTACACCCTATCCCCCAGAGGTAAAGTTCGAAATCAGGGACCAGCATAAGGAGGACTATCGGGATGCCGCACATTTCCTCACCCTTTCCCTGGTTGATGTCGTCTCCCTGCAACATGAGTTCGGCATCTTTGGTGGGCAGGAGGGCAGACACGTCATCCATCTTCTGGAGCATCTCAAAAAACCTGTGGTGACCACCCTTCATACCCTGCTGAAATCCCCCAACCCCACCCAGAGGAACATCCTCCAGAAGATCTCTTCCCTCTCCACCCTAATGGTGGTTCAATCCCAGACGGCTTTGGACATCCTCACCGATGTCTATAATATCCCCCAAGAGAAGATAACGATGATCCATCATGGCACGCCTGATGTTCCCTTTTTGGATCCGGCTTACTACAAGGACCAATTTCAGGCCGAAGGGCGCTTTCTTATCCTCACTTTTGGCTTCCTCAGCCCAAATAAGGGGATAGAATTCGCCATCGATGGTCTGGCCTCTGTGGTCAAGAAATTTCCCAAAGTGCTCTATCTAATTGTGGGCATCACCCATCCCGAGGTGAAACAGAGGTTCGGGGAACGGTACCGTCTCCTTTTGGAGCGGCGGGTGAGGGAGAAGGGGCTAGAGGAATGGGTGGTCTTCCAGGACAGGTTTGTTACCCTGGAGCGACTTATCCAGTATTTAGTGGCCACAGACATCTATCTGGCGCCTTACCTGGCGGAAGAACAGGTCGTTTCAGGAACATTGGCCTACGCGCTGGCCTGTGGGAAACCCATCGTCGCCACTCCATCCTGGTATGCCAAGGAGGTCTTGGCCGATGGGCGGGGTTGCCTGGTCCCATTTCGGGACAGTAAGGCTATAGCCGAGAGCCTGCTAGGCTTATTGGGTGAGGAGACCAAACGCAACCGCATCCGTAAGCTGGCCTACCAGTTCGGCCGTCAAATGAACTGGCGGGAGGTATCCGGGCAATATGCTGAGGTGTTTGAGCGCGCCCTCTTAGAGTATGGCCGGCAGGTTGAGGCTGGTCCGGTCTGGCTGAAAGCCACTAAGTCACCTGCCTTGCCCGATATCGACCTCACCCACTTGGAGAGGATGACCGATAGCACCGGACTTTTACAACATGCAGTTTTTACCACCCCGGATTGGTATCATGGTTATTGCACCGACGATAATGCCCGCGCCCTAATTGTGGCCCTGATGAACTGGCAACTCTTTCAGGATAAGGGGATCTTCCCCCTCCTTTACATCTACCTGGCCTTTCTTAACTATGCCTTGAATCCTGAGAGTGGGAGGATGCGCAACTTTATGGCCTATGACAGACGTTGGTTGGATGAGGTTGGCTCCGAGGATAGCCATGGCCGGGCAGTTTGGGCCTTAGGATATACCACCTCCTGTTCCCTGCCATCTCCTATCTTGGGGTTAAGCGTCCGCCTCTTCCAGCAGGCTATCCGCTCTTGTCTCACCCTCTCCTTCCCCCGCCCCTGGGCCTTCTCCATCTTGGGGGGGGTCTCCTACCTGCAACGTTTTCCAGGAGATACCGAGGTAAGAAACATCGTGGTGCAATTGGCCCAAAGGCTCTACGACCTCTTTGAGGTAAACTCCAGCCGGGACTGGCCCTGGGCCGAGGACATCCTCTCCTATGAGAATGCCCGATTGGTGCAGGCCTTGATTGCGGCTGGCTACCAATTTGAAGATAAGGAGATACTCGACCAGGGATTGAAATCCCTCGAATGGTTGATTGGCCTGGAAACCGAGGTCACGGATGGACATCTAAGCTTGATTGGCAACCAGGGATGGCTGAAGCGGGATAAAGAGGGGGCCCGCTTTGATCAGCAGCCAGTGGATGCTGCAGCCCTGGTGGATGCCTGTTGGCAGGCAGCAGCGGCTACAGGAGATGTCCATTGGCAGGACAAGATGGAATCGATTTTTAGTTGGTTTTTGGGAAGAAATGACCTCAACCAGATGCTTTACGATTTTTCCACCAGTGGCTGCTTCGATGGGCTGCAACCGGGAGGGGTCAATCAAAATCAGGGAGGTGAGTCAACGGTATCCTGGCTGTTGGCCCTCCACCGCATGCATCTGGTAACCCAACAAGGCGATCTTTTGGAGGGGAGGAAATAGGGACACCTCCCATTTTTTCGCACCACAAATTTGTGCCGTTAGGGCTCCCGCCCTGACGGAATGAACTCCTCACCCACAGGGTGGGCATCAAAAACAGTCTCCTCCCTCTTGGAGGGGGAGGACTAAGGAGGGGGTGAAAATTATGCCCGTTTTCCCCCTTACCCTATTTCTCTCCCACCAGGGGAGAGGGAACTATGATATCATTCATCCCCGTTCATAGAACGGGGTATTCTTCCCCCTTTTTTAGGCTTCCGCAAACCATTATGCATTCCCCCAATCTCCGCAGCATTATCCAACACCGCTTAATGGTTGAGCCGTCAGATCCCCTGATCTGACGGCTCTAGATTTCCACTTTCCACTCTCAATTTTCAGGGAAAAAAGGTTGACTTTCAGACCATTCTTTGTTATTGTGATGGTGTGACGGGAAAGCTCGGTTTCTGTGAACGGATAGAGAAAGCGAAGCAACCATATGTATTTGCATAGAGCCTGTTAGAGTTATATCGCTGAGGTGGCACTAAGGGAATGAGATTTGGTTTGGAGGAGAACAGTTTTTATAATTTTATGGACGTCCCCCTATTCCCTGAATCGGTTATTCAGCGCGCGGTCAAGGATGCCGTCGCCAGAGCGGGGCTCACGAAGCGCGCCACCTGTCATACCTTTCGGCATTCATTCGCAACCCATTTGCTGGAGAGCGGATCGGATATCCGCACGGTGCAGGAGCTTTTGGGTCACAAGGATGTGAAAACCACAATGGTTTATACGTAGGTGCTGAACCGTGGCCCGGCGGGTGTTCGCAGTCCGGCGGACTCCCTGTAAAGTGGAAGAAGACGTATTATGCTGATCCATATAAGACACCTTCATCAATACGAATGCGGCACAGAAGCCGTTTATAAACAATGGCTTGGACCTTGCTCATGCCACGCATTCCTGAGCATCTTACATTGCAAACTGTCTAGGACGGGGTGTTATATGGATCCATATAATTATTGTTGGGCGTAAAAATACAGAAAGAAGCACATGACTGAAAAAGACCCAGAAATTTTATCATTGGATGAAATCGAGGAAATTGAAAAGCTCACTTTGCATTGGATATTTCAAGCGGTTTATGATTTTGGTATTGAAGCGGATCTTCCAGAGGCGATTTCACCGTAACTCTCTGATAATTAAGAGGAA
>CAZVGK010000058.1:0-7546 GCA_964626665.1 uncultured Gemmatimonadota bacterium | reverse complement strand
TCTTTGAAATTAAACAGTTAACTCAAATTCAGAGGCAATTTTTAAACAGCCTCATTAAAGGAGGGGAGATGAGATTTGCAGAGAGGATGAAGAGCTTAGGCACAGAGACCGCATTTGAGGTCTTAGCCAAGGCAAAGGCCCTGGAGGCAGAGGGGAGGAAGGTAATCCATTTGGAGATAGGGGAGCCAGACTTTGATACCCCTAAGAACATAAAGGAAGCGGCCATCAAGGCCCTGAACGAGGGATATACGCATTACACCCCTTCTGCTGGTCTGATGGAGGCCAGGGAGACGGTGGCTAAGTATATCTCCCAGACCAGGGGAATAGAGGTGAACCCTGCCGAGGTTGTTGTCACCCCGGGAGCCAAACCGATTATGTTCTTTGCTATCTTGGCTTTGATAGATGCGGGGGATGAGGTTGTCTATCCTAATCCAGCCTATCCTATCTATGAGTCTGTGGTCAATTTTGTCGGGGGGAAGCCTGTTCCCATCCACCTTAGGGAGGAGAATGACTTTCGGCTGGATTTAGATGAGTTAAATGGGGCAATAACCCCGAAGACGAAGCTAATAATCATCAACTCACCCCACAATCCCACGGGAGGGATCCTGACCAAGGAGGATTTGGAGGCGATTGCCACCCTGGCTCAGAAGCACGATCTCTTGGTCCTCTCCGATGAGATATATAGCCGGATCATCTATTCTGGTGAACATATAAGCATTGCCTCCTTGCCCGGAATGAAGGAGAGGACCATTCTCTTGGATGGTTTCTCCAAGACCTATGCGATGACCGGATGGAGATTAGGCTATGGGGTGATGGAGGAGAGCTTGGCCGTGCAGCTCGCCAGATTGATGACCAACTGCAACTCTTGCACCGCCGCTTTTACTCAGGTGGCGGGAATTGAGGGCCTGCTTGGCCCTCAGGATGAGGTGGAGAAGATGGTAGCGGAATTCCAGAGAAGGAGGGAAGTAATTGTAGAAGGATTAAACTCCATTCCCGGGATGAGTTGTAGGTTGCCCCAGGGGGCTTTCTATGCCTTTCCCAACATAACCGGTATCGGCTGGAGCTGCAAGAGGCTTGCTGATAACCTGCTAAAAGAGGCCGGAGTTGCCGTTCTCCCTGGCACCTCATTTGGCATCTATGGGGACGGTTATCTCCGGCTCTCCTATGCCAACTCGGTGGATAACATCAGGGAGGGGCTAGAGAGGATAAAGGATTTTGTGGCTAAAATTTGAGAGTTATGCCCGGGACTGACCTATTAACAAGGGCGCTGAGAAGGCCCCCTCAGGTGGAGGAACTGAGGGCAGAACACTCCGAGCTGGAGAGGAAATCTTTAAAGGCCCTTTATAATATGTATGAATATTGCCAATTTAGGGTCTTCCAGCTCCAGGAACATAGGCAAAACTTAAGCTTCCGAGCCGAAGATGAATTAGAGTTGACGGACCTCTTCAGGCTTGCGGAAAGATTGGAGAGGGTTGAGACCAATTTTCACAAGTTCTCCCGGAGGAAGTCTCGCCTCGAGCAGGAGTTAATGAGAAGGAGATTAAGGGAGGAATGTATTGTAAAAGATGTCACATCAAGATGAAAGAGGAAAAAAGGTCTTTTCACAAACAGAGGAAGTGGGTGTGTCCTAAATGTGGAAGTGTAAGGTTTGAAAAGCCGAGCAGGAAGAAGAATCCCAAGGATAAGATTGGGAAGGACAGATCCGACAACCTATAAGGTGGTTTTTTGAATTTCCATTTTTTTACCACGGTCTATCACAGAAAAACAGCAATCAGTTTTCAGGGATCAGGGATAGCCAGCATAAATTTAATTCTCAATTCATAATTGCTTTTTTCCGTGTGATTCCGTGGTGAACCTTTTGAATTCCTGAGAAAGGAGAAAGGTTTGGACTATAAGATATTGCAGGATTTGTCCTTGGATGAGGGGGGGAAGATAATCTATCTGATTCTGGACGGTTTAGGTGGGTTGAGGATGGACAATGGGGAGGGGACGGAGCTTCAGGTGGCCCGCACCCCCAATCTGGATAGGTTAGCTTCTCAATCCGTCTGTGGCCTCTTGGACCCCATTTGGCCGGGGATAACGCCGGGAAGTGGACCGGCCCACCTGGCCCTCTTTGGCTACGATCCCTTAAAGTTTGCGGTGGGCAGGGGGGTGCTGGCCGCTTTAGGGATAGATTTCCAGCTTACCGGAAGGGATGTGGCTGCCCGCGTAAACTTCTGCACCTTAGACAAAGAAGGCAAAGTCCTCGATAGGAGGGCAGGCCGGATCCCTACCGAGGAGAATAGCAGGCTCTGTGCCAAGCTGAGGGAGAATATAAAGCTACCAACCGAGTTTTTCATTGAGCCGGTGAAAGAACATCGAGCCGTCCTCATTCTGCGAGGTGAAGGATTGGAAGGTGATCTGGTGGACACGGACCCTCAAAGGGAGGGTCTCCCCCCTATAGAGCCAAGATCCCTCTTTTCTGAGAGCAAGGAGACAGCGCGGTTGGTAGTCGATTTCCTTAACCAGGCTAAGGATATCCTTGCCGATGAGCTGCAGGCCAATATGCTCCTCCTGCGTGGCTTTGCCAGATACGATCCCCTTCCCACAATGGAGGAGAGGTACAAACTTCACTCCTTAGCTATTGCCAACTACCCAATGTATAGGGGATTGGCCCGATTGGTGGGCATGGATGTCTGGCCAGAGGTGGGCGACCTGCAGGACGAATTTAAGCTATTGTCCCAGAATTTCCCCCAGTATGACTTCTTCTACCTGCATGTAAAGAAGACAGACAGCTTTGGGGAAGATGGAAACTTCTCGGCCAAAGTTAAGGTTATAGAGGAGGTAGACAGCCTCCTTCCCCAGGTTTTAGAGCTTAAACCAGAGGTGGTTGTGGTCACCGCGGATCATTCCACGCCTAGTAAGCTAAAGAGCCACAGTTGGCATCCCGTTCCCCTGCTCCTTTACTCGCCTAACTGCCGGGTTGATGAGGTGGAGAAGTTTGACGAGATTAGCTGTATCCAAGGAGGGCTGGGGAGGCTTCCCTCAGTTGCCCTGATTACCCTGGCCCTGGCCCATGCCCGCAGGCTGAAGAAGTATGGGGCTTAGTTGAGCTAAGCTATATGGTGCCTGTCCGTATTTGTTATTCCCGCCCACCGTTAGCGGGATTCCAGGTCAGACCGGCGGGGTCAGGTCTTCATTCTACATTTTAAATTGACACGGTGGGTTTGGTGTTTTACATTTCCTGGTTATGACGAGGCCCTTGCGAATTGAAATGCCGGACGGAGTTTACCACATCACCAGCCGAGGTTTAGAACGAAGGACCATCGTTCGAGCCAATCAAGACCGGCAAAGGTGGACATCGCTTCTCGGGCAAGTGGCTCAGCGTCGTGACTGGCGGGTTTTCGCCTGGGTATTGATGGACAATCATTTTCACATCTTTTTGCGTACACCTCATGCTGGCCTCTCGGCAGGGATGCACGACTTGAACTCCGGATATGTCACGTCGTTCAACCGTCGACACAAGCGGAGCGGTCCCCTGTTTCAGGGACGTTTCAAGAGCATATTGGTCGAAAGTGATTACCATTACTGGGAGTTGAGTCGCTACATTCACCTGAACCCCGTTCGAGCGAAGATGGTAGATCGGCCGGAGATGTATCCGTGGAGCAGCTGTCGTTTCTATTTTCGCAACCAGGGTGTGCCTGACTGGCTTGCCTTAGAGGAGGTGCTCTGTCAGCATGGCAGGATGATGAGGAGTGCGCGTCGGGAGTACAGGCGGTTTCTGAACGAGGGGCTTACTCCACCTCCTCGCTCACCGTTGGGGGAAACGGTTGCGTCAACATTACTGGGTTCGCCAGGTTTTGTGGATCAGATAAGGTCCTGGTTGCAGGACCGTTTGCCTGATAGGGAGATACCTGCCGCACGACAACTGTGCCACAACATTTCCATCGGCGAGATAGAGGAGGCGGTGTGCAGCACTTTTGGTGTGTCCAAGGAGTTGCTTAAGGTTCGTGGCCGGCGAAGGAATCAGGCGCGTGCGGTGGCAGTATACCTGTGCCGGATGTTGACACGGATGTCCGTCGAAAAGATAGGGGCACACTTTGGCCGTATCAGCGGCCAGGCGATCAGCAACATAGTTGCTAAGGTGGCAAAACAGAGACAGTGGGATAAGAAATTGGATTCGGTATTGGACTCAATTGAAAAAGGTGCACGAAAAGTGTAGAATGAAGACCTGACCCTATGGATTTTGTGTGGATTCGAAAAGTGTAGAATGAAGACCTGACCCTATGGATTTTGTGTGGATTTTGTGTATAGTGGCCCTTGTTATGGGGCTTACTGTAAAGAGCTCTTCGGTTGCGGCAGAGGAGTTTCCTATTTTCTCCTATGGTTGCGCCAATGACTGGGATGGGGGAGGCTATCGGGAGTATCTTCCTCAGGTAGATTCCTGTGGGTTCAACATCATCCTTCAAAGTGACTTTACCCAACAGGATTTTAGTGTTGCCGATGCTATGGGACTGAAGCTGGTCAGGTTGCTGAGTAGGACAGGACCCAATCCCTGTCCCTGGTTGATTGGGCAGAAGAGTTGGTATGAGGGGGTGAAGAGATGAGAAGATACATAAGGATATATTTGGTGTTCTTATTCGTTTTGTTACCAACTGTTATTTTGGCTGGTTCTTTCCATATGAAGCATCTGGTGACATTTGTAGGTGAAGGGGATAGTGATCAGCTTGGATATAGTGTTTCTGCTTGTGGGGATCAGAATGGGGATGGGTATGATGATGTTTTGGTAGGTGTGCCGGGGTATGAGGTGGATAGTGTCCGAGTGGGGGCTGTGTTCCTCTACTTTGGTGGGAATCTGATGGATAGTCTGCCGGATGTTGTATTCACTGGGTATGTGCCTAAAGGGGGATTTGGAGCCAGAGTGTCCGGGAGAGGAGATGTCAATGGCGACAGTTGCAATGATATCTTAGTGAGTGCAAGTAATCAGCACAGGGTTTATTTGTTTTATGGTGGAAATATGCTTGATAGTATACCAGATGTCATTTTCCAAGGCACTAGTAATTTTTTTGGACATCCAATTTCCTTTTCTGGGGATGTAAACAAGGATGGTTATGATGACATACTAATTGGAGATGAAAATAGGGTTTACCTTTATTACGGTGGAGCCCAGATGGATACCATCCCTGACTTGGTCTTTGCTGAGGACATACCTGGGCAGAACTATTTTGGCACTCAGATAGCCTCAGGCGGGGATGTGAATGGTGATGGATACGGGGATGTGATGGTTAATAATGAGGTTCCCAGTGAGGATGACTATTACACTTATATCTATTTGGGTGGTGCCAATCCTGATACTGTGACTGATCTTATCCTTCATCACAAAGGCTCAGGTTACCATCACATTTCTTGTGTTGGTGACATAAACGATGATAATTGTTCCGACATAGGAGTAGGAATCTATGAAGTTGATTACGATGAATATTATAGCTATATCTATCTTGGTGGTTCACAAATGGATACGGTGGCAGACTATAACATTCCCTATGGGGAGACAATTGAGGGGGCTGGCCGAGTAGATAAAGATGGGTATGATGACATTATCATAGGTTGTTCTGGTATTCCTACGCAAGTTGGGTCTTTTCGTATATTTCTGGGGGGACGCTGGATAGACACCAGTCCCATATTTTCCTATATTGGTGATGATTTTGGTGCTTTCGGAAGGACGGTCTCCACGGCTGGGGATGTTAATGGTGATGGGGTTGATGATGTGATAGTTGGGGAGCCAATGTGGCCCTATTGGAAAGAGCGTTATATAGGCCGGGCACACATCTTTGTTGGTGATTCAAGCTATAATTGGGTCAGGCCTGGGGGTGGGGAGGAGAACTTGCCCAGGGGATTTAGGCTTGAGCAGAATTACCCCAACCCGTTCAACGCAACCACCACCCTCCGCTACGCCCTTCCAGCGGTCAGCCATCAGCAGTCAGCAGTCAGCTTAAAGATTTACAACCTCTTAGGGAAGGAGGTGAGAACCTTAGTAAGCAAAAGGCAGAGGGGTGGGTATTATAGGGTAAGCTGGGATGAAAGAGATGGGAAGGGGGAAAAAGTGGGGAGTGGGATATACTTCTACAGGTTAGAGGTGAAAGGTGATAGATTTAAGGTAACAAGGACAAGGAAGATGTTATTGTTGAGGTAAGAAGGCAAAAAACAAAAGAAAGGGGGAGGTTAAGATGTTGAGCAAAAATGTAGTTATAGTGGCCTTAGTGGCCCTTGTTATAGGGCTTACTGTAAAGAGCTCTTCGGTTGCGGCAGAGGAGTTCCCCATTTTTTCCTATGGTTGTGCCAATGACTGGGATGGAGGAGGCTATCGGGAGTATCTTCCTCAAGTAGATTCCTGTGGGTTTAACATCATCCTTCAAAGTGATTTTGACCAGGATGATTTTGATGTTGCCAATGCTATGGGGCTGAGGCTTATCAGGTTGCTGAGCAGGACAGGACCCAATCCCTGTCCCTGGTTGATCGGGCAAAAGAGCTGGTATGAGGGGGATGGAATACTTCCCATTGAGAAGGGTTTTAGATACATCCTCGATCCCTTCGATCATAGTGGTGTGGTGGGGAGGGAGAAGAATGATCCATTCGATCCAGGCCCAGAAGGATATAATCAATATGCCCGGTATGCCAGTGCGGATTTGGGGGATGTGGCTGGTTGGATGCAGAGGGGGCTGAAGAATTGGCATCCTGGCGGTTCAGGCACCGATTACAACAACGAGCAGGATATCCCCTGGTATAGTAGTTACCATCCTGACAGCCTGGATTATTATGTCCATTTCAGGTTAAGGACAAAGGAGTATGATCCACCGCCAACCGATCCATTGGTCACCATTTACGCTGTCATCTGCGACTCGGTTGTAGATGGCGTTTACTACGGGGCTGATACCCTTGCCCAAGCCACAATCTCCTACTCTGATTTCACTACCCCGGGAGAGTACCAGGATTTCTCCCTCACCTTTACCAGGACTAAGGATGATAAAGGCCGTCGGATGGACTATCCGGCTTACTGGCATGGAAATGGAGACATCTGGCTGGACAGGGTTATGGTTGAGGATGCCAACTACGATACCCTTTTGGCTGGAGGTTATGACGAGGAGATACAAAATGTGATAGACCAATACGAGGGCAATAGTTCCCTTTACCGCTGGTACATTTGGGAGCCAGCTGACGATCAGTTCCTCACTTCTGGAGTGGTCAACACCTATCTTAAGGATCACCCAAGCTGGGCACCTGGTTTTTCTTTCACCTGTGGTGCACCCTCTCGCGCCTCCCGGTTTATGGATGTTGTGGGCCTCGATGAGCTCTTTTATTTTGACTATTTCTTTGACGACACACTACTTAACTGTTATGATGATGATGCTCTGCAATATAGCATTAGGGCCACACTGGGATGGATTGATGGTGCTCGGGTTGCTGCTCAGGCTGAGGGCAGACCCTTCTGGTATCTTGTTCCGGCATACTCGTTATATCCCACATTCCGGAAAAAATTTAAGGTCAAACACGGATAAATACAACGATT
>CAZVGK010000057.1:0-8776 GCA_964626665.1 uncultured Gemmatimonadota bacterium | reverse complement strand
GGTTCTGTGAGGGGCATTAACAACCGAAGGAGGTTGAAAAGATGTCTACTCGACAGAGTAGACTTGTTGCCCTTTTTCTCTGTCTCCTTTTGATGCCTCAGGCCTGGGGCTGTGGGGGAGATTCCCTGCTCATAGAGATGAGCTACCCAAGCAGGGGGGGATTTGTCCCTCTATCCCCACGCCCAACTTTGGGGTTAGCCTTAAGCGGAGGAGGGGCCAGAGGGCTGGCTCACATTGGGGTGCTTAAAGCATTGGAGGAGGCCAAAATCCCCATAGATTATATTGCGGGCACAAGTATGGGGGCCGTGGTGGGTGGGCTCTATGCGGCTGGATATAGCCCTGAGAAATTGGAAGAGATTGCCAAGAAAGTTGACTGGAGGGACATCTTCCGGGACAGGCCTTCCCGCTCCCAACTCTTTCCCACCCAAAAGGAGAGTTCCCCTCCCCCTCTACTCCAAGTTAGCTTCTCTGGATGGAGACCTAAGATCCCCCAGGCACTGACCGGAGGGCAGAAGCTGACTAACCTCTTTACATCCCTTACCTTAGAGGCAAACTACCGTGCCCATGCAAACTTTGATTTGTTGCCTACTCCCTTTCGTGCCGTGGCCACCGATTTGATCAGTGGCCGAGAAATCGTCCTGGGGAGGGGAGATCTTGTCTTGGCCTTAAGGGCAAGCATTGCCATCCCCTTGGTTTTTACCCCAGTGCAAGTCGGGAGCCTGCTTTTGGCCGATGGAGGGTTGGTGGATATAGTCCCAGTGGATGTGGTAAAGCAGATGGGTGCAGATCTGGTTATAGCTGTTGATGCGACTGCCAAGCTTGACCCCCAGGAGATACTGGAAAACCCTTGGGCCATTGGCACCAGGTCGGCCACCATCGTCTTCAGCCATTCAGGTCAAAAGCTTCTCCAGGCCTCTGACCTGGTGATCAAGCCAAACCTCGCAGGCTATACCTCCTTGGATTATAATCAAGTTAAATTTTTGATCAGGATGGGTGAAGAGGAGGCTAAAGCCAAAATTCCTCAGATAAGAAGGCTCCTTTCTGCCAAGAGCACGCAGGAGGAGAAGGTTTATAACCTAGTTGAGGTGAAGGGGGGGGAGGGCTTAGCTGATTTTCCCATCAGGTTAGAGACCGTGGTCTCGGCTCGGGAAATAAGAGAGGGCCTGGCTAAACTCCTTTCTCGGGGAACATTTTCTCAAGCTAAGGCCATCCTCAGAAGGGCCCCTCTGGGGTATAGTCTTTCCCTGCAGGTCAAGGGAAACCCCATTTGCAGGGGGATAAAGATCATAGGAAATACCATCTTCGCCGGGGAGGAGCTCAGGGATCGTTTAAGGTCAAAGGAGGGGGAGAGATTTAATTACAACTGGATGAGGGAGGATATAGACTCCTTGGAGGACCTCTACCGACGGAAGGGTTACCTTCTGGCTCAGGTGGAGGAGGCCGGATTCGATGCAACCTCTGGTCTCTTGACCTACCGGATTGATGAGGGGAGATTATATAGGGTTGGCCTGACCGGGAACCGGAGAACTAAAAAATGGGTGGTGCTTAGGTATTTCCCCCTGAAGGGAGGAGATGTCTTTAACTCCTCATTGGCAGAGAAGGGGATGGAGAACGCTTATGCCACCGGTCTCTTTGATCTGGTGAACATTGATGTAAAGAGATCACCCCGCGGGCCCATTCTCACCGTTTCCGTCAGGGAGAAGGGGAGTGTAAAGTTGGGCTTAGGGGCCAAGTATGATGATGAATGGGGCCAGGACTATTTTCTCCGGATCACCGATTCTAATATCTTAGGGATAGGGAATGAGGTCTCCTTGAGATTAAGGGGGGGGAAAAGTAAGGAGGGAGGCAACCTTGGATTCAAGGCCGATCGGATCTGGAAATCATATCTTACCTATCGGCTGCAGGCCTACTTCAAGGAGGAGAGGGGCAGGGTATTTTTCGCTGGAAGGGAAAAGGGGGAGTTCTGGGTGAGGAGGAGGGGGATTTTTTTCTCCTTTGGTGAAGGGATCGGTAAGTTGGGTACTGCCTCCTTGGAGGGGAGGATGGAGAGGGTTGAGCTGAGGGGAATATCGGGGTATGGTTATCCCACAGGGGAACTCTCCCTGCGTACCTTAAGCTTGAGGTCAATTGATGACTCGGTGGATAGATACCCTTTCCCCCGCAATGGGAGGTATCATAGCCTGCAGTTTGAGTTTGCCCCTAAGTGGCTGGGAAATGAGAGGGAATATGGGAAAGCGACTTTTACTGTAAGGTCATACAAAACCTGGAGAAGGAGGCATACCATATTTTCCCACATCCGCTTAGGGGTGTCCGATCATAGCCTCCCCTTTGCGGAGGAGTTTAGGATGGGAGGGAGGAAGTCCCTCTGGGGGTATGCGGAAAATGAGCTCAGAGGGAGTTTCCTCTTAGAGACTGGATTGGCCTATCGGTTTAAACTCCCCAAACGGCTATATCTCCAGGCGGAATTTGGGTTGGGGAATACCTGGCAGGGAAGGGACGAGGTGAAACTTACTTCCCCTCTTTTCGGAGGAGGATTGGGCATTGCCCTCTCCACCCCCTTAGGGCCCATAGAGTTTGACTATGGCTGGCATTGGAAGGGAAAGGGGATGCTCTACTTTTCAGCAGGTTATGATTTTTGATGTGATCAGCAAAGCGGTAGTGGGGGTTCTTCTCCTGATAATGGTTGTTCCCTTGTCTTCACAGCCGGAAGGGAACGTCCCCTTATCTTCTGGGTTGGCCCAGGCTATAAATAGAGCCCGTCCCGGGGATGAGTTTAAGGTTTGGGTCTTCTTCACCGGGAAGGATCCAGGTATAAGAAGGGTGAGGCTCTCCCCTAAGTGTCTGCAGAGGAGGAGGTTGCGGGGAAGAAAGCCGTTAATCGACCTCACCGATTTGCCCATAAGCAAGGAGTATATCCATCAGGTTTTAAGCCGCGGGGCCAAGCAGAGAGCTAAGTCAAAGTGGTTGAATGCGATCAGCGTGGAGGCGGATGTAAGGGAGATCCAGAAGATCTCCGCCCTTCCCTTTGTGCGGAAGTTGGATCAGGTCATTGGCTTTAGGAGAAGGGAGATAGAAGCGAAGGAAGAAGGGCCAGCAAAGGTTAAAGGGGAAGAATATGAAATCGATTATGGCCACTCTTATCCCCAGCTTTCCCTGCTGAACATCCCCCAGTTGCACCGATTAGGATATGATGGTTCTGGGGTGTTGGTCTGCCTCTTGGACACGGGTTTTTGGCTGGCCCATGAGTGCTTTGACTCCCTCAAAGTAGTGGCCACCCGGGATTTCATCTTTAAAGATGATGATGTCCAGGATGGCCCTGAGGACCAACCGGGCCAACACGACCATGGGACATCCACCCTCTCGGTGATCTCCGGTTTTAAGGAGGGCGAGCTTATCGGCCCGGCCTTTGGGGCCAGCTACGCCCTGGCCAAGACCGAGGATATAAGGGCGGAGACCCCCATCGAGGAAGACTACTGGATAGCGGGGTTAGAGTGGGCGGATAGCTTAGGGGCCGATGTGGTGAGCAGTTCCTTGGGCTATACCTGTTTTGACGATGGGACTGGTTATACCTATGAGGATTTGGACGGGAACACGGCCAGGACAACCGTAGCGGCCGATCTGGCCGTGGCTAAGGGAATGGTGGTGGTCACCGCGGCGGGAAACAAACTGGACGAGCCCAAACCCTGGCATTACATCGTCACCCCGGCCGATGGGGACAGCGTCCTTGCCGTGGGGGCAGTGGATATGGAGGGCAACCTGGCCTCCTTCAGCTCGGTGGGTCCCACGGCTGATGGGAGAATCAAGCCGGATCTGATGGCCCCGGGGGTGGGGGTCTGGTCTGCGGATGCTCGTTCATCTTACCGCTATAAGGATGGGACATCCTTTTCCACCCCCCTAATTGCCGGGGCAGTGGCCCTCTTGCTTCAGGTAGACTCCACCCTTACCCCGATGGAGGTGAGGGATAGGCTCTGTTCGGCTGGTAGCCAGGCATTCTCCCCTGATAACCTGATGGGTTGGGGGGTTCCAGACCTTCTCAAGGCCAGTGATTTAATTACCCTCCACAATAGGCTCTGGTGTTATCCCAACCCCTTTCGGGATGTGGTCAACATAGCCTATTGCCTAAGCGAATATAGCTCGGTCAGGATTCAGATATTCACCGTATCCGGTGAGCTGGTGCGGGAGATGGATCTGGGCCCAAAGAGGATGGGGGATTATAGCTCCCCAATGATGGCCGCTCACTGGAGGGGGGAGAACCAAAGTGGGAAAAAGGTGGCCCCGGGGATATACCTTTGCAGGTTAACCTCTAAGGGGCCCTCTCAGGTTATAAAGATTGCCTACCTGGGCCCCTCCAACCCATAGTTATTAGCTGGCTTCATAGGGCAACTTCTTGAAATTTATGTCAAGTTTTGGGGCAGAGAGAAAAGGGTGGACAATGAGCTTAAACCCAGGCCCCTTGGCTTCAGGTTTTTTCATTCTTAATTCTACATTCTTCACCCCGTTAAATAGTGAGTTCAACCAAGGAAATTAGAAGTGAACAAAAGTCATTAGAAGAAGGCTTCAACCTTTGGAAATAAGCAAATATTTAACGGGGTGAATTTTACATTCGAAGCTTCGCTAATCAAGGAGGAACATTGAAGAGAGATGAATTGGTTAGATACTTAGACGAATATCTAAAGGTGCCCCAGATCGAGGATGAGTCCCAGAATGGGCTCCAGGTAGAGGGGGCGGAGATAGTGGACAAGATCTGTTATGCTGTGGATGGTTGCTTAGAGGCTTTCCGGAAGGCCGCAGAGGCAAAAGCTCAGATGATCATCGTCCACCATGGGATATTCTGGGGAGGTTTTACCCCCTTGAGGGGGATTCAACGAGGGAGGATCAAGGAGCTGTTGGATAATGATCTCTCCCTCTACGCCGCCCATCTGCCCCTTGATCTCCATCCCAAGGTGGGAAATAATGTGCAACTAGCCAAGCTCCTTGGCCTCAGGGTAAGGGGGCCTTTTGGGGAGTATCATAGCATTCAGATTGGGGTGGAGGCGGAGCTAAAGAAGGAGATGGGTCTGGAGGATTTTGCCCGGATGGCCGAGGAGAAATTGGGTGGGAGGATGAGGGTGGTGGACTTCGGCCCCAAACTGATAAAAAGCGTGGGCATAGTCTCTGGAGGGGCCGGTTCCTTGGTGAACGAGGCTGGCCAGAAGGGGCTTGACCTCTACTTCACCGGCGAGCCGAGTCATGAGGCCTTTCGGCCAGCCCAGGAATATGGGGTGAACATCATCTATGGGGGCCATTACCTCACCGAAACCGTCGGCCTGAAGGCCCTGGCCCGGCATCTAAAGGGGAAATTCGGTCTAGAGTGGGAGTTTATAGAGCTTCCCACTGGATTTTGATTTGTGGTTGACAATTTCCTCTTTAAGGGTTAGATTTGATGTAAGGGTTCACCACGGAATCTCACGGAATTACAAAATAGCAATTATGAATTGAGGATTAAGAATTAAAAATGAGGTTTATGCTGGCTGTTTTCCTGATCCCTGACTCCCGTGAACTGTTACAAGCTTTGAGAGGAGATGAATAAAAATTAGCCAATGAAAAGGATTTGGGTAAACAAAGTGGACACATTTGAGGCTGCCCAAAGATTTGATGAGTTATATTATTTATCAATGAGCAGGATAGAAAGATTAGAGACGATGCAGTTTCTCCGGGAGATATATTTTAAAATAAAAGATGGTAAAAAAAATGAAAGTAGAAAAAGACTACGAAGAGCTGTTAAAATTATTCAATAAGCACAGGGTAAAATACTGTATTATTGGTGCCTATGCAGTTGCCTTTTATGCTAAGCCCAGATATACAAAAGATATGGATATCTTGGTAGAACCAAGTATTAAAAATGGTCAGAAAATTGTCAATGCCCTTAATGAATTTGGGTTTAAGAGTCTAAACCTATCTGAAAAAGATTTTAGCCTAAGAGGCAAGATAATTCAGTTGGGGTATGAACCAGTAAGAGTAGATATCATAACTTCACGTATCGGAATTTCTAAGAAATTCCGATACGAGGGGGTTGTTTGAAGGGGGTGGGCCCCCTTCAAGGGGTGACAGTGGAGCAATCCGAGCTGGCGGAGGATTGCGGAGCGCCAGAGGGGCGAAAGCCCCTATGGAGAAGTTAGCGACCGTAAGGGAGCTAACTTCAATTCAGGGATGTACCTTTAAGCAGGTATGGGGGAACAAAGCACTGGGGACTTATGGGGAAGAGAGGGTTTATTTTATCGGGTTAAACGATTTGATAAGAAGCAAAGAAATGTCAGAGCGCAAACAAGATCAAGTAGATTTAGATATTTTGATATCGGCAAAAGAGCGAACAAGCCCCAGGTCAGACTCTGAGGATGAATATCCTCAATGATCCGGCGATCGTTCGATGCTGAAGGAGGCGACAAAGCGTAATTGGGTATTTTAGCTAAACTTTCTCCGGAGAGAAGGAATGAGATCTTAGGGCTTCTGCTCCTGGCCTTAGCTCTCCTGACCTTCCTTAGTCTTCTCTCCTATCAAAGGGGCGATTTCACCAATTGGGGTGGGATTGTTGGTGAAAAATTCTCCTCATTCCTTTTGCAGCTTAGCGGATCCCCGGCCTTTCTCCTCCCCCTGTTATTGGGCCTCTGGGGTTTTAATCGTCTTCTCAATATGGGAAACAACTTCTCCTTAAGGGCAACCCTCTTTCTGGGCATTACCGGGGTTCTCTTCTCCTGCTTTGTCCACCTCCCTGGTCTCATCCCTGTAAAGGAGTTAAGTTTCAAGTTGGGTGGCCTCTTAGGGGCTTTCCTTTCCGCAGAGTTGGTTGAATATTTCGGCGATTTGGGCTCCTGGGTCATCACCATTACTCTCTTTTTGGTCACCCTCATCTTCACTACGCAGCTTAAGGTTATACCTCTCCTGAGATGGATTGTCACCAAGCCATTCTCCTGGTTAAAGGGTTTGAGGGGAAAAAGGCGGAGGAGGAAGGAGAGGAAGGCGGCCCGGGCACTGAGGAAAAGGGAACTCAACGGGAAGAAGAAACAGCCAGAGATCAAACCTTCCTTCCACCGGAGGAGGGGGATAGAGAAGGAATCGGGAGAAGAGATTCAGACAACCCTTCCCTTAGAGGGAAGCGGTTACAGATACCCTTCCTTGGATCTCCTCAAGGATCCGCCTCCTTCTATTATGGAGAAGGAGGTCAGGGAGGAGCTCTCTCAGAATGCGGCCCTTTTAGCCAAAAAGCTCTCCGATTTTGACATTGAAGGGGAGGTGGTGGGGGTAAGCCAGGGGCCGGTGATCACCAGCTACGAGTTCAGACCTGCCCCCGGGGTGAAAGTCAACCGGATAACGGCCCTCTCTGATGATCTGGCTTTGGGCTTGAAGGCTTCCCGCATAAGGGTGGTGGCTCCTATCCCGGGCAAAGATGTGGTGGGCATAGAGGTCCCTAACCGAAAGATTCAACTCGTTTATCTGAAGGAGATAATCAGATCCGACGCTTTTAGAAAGGCCAAATCCAAACTCACCCTGGCCCTGGGGAAAACGGCCGAAGGTAATCCCTTTTGTGCGGATTTAAGCCTTATGCCCCATCTCTTGATTGCTGGGGCTACTGGCTCAGGGAAGAGCGTTTGCATAAACTGTATCATCTGTGGCATTCTCTTCCGGGCAGATCCAACTGAGGTTAGCTTTTTAATGATCGACCCCAAGAGGTTGGAGCTCACCGGATACAATGGCATTCCCCATATGTGTGCCGGATATGAAAAAGCCATTACCAGTCCCAAGGAAGCGGTAAGGATCTTGAGAGTAGCCCTCTCCGAGATGGAGGAGAGGTATAAAAGGTTTGCCCATTGGGGGGTGCGGGATATAGCCGCTTACAACCAGAAGCTAAAGGGGATGGGAGAGAAGGTCCTTCCACAACTGATCATAATCATAGACGAATTGGCAGACCTGATAATGAACCCTACCGTCTCCAATGAGGTGGAGCTCTCCTTAACCAGGTTAGCCCAGATGGCCAGGGCAGTGGGCATTCACCTTATCCTGGCCACTCAGAGGCCCTCAGTGGATGTGATTACCGGCATAATAAAGGCCAACTTTCCGGTGCGCATTGGCTTCCAGGTAGCTTCCAAAGTGGATTCCAGGACGATCCTGGATATAAACGGGGCTGAGAAGCTTCTGGGGAAGGGGGATATGTTGTTCCTCCCGGCAGGAAGATCTAAACCCCTGAGGCTGCACGGCTCTTACATTACCGCCTCAGAGATAGAGGAGATAGTCAAATTCATCAAGGATCAAGAGCTCTCCCACGAGAGGTATAGGCTTGCCGAGAAAGGGGAGGAGATGGAAAGGGAGGAAGGGGGTGGGGGGGAGATTGATGACCTCTTTGAGGAGGCCAAGAGGCTGGTCATCATCCACAAACAGGGTTCCGTCTCTTTGCTTCAGAGGAGGTTGGGGATAGGATATGCCCGGGCGGGAAGGTTGATCGACCAATTGGAGAAGGCAGGTATTGTGGGTCCCTATGAGGGAAGCAAATCCAGGGAGGTTCTTGCGGATGAAAGCTTCCTGGAGGGATGATGAGGCGCTACAGGGATTGGTTAAAGCTCACCCATAGGGTGGTATATCTGCAATAGTGCGCATATACCACCAAATCGGAAGGATATACGCAATGCGGATATACCCCTAAATTTGAGGAATATCTGCAATGTGGATATAAATGAGTTAGGCTAAATAGTAAGTTGAAAAAGATGACAAAAATGGATGAAAATTTAACGGGGAAAAACTTGTT
>CAZVGK010000056.1:0-11063 GCA_964626665.1 uncultured Gemmatimonadota bacterium | reverse complement strand
GCGTGGACTACCAGGGTATCTAATCCTGTTTGCTCCCCACGCTTTCGCGCCTCAGCGTCAGTTGCAGGCCAGAGGGCCGCCTTCGCCACGGGTGTTCCTCCTGATATCTACGCATTTCACCGCTACATCAGGAATTCCGCCCTCCCCTCCTGCACTCGATTCCGATAGTTTCAAATGCACTTCTTCTGTTAAGCAGAAGCCTTTCACATCTGACTTATCGAAACGCCTACGCGCCCTTTACGCCCAGTAATTCCGGACAACGCTTGCTCCCCCCGTGTTACCGCGGCTGCTGGCACGGAGTTAGCCGGAGCTTCCTCTGGAGGTACCGTCAGTTCCCTTGAAGTATTTCCCCAAGGGAATTTCTTCCCTCCTGACAGGGCTTTACACTTCGAAAAGCTTCATCACCCACGCGGCGTTGCTGCGTCAGCCTTTAGACCATTGCGCAATATTCCCTACTGCTGCCTCCCGTAGGAGTCTGGGCCGTATCTCAGTCCCAGTGTGGCCGGACACCCTCTCAGGCCGGCTACCCATCGCTGCCTTGGTGAGCCGTTACCTCACCAACAAGCTAATAGGACGCGAGCCCCTCTCCAAGTGGTAACTTACAAGTAGAGGTCACCTTTGATCTCTAAGGGATGTCCCTTGGAGATGTTATTGGGTATTAGGCCCGATTTCTCGGGATTATCCCCAACTCGGAGGCAGGTTGCTCACGCGTTACTCACCCGTTCGCCGCTTTACTCTCTCGATATAAATCAAGATTTCTCGCACGACTTGCATGTATGAAGCACGCCGCCAGCGTTCGTCCTGAGCCAGGATCAAACTCTCCGTGATAAGATTATTTCGGAATTAATGGACTCATTAGGAATTGAGGTATGCACGCTATTTTTTCAAAGATCCATCTTACAAACCTAATTTAATACCTTAATCCCTACTTGTCAAGCTTTTTTTTGCAGGGATTGGAAAAAATTTAGGAATTAGTCCCAGATTATGCTAAACGCCGAAAATCATTGAAGTAATGAGGGATCCAAAGATCAGATTGTTTTGTCCAAGCTATATCCTGAAGCCACCGCCCGGGTTTGAACCGAGGACCTATGGTTTACGAAACCATTGCTCTACCAACTGAGCTACGGTGGCGAGTGCTTTCTGAGGTCCCATTTTATTATCGGATAAATGAGGGAAAATATTTAGGATTTTTTTAATGCCGCCCCGCAGAATCGAACTGCGGACACACGGATTTTCAGTCCGTTGCTCTACCGACTGAGCTAGGGCGGCAAGAACTTGCTAAATATCGGAACTCACTTAGCCCCTGTCAAGAAAAATTTTGGCCACTGCAGCTGTGACCCTCACAGCGTGGCGAAGCCGCAACCAAAGCCACAGATTACCCAGATTTCACAGACAGAGAAAAACTACTTAACGCCAAGTGCTCTTCTACCCCCGTTAAAGTGGGGGGTGGATAGGGCTTCAGCCCGTTCACTGGACCTCAACCCCAAGGACCCGCACTAAAGTGCGGTAGAAGTAAGAGATTGCTTTGGTTTGCCACTTCGCTGTTGCTCAGGGCAAGCCGCGTAATGACCCACAAATGGATGAGGTATTGCAAGAGGCAAGCCTCCGAAGCAACCTCATTTCACCAAGCTTTAGCCTGTTGTTGGTTAGGCAAAGGGCCTATCCCCTCAAATTTTTGCCTTCAGAATTAGGGTTCTAATAGCCGTTAGTCCAATATGGATATGGTCCTGTAGGGACGCAAGGCCTTGTGCCCCTACTCATCGCAACCAGAAAAGTTTTGCCCAAAAAACAGGATTTTGCAAGATTGTATACAGAGTTACCACTTGCCAGAGGGGATGATCCTTGAAAAAAGGGGAGGGGCCTACTCTCTCCTCCCTTCTCAGGTTCGGTAAGAGATGCGCAGATATGAAAAAACCGGTCGCCCCTGGGAGGTATAGCATTTATTGAGCATAGAGCCGTTTAATCTCGGTTTAAAGCTCAAAATCATAAATTGGCACGTTGTCCCCAACATTCCCCTCAGTTTTTCATTTTGTCCCATGTCAAGGGCTGCCCCCAACATTCCCGTTAATTACCATTTGACAAGCGGAAGTTCTTTGGTTACAATTGGGCTATGCAGGTGATCGGGGTTACTGGAGGGATAGGTAGTGGGAAGACAATCCTCTGCAGGATGTTTGAGAGGTGGGGGGCACGGGTAATTGATGCCGACCGTTTGGGCAAGGAGGTGGTGGAAAGGAATTCATCCCTTTTGAAGAGGTTAAAAAGGGAATTTGGAGGGGGAATACTCAACCCCGATGGAAGTTTAAATCGCAGGGAGTTGGGGGAATTGGCCTTTAAGAGCCCAACTGCGCGGCGCAAGCTCAATAGCATTGTCCATCCACCTCTTCTGGAACTGTTGCGGGAGGGAATCCGCAGGGAAAGGGGGCCAGACCCCTTGGTCATCGATGCTGCCCTCCTGGTGGAATGGCACCTCTCCGAGATCATAGACCTTCTCATTTTGGTTCGGGCAAGCAAAGAGCTTAGGGTAAAGAGGACTGGCCAAAGATGGAGCAGGGAGGAGATTGAGAGGAGGATGGCTCTCCAGCTTACAGATGAGGAGATGGCCAAGGAGGTCGATCTGATCATCGATAACAACGGCAACCTGCAGGAACTGGAGGCAAAGGCCCGCAGGGCCTGGGAGATGATAAACCAGCTTGGCTAACCGGGATGGGCATAGTAAAGCAACCCCAATCGGATTGCTTCGTCGTCCCCAAGCCCTGCGAGGGCGAAAGCCCGGAGCAATCTCTTCACTGATGAACCTTTGTGGATGATAACATCCACAAAGAGCAAGGTTGGTGTGTACTTAATTGAATTTCCCCCCTTCACGCCACCCAAACATTATCCTCCCCTAATACATCCATTAACTTAGCAAGCAGCGCTGGTTTAGGATCGACCTTGACCTTATTTGATTTTATCCTTATCCCCTCCTCCTTCGTCTCCAAGTGGATCTCTACCCCGCACTCTCCTGTTGCGGAGGAGATTATGCCTTTTACCCTTTCCAGTAAACCCTCATCTAAGCCTATAGTGGACATCTTCAGGTGGAGGGAACGGGCGGAGAATTTCCTGGTCTGGGATAGGGGAATTACCTGGAAGGCAACCACTTTGGCCCTTTCGGTCTCCTTTGTAGATACCCTCCCCCGGATGAGGACCAGAGAATCGTCCTTGATGGTCTCCCTGGCCTCCTCATAAAGGTCGGAGAACACTATGGCCTCGAAGCTTCCCGCAAAGTCCTCCACAGTGAGAAAGGCCATAGGTTTCCCCCTGCGGTCCTGGTTTAACCTCATCCCCGCGATGATCCCCCCCAAGGTTACTATCTCTCCCTCGACGCACTCCTGGAGGCTCTGGGCTGTATGGTTTGCGTATCTTTTCAGTTCACTTTCATATCTCTCCAGTGGATGACCGGAGACGAAAAATCCCAATACTTCCTTTTCCCTGGAGAGCAGATAGCTTTGGGGCCACTCCTCCACCTGGGGGAGCTCCGGAGGGGCAAAGAGTTCCTCCCCTCCACCAAAAAGGCTTGTCTGGCCCTTGGCCCTATCCTTACTGCTTTTCTGCCCCCAATCCATTGCCTGTTGCACAGCACTCACCTTTTGTGCGCGGTGCCCCTTAAGGGAATCCATTGCCCCCGCCTGGATGAGGCTCTGGATCATTCTCCGGTTCACCAACCGCAGGTCAACCCTCTCGCAGAAGTCGAAGAGGTCCTTGAACTCACCACCTTCCTCCCTGGCCTTCACTATGGAGCTCACGGCTTTATGCCCCACATTCTTCACCGCCCCTAAGCCAAAGAAGATCCTCTTCCCTTCCACCCAGAAGCGGTCAAAGCTCCGGTTGATGGCTGGAGGAAGAACCTCAATTCCCATCCTCTTACATTCGTTGAGGAGGATAACCACCCGGTCCGAGTTGCCCATCTCGCTGGAGAGGGAAGCGGCCATAAACTCCACAGGGTAATGGGCTTTTAACCAAGCTGTTTGGTAGGCCACCAATGCGTAGCCTGTGCTATGGGATTTGTTGAAGCCATAACCGGCAAAATGGGCCATAAGATCGAAGACCGCATCGGCCACCTCCTTCTTTACCCCCTTGGACAGGGCCCCCTTGATGAACTCCTCCCTCTGTTCGATCATCATCTCGGTGAGTTTCTTGCCCATAGCCCGCCGGAGGATGTCCGCCTTTCCCAGGCTGAAGCCGGCCATATCACTGGCGATCCTCATCACCTGCTCTTGATAGACTATCACCCCATAGGTCTCCTTGAGGATGGGCTCCAAGAGGGGATGGGGATAGGTTACCTTCCTCTTTCCGTGTTTCCGTTGGATGAAGTCATCGATCATTTCCGAACCCAATGGGCCGGGCCGATAGAGGGCATTCATGGCGATCATATCCTCAATCTTTTCTGGTTTGAGCTTGCGGAGGTAATCCCTCATCCCGGAGCTCTCAAACTGGAAGATCCCTACCGTATCCCCCCGGGAAAGGAGCTTAAAGGTCTTTTTGTCATTTAGGGGGAGGTCCCTGACCTCAATCTTCTTACCTTGATTTCTTTCGACGATCTCCAATGTATCCTGGATTACGGTCAAGGTGCGCAGGCCTAAGAAGTCCATCTTCAATAGCCCTATCTGCTCTAAGGATTTCATATCATACTGGGTGGTTACCTCCCCCCCCTTGGCCGGACGAAAGAGGGGGACGAATTCGGTCAGCTCTGCGGGGGCGATGACCACGCCTGCAGCATGGGTGGAGGCATGCCTGGCCAGTCCTTCCAGGATCTGGGCATTCTCTAAGAGGTCCTGCACCCGGGGGTCCTTCTCGGCCAGCTCCCGTAAGGGGGGAACCTGTTCCAATGCCCTCTTCAGGGTCATATCCGGTTCAAAGGGGATCAGCTTGGCTATCCTGTCCACCTCCATATAGGGCATATCCAGCACCCTACCCACATCCCTGACCACCGCCCGGGCGGCCATTGTGCCAAAGGTGATTATCTGGGTGACATTTTTGGAGCCATACTTTTTCACCACATACTTAATTACCTTGTCCCGATTCCTGTCCGAGAAGTCTATATCGATGTCGGGCATACTGATCCTCTCCGGATTGAGGAACCTCTCAAAGAGGAGGTCATAGCCAATGGGATCGATCTCGGTTATCCCCAGCGAATAGGCCACTAGGCTTCCCCCCACCGATCCCCTTCCCGGGCCCACGCTTATCCCCTGGCTGCGGGCATAATCGATAAGGTCCTTGACGATGAGAAAGTAACCGGCAAACCCCATCTTTTCTATTATCCCCAGTTCGTAGTCGAGCCTCTCCGCAAGCTGCGGGGTGACCTGGGGGTACTTCTCCCTTAACCCCTGACGGGAGAGTTCCCGCAGATAGGAGCCCAGATCCTGATAGCCTGCGGGCAGAGGGAAGTGGGGTAGGTGAACCCGGTCGAATTCAAGCATCAGGTTACACTCCTCAGCGATCTTCAGGGAGTTGGAGAGGGCTTGGGGAAGGGAGGAGAAGAGCTTTTCCATCTCTTGGGGGGACTTGAAGTAGATCTGGTCGGTGGAGAATTTCAGCCTGTCCTCATCATGCACCTTCTTCCCGGTCTGGATGCAGAGGAGCAGGTCATGGGCCTTATAATGTTCCTTCTTCAGGTAGTGGCAGTCATTGGTGGCCACATAGGGTATCCCTAAGTCCTGGGAGAGCTTGAGGAGCCCCTTTAAGGCCTTCTCCTCCTCCTCTATGCCGTGGTCCTGCAGCTCGAGGTAGAAGTTTTCCTCCCCGAATATGTTGAGATACTCCTGGGCCACCCTTTGGGCCTTTTTGTAGTTGCCGGAGATCAAAAGCCGGGGGATTTCCCCCTTGGCGCAGCCACTTAGAGCAATTAACCCCTCTGCATACTGGGCTAATGCCTTCTTATCCACCCTGGGTTTATAATAGAATCCCTCTAAGTATCCTATGGTGGAGAGCTTTATCAGGTTCTTATATCCCTGGTAGTCCTTGACCAAAAGGGTGAGATGGTAGGAGGTCTCGCTAAGGCCGCCCGGGTAGGACCTCTCTGTTCTTGCCCCTGGGGCCACATAGACCTCACTGCCGATAATTGGCTTGATACCTGCATTCATAGCCTTCTTGTAAAACTCTATGGCGCCAAACATATTGCCATGGTCGGTTATGGCCACTGCCGGCATACCAAACCTCTTGGTCTGGGCCACCAGGTCATCTATCTTACAGGCCCCATCCAAAAGGCTATAATCGGTGTGATTGTGTAGATGAATGAATTTTGCCGCCATCTTACCCTCTCTTCCTTAAGAGCTTTGCCCCAATTAAACCCGCGGTAAATCCACCTATATGGGCGAACCAGGCCACTCCTCCTCCAAATCTTCCTCCTAAGTTGGGGATCCCGTTGAGAAGCTGGATAAAAAACCAAAAGCCCAACAAGAGGAAGGCTGGGACCCTCACCAAACGGATGAAGAAGCCAAATATAACCAGGGTTAAAACCCTTGCCCGGGGGAACCTAACTAAATAAGCGCCCAATACCCCGGCAATGGCCCCACTGGCCCCAATCATCGGGACCTGCGAGGCGGGGTTGGTAAGGATCTGGAGCCCATCTGCCGCCAATCCACAGCCCAGGTAGAAGAAGATAAACCTGAGATGTCCCAACCCTTCCTCTACATTGTCCCCAAATATCCAAAGATAAAGCATATTCCCCCCGATGTGGAGAAGTCCCGCGTGCATAAACATAGAGGTGAAGGGGGTAAGGCGAACAGGGATTGGTGAGAGGGGAAATATATCCACCCCATTGGTTATCTCATAAGGGATTGCCCCCAATCTCAGGATCAACCCCTTTCCCCAGGAGAGCTGGTAGAGGAAGAACAGAAGGTTCAAGATGATTATCCCTATGGTAACGCAGGGGAAGGTATAGGTAGGGTTTTCGTCCTTTAAGGGTATCATCTGTAATAGTATACTCTAAAACACGAATTACACCGATGGACGAATATCCCGAATTTTAGCGGATTTATGGATGAATAAGTTCCATTTCCATTCGTGAAATTTGTATATCCGTGCTATTCGTGTTCATAAAGAGGTTAGCTTTGTTATCGCAGTATCCAAAATTCCGATCGGTGGATCGTCTGATTTCCCACCCTGTCCCTCACTAGGATCTTGAGCCAATGGTGGCCAGGTGAGAGAGGCTTTCTGGGCCGATATTGGACTGAATGCTTTTCTGGGTCCCATTCGGCGATGATCCGTTTTCCATCGAGCCAAACCCTTACATTTTCATCGCTGCCTATCATCGAGCCCTGGTCCTTGACGCGGGCCTTAAGGAGGGGTTTCTTATTCCTCAGGCGGGAGCCAGGTGGGGGCTTGATACCCCATATGTGGGGCTTGATGGTATCTAAGAGGACCGCATAGGTGGAGAAATGCCAGACCCCGGCGGTTATTTCCCTTCCCTTCCTTCTGCTTCCCCTTACCCACTTCCAATTGTTCCCTTGCAGGCTGTAGAGGCCAGCCCTCAGGGTATCGGCTCCAGCGGGGATGTCCACCGATATTTCTACCTTTCTGTCGAAGGGGATATCCACTGGCTCGATCTTGCACGGGCCCTTTAGGCAGGGGAGGAGGGGGGGAGTATCGGCCTTGCTCCTCTCAATAGCTACCACCATATCCTGGTAGATACTCTGGGGAGGGAAATCTACCCTCAGCCCGGGGGTGGCAATCCTCTTTCCCTCTGAGGCCGAAACAAACCAAAGCCAGAGCGTGGTGTCCAGCTCTACCTCTTGGGGATCAGCTCCCTTCACCTTGACCTCTGTCTTCCCCTTCCAGGAATCCATCAAAGGGAGACTGGCCAGGTAATCCTGGGGATCGATGGGGAAAAGGTCAGCAATTTTATGGTCGGAAAGGTAAAGATGGGGTTCTTCCCTGTAGGGCTGAGTCAACCTGATTCGGAGGAGGATATAGCCCCAGTGAGGGGTGGGCTCAACCGCAAAATTCGATCTCCCCTTAACCTTCCTTCCTTCCCCAGGCCACAGGTAATGATAGGGGGAAGCTACGCCCCAGTTATCCACCGCTTTGGCCCGCAGAGGTCCCCCTTCCCCTTGAGGGAGTGGCAAAATCTGATTGGGTCCTCCCCTGGCCACAGTCTTCCAAACCTTTCCCTGGAGGGACTCCAGGATAACCTCCTTTATCACCCCATCCCTATCCTTCCCCTCCAAAGTTATCACTCCCTGAGGGGAAACCTGAAATTTGGTCAGTTTCGGGGGAAGATCAACGAGGACCGTGAAGCAGAGCAGGGACATATTCCCCGCCACATCTGTGGCCAATACCTTTACCTTATGGTAGCCTGGCTTTAGCCCCTCGATGAATCCGCGCGACCCTGTAGGCGAATAGAGGGGGAGGGAATTGCCTGGAAGGAGGTAGAGCCTGGAGAAATACCCCTTCCCCCCAAGCAGAAGGGGTAGGTCCCAATCAAGCCAGACCTGATGGGAAATGAGGTAGGAGAAGGTATCGTATCTCTTGGCAAAGATCAGCTTCCCATCTAAGAAGAGCTCCAACCCATAAACCGCACAGAGGTTCTCCGAGCCATCGATGAGATCATACACATCTATCGCAAGGCCGATCTTCCCCCATATCTGAGGAACTCCACTGATCCTGTAGATTCCCCCGCGGCGTAGAAACTCATAGATCTTAGGCTTAGGAAAGCCATCTATTGAGGAGGAATCACTGAATGGCTCGATGCAGACCGATTTGAAGACCGGGGCCCTGTTGTCCTTCACCCGAAGACCAGAGATCAGGGGGTTAATGGGATGATTTTTCCCATCTCTTAGCTCAAAATGGAGATGGGAAGGCCCCTTTCCTGTGCAGCCGGAGTAGCCGATTACCTCCCCTCTTTTTACCGGAATCTTCCCTGAGGACGGGAAGATCTCCACGGAATACCTCATCCTTTTCTCCTGCTCCCTCTCCACCACCATTCTGATGCGCGGAGCAAAATCCGAGAGATGGCCATAAACGGCATACCTTCCATCCTCCAACTTAAGGTAGATGGCCTTACCGTAACCCCAGGGTGATGTCTTCAGCCTCCAAACCCATCCCTTGGCCACAGCATATACCGGATACCCTTCCCTCCCCCAGGTCTTCAAATCGACCCCGGCATGGAGATGCCCCTCCCTGTACTCGCCAAAGGTGGCACTAATCCCCCTTTTCGCCCCCAAGGGCCAGAGGTAGGTTGCAGCCTGGGGGGAACCTCCCCAAAAAATGACCACCAAGACAAGCATTAAACCAAGCTTCTTGATCAAACCTCCTCCTTTAGGCCTATTATAGGGGTTGAGGACTTTTTATCAAGCTTTTTTTCCAAAAATAATACTGGGTGTAGATGATACCAAGACTTTCTAAGAAATTCCGAAATGTAGGGGTAAATTTGAAGTCCCGACTCAGGTCGGGATTCAAGGATGACAGCAGAGCAGTTCGAGTCCCGATGCACATCGGGAAAACTCGGTGAGACCCTATGAAGAAGTTAGCGACTGAAGGAGTTAAGTTCCCTTGTGGGGTTCTCAGTTAAAAAGTCTCACTTTTTTCTTGACAGATGACTTATTGATCTGGTATATTCAATAGTAGTAGACGAAAATAGACTGACAGATATGTTATAACCCACATTCTGGAAAAAATTTAAGATCAAATATGAAAAACTACAATAATATCAACCAGTTGAACAGTTTTTTAATAATCTCCAATAAAAATGTAGTCCATAAAAATCCGAAAAATTTATCTTTAAAAATCAATAAGTTACGAATCTAAAAACTGATTTTCCGGAATACGGGTCATAATACCCAATTGGACGAAATTGGTTAGCAAATTAAAATAAAAGCGAGGCAATAAATATGAATGATAAAGTAAATTTCATTGATATTATTGAAAAATATGATATCTCAACAGAACCATTTTCAGAGCATGAAATAAGTGATAATTTAAGAAATGTAGATAAAGATAATTCTAAAAACCCAGAGTATGAATGGCTTCCTGAAGTAATGGCATTTGATTTCACCGAAAATTATAGCAATGACGAAACAGGTTGGGGAACATATTATGGCCCTCTAATGGTAATCCCCAATCAAGATGGGACAGTTACGGAAACACCAAGTATAAAAAATATAACAGATGAAATAATTGCTTATTGGATAAAAAGAGCAGATAAGGCTAAAAATCCAATTTTAAAAACAAGATATGCAGATTTAGTATGGGATTTTTCAAAAATTGTAACTGGAAAGCAATGTGATTATAAATATGCATGCATGGTTATTGACAACACAATAGAAGTAGCCGAAAAGGACTTATACAAATACGATATTTTTGTAATAACTAAATTAGAGAGAGCTATTAGTTTAGCGTTAGCTTTAAATGATGATGCTAGGTTAAGAAAATTAACAGAAACAATAATTAAATATGAACAAAAAATCCAAGAAGATAATAAGCCTGGAACATGGGGTTTTGCTTATAGAATATTAGTTAAAAATAAAAAAGTTAAATTGCCGCAGGACTTAGAAAACAAGATTATTGGGGACCTAGAAAAAAGATGGCAGAAATTAAATCAAGCTGAAAGTAAGAACCCTTTTGCTATTGAAACATTATCTCTAGATCTTGCAGATTATTATAGACGTAATAATAAAAATGATGATCTAAGAAGGGTTGTAATAAGCATTGGTGAAGCTTATAAGGGAGTATCTAAAAAGGCAGAACCTTTATTAGCATCATCTTGGTTACAAAAGGTACATGCAATTTATAGCCAATTTGGATTCAATAGTGAAGCACAGGAAATAACAAGGATAATTAGTGAATTAGGACCTAAAACTAGAGATAGTTTAAAAGAAATATCCCACGAAGTTAAGATACCTAAAGAGGAAATTGATAAATATATTGAAGAAACGATTGATGGTGATCTTGAAACTGTATTAACTAAAATTGCAATACGTTTTATTCCAAGTAAAAGTGAAGCTGAACGTGAGTTGATAGAACTATCAAAAAAGGTGGCGTAGTCAAAATTGTTGCTAACGGGCCTTCTGACTGAAGCTGATCCAGTT
>CAZVGK010000055.1:0-12462 GCA_964626665.1 uncultured Gemmatimonadota bacterium | reverse complement strand
ACACCCACAAATCAAAAGATAACAATAGAGGTAGAGAAGCCACCATCTTAGCATTCTCAATGTTTAATTTATTTCCAGAAGGTGGAATCCCTGAATAGAGAACATTAAGGACGCGATAAGGGGATGTCTCTCAGTATTGGACGAAGAAGTTACTGTATCTGCCAAAGAACTCGGCGCCATGGAAATAGAGGTGTAATTTGTGAAATTACCGGGCGAGCGAGCTATATGGGACGCAGGTAAATGCAGATAAACGGGATTCCTAAATTCTTTCCTCCCCCTTGATGGGGGAGGACTAAGGAGAGGGTGAAGACTTTGTCTATTCCCCCCTCACTCTGTCCCTCTTTCTCTAAGGGAGAGGGAACTATATATTACAACGGTAGTTGTTCTCTCGTAGGTGGCGATATAGCGCAAACTAAAGTCTGCGGCAGCGGGAATTTTGGCCCAGTAACCCTAAGCCCTCTTGTAACTCTTTGATAGTCAAAGAGAAAAAATGGGAATTCCTATGCTTTCAAGGTGACAGGAGCTTACATAAAGCCCTCGAGGATTTATGAATAAGTTAAATTAGGTAGACCCTCCCCCTGGTATAATTAGTGTCTGTCCGAAAACTACCAAAATTGAAATATTTCCGTCATTGCGAGCGACCCAAAGGAGCGAAGCAATCTCCTGGAAATAAAGGGATTGCTTCGTCGTTCATTCCTCACTCCTCGCAATGACATCTCCCTCAAAACCGGAATTCCGGACAGACACTAATTAGGCCGCAGATTTTCGCCGATAACCGCAGAAAGTTAAAATTCTGACAAACTGCGTTCATCTGCGTCCAAAAAAGGAATTTCCTGTGCTTTCGAATTATTAAAGCAATAATAAGGTCAAACCGCCATTTTTAGACAGGATTGACAGGATAAACGGGATAAAAAAAATCATGTAAATCCTGTTATCCTGTCAGAAAAGTCCGCCCGAAGGGCATTAAGTTCAAAAACGGCAACGTAGGTATTTGGACGAGACCAACTGCGCTTACGGATCAGCTACACACCCATCGATAGCAGTAATGCAAACGATAATGTGGGCGACATAAGTTGGGATGAGAATTATATTTACATCAAAACAACCGCCGGCTGAAAGCGTGCGGCGTTAAGCACATGGTAGAGCTGAATTCCGGTTATGTACCTATTGATTTCGATAATTTTTGGTGGATATTCTTGACTGGGTTGAATAATCTGACAGGGAAAGCTGAACCCAAATTAGGAAGACAATCCATTAGTCTGAATTTCGCAAGTTTTGCAGGAAGAGCCTGGGCAATATGTAGGGGTCGCATTTATGCGACCTAAACTTTGTGGGCTTGATAATCAGATCCTGGTCGGTCATTAATGACGGGCTATGCCCATAAAGGCGATCAAGCAGATAACGGAGGGATAATTCAACCAATTCAACAACATCCTCAATGAGTCGGGGTAGCTGGGATGAACTTACCCCTTCCTGGGCTGGCGGGGAAGTTACCTCGTTCATAGATGATTTCCCCCCTTGATATGGTTATCTCCGGAACACCCTTGATGGTTAGGCCCTCATAGGGGGAGAAGTCGGTGTTCATATGTAGTTCATTAGCCTGTATCTTGAGCTCTCTTTCCGGATTAAAAATCACCAGATCTGCATCGCTGCCCTCTTCAATTGCTCCCTTGCGCGGATATAATCCAAAGATCCTGGCAGGATTGTAGGCCAAAAGCTCCACAAGTAGATTTGGTGATAGCCCCCTTTTCACCACCCCTTCAGAATACATAATGGGAAGGAGGGTCTCGACCCCAGGAAGGCCGTTTGGTGTCTTAAAGAATATATCCTTCCCACTATCTTTCTGGGTCCGCGCAAAGGGACAGTGGTCTGTACCTACAACTCCTATTATCCCCTCTTTTATCCCCTGCCAAAGGGCCTCCCTATCCTTGGCACCCCGTAGAGGAGGGCTGGTGATATAATATCTTCCATCACTCCCTTCGTATAGGGCTTTATCCAAAACAAGATACTGGGGACAGGTCTCGGCAAACAGTTTAACACCCCTCTTTTTACCCCATCTAACTGCATCCACAGACTCCTTGGTCGATAGATGCACGAGATATAAACTACCCCCTGCCTCCCCTGCCAGGGAGATGGCCCTAACCACTGCCTCCTCCTCCACATAGTTGGGTCTGGTCTTAGCATGAAATACTGGAGAAGTATTGCCCTTTTGAGAGGCCTCCTCCACCAAATAATCGAGGAGAAAACCGCTCTCCGCATGGATCTGGACAATGCCGCCATATTTTGCGGTGGCTTCCAACAGCATCTTCAGATCCTCATTGCTGACCATAATCCCTTCATTTCTGTAAGCCATAAAGACTTTGAAGCTAGGGATGCCTGAGGCAATTATCTCTGGTATCTCCTCAAGGTAATTGACCTGAAAATCCGTTAGGTTACAGTGAAGGGCATAATCTATGTAGACCCTTCCATCTGCTTGCTTTCTTCTTGCCTCGATGGCTTCCCTTAAGGACTGACCTCGGGCCTGGATGGTGAAGTCGATAATAGTTGTCACCCCACCGGCTGTTGCGGCCCTGGTGCCTGTGGAGAAGTCATCTGAAGAAGTAACCCCTTTTACCGGGGTTTCCATATGGGTATGGGCATCGATAATTCCCGGCAAAATCAATTTATTAGAGGCATCTATTGATCTCGCTCCCGCGGGGATGGTCTGAGCGACCTTTACTATCTTGCCACCCTCAATGCCTATATCCCTCTGGAGTGTTTGGCCTGGCGTAACCAAGGTCCCATTTTTAATTACCAGATCCATAAGCTTAGCCCCCTTTGGAGGAACCCTATTGAATGGAGATTCTTAGGATTTAGAGAAACTATCTGCAACAATTCACCACGGAATCGCACGGATTTTCTCTACTGTCAGGGCAGGAGCCCTGACAGCACAAAAAATCTTTTTCCGTGGTAGCCCGTGGTGAATCCCCCTCCCTCTAACTCCCTCCCGCAAGGGGAGGGAGAATTACTTCTCCGGACTATGTTGTTCCGTGGTTATCCGTGGTGACCAGTCAGTTTTCAGCCGTCAGCACTCAGCTTTCAGCGGCCAGCTAGTGGCTTTCGTCTTTCCGCTTTTTAATTTTCTCCATTTTCCGCTTTTCGCCCTTTCGTGCTTTTTATCTCTTTGTATTCCTTCTGCGTCCAAACTGCTAAGGCACGATCTTTGTCCCCGTCACCCCTTTGATGGCCTCCTCTATCCTCTCCGGGGTGGTGATTATCGCCTCCTGGCCGCCGCCCTTTAAGAAGGAGATGGCTGCCTTAATCTTGGGAGCCATACTTCCCTCAGCAAAATGTCCCTGAGAGAGGTATTCCTCCGCCTCCCCCACCCTCATTAAATCAATTGGCTTCTGGTCAGGGGCATTAAAATTGAGATAGACCTTCTCCACGGAAGTGGAGATGAGAAAAAGCTCGGCCTTTATCCTCCTGGCTAAAAGCGATGAAGCATAATCCTTGTCTATAACCGCCTCTACCCCAATTAACTTGCCCTTATCCTCCATTACGGGAATCCCCCCCCCACCCGCAGCCACCACAACAAATCCCCCTTTGATCAATGCCTTTATGGCATCCAGTTCCACAATCCTTTTAGGAATGGGCGAGGGGACTACCCGGCGATAACCCCTTCCGGCATCCTCTATTATGCTCCACCCATATTCACCCCTCCCCTTCTCCGCTTCTTCCCTGTTGTAAAACGGACCAATGGGCTTTGTAGGGTTGGCAAACGCCGGATCATCCTTGTCCACCACAATCTGGGTGACTACCGTGACCACCCCCTTCTCTATACCCCTAAATTTGAACTCATTTCCTAAGGCCATCTGGATATTGTAGCCTATTGCCCCCTGGGTGTCCGCATCAGCGGAGTCTATGGGCACCGGATGAATCTTCCGCTTGGCCAACTCAGATCTGAGGAGGATAAAACCCACCTGGGGGCCGTTACCATGGATAATTACCGTTTCGTATCCCATCTCAACCAATTTGGCAATGTGGTGGGAGGTCTCCTCAATGGCCTCATACTGATCCTTAACTGTCTGGTGTTCCCTGTCCTTGATTAAGGAATTCCCCCCAATAGCCACTACAGCGACCTTAGCCATTCATCCCCCTTTACCAGAGATCGCTGGCCAGGAGGGCCAGAACCGCCTTTTGGATATGCAGCCTGTCCTCAGCGATCTCGTATATTATCGATCTCTCTCCGGAGGCGACTTCATCGGTGACCTCATGGCCCCTATCAACTGGCATAGGATGGATGAAAAGGGCGTTGTTGGTTAGTTTCATCTTTTCGGAGTCACACACCCATTCTCTGTGTGCCATTGCCCTCTTTATCTCCTCTTCCTTGTGAAACCTACCGCCCTTATAGGCATTAGGGCTCATCCAGTTTCTGGAATAGACGACATCTGCCCTTTGATAACCCGCAAGCGGGCTATGGGTAAACTCGAACCTACTCCCATTGGCCTGACAATTCCCCCGGGTCATCTCTACCACCTGGGGATCAAGGTTATACCCTTCCGGATAGGCCAGGGTTATGTCCATACCGAAACGAGAGGAGATGAGGAGGTTTTCCTGGACCGAAGACCAGGAGCGAGCCAAAGCACCGTGCCCCCAGGTCAAAAGGAGCTTTTTGCCCCTGAGATTTTTCCCCAAGTGTTTTCTTAAACCCATCACATCGGCCAGACCCTGACAGGGGTGGAACTTGTCATGGGCCATAGAGATAACCGGCACATCTGCCCAGCGGACATATTCCCTGATCAGCTCATCCCCTTCCCCATATCTGCTCACCTTATCCTCCAAAATCCTTATCCCAATTCCACAGGCATATCTGGACATTACCTTTGCCGCATCCTCTACCGTCTCCCCGGCGATGGTTGGAGTCTTTAGCCTCATAGCCTGCGGCTCCAAGAACTGGGCATGCCCTCCCAACTCGGTGAGCGCACACTCAAAGGATTGCCTTGTCCGCACAGAGGGATTGTAAAAGAACATAAAAAATGTCCTGTTCTTGAGAAGTGGTCGGTAATTAAACCTGTTCTGCTTCATTTCCTCGGCAAGCTCCAAAACCTTAATCAATTCATCCTGAGACCATTCCTGACTGCAGATCAGGTCCTTGCCGAAAAGCTCTGATCTCCCCATCAACCCTCCCTCTGAATTTTTTCACCAAGGAAATTCACGGAAAAAAGCAATTAAGAATTGAGAATTAAAAATGTGGAAAATGGAAACTTAGCGTGAGCGGTCAGATGCCCACACCTGACGGTGGTTGGTGGCAGAATCGGGGTTCTGCCACCTCGATTTTAAAACTTTCGGACGGGATAACAGGATTTACAGAATTTTTATTTATCCTGTCAATCCTGTCTCCTGTCTAAAGAGAGCAAACTACATCCTCCCTCCCATTAACAAGGCCATAATTGCCTTGTGGGCATGAAGTCTATTTTCCGCCTCATCGAAGACAACAGAGTGGGGGCCATCGATGACCTCGTCTGTAACCTCCATCCCCCGATCAGCGGGGAGGCAATGCATATAAATCCCGCTTGGCTTGATGAGGGAGAGCTTCCCCTGGTCGCAGATCCAATCCTTGTTCCTCTCAAAGACCTCCTTCATACCGGCAAGGTCCGCCTCCTTTGTCTTCTTCCCGCTGGCCTCATCCCAGGCTGCCATATAATCTAAGGAACCCCAGCTCTTTGGATAGACGATGTCCGCATCCTGAAAGGCCTCCTCCATTGAATCCGTCTCCTCAAAGGAGGTTCCGTTCTGCTGGGCAAATTCCTTACATTTTTTAATTACCTCTGGATCAAGTTCAAGGCCCTTTGGGCGAGCTAAGACTACATCCATCCCCAACTTTGTCGGCGCTAAAACAAGGCTTTGGGGAACGGCCAATGGCTTGTGGGTTGATCCTGAATATGCCCAGCTCATTACGAATTTCAACCCTTTAAAGCCCTCAAACTTCTCCTTGATGGTGATCATATCGGCCAGTGCCTGGGTGGGATGGAACTTGTCACACTCCATATTGATGACCGGTATGCGCATATACTCGGCAAACTCCTTCATCGTTTGATTGGCAAACCCATAGATCCAGTGGGCAGGCTCCCCATACATGCGGATGGCCAGGGCATCGCCTGTCCGATCCAGGACCTGGGCGACATCGCAGATCCTCTCCGTCTTATAGGGAACCTCAAACCCCTTCCTGGCTGGGGTATAGGTTTTCCCTGGCTCCAAATTGCAGGCAAATCCCCCCAACTGCTGAATCCCCACCTCAAATGTGCTCCTGGTGCGCAGCGATTGGTTAAAGAACATCATATAAAGGGTCTTGTTCCTCAGGATGTGCGTGTGGTCCTCCCCCAAAAGAAACCTCCTTTTCAGATCAAGGGCCACATCGATTAGGGTCTCCCACTCCTCCTTGAAGAAGTCGAGCTCCGCATCGATCCAATCCCTACCCCTAAAGCTCTCCGCCTTCATTTCTACCTCCTGTACCTCTGCAATAGACCGGTCCTCTCGTTAAACTCCCTAATCAGCCTATCCCATTCCTGGTAAGACTGAAACCTCTCCTTCCAATAGTCATCATCATACCACTGCCGGTCCAATTCTTCTACATCCTTCCCCCGTTGCTCTACCCAGGTGAAATACTTGAGGTTATGCATCCTCTTCTTATCCCAATAGGAGAGCTCCAACATCCAGTCTATTCCTATATTTGTTAAACAGGCCTCGAAGTCCCGCGCCGCATCATATTCTGTATACTCCCCATCTGACTCCCTGGCCTCCTTGAGCCTGGACTGGTAAAGTTCCATAGAATCGGTGGCTATGGTGAATATAATATCCCTCTCATTTAGCTCAAAGTATTTGGCCACCTTTGCGGAGCCCAATAAATTGGCAATGGAGGATATACCTAAAAGGTCAAGCCTATCCACGATCTCGGGGTCAACTTCCTCCTTCTTTAGATATGCTTTCCCCTTGACCTCATTGAAAAGCCTCATTAACCTCATACAGCAGTTATCATCTATATCTACAACCATATCCATATTTTTCACATTGAATATCCAGGGGACGTGCTTATCACCGATCCCCTCGATTCTGTGTCCCCCATATCCGGTAAAGAGGAGGGTGGGGCATTGCAAAGCCTCCCCAGCACAGACCTTTATGGCTGGATACCTCTCCCTTAGGTAATCGGCAGAACCTAAGGTTCCGGCAGAACCCTGGGTAAGGAAAAGGGCGGCAATCCTCTGATTGGGCTTCTTCTCCCTTGCGAAAACCTCCTCTATTGCCTGGCCAGTGCAGACATAATGCCAGATAGCATTCCCTATCTCCTCAAACTGGTTGAGAACGACGATCTCCTTACCCCTCTCCCTCTTTAACTCATCGCTCTTCTCATAGACCTCCCTCACATTTGATTCCACCCCAGGGGTGGCATAGATCTCAGAGCCAACTTTCTTCAACCAGTCAAATCTCTCCTGGGACATCCCCTCAGGGAGGACTGCTATGGAGGGGCAAGCCAAAAGATGTGCATCATAAGCCCCACCCCGACAGTAGTTTCCGGTAGAGGGCCAAAGGGTCTTTTGCCGAGTGGGATCAAATGCCCCTCTGACCAGCTTCTCCACCAAAGGGCCAAAGGTAGCCCCGACCTTATGGGAACCGGTGGGAAACCATTTCCCGATGAGGATAATTATCCTGGCCTCCACCCCGGAAAGTTCGGGTGGTATCTCCAGGTAATTTACATTGCCGAAATCTCCCCCAAACTTCACCGGCTCATTCTTCCAGGTAATCCTGAAGAGATTCCGGGGATGGAGGTCCCAGAGACCTATCTTCCTGAGCTCCTCCTTGATGCCCTGGGGGATCTTTTCCGGGTGCCTCATCTCCTCATAGGTAGGAATGATTATATCCCTTTCCCGACACCTCTTGATGGTATTCTCCAGCACCCTCTCCTTATCCACTTATCCCTCCGGGGCAAGTAGGTGCAACTTTATATCGTCGTCATACTTCCTATCTACCTTCTTTTGAAACTCCTTAAACATTACCTCACAGGTGGCGGCCACGGTGGCCTCCTTGAGATGGCCGCCGAAGAGCTGCATCTCATCTGTCCCCACGACGATATGGCCGTGGATAACCTTCTCCTCCCCCTTGGTGCTCACATTGCCCATCAGGCTAACGATCTCCAATGGGGAATCGATCTGCTTGGTGGTGTATTCTCCCTTCCCCAGGTTATAGTGTCCCAACTCCACGGCACTGACCGCGCCAATGGCATTGAAATACCCGGATTGGATGCCTTCCTCTTCTATAAAGTCAGTCAGCTTCTCTATGATCCTCTCCCCCCTCCTCAATACCACCACCCACTGCCGATTATCCACTTTTTTATACTGCATAATTGCCTCCTCTCATCCTTAAATTCCTTAGTGGTCCATTCCATAAGTTCTGTCACGTATGATTGGAGACAGTCAACCTACATACCTTTTAGATGACTTAGGGTTAAGTAAATCCAAATGACCGAAACAGGACTTGTTTTGCACATTTGAATTTTGGTTCACCCCATTAGATAACTTCGTATCTAACGGGGTCAATTTGGTATTGTTTCGTATTTCGGATTTCGTGCTTCGGATTTTAACTCACGGCTACCATTTACATCGTTAACCTTGCCATCTTCTCAAATACTCACCGTAATTATGAAATAGAGCACTTAGTAAAGCCCGTGTTTTTTTATACGATCCCGCAAGGTATTCCGGCTTAACCCCAACAGTTTCGCCGCCTTGACTTGATTGCTCTTCAACCTCTTCAGGGTAAGGCTGATCAAGGCCTTCTCTAAGGAGCCGGTCAGTTCATCATAGATCCTCCCCTGATGTCCTCCGCGCAGCTCGTCCCAGAGGGGGGTGATCAGCTCGGAGAACAGCTTGGTATAGCTATCCTCAAACTCGGGGCCAGAGACGGTCCCCCCCTCCTCCTGATTGATGGGAAAGTATTCCGGTAGAAGAACATCCCCCTTGGCCAAGATCACCGCGGTCTGCAGATTGTTCTCCAACTCCCGCACATTTCCCGGCCAGGGGTAATCCTTAAGCGTCTCCATAGCCTGGGGGGAGATACCCCTTATCTGTCGATGGAACTGGGAGGAGAACTTCTTCAGGAAATAGTGGGCCAAGAGAGGAATATCCCCCCCCCTCTCGCGGAGGGAAGGTAGGTAGATGGCAGCCATTTTCAATCGATAGAAGAGGTCCACCCGAAAGGTCCCTTCCTTAACACACTTCACCAAGCTCTTGTTGGTAGCGGTAATCACCCGCACATTTACCTTTATCCCCTTATTCCCCCCCAACCGGTAGAACTCGCGGCCCTCTAAGACCCGCAAGACCTTGCTCTGAATTGCGGGGGACATATCGGCAATTTCATCTAAGAATATGCTCCCCCCATCACACTGCTCCAGCTTTCCCGCCCTTCTCTCCGTTGCGCCGGTGAAGGCCCCCTTCTCATAGCCAAACAGCTCGCTTTCCAACAGGGTCTCCGGGATGGAGGCACAGTTTACGGCCAGAAAAGGGCCCTTTCTCCGCGAACTGTTGTTGTGGACAGCCCTGGCCACGAGCTCTTTCCCCGTTCCACTCTCTCCCTGAATGAGAATAGAGACATCGCTGGGGGCTATCTGTCCAATGAGCTTATATATCTCCAACATCTCCGGACTCTCCCCAATGAGAGGTTCCTCACCCGCGGGCTCAAGCTTGGGCAACCTGACTACCTTTCCCCTTCTCTCAGGCTTCAGAGCCTCCCCTACAACCTCTTTCAGGGATAAGGGAGAAGAGGAAAGGGTCAGATAATCGTATGCTCCTTCCCTCATTGCCTCTATGGCCAGGGAGGTGGAAACTTTCTCGGAAACGACAATCAGCGGGACCTGGGGGTGGACCTGGAGGGAACCCCGGATCGCCTCCTTTAACCCTGGGTGACAGGCCAAGGGATCAAGGAGGATGAGATCTATCTTTTCTGCCTCCCTGGAGTCCTCCCAGGAGGAGAAATGCAGAACCTGATAGTCTTCACCCAACTGCTGGGACAATCTCTTTCCTTCCTCTATGACCACAACCCTCTTCATTCAAGTATGACCCTCTTCAAATCTCCCTCTCTTATTTCCCCCACCTGCCAAGCGATCTGGCCCTGGCCTTTTAAGTGGAAGAGAACCTTGTCCAAAATGGCTGGGGAAACTACCAGGATAAAACCTATCCCCATATTGAACACCCGGAACATCTCTCTCTCCTCTACCCCACCCACCTTCTTTATCAGCTTAAATATGGGGGGAACTTCCCAACTCCCCTTCTTGATCAGAGCCACCAGACCGGAAGGGATTATTCTGCTTAGGTTCCCCTCTATCCCTCCTCCGGTAATGTGGGCCATCCCCTTGATCCTAAACCCCAAGGAACTCAGGCTATAGATAATCTGCCCATAGTGGCGATGCACCCGCAGGAGTTCATCTCCCAGGGTAGAACCCAGGTCATCGATGTAACCATCAAGCTTCCAATCCTTGAGGAGAATCTTCCTGACCAGGGAGAAGCCATTGGTGTGCAGGCCATTGGAGGCCAAGCCTACTATCAGGTCACCAGCCTCTATCCCGGAGCCGTCAACTATCCCCTCCCTTTCTACCAGACCAAGGATAAACCCGGCCAGATCATACTCACCCGGTTGGTAGAAGCCGGGAAGCTGGGCCGTCTCCCCCCCGATCAGGGAACAACCCACCTCTTTACATCCCTTGACCAAACCTCCTATTACTTCCTGAATAACCCCCGACTTGATCTCGGAGGAGGCCAGATAGTCCATAAAAAACAGCGGTTTGGCCCCATGGACTAAGATGTCATTTGCACAGTGATGGACGAGGTCCTGGCCCACGGTGGAATGTCTCCCCAGCATAAAAGCTATCTTCAGCTTGGTGCCCACCCCATCAGTGCTGGAGACCAGCACCGGATTCTTATACCCCCCTCCATTCAGCCGGTAAAGACCGGCAAACTGGCGGAGGTTGGAGATGACCCCCGGGCTCCAGGTGGAGCTGACCATCCTCTTTACCCGTTCCAACGACCTCTGGGCCGCCTCGATATCCACCCCGGCTTTCTTATAGTCCATAGTCAAAAACTTCACCCCCTTTTTTCGGCACTGATTTACACTATGTGCTGTCAGGGCTCCCGCCCTGACAGATGCCCTGATCCCAACCTACGATAGACTTCAGTTTTTCCACTTTCCACTGTCTCATCTGATTAACACCATCTTCCTTACCTTTGTGTAATCTCCTGCCTTAAGCCGATAGAAGTATATCCCACTGGCCATTCCGTCTCCATCCCAACGGATGCTCTTGTAACCAGCCCTCTGGAATCCATCCACCAATGTCGCTACCCTCCGACCCAAGATATCGAAAACTTCCAGCCTAATCAAACACTCCTTTGGCAAGGTGTATCTGATCTCTGTCATCGGATTGAAGGGGTTGGGATAGTTCGGCAGTAATGAAAAAACATTCGGTATCTCCTCACTGGAGTTGCCTTCGCCTGTCTTGCTCTTGCTCTCCTCCACATAGTACCCGGTGGAGACCAAAACTAAGTTCCTCTCGCAACCGCCTGTCTGATTCACAGAGGTAAAGCATAGATCTACCGCCTCCCCAGGAAGAAGCTCAGCATATCTCCCATCTTTAGTTTGAAGCAGGTTTATGACATCCTCTTGAGTAGAATGAACCGCTTTTGTCAATTTAGTATATCGGGTTTCAACAGTCAGATTTCTTTCTTTCTCATCCACTAATCCCGCAAAATCCAGATTATAGGGCAGTTGCCAATGAAGGGTCAACTTAGACTCCCTACCGGTGAAGAGGGATTTGGGCAACTCCAAGAGCTCTACATAGTAGTTCTGTCGGTAACTAACCACATACTCTCCCTCCCCCTTCCCTGCTCCGGCAACCCTTATAACCGGATATTTGTCCTGCGGTCTCTTTGACTTACCAGGATCCTTGTTGAGCTGTCCCCCGACAACCAGCAAGGCGGTATCCTGGAGCTGAAACCGGCCAAAGTCAAGCGCCAACCTGTCTCCCTCCAACCCCCTGAAGGATAAGCCGTCTTGGAGGGTAATCTTCTTTAAGTGTTCATCTCCGTTCTCATCTCGGGCAGAAACTGGGCTTAGTAGTTTTTCATAGGCCACAAACTTTCCAGAGGAATTGACCGCTATCCTCTCCCCAGACGAATGGTCCACCTCCAATAACTGTAATCTGTCAAAATAGGAATGGTCTTGACCAACTTCACTAACCTTAAGATGATAGATGCCTTTTTCTGTGAAGAGTGGCTGCTGTAGATGGTAATATTCGGTTACCCCCTTCTGAGGGTTCTCTGAAATTTCACTGGGGAAAAGAATGTTATTCTCCTTTAGATCCCCAGTTCCGGAAAAAAAATTGAAAGATTAAAGATTATGGTATATCAAGTAGTTACCCAAATTTTTTTATGGACTACAATGATT
>CAZVGK010000054.1:1894-12714 GCA_964626665.1 uncultured Gemmatimonadota bacterium | reverse complement strand
AAATTTGCCTCAAGGACTGAACTGGCCATAGAAGGCAGTCTTGTTGCTGAGGGGATGGCTGACTCCAAGATAACCTTTACCTCTGCCTCACAGACTCCAAAACCAGGTGACTGGTATGGTATCAGGGTCTTCAATGGGGGAAGTGCAGAGATCCAGTATGCCACAATCGAGTATAGCGACTGTGGGGTGAGCTTTGATTCTGCCCAGGGAGGGAATGTTATCTCCTGTGCCATAAAGGACCACTCAGTTTACGGTATAAGGGGTTGTTTCACTGACGATCTCTATATCTGTGGCAACACGATCTCTATGCCCGTCCTGCAGTGTGATGATCCACGGGGAGGAGGAGATAGCGCAAGAACTGCAGGCATATACCTTGAGGATGCCACAGCCCAAGTTATGGATAATCAAATAGTTGGAGGCTATTACGGCATATTGGGAGTGGGATTGGACTCGGCTACCGTGATCAAGGGGAGCAGTAACCTGGAACAGGTTCTGGAGGGAAATGTGGTGGGGTTGGCCCTTTATTCAGGCTCCAGGCCCATAGTCTCCGACAACAAGATTAACGAGTATAGAGACATTGGTGTAGCCTGTTATGAAAGCTATCCTCTTCTGGGTGATTCCTTCATCCCCGGAACGGGCAACAACAGCATCATACCAGGTCCCTGTTCCCCTCAATATGCGGTATACTGTGAGGGAGTAACCGATACAATAAAGGCGGAGAACAACTGGTGGGGGGAATCGCCACCTGATCCCACCTCGTTCTATGGGCCGGTGGACTATGATCCTTGGCTTGTCTCAACAGGGGTGGAAGAGCCTCATGAGCCATCTCTGCCCGACTACTTCTCCCTTGCCCAGAACTACCCCAACCCTTTCAACCCGGTAACCAGAATCAAGTATGGCTTGCCCAGGGATTGCTGGGTGAGGCTGGATGTTTACAACATCTTAGGACAAAAGGTGGCTACCCTGGTTGATGGGGAACAGAAGGCAGGGTATAGGGTGGCCCATTGGAATGGCAGAAGCCAGTCTGGTGCTCAGGTGGCCAGTGGAGTCTATTTTTACAGGATAAAAACGGCTGATTTCAGAAAAACCCGCAAGATGATCTTGCTTCGATAAACCTTATGAGGGGGAGGTGGAACTTGCTCCGCCTTCCCTCTGCAAGGAAGGAGGCGATTAGAATGAAAAGAACAAGATTCATCTGGGTGTTATCCCTTATTCTCCTGTGTCTACAAGCTGAACCTTCCATTGGTCAATGGTTGAATGAGAAGAGGGTGGTAATCCGTGATCTGGAGTATTATATGGCCACTGACAAGGCAGAGTATGCGCAGGAGGAGGATATCCAGATGCTCTGTAAGATCACCAATCTGGGGAGTGATTCAGTCACCTTTACCTTCGGCACCACGCAGATATACGATTTTTACATTTCCGATTCATCCGAGATATGGAGATGGTCTTGGGGAAAGTATTTCCTTCAAGTTATTACAGAAATTATCTTAGCCCCTGGTGATTCCACATTGGCCTTAGATGAGTGGGATATGAATAACGCTTATGGAGATACAGTTCTGCCGGGAGAATATCAGGTGACGGGCATCTATGTATATTCCCTTCCATTTCCTCCCTGTCCAGTTTCGGTGGAGATAGGTGTTAATCCCTCTTCAGTAGGTGAAAGAAGGGACTTAGCTTTACCATCACAATTTTCCATCGAGCAGAACTATCCCAATCCATTTAATCCCACTACCACTATCCGCTACACTATCCCAGATAGAGATAGAGAGAGGAGACCGCACCGCACCACCCTGAGGGTTTACAATGTGCTGGGGCAGTTGGTGAGGACCCTGGTGGATGGGGAGCAGGCCCCTGGCTACTACTCAGTTCGCTGGGATGGACGGAACAGTTCGGGCCAAGAGCTGCCCAGTGGGGTATACATATACCGGATTCAGGCAGGGGGCTATGTGCAAGCCAGGAGAATGATTCTCCTGAAGTAACTCCCTGACCTGAACCCGGTTTAAAAGCAAAGGTCACCAGCAATGGTGGCCTTTGCTTGTTAAAAGTGAACTTCCCCTGCCTAAAAGGGGAGATTCCTAAGCTGTAGGATTTTCTTATTGGAGGTTTTACCTCCAACCCCCGCGAAAGGAAGCAATTCATCCTCACTGCAAGTGGCAGGGGATTCTCGCTTGACTTTCGTAAAGTTTGATCTGTCAAGGCCTTTTCTTTAGCCTATTTTTCATAATCCCCTCCACAAAGGAGAGCTGTTCCCGGGAGTTCACCCCCAGTATCTCCTCTTGATGGGGGCAGAGGAGGGCAGCCACGCGCCGGTTGTCCCTTCTGAAGATGGAGATAACATCGGTGAGGTAGTATTCTCCCTGCTGATTGTCAGCCCTCACCTCCCTGAGGGCAGGGAGGAGGGCAGTAGCCTGGAAGCAGAAGAGGCCGCTGTTTACCTCCCTTATCCTCCTCTCCTGTGGAGTGGCATCCTTCTCCTCCACGATCCTCTCCACCGTACCCTGGCTGTCCCTGACTATCCTCCCATAGCCGGCTGGATCGGCAAGCTCAGCGGTAAGCACTGTGGCCATAGCATTTGAGCTGTGGTGGAGCTCCAGCAGATCCTTGATGGTACGAGCTCTCAATAGGGGGACATCCCCGCAGAGGACGAGAACCGTACCGGAGAAATCGCGCAGGATGGCCTCTGCTTGCAGGACGGCATGGGCAGTTCCCCTTTGTGTTGCTTGCACCACAAACTCCACCCCTTCATCCCGCAAGGCATCCCTCACCATCTCCCTTCGGTGGCCAATTACCAAGATTATCCTTTCCACTCCCGCCTCCCTCACCGCGGAGATGACCCATTGCACCATAGGTCTCCCGGACACCTGATGGAGGACCTTGGCCAGTCCCGATTTCATCCGCACCCCTTCCCCGGCCGCTAAGAGTATGGCCACTATGCTACGATTTTGCAAGATCCTGTTTTTTTGATAAAGTTTTTTAACCGCAAAGCTCGCCAAGTAGGCGCAGAGAACACAAAGGTTTGAATGTAAATTGCAGTAACTTCACCACGGACTATGCACAGAAAAAGGGGGATCAGTCTTCAGGGATCAGGGATAGCCAGCATGAATTTCATTCTTAATTCTCAATTAATAATTGTTTTCCCCCGCGTAATTCCGTGAATTTCCGTGGTAAATTATCTATTCGTGCGGATTCGTTTATTCGTGTCATCGTTCGTGTTCCAGAGGTTCAGTGAAATCTGTGTAATCCGTGGCCCTTGTTTGGTTGCGGCTTTGCTGTGCTGGGTTATTCATCTATGGAGGTCAGTATGTTGTCTATCAGCCTGGCCTTGCCGATCCTTACCGCCAGGGCAATGAGGACCTTTCCTCTGAGCCGAGCTAGGGGCCTGAGGTTCTCCCCGTCAACTATGGAGATATAGTCTATCTCTGCCCGTGGGATTTTGACAAGCATTTCCCTGATCACCGCCGATATTCTTTCCGCATCCCTCTCCCCCTTTTCCACCAACTCCTTGGCCTGGAGAAGCGAACGGTAGAGGGTGGTGGCCTCCTTTCTCTGGCTGGGGGAGAGGTAGAGGTTCCGCGAACTCATAGCCAGGCCATCTGGCTCTCGCACAATGGGCTGAACCAACACCCTTAAATCGAAGTTGAGATCCTTCACCATCCTTTTGGTCACCTGTGCCTGCTGATAGTCCTTCTGGCCAAAGATGGCATAATGGGGTTGGACAATGTGGAATAGCTTGGTTACCACAGTGGTTACCCCCCGAAAATGGCCTGGGCGGGACCTACCACAGAGCACCTCAGTTAGCCCTTCCACATCCACCCAGGTGGAGTAACCCGGGGGATACATCTCCTCCACCAGGGGGGAGAAGAGGATATCGGTGCCATTCTCCGCGGCCAAGATCCTGTCTCGCTCAGGTTCCCGCGGATAACCCGTGTAATCCTCCCCCGGGCCAAACTGGGAGGGATTGACGAAGCTGCTCACCACCACCAAGTCCCCCAGCTTCCTGGCCTTCCTGATTAGGCTGAGGTGTCCCTCGTGGAAGAAACCCATAGTGGGAACCAGGGCGATAAGCTCCCCCTTAGCCCTGGTGGTCTGGGCTATCTCCCTCATCTGGGCTATCTCTTCCACGGTAATCATCTTTAGTAACTCTCCTCCGGGGAGGGGAACTTGCTCTCCCTTACATCTTTGATATACTTATGGAAGGCCTCCTTTACCTGCGGGGCCAACTGGGCATACTGGCGCACGAACTTGGGTTTAAACTCCTCAAAAAGGCCGAGCATATCCTGCACAACCAAGATCTGACCATCGCAGAAGGGGCCAGCTCCAATTCCAATCGTCGGTATGCGCAGCTCTTTGCTTATCCTCTGGGCCAAATCCGCCGGAATCTTCTCTAAAACCAGGGAGAAACAGCCAGCATCCTGCAGAAGGATGGCGCTCTCCAAGAGATAAACGGCCTCCTCCTTTCCTTTCCCCCTTATCCCATACCCCCCAAACCTGTGCACCGACTGGGGGACAAGCCCGATATGCCCCATCACCGGTATGCCCACTTCCACCAGCCTTTTCACGGTGGGAGCAATCTCTTTACCCCCTTCCACCTTCACTGCCTGAGCGCCACCTTCCTTAAGAAACCTTCCGGCATTCCTCAGTGCCTCCTGGGTATTTACCTGATAGGACATAAATGGCATATCCCCAATAACCAGAGCCCGGTTGGCTGCTTGCGCTACCGCCCTGGTGTGGTAGATCATCTGATCCATAGTGATAGAAAGGGTGGTGGGCTGGCCATAGAAGACCATATTGGCCGAATCCCCCACCAGTATGCCATCTATCCCACAATCGTCCAAGAGCCTGGCGGTAAGCCAGTCATAAGCGGTGAGCAGGGCAAGCTTTTTCCCCTGGGCCTTGCACTGCAGAAATGTTTTGGTGGTAACCTTGCTTGGCTGGTTAGTCATCTTCCTTAGTACTACAATCTTGCAATATCTTGTTTTTTTTACAAAGTTTTTCGTACCAACCGCAAAGCCTCTGAGATCGCGGAGGAAATAAAAAGCAAAAGGGAAATGAAATAAAGCGATTAGTTAAAAATCTTTAGACTTTGCGTCCTTTGCGACTTTGCGGTGAATTATTTGGTTGCGGCTTCGCCGCGCTGGGCGGTTATATACCTTGTCCCTGCCGGGGGGTTACCGATCTCCCCTAAGAACCATTCTAAGTCCTCAGCCCTGTTGATAAAATCCAAGCCGGCAACCTTCACCACAAGTAGGGGGGTCTGGTCATAATGGAAGAAGAAATGATTGTAAGCCTGGTTGAGGGAATCTATATAATCCCTGGATATGGCTCGCTCAAAGGGTCTTCCCCTCTCCTTTATGCGGCCCATCAGGAAATCGGTATTGGCCTGCAGGTAGATGACCAGGTCTGGCTGAGGGACCTTATCTTCCAGGAGGGGGTAGAGCCTGTTGTAGAGGAAGAGTTCGTTGTCGTTGAGGTTGAGGTAGGCAAATATCTTGTCCTTGGCCAAGATGTAATCACTCACCACCCCCCGCTGAAAGAGCTCTTCCTGAAAGAGGCTGCTAAGTTGGCGGTAGCGACTGAGTAGGAAGAAGATCTGAGTCTGAAAGGCATACCTCTCGGCATCCGCATAGAAACCCTCCAGGAAGGGGTTCTCCTCCACCTCCTCCAGGACAAGCTTAGCCCCTCTCCTTTGGGCCAAGAGCTTGGCTAAGCTGGTCTTTCCCACTCCAATGACCCCCTCAATACCCAGGTGACGAGGCTCAGGCATAAAGCTTTCCTTTCCATCTGACCACCTCCTGCGGGGAGAGCCCCTTTGCTAACTGCCCTATCCTCTTTCCCAATACCGGATGGATAAGTTGGGGGGCCAGCTCGGCCAAGGGAAGAAGGACAAACAGCCTCTGGTGCATTCTGGGATGGGGGATAATCAGCCCGGGAGAGTTAAGGATCAGGTGGTCATAGAGGAGGATATCCAGGTCGATTGGCCGGGGCCCCCACCTCCGCCCCTTCCCCCTGCCCATCCGGGACTCAATCCCCTTGAGCTGCTGGAGAAGCTCCTCCGGGGGGATTTCGGTGCGGAGAACCATGACAAGGTTGAGGAACAGAGGTTGCTCCTTTACCCCCACCGGCTCAGTTTCATAGAGAGAGGAGAGGTTAAGAACCTCCGTCTGGGGAAGGGAGGCAAGCTCCCCTATTGCCCTTTTTAGCTGTTTCTCCCTGGGCCCTAAGTTGGAGCCCATCCCTAAGTAGACTAAGTGGTGCGTTTCATAAGTTCTGTTACGTATCACTGGAGAAAGTTAACCTACATAACTTTTAGATGACTTAGGGTTAAGCAAATCCGAAATCCGAATAGCGAAACAAATTCTAAATCCAAATGACCGAAACAGGACTTGTTTTGCACATTTGAATTTTGGTCATTCCTGCCTGTGCGGATCACGCAGACAGGTGGTATTGTTTTGTATTTCGAGTTTCTTGCTTCGGATTTTAACTCACGGCTACCATTTACATCGTTAACCTTGCTGACTTCTCAAAATACGTCACCCTAATTATGTAATAGAGCACTATGGTCAAGGCCTCGTCACCTCTATCTCAATGAAGTCGAGGTTGCCAGGGATGGGGGGCATTCTCTTGCGCACCCGCACTACCACCTGATCGACCTGAAAATCGGCCACCATCCGGTCGGCGATAGCCTCAGCTATCGCCTCCAAAAGGTGATGCTCCTCGCCGGTGAGCACCTGTTCCACAATGGTATAGACCCGGCGATAGTCAATTGTATTCTGCAGCCTGTCCGTCTGGGCGGCAGCGGTCACGTCCCGGTGGAGTTCCACATCCACCTCATACCTGCGGCCGGTCTCCCTCTCGGCAGCAGAGAGGCCGTGGTATCCATAAAAGGACATATTTTGCAACCTTATTATATCCATCTTGCCTCCTCAATTAGCGAAGTTTCGCCGCAGACCAGGAAAAGGATCTTGGGGAGTGAGGTGGCAGAACCCCTGTTCTGCCACCATCAGATCAGGGATCTGACCGCTCAGCTATTGGTCATCCAAAGCCATTCTATTCGTTGTTATGAATAGAGGCTCGCGGCTAAATTTTTTAAGGTCTGCGGCGGTGCACCCTCCGGCCCATATGAAGGGAGGAGATAGCTTCCCCTATTATCTTGGGGGGAGGGGTAAGGGAGATCCGCAGAAAGCCCTCCCCTTTCTCCCCATAAGTCGGTCCAGGAACTACCAGGATGCGGAACCGGCGGAAGAGGGAATGGGCAAATCCGCGGGAGGTATAACGGCCGGGGGTTTGCAGCCATAAAAAGGGGGTAACCACTGGCCTGCGAAACCGCCACCCCCACCTATAGAGCTCCTCAGAGATTAGATCGACCCTCTCAGAGATAAAGGAGCTTGCCTTCTTCCCTAAATCATAGTTCCTCAGGGTCTCCCAGGAAAACCTGAGGAGCGGACCCGCAAGGGAAGGGGAGAACTCGCGAAGCAGGGTCCCCAGGGCAGAGACCAACTCCCTGTTTCCGGCCAGATAGCCAGGCTGTGGGGAGAGGAAGTCTCCGGGAGGGAGAAAAGCTCCTATCTCCCCTCCTATTCCTTTAGCTCCGGAGAGCTCCAAAAGGCTGGAAGCAGTATTAGAGCTCCATCCCCCATAGGTGAAGTCATTTAAAACAAAGAGATTATGGGCCTGGGCAAAACCGATCAATTCCTTAAAAAAAGCTGGATCAGCCACTGCCCCTGTAGGGTTGTGGGGGTAGTTCAAGATGAGGAGTTTAGCCCCTGAGGAGAGCTTCTCTAATTGGCCGAGGTTGGGGAGGTAGTCGTTTCTCTCCCAGAGGGGATAGGTCTCTATTGCTGCCCCGCTAAGGGCGATGCCCACCCGATAGAGGGGATTGGCCAGATCAGGGAGGAGGACCTTATCCCCAGGGTCTAAAAGGGCCAGGGGGAGGAGGATCAGGCCCTGCCTCAGATCTGGCAGGGGGAGGATCTCGCTTTGAGGGCGTAGGATTACCCCCCTCTGTTCCCGCAGCATCCCCCCGATCTCCTGGCGGACCTGAGGCTCGGCCAACGGCTTGTCCCCTAAGGGAAAATCCCAGTCTGGGTCCTCACATCTGGCCAGATCCAGCACCTCTTTCCCCCTTAGTTTGGCCCTTCTTAATATGTTCTCCACCTGGAGAAGAAAAGAGGGAGGAAGCCGGTGCACCCTTGTTGCCCTTTCCACGATGATTTGCCTACGCATCTCGGTCAAACATATCAATGGGAGAAATCCAAGTCAAGCCATTTCTCCCCGCATCCCTTCATTGGCGGGAGCGGATGGGAATCGAACCCACCATGCCCGTCCCCTTGGATGGGCACCTCTGGATTTGAAGTCCAGGGAGGACACCAGCACCCCTTCCACTCCCGCAATGACTACCTTATAGTTCCCTTTCCTCTAAGGTGATGGAGAAGATCTATACAATCTCCAATTACAGGGAAACACCGAATATCACCGATACAAAAAGTGGCGTTTTTTGAGTGAAGTTTAAAGCATAGGAAATTCCTTTTTGGGACGCAGATAAACGCCGATTGTCAAGATTTTAACTTTCTGCGGTTATCTGCGAAAATCTGCGTCCTAATTATACCAGGGGGAGGTCTGACCTAATTTAATATCTGGCAAGGTCTCTGTCAAGTCGTTGTTCACAGGAATCTGACTGAGATGCCAACAAGGTTACCACCCTCTGAAGGGCCAAGGAATTAAAAAAGGGAGGAGCCTATTATCTCCTCCCCTTTATAGCCGTTAGTTGCCTCAGAATCCAACCCCTCATGCGGGTAGGGCTAAGGCCTAATCCTTATAGTGTCTAAGTTCACCTGTCCTACAAAACACCAGCAAAATAGTAGTCAGGTGTGGCGTCTTGTTAGCTGATTTTATGGCTCATTTCTGTCCCGAAGTTTCACTCTAAAGGGCATCTTCCTTCACTTCTGGCAGGAAGCGTAGGGTATGGGTCATTTGCTCTTCTTTACACTTGCCTGGAGTTCCTCAAGGGAGAGAAGATTACCTGGTTTGGACTCGTAGCTTTTTAGCCGCCTTTTCAGTTCCTCGATATGGCTGGAAAGAACAGGCACACTCGATTGGTCCACAGCAATGCTGTCCCATAGTTCCTCAATCAACAGGATCTTTTCCGGTGCACTTAGCTGGGCGATTTCAGGAATATCCTTCACCCGCATTGTTTATCTCCTTTCTGTGTTTGATTTTCAAACAGGATTTCGGGGACCCCATTCAGATTTAATAGCAACGAACTTCTTTTTTTTAGAGGGGATAGACAAAATGATCAGCGTTTCCTTGGAGGAATCCCATAAATTCTGTTTGTCCTGTCAGGCAAATTTAGAGAATTGGGGATGGTGATGCAGAGGGAGCTTTAGTTCTCGTTTCCTTAAGATCCTCTTTACCCCAACTACATACCAATATAGCCATTCTCCAGAAGACTGTCAAGGAAGTTTTGAGGATAATCTGGCTGAAACCCACTACATTCCAAGGAGCCAAATAGAAAAGGGAGGAGCCTGGTCTCTCCTCCCTTTATAGCTGCCAACTGTAAGCCCACCTCAGGGTGGGGGCGGTCTCTCATCTCTATCTCAGTAGAACCATCTTCCTTGTCTGCACAAAATCACCAGCCTTTAACCTACAGAAGTATATCCCGCTGGAGAGCGAACCTGCATTCCATCTCACGGTCCTATATCCAGCCGTTTGCACCTCGTCAACTAAAATGGCCACTTCTTGGCCAGAGACATTGAAAATGCCAAGCTTAACCCAGCAATCCCTGGACAAGGTATATTTGATCTCAGTCACCGGATTAAAGGGATTAGGATAATTTTGAAATAGTAGGAAAATATGGGGCAGCTCAATAGTCTTGTTACTGTGAACGCCACTGGCTTGATCCGAACATTCTCCTTCGTTTCCAGAAAAGTCCACTGCGGAGACTCTATAGTAATAGACAACCCCTGGCTGGAAGTCTTTGTCAATATAAACGGTATCACTTGGGGCAGCAATGGAATCGCCAGGCTCAGGTGTGAAACCACTGATTGTATCCCTATAGACTATGTAGTGATGGACCCCAACATTATCAGTCGCTGGCGTCCATACCAGATTTATGCTGGTATCCGTCACTGTGGCCTGAAGGTTGGTTACCTTAGATGGGGGCATCGTATCACTGGATGAAGTCTTCAACCCCAGGCTGTGCAACCCACCCGCGGCAACGGCCACGAAGTCCGCATTGGGCGCAGGCACATTGCACTGGCCATAGTTGTTGTCCCCCCAGGCTACGATGGTCCCATCGGACTTCAACCCCAGGCTGTGCTCATAGCCCGCGGCGACGGCCACGAAGTTCGCATTGGGCGCAGGCACCCCGCACTGGCCAGCGTCGTTGTCCCCCCAGGCCACAATCGTCCCATCGGATTTCAACCCCAGGCTGTAATACGCTCCCGCGGCAACGGCGACAAAGTTCGCATTGGGCGGGGGCACATCGCACTGGCCATAGTAGTTGTAACCCCAGGCCACGATGGTGCCATCGGATTTCAGGCCCAGGCCGTGATACGCTCCCGCGGCAACGGCCACGAAGTCCGCATTGGGCGCAGGCACATTGCACTGGCCATAGTAGTTGTAACCCCAGGCCACGATGGTGCTATCAGATTTCAGGCCCAGGCTGTGCCAGTCGCCCCCGGTAACGGCCACGAAGTCCGCATTGGGCGCAGGCACATTGCACTGGCCCACGGAGTTGTAACCCCAGGCCACGATGGTCCCATCGGATTTCAGGCCCAGGCTGTGCCAGTCGCCCCCGGTAACGGCCACGAAGTCCGCAT
>CAZVGK010000054.1:0-1794 GCA_964626665.1 uncultured Gemmatimonadota bacterium | reverse complement strand
TGGGCGCAGGCACCCCGCACTGACCAGAGTAGTTGTCCCCCCAGGCTACGATGGTCCCATCAGATTTCAGGCCCAGACTGTGAACCGCACCCGCGGCAACGGCTATGATGCCCTCGAGAGATGCTGGCTCAACAACGACCTGGTCACCCCATCCTACGATGGATCCGGTCGACTGACTGTGGGCAACACCTGTCCCCAGCACGCACGCAGCCAGGAGGGCCATACCCAAGACAACTGAAAAGCGCTTCATAATCCATCTCCTCCTTTCAATAGTAATCTCTCCCGAAGTAGGGACAGACATTTATGTCTGTCCACTTTCGGACTCCGATGGATCGGAGTCCCCACGATTTACTGTTTTTAATGTAGGGACAAATCTTTAGATTTGTCCGCCTCTTCTCGGACAGGGCTGAAGCCCTGTCCCTACGGCTATTCTGAGCCTGTGGGTTAAAACAAAAGCCGACCTGCGTACATTAGATACACCTTGGCAGATCGGTTGTTTCCTTCTATCGGACTCCAGCTTTGAATATGCTGAAGAGCTATTGTTTTCGCTTCCTGACTCTCCCTCCCCCAAATCCGTCTTATCTGAATGGTAAGGTATTTTCGTCATTAGAAGCCCTTTTTAAAAACACTTAAAGATAATGAATCACACCTCACCTGTCAAGACCTTTCTCCCCTTTCCCTGCCTATGGAATGCAACCTTCCGCAGCCATGCTCGGACAGGCCTAGAGCCCTATTTCAACTCTCTGTATCAAACTCACCAGATCATCTCCACAATTCCGGATTTCATAATCTCCTCGTCTCTGGAAATCAGTCTCACTTCATATCCGAGGACATCCCGATAGACCAAGGCTGTAGCACAAATAATGGCATCATGGATGTCAAGATTTAAAGGAATCTTCTCCACCACCTCTTCATCTAAAGGATAAACCGTGCAATTATCTGCTTCCAAGATGCCATTGGTAATCCGATCGATGTCGATCTTTATGCGTTTTTTCGAATAGAGAAACTTAATCTCTACCAAAACAATAGTAGGGATCACAAGTTGTGAGGTTTTGTCTAATAAGATAGACCTCACTTTCTCGCTTAGCCTCCTGTTCCCCTCAACAAACCAGACCAACGCATGGGTATCGAGGATGTAATGAGTCATCCAACCTTCTCTTCTTTTAACCGATATTCTGCCCCTTTAATCTCCTCATAGCTGGAATCAGCGATCCCTTGAAGTATCCCATATAAAGAAGAGAAATACCCTTCCTTCACTTTCCTTTTTTCGATCTTAGCCTTGAGCATCTGCAATTGGGCTTCTATGCTCTTAATCTGTGATTTTAGGGATACCATAGAAAAATCATCCTCCTCCCTTTATCCAACAACGCCATATGGACAAACATGGTCAAAGTTGTGCCTTAATCCTGTCGGATAGCTCTCTCCCCTATAGCAGATCAAGACAGGCATCGACAAGCCCTCTATCTCTCGGGACCCTATTCAAAATTAACCTCGTTTTCTAAGTAAGTCAAGACCATTTTAGATAAAATTGATATGGGAAGGGCCTCTAAAAGCCAAGCTCTTCTCTTACCGGATAGACCCCAACCTTTTGGACTCCGATATGTCGGAGCTTCCACTACAGTGTCTACTTGCCGTCAGGGCAGAGCCCCACCAGCACTTAGCCTCTTGATCCAAATAAAAGCCGACCTGCATTCAAATGCATACTATTGCAGATCGGCTGTTTCCTCCTATTGGACTCCAGCGGATCTTCCACTTAAGGATGTGATATTTTTAACATCTAACTATTTGTTTTTA
>CAZVGK010000053.1:0-12925 GCA_964626665.1 uncultured Gemmatimonadota bacterium | reverse complement strand
AATCGTTGTATTTATCCGTGTTTGACCTTAAATTTTTTCCGGAATGTGGGATATACGGTGTTCCTAAGGGAGGCTTTGATCAAGGCTCCGGAGATGGGTTGATTATACTTATCCCATACCCCTCCTTTTATGATGCCCCAGGAATGTTGGTCGTCATTCTCATAGCCCAAAGTGGGCGAACTGTCCCAGTAGAAATAGAGGATCTGGTCAAAATATTCGGTGTCTCCTGGATCAGGAACCAACTCATTACAGAGGGCTGCGCTTTTTCCTTCCGGAGGAAGGAAAATGGAGAACGAATCAAGGAGGAAGAATATGGAGAGTGAATCTGGAAGAAAATCCTCATCAGGGGGATAGATTTTGATGGTTTCAAGGGAATCATTAAGAGAGAATCCCCCCGTTGTGTTTGTAGAGTTTATCACCACATATCCGCTATCCGGGAGGATTACACCTGGATTTATATAAGCCGTTCCCGCAGAGGTGGTAACAAACCAGCCACCTAAATCGATATCTTGAATATCCGGCGGTGGGGGTGCCCAATGAAGTTCTATAGCCTCTAAGGAATCTAGTGAGGTCTGAACTTCATTGATCAGGGTTGGTTGTGAAACTGGATATGGGTTTGAGAAGGCCGAGGAGGAACCAAAAAGGAAAAGCACCGTTAAACCTAAAATTATCCTTTTCATATTACCTCCTTTTTTGAAGTTGTCTTGGCTAATCTAAGATTTTGGAGCCTTGTCACTCCAATCACAGCACTCCAAAAGAGCTAAAGCCCAGAAGAGGTTACCCCAGCTAAAGCTGGGTAGAAACCGCGGATTCAGGCAGAGCGGGGTGGCATCCCGATTTATGGGGGCGCCACGGTCAGATCAGGAGGTCTGACCGCTCCGCTATTAGACATCCAAAGCTACTGTAAGCGTCCTTACCTATTCCCTCGAAGGCGGGCTACTTCCACTCTATCTCTAAATCCTTGTGCGGAAGGAAATCTCGTTCCTTGATAGTGAACTTGATCTGAGATTGCAGTGTCTCTACCTTCGTGGGTTGGTAAGATAGTTTTACATCTTTGAACCCTTGAGGAACCCAGGTAAGAAACTCTGCACTTTCCAATGGGTGGCCCCAATATTTTGTCGTATGGAGGATGTATTTGGCGTTATTGGCCCGAATGGACTGCCGGTATTCCACAACTACAGCAGTAGTGGAGTTAGGTGGGAGATCAACAGGGAAGTAAATTAACTTTGCAGGCCCTTTTGATCCATAGGGAATCTTTTTCCCGCTCGAGGGATAGTAGACACTGATAATATAAGGGAAATTATGGGTGCTGTCAACTGGAAAAGGATAGATGAGAAGTTTATGGATAGTTTTCTGAGAAGAATTGTTTCTGAAATAGTAATAGCCCTTAATCCTCACCTCTTTTCTGCTAATCCTCATCTCTATCTTCTCGGCAGAGAATTGAAGCTCTGGCCTATGGGAAGCTCTCTTTGGCTTTCCTCTGCTGCTTTTCAGATAGATTACACCCACCAGGCTAACAGCAATGCCCAGGGAGAAGATATATACCCATCCCTCTTTTCTTATGGCCATCACTTGCTGAAGTGGTCATAACCTCTGACTACCAATGGCAATCTTCGACCCTCTTCTGAGAGCACCAAGCCCTCTTTAGGGGGGAGTATTTGGCCAATTAGGGTGAGGCCAGTTTCCTTAAGGAGCCCTTTGGCCCTTTGCACCTGGTTAGGTGGAAGGGTAAAGAGAAGCTCGTAGTCCTCGCCCCCATAAAGGGCAAAATCGTCGAGCGATCTCCCCAAAAACCTGGCTACCTCCTTGGCCTGAGGGTGGAGGGGTATCTTCTCCTTCCAGATCTCCGCCCCTACCCTGCTCTCGGCAGCCAGGTGGGAGAGATCTAAGGCTAACCCATCGCTTATATCAATCATCGCACTGGGCTTTAGGTTTGCCACCAAGAGCGCGGCCTCCTTTAACCTGGGCAGAGGGGCAAGATGTTTGCGGACAAGCCTCTCCATTCCCTGAGGGAAAGGCAATCCCCCTTTGAGCAGCGCCAATCCCGCCCCTGAGCCCCCTAAGGTTCCGGTGACCAGGAGACTATCCCCTGGCCTGGCCCCGGAACGAGTAACTAAATGCTCTTCTCTCACCTCTCCGGCCAGGGCCAGGGAGATCAGCAAAACTGGTGAGGAAACAGTATCCCCCCCCACTATCCTTACCCCAAACCTCTCCCCCAACCCCCCCATCCCCTGGTAGAGCTCCTCTACCTTGGCTGTATCTGTTCCGGGGGGAAGGCCAAGGGTGACAAGGGCATATTGAGCCACTCCCCCCATAGAAGCCACATCCGATAGGTTGACCGCCATTGCCTTCCAGCCAAGCTCCCTATAGGGGGTATAGCTCAGATCAAAATGAACCCCTGCAACCAGAGCATCACAGGTCAGTAGGAGGCAGTTACCTCCCTCCCCTTTGATCACCGCCGTATCGTCCCCTATCCCCACCAGCACTTCCCCTCCCGGAGAGGGCACTCCCTTCCTTATCAGGCCAATAAGGCCGAATTCGCCTATATCCTTAAGCTTCATTTTACATTCGAATCTTCGCTGGGCCTATCTATCTTATCCAGGTAAATCAGATTCTTGCTGGTATCCACCAAAAAGATGAGGAACAAGGTGAGGGCGGCAATTCCTCCTAAGATGTCCATAAAGTAGAGGCCCCACCAACGAAATTCCCCCAAGGGACGATAGAAGAAGTAAAGGAGGGCATTAAGAATAAATATGAGAGCCCTCACCTCGGTGGGACCCGCCCATCCGAAGGAGATCTTGAAAATACCCCGCACATAGGTAAGCACGTAAACAAGGATCATTAGAAGAAAATAGGAGATAACCAGAAGAAGGGCAATGTTTAAATGCATATAGGGCGAGGCTCCCCAGCCGGCACAGATGATCAGAACGGAGAGCGCATCGCAGAGGTGATCGACGAAGAAGCCATACTTTTCCCTCTCTATCTTTCTGACGCGGGCCAGGGTACCATCCAGGCTATCTCCCCACCAGTGGATAAGAAGCCCTAAATTGGCCAGCCAAAGAAAGCCCCTTCCCCAATGGCAGAACCAGTAGCTGAACCCGGTTAAGAGGGCTCCCATCATCGCCAATGCGGTAAGGTAATCAGGCTTTACCCAGGAAGGGAGATGTCCCGCCATCGAAGGAAGGATCTTCCTCTCCAATGGCCGAAAAATGGTAATATTTATCCTCTTACTTTTCTCCTTCTTAGTAGCTATCATCTTTAAGTTTAAGGTGATTATAGCTTGAGATTATTGGAAAATTACGGCAAACCAAATGAGACAGAACTTAGTTGACTCCAGCGAAGGTTTTTTTGACAGGACAACAGGCCTTCCAGAATTTTTATTCATCTTGTCAATCCTGTATAAAAGAGGGCGAATTTGCAGGAACCCACTATCCCAAACTGCCCACCACCTTCTCAACCTCCTCAAGGATCTCCCCTGATTTAACCAATTCCTTCATCCTGTTATGATCAGTATACATCGGCCGATCCTCCTCCAGGTGCTCCACATATTTACGGATAACCCTCTTGGCCGCTGCTACGCCCCCCCCAGGGGTAAAACCCCGGAAGTCCAATGCTTGGGCGGCGGCCATAAACTCGATGCCCAACACCCCATAGGCATTCTCCAGGATCTGCCCATTCTTGATGGCCGTGTTCATCCCCATAGAGACGAAGTCCTCCTGATCGGCGGCCGCGGGGATGGAGCCAATGCTGGCCGGGGCCGAGAGCATCCTCTGCTCCACAATAAGGCTATCAGCCGTGTATTGGCTGAGCATCATCCCAGAAAACATACCAGCGCCTTTGGTTAAGAAAGCAGGCAGCCCCATGCTCAGGGCAGGGTTGGTCAACCGGTTGAGCCTACGCTCCGATAGAACACAGACCATAGTAATGGCCGCTCCCGCCATATCCATAGGCAGGGATACCGGTGTGCCCTGGAAGTTGGCCCCGGTAATGGTCAGCTTGTATTCGGGGAAGAAGACAGGGTTGTCTCCCACGCCATTAAGCTCTATCTCCACCTGACTCCTGGCATAGGCAATGACGTCATGGGCAGCCCCGATGACCTGAGGAGATGAGCGCATCGAATAAGCATCTTGGACCTTTGTCTTCAGTTTACCAGAGACGAGGTCGCTGCCCTCAATACATTTCATAATCGCCCGGGCACTGCGCATTGCGCCCCCGAAGCCACGTGCCTGATGCAACCTTTGGTCATAGGGCTTCATATTGGCCTGAAGGGCCTCTAGGCTCATCGCGCAGGCTATCTCCGCCTGTTTGAGCCAGCGGTTCATATCCCACAAATGAATGGCACTCATTGCAGTTAGAAGGTTAGAGCCATTGATTATGGCCAGACCATCCCGGGCGTGCAGGTCAGGGATGGGAATGCCAGCCCTCTCCATAGCCTCCTTGCCCGGCAGCCTCTGGCCCTGGTAGTACGCCTCCCCCTCTCCCATAAGCAACAGGGCAATCTGGGCCATAGGGGCCAGATCGCCGGAGGCCCCCACGGAACCCTTCTGACAGACAACAGGGGTCACCCCCTTGTTCAGCATTTCCACCAGGGTCAAGGTGATCTCAGGGCGGCAACCGGATTTGCCATGGGCATGCACATTGATCCGGCTGGCCATAGCGCCGCGGACATACTCGATGGGGGCAGGATCCCCAATGCCCGCCGCATGGTTGTAAATCAGGTATCTCTGGAATTGCTTTACTTGCTCGTCATTCAGGACCACTTCCGAAAACTCGCCAATGCCGGTATTCACCCCATACATTATCTCCCGAGCCTCGATTTTTTCCTCTAACATCCGGCGGCACAACTTGATCCGCTCCAACGCAGTGGGATGAAGTTTTACCTTTTCCCCATGGCTGGCGATACGCACCAACTTTTCAACCGTCAACCCAGAACCATCTAAGACAATAGCCATATTTATCTCCTTTACCCCGAATTATTCTCCCTACCGAACTATAGATCCCAAAGGTAAGGGCATTCTTAGCCCCCCAACACCGTTCAGATGTGGGCATCTGACCGCCCAATCTTTGGTGGCTTGGAGAATCTGAGCAAGGACTTACCAACAGGTCGGGTTAAATTAGGCCGCCCTCGCTTAGTCAACCCTGTAAGGGCTTTTCCAGTAAAACCGGGTGGCTCCAAGCCTTGTGCCAAACCAGGTGTAATCCCCCTCCAAAACTATGGACTGCACCATATTGCCTAAGAGGCCGTCCCGGGTGGTGTAGAGCTTCCAGGAGCCACCTTGGCGATTATACTTCAAGGCCCCAGAGGGGGTTCCTGCCCAGACACAGGTCGTGTCCGCAGCCAGGCAGAGGATAAACCCTCCACCTTGGTATAAGGGGGGATTGAAAGTCTTCCAACTATGGGTAGATTTGTTGAAACAGGAGATGGCGTGGGGGGTGCCGAGCCAGACCTCATCCTTCCAAAGGGAGATCGCCGTTACCTCCCCCAAGATCGGGGCTCCAGCCGAGGAGAACCGAATCCATTTCCCCCGGTTTTTGTCCCAACCGTAGAGGCCATCTTCTGTTCCCACCCAAACGAGATCCTTCCCTGCCTCCACATCATAGACCCTGGTCAGCTTCAACCCCATATTGGCTAAGGAGAGGGTGGAGTCATTGGGGAAGTAAAGCCTGGCCATTCCCGATGAGGTGCCTATCCAGAGGGAATTAGCATCAACATTAAGGGCAGTAACCTCATCTGACGGAAGACCATCAAATGTGGTCAGAGAGCTCCATTCCCCGGTGCGCTTGTTGTATTGGGAAAGGCCTTGAGTTGTTCCCACCCAAACCCAGGTGGAGCTGGCCGCAAAGCAGGTAACCTCATCGCTTAAGAGGCCCTCTGTGTAAGTGGATTCGAAGTATCTCCATTTTCCGGAGGGGCGATTGTAAACGGTTATCCCAGGGAAGCTCCCCAAACCGTTCTCGCCCCCGAACCAGAGGTCATCCCCATCCCGCAGGATGGCCTCCACATTCGCCCCCATCAACCCATAGCTGAGGAGCTTTAGCTGGCGGGTGCGATAGGAGCCCACCCCCACATTGAGCCCCCATGTTCCCAGCCAGAGGTTGTCCCAGCCGTCCTTGAGCCAAGCATAAATGGGAAACTCCCGGAGGTGATCATCGGTGATATATCCCGCGGGATAGAAGTGATAACCAAAAGGAGGGAAGAAGTAAGGGGGTTTGAACTTACCCTGGTGGGAATGGGCCAAACTTTCGGGAAAGGAGCTGCCGGAGATCCAACCCTCAAAGGCCGGCTGATAGCCACAGATCCCCTTTTTCGTCTTGGCCCAAAGCTCACCGCGGTGGGGGTCATAGGCCAGATCCTCCACCCAGCCATCCATCAACCCAGTGCTTGTGGTAAAAGGATACTCCCACTTTTGAGTGTACCGATTGTATCTGGTTATCCCTTGCGTGGTTCCAAAAAAGACATATCTGGGGCTGAGGGCAATTGAGGTTACCCAACGGAAATCGGAGTAGCTTATCCAATCCCCCTGTCTATAAGGGGGCTTCGCCGAGGAAGGGATGGAGAAAAGAAAGGCAAAAACAAGGGACAAAAATGACATTCTAAGCATCGGCTTCTCCTCCCCTTTCCACCAAGGCAAAGGCCAGAGCATAACTCTTAGTGTGGGAAAGGGAAACAACCACCTTGAAGCGGGAGCGCAGCCTCTCGGGTAACCTGATGAGAGGCGCACCCCTGTGGTCATTTAACACCTCGATCTCTACATAGCTTACCCCTCCCCCCAAAGCCTTAAGCACCGCCTCCTTGGCTGCAAACCTGGCAGCGAAATGGAGGTAAGGGCGGGTCTTCCCCTGACAGTAGTTTCTCTCCTCAGGGGTAAAAGCCCGGATGAGAAACCTCTCCCCCCACCTCTCAATGGCTCCTTTCATCCTCTCCGTCTCCACCAAATCCGCCCCTACCCCAATCATCGTCTGTTCTCCTCATCGACCAGTTTCAACAACTTAGCGATGTCATCTATCTCATAATCTGCACCTGAGCTGGTAGTGTCAAAGGTATCCCCATACCGGGCAAATACAGTCCTGATACCCAACCTCTTTGCTCCCACCACATCCCTCTCCGGCCAATCGCCCACCATAATGGCCTCTGCTGGCTCAACCCCCAAGCTCTTCAGGGCCCTGAGGAAGGGGGCCGGATTGGGTTTAAGCTCACCGGTGTCCTCAAAGGTGACCACGCAGTCAAATAGATGATGAAGTTTTAGTTGACAGAGCCTGAGCCAGGCCTGCAACTGGGGGGCATCGGAGATCACGGCCATCTTTATCCCCCTTTTGGCCAGCTCAATAAGGGTATAATCAACGTGAGGATAGGTAACCAAGGCCGCATCCCTGGCCTTACGATAGGCCACTATTCCCGCTGCATGGATTTTGGGGTCTATCCCCCCTAGTTCCTTAGTGAGAAATTGGTCAAAGATCTTCTGATATTCTATCCCTTCCGCCTCGTAGATATCGTAAATCTTAGCTTTTATCTTCTCCTTGGGCATATCCAGGCCCGCATCGATCATGGCCTCTACGGCCGCATCGATGGAGTCCCTCTTCATCTTCATAAAATCGACCAGGGTGTTGTCCAAGTCAAAAATTATGGCCTTTATCATTTTTCCCCCTTGAGAAGAATATAACAACCCTTGAGGGAAAAGTCAAAATTTTTCCCAATCTTTTGTGGGAAAGGGTAGATTGGTTATTCTCAAATCAGGCTCAATAATCGCTTGACAGGGCCCAACCAATAAGCTAATTTAGGGCAGCCAGTTGGTAGGGTTGAGGCCAGGGGATCTCGGGGGGGAGCGAGGAGGCCCTAACCGACTTCATAAGACAAGATCTTAGAATTTGTATCCAATTTTGCAGCCAGTAATTGAAAATTGGAGATTGTAGGAGGTTGAAAGCAAGGGTGATTTTTGCTTTTGCACTTTCAATTTGAAATTCGAAACTTCGCTAAGAAATAGGAGGAAAGATGGATTTTTCCCTTTTAGAGAGGCTCTCCAATGCCTTTGGGATTTCCGGAAGGGAGGATGAGGTCAGGGAGATCGTCAAGGAGGAGCTGAAAGGCCTCTGTGATGAGGTCTGGGTGGACAACTTGGGCTCGGTCATTGGGCACAGGAAGGGATCACCCCCCCGGTTGGTTCTTGACGCCCACATCGATGAGGTGGGATTTATGGTCAACCACATAGACAAGGAGGGGTTTGTCAGAGTTCTGCCGGTGGGAGGGGTTGACCAGAGGGTATTCTATGCCCAGAGGGTAAAGATCTTTGGGAGGAAGTTAATCAAGGGGGTTGTAGGATCAACTCCCCCCCATCTGACCAGAGGTCAGCAATCCGAATTGGGTCGGGTTCCCGAGATTGAGGATTGCTTCATTGACACCGGACTGCCCCGTGATGTAGTTCTAAAGAACGTAAGGGTGGGGGACTATGTAGGCTTTGACTCCCATTTCTTCGACAACGGGGAGAGCCTCTTTGGCAAGGCATTTGATGATCGGATCGGCGTGTTCGCTATGATCGAGGGTTTAAAGGCGGCCAAAGAGAGCTCTGCCGACCTCTACCTCGTTGGTGCTGTCCAGGAGGAAATAGGGGTAAGGGGAGCATCAGCATCAGCCTTTAGCGTAGCCCCGGATCTTGCTATCGCCCTAGAGGGGACCATCGCCAACGACTGCCCCGGGGTTCCCCAGGAGAAGAGGTTGGCCAGGCACGGACTTGGGCCGGAACTAAGGATTATGGACAGGACAATGCTTGCCGACAGGGATCTTGTGGACTATATCTCCACGCTGGGGGATAAGCGTGGCATCCCGTATCAGTTGATCGTGAAAAAGGCAGGTTCTACCGATGCCCGGGCTTATCAGATAGCCCGAGCTGGGGTAAAGGCAGCGGCCATCTCCTGCCCGGTGCGCTACATCCACTCGCCGGTGGGCATAGCCCGCCAAGCAGATGTCGCCGCCACTGTATCGCTGGTTACGGCAGTCATTGAGGAGATAGGAGAGATGAGGTTAGACCTTCATTCCAAATGAACCAAATTATAAAGGATTGTGAGGAAAATGAGGATTATCCCGATCTATTCATAAATTTCCAACGACTTTGTTTAATCTGCTGACACCTTGAATGTTGCGGATAACCCCATCCTCAAAAGCGAGGTGGCAGAACCCCTGTTCTGCCACGGTCAGATCAAGGGGTTTGACCTTTCAGCTATTGGTAATTTGAAGCTACTGTGCAGATTTTTGTGAATAATTCGGGTTAGAAAGGATGCGATATGCCGTACCAATCTCCCCGAAGTCTATCGTTTAGTTTGCAAGATACACAGATGCAAGGAATTTACCGCAGGGGGTGAGCGGCACGCGATTAGCGTGTCCGCTCCACCCCTTTGTTGGGACGTTTCTTCTTGCTTTTTCCTACTACATATTCGGCTTCAGGTTCACGCACCGCGGGGAATCTGTCCATCCATGACAAATCCTTGCTAATAACCAGTTCCTCCATTATCGCGTGATGTGTATTGGTCATGGGAATCAGACGCATTTGGAACCCATGGCTTCTCGCCAAACTCTTCACTTCTTCTGCATTATCATAAGTCATTAAGAAATCGCCCTTCAATGACTCGCACACCGTAAATAAGTGCTCATGGTCGATATCATAGTGTTTGTACAAACGTTTGCCAGCTTTCTTTCCACCAGCAGTGTATGGAGGGTCTATAAAATAGACAGCTTCTTGATTAACACAAAATTCCAGCATCACTTTCATTCCATCGTCACATCGGAAATCGATCCTACTCGCGACATGATTCAGGGCTAGAAACCTTTTCGCAATTGTTCGTGGGTACCAACGAGACCGGATCCCTTTCCCATTCTCTCCGTATTTAAGAAATCCTGAACCCTCGGCGAGGATCCCCCCATGAAGCGTTCGATTTTTTAGAATAGTCTGAAACGCTTTTTCCCTTTTCGTGTTAGGAATTTCCTTGATTTCCTGTATAACGGCTTCCTTGGTTAGATGGAAAGTAAGAACACGATTGGCCAACCATTCCGCATCACCATTGATAACGGATTCCCAAACTGAAGCAATTTCATCATCCAACTCGACCATGACTACCTTGTCAACGAGATTCTCAAAGAGAGCAGTAAGGCTAATTATCCCCCCTCCCGCAAAGGGTTCAACGAAGATACGTGGCTTTCGATTCATATGCGCCATCCATTGTCGGAATGTTGGCACAAACCAGGTCTTTCCGCCGGGATATCGAAAGGGGCTTCGCTGCGGGACAGACGCTACATTTACGGGCTTCGGTATTTCTATTTCCTTATATAATTCGGGAAATAACGATGTTTGTCTATGTGTCGTCATGTCAAAATGGCCTTTCGATTGTTTTGTTCGTTGGGGGAGTTTCAAGTTGCTCGTCGAGTTTTTCTTGAAGCAGTTTTATGAAATCTTCTACTTTCCCGGGCGATGGTGTGGTGATAGAAAGCAAGGCGGGCTCAAACTCAGTGAAGACTTCATCCACCTTTGTGAGATAATATCTCCCTGGTCCTTGATCCTTTTCCTTAAGCAATTTCAGATCATAGATGAGCCATGCAATGTCTGCATCACGTTTCGGAACTTGTTTCAAACTGGGTAGAGTGGCAAAGAAGCTTTTGTTCAAAGCCACGGCAATCTTCTTTTTCCAACCGTGAAGAATTCCACCCTTGAAAAGAAGCTGTGGAACAAGTCTCTTCCGAGAAGACGAAAGGTAATCAGGACGGGGATAGTTTGGCTCTTTAGACCAGTCCATTGACGCTCGGCCCTTTGGGTCTTTCATGAAGTATTCGAATGGATCCCGCACATTGCCAGAAATGTATACCGCTTGGATTTCCAGAGCGCCGAAATCATACACTTTTCCATTGTTATCATATGCGACGAGGATGACATCGATATTACCTGCAGTCTTGCCGTGCAAGTCATTTAGTCGCACCTCTGTAAGGGAACTCCAGACGGTCCCCTCCTTGAAGAAAAAGCTGGCTGCGTCGTCGGCTATAATCCAGTCCTCGCGAAATCGGATTGGGCAAGTGATAACCGGATGGCCATCGTGATAAATAGTGCAGACGCCAAGCGGGTTCTTCGCTTTATCCTTGGTGCAATTTGGTACCTTGTTGTTAAAGGGGCAGAGCCGACGAGAGCGGTAACGAACGGCCTTTTCTGTGTGATCCACTGTCAAATGGCCGAAAACCTCTGCCAATGGTTGCCCTGGATCAGGCATAGGCTTCATCCTTTTTCGTGTTCCAACGGCTGGCATAAGTGGTTTTAAAAAGCGCCAGCTTTTCAAAATCCATCTTCATGCTCTTGTTAAAGGTTTTGTATTTCTCTGATACCCACTTGCCGCCAAAGGTAGATGTCAAGGTCAACGCGATTACATTCTATTTTATCAGCTACTTTTGCAGCCACGTCTTGATATTTGTCACTGTCCTTACGTTTGAGCTTTTTGATTGATACCCATCTCGGCAGATTCTTTTTGTGAGAAGTCATCCTTAAACCTGATGCCACATGATTGTCTAGTGGAATCTCAAGCCATGGGTGGATTTGAGAAATTACGAAGTGTGAAGATAGAAACTGGTTGTAGATACAGTCCCTCAAGAAGATGTTGAGGGCCTTCCTAGCTGTACCCCAATTGCGAGCGCCTTCTGGAAGAGCTTGAATAAGATCTTCAGTAGATTGATCTAAGGCTTTGTTGAACTCCTGTACAGAATTTACAGAGAACGACTTCAAATCAAGATTGGCAAGAAACTGACGAGTTACCTTTACTACTCCAGCAGCTCCCTGATTTCTTAAAGTTGAGCTACCAATGGCCAACTCAGCCGTTCTACGTTTCAAATAGGCTATGGTTTTCTGATTCATTTATTTTTACGTTTAACGACAGAGCAAATCCGGCTGGGCAAATCCGGGGGCACCATACTGATTTGTGTTTTTTGGCTTTCTTCCCGGTTTTTTTGTAAGCTGCATAGTCTTCATCTGAGAAGAAGGTTTACTACCTTCTGTTGGCCCGTTAGCTAATATGGGGGGTAAGCCCAGGGCAATGACCCTTGCTATTCCTGACATGTAGGTGATTCAGTTGTGTGTCAAGTTTATATCAAGAAACAAGTATAGTGTCCCCGGGATACCTCCCCGGAATACCAGACGTTAGCGGTCGGAACTGCCGGCATTGTTAGGGCGCAATTATTTAGGCAAACAGCGTTTCAGTTAGCCGATGTTGGTTCGCAATATTTTATTTCTTTTTTCTTAAAAGAGCGAGGCATAAAAGGCTGTGAAACAACCTATTCATAATATTTTTATTTAATGATTTCATTGATATTATTCCATGGCAAACATCATTTCTTAAATTCATACCTCTGGGGTCAGTATATAATATTCTGAAGTATGTAATTGCATCTTCACCGAAAATATTAGTCATGATAGGGTCGCGTAAAATCTCATCAAATGATTTGTAATTAAACCCACCATACCTGGTAGGTTTTAATACATATCCGCCTGATATACTTAATATATGTCTAAAACTATCTTCTATTTGAGGTACAATCATATGAATAAATTCCAATATATTATTATTTAGCATATGTTTGATACATAATGAAATTAATTCTTTTTTATCATCAGTAAATGAAGGTGATTTATAGAGATGCTCTATTATAACTATATCATCAGGTTTAAATTTATCTATTAAAGCATCAATCACATAATTCAATAAAATAGAATAAAAGCCAATTGTTGTGGACATTTGACTTATAATATTTCCTTCTAGATCATTATGTAGTGGGCCAACAGTTGCAACTTTTCTTCCTTTATCGTCAAGAAGAGCCTTGTTGAATAAAAACCTCATTACAGATTTTTTGGTGGCGTAGTCAAAATTGTTGCTAAACAGATCTTTGAAAGTCAGAATCTTTAGG
>CAZVGK010000052.1:0-13093 GCA_964626665.1 uncultured Gemmatimonadota bacterium | reverse complement strand
GTAACTACTTGATATACCATAATCTTTCAATTTTTTTTCCGGAACTGGGGGTATATGGTATTGAACCGTATTCTGCATACAGTAATTCCGAGGGACAGTTTCAACTTGATGATCTCATCCCCGGCCCCTATATGCTTATCGCCCAGATAGATACTTTTTCTTCTGACACCCTTTGGGTTGAGCTCTTCAACGGTGAAACTATAGAAGTGAATTTTACTTTTTCTCAATATCTCCCTAAAAGATTGCTCCTCTTTCCCAACTATCCTAATCCCTTTAACTCGTCAACGAAGATAAGGTATTTTCTGCCTCAGGCCGGCTTGGTCAGGTTGACCATTTACAATGTTTTAGGGCAGAGGTTGGCTACGCTTTTCGATGGATTTCAAGGGGCTGGCTACAAATCCTTGTCCTGGAAGCCGAGAGGACTTCCCTCAGGTATCTACTTCTGCCGCATCCAGGCCCAAGGGGAAGAGGCAACCAAGAGGATGATTTTGTTGCGATGAACTTTGCAGCTTACCAAGTTTTCTCTTCCGCCGCCGCCGTGGGGTTCCCCACGGCGGTTTTTTTAGGAAGGGTATTAGTCCGAATTGTTCACAAGAATCTGCCTGTAGCTGCAGATTGCCAATGGCTGGGCGGTCAGCTTTCCTGATCTGACCGGGGCAGAACGGGGGTTCTACCACCTCGCTTTTGGGGCTGGGGTTATCCCCAATCCACAAAGCCACAGCAGATTACATAAAGCCATTGGAAACTTATGAATGGTCCCCCTGCAAAAACTATAGAATCGGTAGCCGCAGGCTTTAGCCTGCGAAAATAGCTATTATAAATCAATCACTTACGCAACCTAAAGGTTGCGGCTACCTTATTTTTCGCCCTTTTTGCTGTGCAGTCATGAATAGATCTGGTTAAGTCTCCGACCCCATCTACCCCCTTTTCTTTCGCCGCAAACTATGAGGTTCAAAAAGTATAGAGAAAAGGGTTGACATTCGGACAGTTATTTGGTTATTTTTAGTGATGGCTCAATCTTTTCTCCTTTGGGGTAGGGAGAACTATGAGGTTATCCCTCTCCCTTATCCCCATATTCTAATTCAGTCCAAGAAGAAGCTGCATGGTTGGTGGGAGGGGAAGAGGGAGTGCACATCGGAAAGGCTCCTTGTCAATCCATATAACGGCTGTTCCATAAATTGCTTCTTCTGTTATGCCCATGCCTTGCCCGGATACTTCAGGCTCTTCCGGGAAAGGGGGATCATCACCGTTTGCCAAGATTTCGATCAGGAGGTGGCCAAACAGTTGGATTCCCTGAGGGTAGCCAGTTGTGGTTACCTCTCTCCGGTGACCGATCCCTTTCAGGGAATTGAGGCCTATTACTCCCTCTCCTTGAAGATAATCAAGGAGTTTGTGCGGAGAAATATACCAATTGAGTTTATCACCAAGGCCCCCATACCCCAGGAGGCCATAGAGCTTCTCAGGCTCCAGAAACACTCGTTTGGGCAGGTGTCCATTCTCACCCTTAATGAGGGGTTGAGGCAAAACCTGATGGAGGAGGGGGCAACCACTGAAGAGCTCTTTGATAACCTCACGAGATTGGCCAAGGCCGGGCTCCACTCCGTCTGTAGGATTGACCCCATCATCCCCTTTCTCACCGATAGTTATAAAGAATTGGAGGAGTTGGTGCGCCGGGCGGTGAGCTCTGGAGCCAACCATATAGTGGCCAGCATTTTGGATATCCCCCTGAATATGGCCAAGGGGATGTGGGAGAAGTTTTCCTCCCTGGGGGCCGGGTATGATCTGAGGAGGCTCTATAAGGAGAGGATTGGCAACTCCTTGCAGGCGCGCATTGGCTATCGCAGGCTTGTATTCGGCAAGCTCAGGGAAATCTGTGATAAATATGGGGTTACCTTTGCCCTTTGTATGGAATATGAGGTGCGGGAGGGGAAACCGATAGGGCTGAACCGCGAGTTTATGAGTTCAACCAACTGCGAGGGGATAGATATCCCCATCTATGTAAAAAGGGATGGGCTTTTCCAGCCGGCGGCAAAATGCAGCGGGGCCTGTCTTACCTGTAAGAATCCCATCTGTGGGATAAAGGAGCTGGCTATGGGGAAGGAAGAGAATACCCGGAGGAGCTTTACCCTGCGAGACTACAAAAGATGGAGCCAGAGGATAGGGGCCCAGGAGTTGATTTGAAGCTCACCCCTCAAGTGGCTATAGCCATTCAGGAAAAGCTAAGGGAAAATGTCTCCCTGCGCTGGGAGGGAAAGGCCATTAAAAGGATAGCCGGAGCCGATGTCTCCTATTACCAGGGATGGGTGTTTGGGGTTGTGGCCGTCTTCAGCTACCCGGAGCTGGTGGGGTTAGAGGAAGTGGGAGCGGTGAGGAGAACAGGTTATCCCTATATCCCTGGCCTTTTGGCCTTCAGGGAGGGGCCGGTGATCAAGGAGGCTTACCACCAGCTCTCCACTGGGGTGGACATAATGCTTCTGGATGGCCAAGGGATTGCCCATCCCCGGGGGGTGGGTTTGGCTACCCAACTGGGGATAGAGCTGGATCTACCCACCATTGGTTGTGCTAAATCACGGCTTTGGGGGGAGGGGGAACCCCCTCCGAGGAGGAGAGGTCAGTACTCTCCCCTTTTGCAGGGGGATAAGCCTATCGGAGCTATTCTAAGGACAAGGGATGGGGTGAAGCCCCTCTGGGTCTCCCCCGGGTATAAGGTGAGCTTAGAGGTGGCCATTGAGGTAGTCCTTGGCGCGGCTAAGGGATATAGGCTGCCTGAGCCATTGAGGGCTGCTCATCGGGCAGCCAACCTATTGAGGAAAAATTTCGTGGATGAGGCCAAACAATAGGGAGGAGGGGAAGTGTTATGGATATTAAATTCCCAGAATGTTTAAAATGCGGGAAAGGTGTCCTGGTGCCTCTCTCCGATTATGGGAGGGATGGCGCATCCATACAGTATAAGGCTTGGGTCTGTACCAATCCTGACTGTGGTTTCAATGTGAGGATAGACAATGGTGAGATAAGCTTAGGGAAAACTATAGGACAATCTTACAAGTAAAAGAGAGATGGCCTCATCCACGAGACCAAAAATGAGTAGGAAGATATTTCAGAATATAGGGACCAAAGTAGGGGCAATCCTCTTAGCCCTGCTTGTCTGGTTCCATGTGGCTACTGAGAAGGTTTATGAAGTAGATTATCAGATCCCCTTGATAGTTGAACATCTACCCTCAGACCTGACCCTGGTGGAACCTCCGCCGGCAGAGGTGAAGATCAAGATAAGGGCTAAGGGGAAAAGCCTCATTGGCTTTTATTTCAAAAAGTTAAGGATAATCGCTGACCTGGAAGGGGCAAAACAGGGGAAACTGGAATACAAGCTCTCCCCCAAGGATGTGCAGGCCTCCTCTGGTGAGCTCTCCGGGGTGGTGGAGGTCGTCTCCCCCCGTAGCCTTAAGCTGAGGATAGACAAGTATATAAGCAAGAAGGTGCGGGTGGTCTCCCGGGTGGAGGCCAAACCAGCCCCGGGCTATATCCAAATTGGGAGGATAACCCTTACCCCTTCCCAGGTGATGATCAGTGGCCCCTCCCAGGAGGTGAGGAGGGTTAGCTCCGTGGAGACGGAGAGGCTGGAGCTCTTAGAGGTGAAGACCCCCATTAGCCAGGTGGTAAAGGTTATCTCTCCGCTTCCCAATTTAGAGGTTCTCCCCCCATCGGTGAGCATCTTCGCCGATATCCAAAGGGAAGTTACGCGCCAGATAAATGGGGTCCCGGTAGAGCTAACCCACTCCCCCACTTCCAAGGGGTTGGAGCCGGCCCTGGTGGACCTTACCGTTGTGGGGGGGGAGAAATTTATTCAGGGGTTAAAGAAGGAAGATATTAAGGCAACCGTTGATTACAGACAGATCTGGATAAAGGGCAAGGAGAACCTCACCGCTAAAGTCCTTCTTCCCCCAACCATGAGGCTGATAAAGATGAGTCCGGAAAAATTTAAAGTGGTGAGCAGGGATGAAAGTGCTGGGGATTGAGTCTTCCTGTGATGAGACCTCTGCCGCGGTAATTACTGATGGCTATAAGGTCCTCTCCAATGTCATCTCTTCGCAGCCGATGCACGAGAAGTTTGGGGGGGTGGTCCCCGAGCTGGCCTCCCGCGCCCACTTAAGACTCATCCTGCCGGTGATCAGGAAAGCCCTCCGGGAAGCAGGGGTTGGGCTTAAGGGGGTGGGGGGGATAGCGGTTACCCGCGGGCCGGGGCTAATTGGTTCCCTTTTGGTTGGCCTGGGGGTGGCCAAAGGGTTGGCCTATTCGCTGGGAGTTCCTATTGTGGGGGTTAACCACTTGGAAGGTCATATCTTTGCCAACTTCATCGAAAACCCGCAACTCTCCCCGCCGTTTGTCTGCCTGATAGCCTCAGGGGGCCACACCCAGCTTCTTTTCATCCCCCAGCTCGGGGAATACCAGCTTTTGGGCCAGACCAGGGATGATGCCGCCGGGGAGGCCTTTGACAAGGTGGCGGTGATGCTTGGCCTGGGTTACCCCGGGGGGGAGAGGATCGACCAATTGGCGGCAGAGGGTAACCCCCGCTATCACCATTTCCCTCGCGCCTGGCTCGACGATGGTTTTGACTTCAGCTTCAGTGGCCTGAAGACCGCGGTGCTCAATTACTTGGAGGAGATTGGGCCTCAGGAAACTGAGGATAGGTTAAAGGATATCTGTGCCAGCTTCCAGGCAGCGGTGGTCGATGTGCTTACGGAGAGATGCCTGAAGGCAGCCCGCCGCACCCACACCAAAAGGATTGTCTTAGCGGGAGGGGTGGTCTCTAACAGCCTTCTGCGGCGAAGGTTGACCGTGGAAGGGGAAAGGAGGGGCCTTGAGGTCAGTTACCCCCCATCCCTCCTCTGCACGGACAATGGCGCTATGGTGGCTGCCTGTGGTCTATTTTATCTGCAGAGGGGGAAGGCTGATGGCCTTGATCTCCAGGCAGAGGCCACAATCAGGTTAGGGGAAGGGAAATAATGAGGGGAGTGGTTCTGGCCGGGGGGAAGGGGAGCAGGCTTTATCCACTTACCAAGATCACCAACAAACATCTCCTTCCCATCTACGACCGTCCGATGATCTATTACCCCATCCAAACCCTGGTGGAGGCCGGGATAACCGAGATAATGGTGGTTACCGGGGGAAACAACGCGGGGGATTTCCTGCGGCTCTTGGGGAATGGCCGGGAGTTTGGCTTAAGTCATCTGAACTATGCCTATCAGGAGCAGGAGGGGGGCATTGCCCAGGCAATAGGCCTGGCCGAAAACTTCTCCGCAGGGGGTAAGATTGTGGTCATCTTAGGGGACAACATCCTGCAAAAGGGGATAGTTAGCTCCGTGGAGAAGTTCAAGAGGCAGGAGAAGGGGGCGCGCATTCTCTTAAAGAGGGTGCAAGAACCCCAGAACTATGGTGTGGCTGTCTTGGAGGGGAAGAGGTTGGTGAGGGTGGAGGAGAAGCCCTCTCCGCCACCATCCGATTATGCGGTGACTGGGGTCTACCTATATGACCCCCAGGTGTTTGAGATCATTAAAGGGCTGAAGCCATCCTCCCGCGGGGAGTTGGAGATCAGCGATGTGAACAACCAGTATATCAGGAAAGGGGAAATGGAGGTTGACTTTTTAAAGGGATGGTGGGCAGATGCCGGGGCCTCCGTTGACTCCTACTTAGAGGCTAACCTCTTGGCGGCCCAAAAGGCAATCAAAGGAGAAAGGAGATTCAGTGAATTTAAAAGATAAGATAGGCTCTAAGAAGGCTTTGGTCTCCGTAATTGGGATGGGTTATGTGGGCCTTCCCTTGGCCGTTGAACTGAGTAAGGTAGGATTTATGGTGAAGGGGATAGACATCAAGGAGGAGAAGGTAAACTTAGTGAATTCGGGGAGATCCGATGTAGCCGATGTGGAGGAGGAGGAGTTGGGCGGGCTGGTTAAGGCGGGTTCCTTGCGGGCGACAACAGACTTTGCCATCCTGAAAGAGAGCGATGTGGTCAATATTTGCGTTCCCACTCCCCTCTCCAAGACCAAGGACCCCGATGTCTCCTTTATCCTCAATGCAGTAAAGGAGATAAAGAAATACCTCCATCAAGACCAATTGGTGGTCTTAGAATCGACGACCTATCCGGGAACGACAGAGGAGCTTCTCCTCCCCATATTGGAGGAGACCGGATTGAAGGCGGGGCGGGACTTCTTCCTGGCCTTCTCCCCGGAGAGGATAGACCCGGGAAATCCAGTCTACAAGGTGAAGAACACTCCAAGAGTGGTAGGTGGGGTTACCCAGGAATGCACTGAGGTTGCCACCCTCTTTTATCAACAGTTCATTGAGAAGGTTGTTCCCGTCTCCTCCGGCAAATCTGCGGAGATGGTCAAGCTCTTGGAGAACACCTTTAGGAGTGTGAACATCGGACTGGTCAATGAGGTGGCCCTGATGTGTGACCGATTGGGGATAGATGTCTGGGAGATAATCGATGCGGCGGCATCCAAGCCCTTTGGTTATATGCCCTTCTATCCAGGTCCGGGACTGGGAGGCCATTGTATCCCCATCGATCCCCATTACCTCGCCTGGAAGCTAAAAACCCTTAACTACTATGCCCGTTTCATTGAACTGGCTGGGGATATTAACTCCAGTATGCCTTATTATGTTTTGGGAAAGGTGGGAGAAGTGCTCAATGGGGTGGAGAAGTCGCTCAAGGGTTCCCAGATCCTCTGTTTAGGGGTGGCCTATAAGAGGGACATCGGGGACATCAGGGAATCACCGGCCTTAGATGTCCTCAAGCTGCTCATCTCCAAGGGAGCCCAAGTGCGCTACAATGACCCCTATGTTCCCAAGCTGGCCCTCAATGGCTACTCCCTCCAATCCCAGGAGCTTGATGAGGAACTTCTGCAGGGGACCGACTGCGTGGTCATCGTTACCGATCACTCCTCTTATGACTACAACTGGATAGTGAAACATTCCCGGCTGGTGGTGGACACCAGAAACGCCACTCGCGGAATAGAGGAGGGAAAAGAGAAGGTAACCAAGATATAGAGGAATCTAGATAGGCAACCCGATCTGTTCACAACCTTCCAGTGAGTTTGTCTAACCTGCTGGAAGATGTGGATGATGAAAGGTGAGGCGGCAGAACCCTCTTCTGTCCAGGTCAGGGGAGGGGATCTAACCGTTCAGTCGCTGTTTAGAGCCTATAAATCCTGTCAGAAAGGAGGAGAAATGTCTGGACACTCCAAATGGAGCACCATAAAGAGGAAGAAGGAGAAGGAGGATGCTAAGAGGGGAAAGGTCTTTACCAAGCTGATTAAGGAGATTACCGTGGCTGCCCGTCAGGGAGGGGGTGACCCAGAGGCCAATCCCAGGCTGAGAACGGCAATCCAAAGTGCCAAGGCCTCAAATATGCCTCAGGCCAACATCGATCGGGCCATAAAGAAGGGAACAGGGGAGCTTCCCGGGACCATCTATGAGGAAGTGATTTATGAGGGGTACGGCCCCCAGGGGGTGGCCCTGCTTATAGAATCTTTAACCGACAACAAGAAAAGAACTGTCTCCGATATAAGATACATCCTCTCCAAGCACAATGGCCACTTAGGGGAGACCGGATCTGTGGCCTGGATGTTTGATCAGAAAGGAGTCATCTCCGTGGAGAAGGCCAATGAGGATGATCTGATGGCCCTGGCCCTGGAAGCGGGGGCAGAGGATCTGAGGTCAGAGGATGGCGGCTATGAGATAATCACATCCATTGAGAACCTGGAGGCGGTTAAAAAGAAGCTGGAAGAGGGGGGGATAGAGTATCAATCCACCCAGATCACCCGTATCCCCCAATCTACCATAAAGTTGGAAGGTAAGGCAGCCGAGCAAACCCTTAAGCTAATGGAGGCCCTGGAGGATCATGATGATGTGCAGAATGTTTACTGCAACTTCGATATAGATATCTCCATAATGGAGGAGGTAAGCACCAGTTAGGTTTGATGGCCTTTATACCCATTTTGGACCCAGACATAGGCCTAAATTGGGTATAAACCACAGCCAGGGATTTCACTGATTAGAAACTACTATCGTAGATCGTAACTCGTTACTTGTCGCCCTAAGAAGTAGACCATTACTCGGGGAACTGTTTGGGCTCGATCCGTTTCGTCATTCGCCATGAGGATTTCTTCATTGGCCCTTAACCCTGCCCTGAAGTGCGGGAGAATCTGCGTGAGTCTGCGGTTTCTACCCGGCTTTAGCCGGGGTAAGAGGGCTTTAGCCCTCAATAAGTTGGGCCTAAAGGCCCTGAACCCGCACTAAAGTGCGGTAGAAGTTGACTGCTCAAGCCTACCTGAAAAACTTTGTCAAAAAATTCCGCCAAATTGGAGCATAGGCTCAACTGCAAAAGCCCTCCAATGGGTAGCCGCAGGCTTCAGTAAGCGGGAAATAAGGCAATTATTAATGAATGGTTCAGGTTGTTAAGGTGCTGTCCGGAGTTACCTCCTGACAGCTCTGGCGAAAAAACCTGGAAACATCTCCCCCAATTTAAATATCTTGCTGGCAACTGATTTGAGTGTTATGGTTCAAATGCGGGTTACGATAACAGAGGGGGCAACCTTTAAGCATTTGAAGTAGCTTCATTAAAACTATAACAAAAATCCTGTAAATCCTGTTAAGATAGCCCAAGGGTTTACCGGAAAGGGGCGTTTGAATTTATGAGGATTTTGGGGATAGATCCAGGGCTATTGGCCACGGGCTTTGGCCTGATCGAGGCCAATGGGACCAAGCTGCAGGCCCTTGACTTTGGGGTTCTTCCTTCTCCTTCCTCCCGTCCGTTGAGGTTAAAGGAGATCTTTGAGGGGATTAGGGGATTGATTGAGGCCAGGTCCCCAGAGGAGCTTGTTGTGGAGGGGGTCTTTCTCCAGAGGAATGTGAAATTTACCCTTTCCATTGGGGAGGTCAGGGGGATAATTGGCTTAGCGGCTGTCCTTTCGGGGATACCACTCACGGAATATTCCCCGCGGCAGATCAAACAGGCTGTGGTTGGATATGGGGGGGCTTCCAAGAGCCAAGTGCAGTTTATGGTAAAGAACCTTTTGGGATTAAAGGAAATTCCTCAACCAGACCACGCTGCCGATGCCCTGGCCGCAGCCATCTGTTATACCCACAGTTTTTCACTTCAGGCAGGGGGAAGATGATCTCCTATTTAGAGGGGAGGCTTGAGGCCAAGAGCCCTACCCAGATAGTCCTCCAGGTCAATGGTGTGGGCTGGTTGGTGAGGATTCCCCTTTCCACCTATGAGAGGTTGGGGGAGGTAGGGGAGAGGATAAGGATCCTTACCTATCTCCACCTCAGGCAGGATCTCATCCAACTTTACGGTTTTTTCACCCAGGAGGAGAGGTCACTCTTCGAAAGCCTGATCAGCATCTCCGGTATTGGGCCCAGGCTGGCTCAGGGGATACTCTCCGGGATAGAGGTGGGTGATTTCCAGAGATATGTGGCCCAGGGGGATGTGGATTCCCTGATCGCTATTCCCGGGGTAGGGAAGAAAACCGCCCAGAGGATAGTGGTAGAGCTAAAGGAGAAATTCGGAGGGGAGGGGTGGCGGGAGAGGCCCTTAGAGAAGGGGGGGGAACCTGAGGAAGAGGCTATCCTTGCCTTGTTGTCATTGGGGTACAAGAGAGACCAAGCCAATAGGGCACTAAAAAAGGTCCTGGCCAAGGCCAAAGGTCACCTATCGGTGGAGGAACTGATCAGGGAGGTTTTAAGGTATGTCTGAGAGGATTACCCTCCCTGAGCCTATCGATGATGACCTGGAGTTCGACAGGACCCTGCGTCCCAAGAGGTTTGCGGACTTCGTCGGCCAGAGGAAGCTTAAGGAAAACCTGGATGTCTTCATCCAGGCAGCCAAAGGGAGAAACGAGGCCTTAGACCATGTTCTCTTCTATGGCCCCCCAGGGTTGGGGAAGACAACCCTGGCTTACATCATCGCCAGGGAGATGGAAACCGATATTAGGGCGACCTCTGGTCCGGTCTTAGAGAGGCCAGGGGATTTAGCCGGTCTGCTTACTGACCTTAAGGAGGGGAACATCCTCTTCATTGACGAGATCCACCGGTTAAACAGGGTGGTGGAGGAATATCTCTACCCGGCAATGGAGGATTATACCCTGGACATTATGATTGACAGAGGTCCCCAGGCCAGGTCAGTGAAGATCAACCTGCAACATTTTACCCTCATCGGGGCCACCACCCGGGCTGGACTTCTCACCTCCCCTCTACGGGCCAGGTTTGGGGTGGTGGGAAGGCTAAACTACTATGAGCCTGGAGAGCTTTTCCACATCGTGAACAGATCAGCCAAAATCCTTGGGGTGGAGGTGGACTCCGCTGGTGCCCAGGAGATAGCCCGTCGCTCCCGGGGAACCCCTCGGGTGGCCAATCGCCTCCTGCGGCGGGTGCGGGACTTCGCCCAGATAAAGGGGGATGGGAAGATAGACCAACGAATAGCCGATCAGGCTTTAAAGATGATGGAGGTTGATGAATCGGGTTTGGATGAGATGGACAAGAGGATTCTGGAGGTGATTATCAATAAGTTCAATGGGGGCCCGGTGGGGATAGGTTCTTTGGCCGTAGCCGTAGGAGAGGAGAGGGAGACGATTGAAGAGGTCTATGAACCCTACCTCATCCAGGAGGGCTTTATCAACCGCACCCTGCGAGGCAGGGAGGCCACCGAAAATGCTTACAGACATCTAGGCTTAGAGGGAAAGGGTGATATACAAGGGAGGCTCTTATAGTTAAAGTGAAATCTTGTTCAGCCAGGGAGGAGTTGGGATGGGTGCGTCCCCCACGACCATCCAGCAGAACCGATTTCCTCCCCCTTGATGGGGGAGGACCAAGGAGAGAGTGAAGATTATGTCCAATTCAAGCATCACCACCTTTAGGCTTGTCCGAAAGAATCTGCCCTGAGCCGTTTTACCAATCCTAATGATAGACCTATCTGCCCAAAAGGTCCTCTTACACATCTGCTGTGCCCCCTGCGCAGCCTACCCATTTAAGCTACTCACCGAGGCGGGAGCAAATCTTTTCGGCTTCTGGTATAACCCCAACATTCACCCCTATCTGGAATACAAAAAAAGGCTTGACTCGGTAAAGCTCTTCTCAGAGAAGAAGGGGCTGCGGATGATCTATAAGAACGACTATGATCTGGAGGGGTTCCTCCGTAGGGTTGTCTATAGGGAGGCCGACAGGTGTCAGTTCTGCTATGCAATGAGGCTTACCGAGGCGGCAAAGGTGGCTAAAAAGGGCAAGTTTGACTACTTCACCACCACCCTTCTGCAGAGCAACCATCAGGAGTTTGAGGCCCTGGGTCACATTGGCAAGCAGTTGGCCTCCGAATATGAGGTCCCCTTCCTCTTTGAGGACTGGAGGAATGGATGGAAGGAGGGGCTACAGGTTTCCAAGGAGCTTGGCCTCTACCGCCAGCAATATTGCGGCTGCATCTATAGCGAGAAGGATAGGTATTACAAAGGGGAAAGGGCGAAATAAAAGCAGAAGCAAAGCTTTAGGATGAAAAAGAGCGAGATCAAAATAACCATCGGGCAGGAGGACAAAATTACAGTTTTTATCCCCTATAATCTCATCTATATCGAAAAGGTTAAGAGCATAAGGGGATACAGGTGGGATCCCAAACGAAAGTGCTGGATTTTCCCGCATTCTGAGGTTATAATAAAAAGGCTCCTTGATATTTTCAAGCATGATCCTGTTTGGATTGATCCTGCTTTAAGACGAGATAAGACTTTCTTTAAGGACTTACGAAAAGAAATGGTATCAAGGAGATACAGCCCAAGAACAATCAAAGCCTATATTTATTACAACACGAATTTTATAGATGTCACTGGCAAAAAGCCAGAGGATGTTACAGAAGGAGACATTAAGGATTATCTTTTCCACCTTGTGGAAAAGAAGAGAGTTGCCGTTTCAACACTTAACTCCGCCATTAATGCCTTGAAATTTTATTATAGCACTATCCTCAAGAGGAAATTTACTTATGAGATAAAGCGTCCCCGCAAAGATAAGAAATTACCTGTGGTGTTGAGCAAGGAGGAAGTAGCAAGAATCTTGTCTAATGTTGATAACTTCAAACATAAAGCAATCTTGATGCTGGTATATTCTGCGGGCTTGCGAGTAAGTGAGGTGGTAAAATTAAAACTCGAGGATATTGATAGTAAGAGGAAGTTGATCCATATCAAAGGAGCAAAGGGAAGAAAAGACAGATATACGATACTTTCAGAGAAAGCTCTTCAGGTTCTTAGAGAATATTGCAAGAAGTATCAACCTAAAGGGTGGTTGTTCCCTGGGGCAAAACTTGGCGGTTACATTTCTACAAGGACAGCACAAGCAATATTTGAGCAAGCCATACAGAAAGTGGATATAAGAAAGAATGTTGGAATACATAGTTTAAGACATAGTTTTGCCACTCATCTTTTAGAAAATGGGGTAGACTTAAGATACATTCAGGAACTTTTAGGACACAAGAGCAGCAAGACTACAGAAATTTATACTCATGTAACCAACAAAGCTCTTATGGCGATAAGAAGCCCATTGGATGAGATATTTCAAAATAAGGAGAAAGGAGGTGGTGCACCAAGAGGTAAATAAGACTCATCCATAGGGTGGTATATCTGTAATAGTGCGCATATACCACCAAATCGGAAGGATATATGCATTGCGTATATACCCCTAAATTGGAGGAATATCTGCAATGCGGATATAAACGAGTTAGGCGAAATTGGTTATTGAGAAATGGAGGAGGGAAGAAAGATGGGTGCGCCGAGGAAGCTTATTAGTTCTTACCAGTGCAAGTCTGGTCTGGGCAAAGGTTAGCCACCAGCCCAGCACCAAATCCCACGCACAGGGAGGTAACGAGCTGTGTGAAGCTGGGAGGCGGGAGGTATCGGGCCGCAACGAGAGTGAATGTATTGAGCCCCGAAATAACCAGCGTCTTGGAGGCCGATGCCCTTCATTTGGCAGCAGGCAGTATTCTCTTAACCGAGAGTGGCGAGGTTACGAGAACCCGACGGGGTCTAAGGCAGTGGCAAGATACCAAATGGAACTGATAGGAACT
>CAZVGK010000051.1:10004-13254 GCA_964626665.1 uncultured Gemmatimonadota bacterium | reverse complement strand
AATCGTTGTATTTATCCGTGTTTGACCTTAAATTTTTTCCGGAATGTGGGTTATACGGAAGGAAAACCGGAAAGCAGTCTTATCTGGAAACCATATAAACAATAGTTAGATAGAAGAAAGGAGGAAAAATCGATGACGCAGAGGGCACTAGCGCTGCTGGCTTTCATGGCTGCATTGACCGTCACGAATAGCCTGGCATATGGGGGCACGTTGCCTGAAGCCGCAAAAAAAGGTGATTTGGTCGTGGTAAGTCGTCTGCTGAAGAAAGGTACTAATCCAGACGCGAGAGACTCCGACGGAGTCACCGCAGGGCAAACTAATTTTCAGTTGCATGTAGGTTTCACCCAAGGAGATTTCAAGAACATAAATAAATGGAACAAGAGAGGGTCAGGTGGTAGTGATGCTTATAAGTTAAGCAATGGATTTAGTGGAGGGATTAGCATTGAATATAATATTTCTTCAAGCTATGGAATAGCTTTCGATGGAACATATCAATACTTCAGTTCTCATTTAAAGACTGAATTTAGAGGTGAACATAACGAGAATTTTGGGATAAAAGATTTTCCGATTTGGGAGGTACATGCTGTTCCTTTATCAATATTCGGATATAAGATTAAAGATTTAAATCCGTTCCGAATAAAAATAGGAGCTGGTATAGGCATTACCTGGGCTCGATATCGAGAATTATATCTCCATTATGGTGCATATTGGTTTGAAGATATAAAATACAACTTCTCGGGTTATGCTCCACTATTTCGACTGAAGACTCAATTTGAGTATCAATTATCTGATAATTTTTCTATTGTTATAACACCAAGTTACCAATATAGTAAGATTAAGAAACTTAAATTGTCCTCGAAAGAAAATGGAAAAGCATACGGTTCTGGCGATTTATTAAAAGATAATTTTCAAAACAATATTGATCTCGATTTGAGTGGTTTTTCGATATTGCTTGGTATAGCTTTTTAATAATATATTAAATATGTTAAAAGAGAGTATTGCCACATAACAAGACGATCAACCTGCCCGTCTGTTCTGGTGCGCAAATTTCGCTTTTGCAATCCACAGAAGTTTTAGTCTATTATCAAAAGTGAATTGTTTCTTATGTCTAATACAGATGATCCGCAAATCGTTACTTCACTGTAAAACATTAAGGGTTTTTAAATAAAATAAAAGCGGTAACCTAACAAGAAGAAAAGCAAGAAGCAGAGCAGAGAAGATAAAGCGGGAAGCAAAGCGAGTAGAACTAAAGAAAAAAAATGAAAGGTAGGTGTTTTGAAATAACAAAATTGGGGAAAGGAAAGTACATTCCCCACCCAATCCACCTACCCAACCCCAACAACAGAGCGAAGGAAACGAAAGACCAGAAACGTAGTCATATTCATTTTGTGTTTTTGAATTAGAGCAATGATGGTCATAAGGTGGTTCAATTATCACTTTGTTCCATTTTCGCAAGTTCACTGTGCTAACCATCGTTTCCAGTTGACCCGCCTCGCTGCGGTGGCTTTTGGTAGGTATGTCTAAACAGCATGTACTGTGCATTCTTGATAGTTTTGTTTTTAATTATCGGCGGGCAACTGAAACCTAACTATTATCTGCTCATTGTGGGCAGGAAGGGAGGTAAGATGAAAAGGTTTGTTTTAATTTTTGCAAGGATAGTATTTATTGGGCTTTTCCTTGTTGGTTGTGCATCTATGGAATCCAGTTACAGGAGAACACAGAGCCTTGACACCGTTGCTGCATATGAGGATTTTATAAAAAGCTATCCAGATAGCCCGTTCACTAAAGAAGCAAAGAGAAGATTCCAAGAATTGAAGGGAAAAAAGGCATTCGAGGAGGCTGAGACAAGAAATACTAAGACTGCTTATGAAGAGTTCATCTATAGGTATCCGAACAGTGAATTTACAGAAGAGGCAAGGGAAAGAGTTACCGAATCCGATGAGAAAGCTTTAATAAGGACAATCCGTATTGGCACGATCCAAGCCTTTCAGGGTTTCATGGAAAGTTATCCTAATAGTAAATATCTCTCAATAGTCAAAGCCCGCATTGAGTTCTTAAATGCTGTAGCGACTGATGAATACAGAAAGTTTATTACGCAATACCCTAACAACCCTTTTGTCGTTGAGGCAAAAGCAAGCTTTCCTATCTTATGGTTAAAGGAAAAAGGAGAGGTAGGGGTTGTGATAAATGTTGGAGAGATCGTAAGATGGAAGGGTATATTTAGGGGAAGGCGCGTGACGGAAAAAGAAGTCCGCCAAAAAGTTTTCAAAAAGCTCAAAAAAGATTTAGAAAGAGAAAGTATCCAAGGAATTCTCCTGGATGGCTCAAATGATCCCAAGGCCAAGGATGTTCAAACTATACTCGTTATAGAGTATAAAGAAAAAGATGTGGAGTTGGAAAGCCCCTATGGTGGCGCTGTTGGGAATCTTAGAAACACTCTTTTTATTTTGTTGAGAGGCTATCCAGTTAAAATCTCATCTCCCATTACCATAAAGGATGTTAATACAGGTTTTGAGTATTATTCCAATGTTCCTGATATAAATTACAAAGTTGACAGAGATAAAATGGTTAAAGCACTAGAGCCTTTTAGAGAGGAGGCAATACCATCACTGGTGATTGCCTTATATGATAAAAATAAGGGTGTCCGAAAGAAGGCAGCAGCGGCACTGGAGAAGATAAGACAAGACTTAGGAGAAGACCCAACAAAACGACATAAGTGGTGGGAACAAAACAAGAACAAATTTCTTAAGAACAGATAACCAGTCAATCAACCAGACCTCTAACCGCTGTGTCTAATCGAAGTCTTTTCGTTCATTTACTTCTTTTCTTCTTTTAAAGCCTCTGGAAGCGGTTAGAGGCTGGTTATTTCTATCGTTAGACTGCAATCAGTTTCACTATAGAATATTGATTGCCGCTAATGCAGGAGCGGGTAAATGAAACAAAAGAAAAATGAGAAATTAAGAGTTCTACTGTATTGAAATATATGTTAACCTTAAACTCTCTAAAATTATCAGAGAATAACTATAACAGGAGGTAGTGATGAAAAGAAATATTGAACTCTGGAGAATAGTCGGTTTAATTGGTGTCATCTTGACATTGGCAGGTACTCCTACGATGGCACAGCCGGTGATTCACTCTGGGGAAACAATTTCTTACACCATTAGTTTCCCGGGCGCTGTCGGCTCCTATATTTTTTACGGTGAATCGGGAAACGGTGTTGTGATTGTTGCAACGGAAACTGGTGGGAGCA
>CAZVGK010000051.1:0-9904 GCA_964626665.1 uncultured Gemmatimonadota bacterium | reverse complement strand
GATGACCACAATCTTGCTGAAACTGGATGGTATACTATTGTTGTTAAAGATTACGAGGGCGATGATACTGGTACTCTTAATCTTTCTTCTGTGACTATCCCTGGTGAAACCTCAATGGGAGTTGTATCAGGGCAATCGATGTTAGGCAACATTGACTATAAAATTGAATCCTCTGCTTTCTACGGTGAATCGGGAAACGGTGTTGTGATTGTTGCAACGGAAACTGGTGGGAGCAGTATTTTTCTGGAGCCGGAGGTACGCCTGTATGCCCCCAGTGGGGTTCTTGATGCCACAGCTTGGGACTATACACAGGCAATGATTGATGACCACAATCTTGCTGAAACTGGATGGTATACTATTGTTGTTAAAGATTACGGGGGCAATGATGCTGGAATTTTAGATTTTTCCTTCGCCAAAATGCCCCCTACTTTACCACCAATAATGAACCCAAATCCAGCAAACGGGGATACGGTTGATATTGCCGGTATCGTGTTGAACTGGGATGATAATTGGGGTGCTATAGCCTATGATATCCACTTTGGTAGTGGTGGCCAATTCCCCCTACCAATGGTCGCTGAGAGTTTAACAGCAAATAGTTATCCGTTACCTCCACAGGAGTATGACACATACTATTTCTGGTATATTATGTTAAAGTACGATAATGGAGAAGAGATTCAAGGTCCCTACTGGTGGTTCCTTACATATCACCCACATCCCTTTATCACCGACCTGGACATCGGTGGGTCGGAGGATATAGGGCATCTGGTTACTCATCACCCTCTGATCACCTGGTCATATTCTGATCCTGAGACTTTGGCTCAAACTGCCTACCAAGTCCAGGTGGGAACCGACGATGATTGGGCGGTGGCCGAGATGTGAGATAGTGGAGAGGTGAGCAGTTCAGATTCCTCCGTGACCTATGCTGGGGATTCTCTGCTTGATGGAGAAACTTATTACTTGAGGGCCAGAGTGAAGAATACAGATGATCTGTGGTCAAGCGGGGCCAGCCTATCCTTCAGGATGAATAGTCTTCCCACCATACCGGTAGGTTTAAGCCCATATAACGGTCAAATCTTAGGCGACAGTATAGTAACCTTGATTGTTTCCAACAGCACCGATGCTGAGGGAGACACCTTGACTTATAGCTTTGTGGTTTATAGTAACAGCCTTATGGACAGTCTAGTCACATCTGTGACAGGAATGCAGGAGGGGACGGATTCCACAAGTTGGCAGGTTGATGTTCTCCTGGAGGAGGAATGGCCATATTGGTGGAGGGCAAGGGCCTATGACGGGTTTGAATATGGGGAATGGATGTCGGTGAGGAGTTTTATCGTCAATACCGAATACAGCCCTCCGATAATCAAGTCAATTACGGATATTCCTAATGACCAGGGACGGCAGGTTAGGATCTCCTGGTATGCCTCCGCGTATGATGCCCCACAAGATACTGTTACCATTACTGAATACTGTCTGTGGAGAAGGATTGACAGTCTGGGAGTTGGCCTGGATGGTAATTAAGCTAAAGAGGATGATATTCCTTCCCTGAAATCCTTTCCTCCGGGTGATTGGGACTATGTCCTGACTGTGCCCGCCTGTGGACAGGAGGTCTACAACTGCGTTGCACCTACTCTCTGTGATTCCACAGTTGATGGCCTCTGCTGGTCAGTGTTCTTCGTCTCCGCTATGACCCCTGAGCCACTGGTCTATTTTGTCTCCGATATTGACAGCGGTTATTCGATAGATAACCTTGCCCCTTCAACACCTCAAGGGCTGATGGCCGCTTCAGGGGATACATCTATAAATTTGGTTTGGAACACCGTCCCGGAGGAGGACTTCCGCTATTATGCCCTTTACAGGGGGACGGAGAGCGGCTTTACAGCGGATAGCTCAAACCTGCTGGGAACAACCATAGACACTGCTTACAGCGATATAGAGGTTGCCAACGACAGCACGTACTACTATCGAGTCTCTGCCTATGATTTTGCCGGCAATGAGAGTGAGCTTTCGGATGAGGTGGATTGCAAGTTTACAGGTGTGAATGGCAACAGAGAGAGGGAACTGCCTAAGAGCTTTTCCCTTTCCCAAAACTACCCCAATCCTTTTAACCCGGTGACGGAGATCAGATATGCCTTGCCAAGGGATTGCCAGGTGAGGTTGGAGGTCTACGACATCCTTGGGCAAAAGATAGCTACTTTGGTAGATGGAAGGCAAGAAGCGGGGTATAGGTCGGTGAGGTGGGATGCAAGCGGATTCGCCTCAGGCATTTACTTCTATCGGTTGCAAGCTGATGATTTTATTCAGACAAAGAAGATGATCCTGCTGAGATAGTCGAAGCAGATGCTTTGGAACACGAATGACACGAATAAACGAATCTCCACGAATAGGTAAAAGGACAGCTCACAGGGACCAGGGATCAGCAGTCAGGCATTCCAGCAAAGCTTCGAATGCTCAATCTATTCTTGATGGTTCCTTGTGGATGTTATCATCCACAAAGGGACTTCTTCCGTCAGGGCGGGAGCCCTGACGGCACAGGAATTTGTGGGATTCGCCCCGCACTTATGCATAAGTGCGGGATAAATGTTCAAGGTTTTATAAATAGCTCGACTGGCAAAGCAGGGTTGGAGTTGCTAAACTGTCGGAGGGTAAATCCTTCGGCAGTTTTTTAATGATTGCTTTTACATTTCGGAACTTATGGTTATTAGCCTGATTATGCATTAGGAAACCACAAGGTTTCACCAGATTATCACAAGATATTGAAAACAATAAGATTACAAAATTTGGAGTTGAGTCCAGTAAACGGGCTAAAGCCCAAGAACCCCGACTAAAGTCGGGTAGAAAACTCTGTGTTGCTCCGTGTAAATCCGTGGTAAGTCTTCTTCTGTTCTACCGCATTTCGGACTTATTTAGGGTTTTCGATCAATGCTACCTCCGATTTTGCTTGACAGGGCAGGCTTTCTTTTTTATAGTTACTCCAATGGCAGAGAATCTTTATGCAATCATCTTGGCCGGGGGGAGAGGGGAAAGGTTCTGGCCCTGGAGCACAAAGGAGAAGCCCAAACAACTCCTGCCGCTGGTCAGGGACAAGACTATGTTGGAGGAGACCATAGAGAGGATAACCCCTCTGGTCCCCTTAGAGAGGATAAAGGTTGTTACCACTAAGGACTTAGCCCCACATATCCTGAAGGGGATAGGCCAACTAAAGGAAGGAAACCTAATCGTGGAGCCCTTTGGCCGCAACACCGCCGCGGCAATTGGGTTGGCTGGTCTTTCCCTAAATGATCCACAGGGGATAATGATTGTCCTCTCCACCGATCATCTGATCAAACCTCAGGCCAACTTTCTCCGGGCGGTAGCGGTGGCCGTGGAAAGAGCTGAGAAGGGCGATTGGTTGCTTACCTTTGGCATAAATCCCACCAGGGCGGAGACCGGTTACGGCTATATCCAGGTGGGGGAGCTCTTGGAGGGGGGTGAGGGGGTTCGTGTATACAAGGTGGTAAGGTTCAAGGAGAAGCCTGATGGGCTTACCGCCCAAGAATTTTATTACCAGAAGGACGTCTATGCTTGGAATAGCGGGATGTTCGTCTGGAGGGTTTCCGCCATCCTCTCCGCGCTCCAGCGTTTCCAGCCCAAAATCTATGAGACGCTCTCTCATGCGGTTTCCTCGACAAAGCAAGGGGCCTTGGATGAGGCCTACGCGGCATTTGAGCCCATCTCCATCGATCACGCGGTAATGGAAAAGGCCGATAATGTCTTAGTGGTCAGGGGGGAGTTCTTCTGGGAGGATATAGGTTCCTGGACATCGTTAGACAAGGTCTATCAAAAGGATGGGGACAACAACATAAAGTTGGGGAATGTCCTTGCTTTGGATACCTTTGACTCCCTGCTCATTGGCGATCAGGATGGTGTCCTTGCCGCTTTGGGGGTCTCTGATCTGATCATTATCAAGACAGCCAAGAGGGTTTTGGTTGCCCACAAGACCAAGGCACAGGAGGTCAAAAAATTGGTGGAAAAGATGAAGGAGGAGGGAAAATTCAAAGATTTTATATAGCCCATAACGGTTTACCACTGATAACCACGGACAGGCTGAAAAGTGGTCAATGGACAATGACCAATTATAATTGGAAAACGACACCTTTCTCTGGATCTTCAGGCTTTATCTCCTTTTAACTTGCTAATTGTTAATTGATCATTGTCCTGGATTCCGTGGTGGACTATTACAAAGTCAGGAGGTAGGTTCAAATGGAAGAAGAGTATACTCTGAAGATAATCTATGAGACTCTCCAGAAGTTTGGCCAGGAGAACAAAGCACGGTTCGATGAAATTGACAGGCGCTTTGAGCAGATAGATAAGCGCTTCGATAAGATGAAGAAAGATCTGGCCCAAAGGTTTGATGAGGTTGACCACCGGCTGGAGACTTTGGAAAAGAGTGTTCAGGAGATCAAAGTTACAATAAAGGTTATAGGGGCCAAAAGCAAGGCTTACGACCGCAAATTTGAGGGCATTGGGAGAGAAGCTTTAGCCTAAGATGGGTATGGCCCGAATTATTCATTAGCTGATAACAAATTGGCGTAACACTTTCAAAATTATGATTATATATTTGTTTTGTAGGGACAGACATTTATGTCTCACCCCTACGGACTCCGATAGATCGGAGTTCCTACGGCTTTGGCCATTTAGGATTTGATGTTATGGATTGATCGGGTTAAAGGCTTTTGTGGCCAAAATTTATAAGCAGATGGGGCCAAAGATGTTTAAGTTACTGTTAACTGTTTTCCTCATCCTTCTTGTGGGGGGATGTCTTCCTCCTTCAGAGGGGGAGAGGGTTAAGGACCCGCGCACCGCAGGTGAGAAAAAGTTCGATCCCCTCAGCTTAGAGGATTCCTCCTATCTGGTGGTTAAGCCCCAGCCGGGGCAGAAGGAGACGGGGAAGAGGGGGGTAGAAGGGGTAATCAGGGAGGAGGAAGGAAGGGTTGCCCGTTACAGGGTGCAGGTCTTTGCCACAACCTACCTGGATCAGGCGGAGGAGTTCGCGCAAAAGGTTAGGGAGAAGATCGAGGAAAGGGTATACATCCAGTATGAATCCCCCCTGTATAAGGTGAGGGTAGGAGACTGTTCCACCGAGGAGGAGGCCAAGCTGCTTCTCCAGAAGGTCTCCCAGGCCGGTTTCCCTCATCCCTGGGTGGTGCGGGTGCCGGTCAGCCGAGGTGCGGAGTAAAAAGTTAGAGATAGATCCCCTTTCCCCTTCATCACGGGCCTTGGATCAGGCCGCGGGGGTGATTAAGGAGGGGGGGGTTATCTCCCTCCCCACAGAGACCTTATATGGTTTGGGCGCTGATGGCCTTAATCCGCAGGCGATAAGAAGGGTATATGAGGTAAAGAAAAGGGACAGCCGCCGGCCTATCTCCCTGTTGGTGAGAGATAGAGGTCAGCTCTCCTCCCTGGTGGAGAAGATTCCGCCGTTAGGGGAGAAACTAATGGAGGTCTTTTGGCCAGGTCCCCTTACCCTTGTCCTCCAGGCTAGCCTTTTGGTTCCGAAGATAGTGGTGAACCCTTCGGGAGGGGTAGGTTTAAGGATCTCATCCTCACCTTTGGTTTCCTCTCTCCTTCGAGAGTTGGAGGTTCCCCTTACCGCTACCAGCGCTAACCTCTCCGGTTCTCCCCCCTTACGAGACCCCCGGCAAGTATATTCCGTTTTCAAAGGGAAGGTGGACCTATTTCTTGATGCTGGTCCCTTGCAGGAGGGCCCTCCCTCCACCGTTTTAGACCTCACCGGGCCCGAGGTTAAATTGCTGAGAAAGGGGAGAGTAGAGGCACAGAAGATAGAGGAGGTCTTGGGTCTAAAGCTAAAGCGGCCTCCCTTTACCGTTCTTTTGGTCTGCACCGGGAATATGTGTCGCAGCCCAATGGCTGCTGGCCTTCTGCAGGAGTTCACCGCTCCAGATGGGGTGAGGGTTGTATCGGCCGGAACAGGAGCGATGCCGGGCCTTCCTCCCTCTGAAAATGCGGCAAGGGTAATGGAGGAGATGGGCATAGCCATCTCCGATCACCGTTCCCAACCCCTTACCTGGAGGCTTTTGGAGGAGGCCGATCTGATCTTGGTTATGGAATTGGAGCATCTGGAGTTCATTAGGGAGATGGGTTTTACCGGGGAGAACCTCTACCTGCTTAGGGATTTTGCTGCTGGCCCGGGAGGGGATATCCCAGACCCAATTGGGGGGGATTTAGCTCTCTATCGGAAGGTTCTCCAGATGATCAAGGAAGAGCTGGAGAGGGTTTACCCTCGAATCAGGGAGTTGGCCTTATGGTCAAGGTAAGTGCCCTGGTGATTGCCCACAATGAGGAGAAAAACATCCGTCGCTGTTTAGAAAGCCTTAGCTGGGCTGATGAGGTCATTCTGGTTGATGCGGAAAGCCAGGATGGAACCGTCCAGACTGCTAAGGAATATACCCAGAGGGTCTATTCCCAGCCCTGGGGGGGGTTTGTGGCCCAGAGGAACTGGGCCTTGCAGCAGGCGCAGCACCAATGGGTTCTATTCCTGGATGCTGATGAGGTCATCTCTCCCCGGCTCAGGGAGGAGATAGAGGCTTTGAAAACCAAGGGGATAGGTGAATGTCGCGGCTTTGAGATCCCCCGGAAATCCTTCTACCTTGGTGGCTGGGTTAATCATTGTGGCTGGTATCCTAACTATCAGTTGCGGCTCTTTGATCGGAAGGAGGGAAAATGGGAGGGAGGGATGATCCATGAGAAGGTGAAGGTGCAGGGAAGGGTGGAAAGGTTAAAGGGGGAGATCCTCCATTACCCTTATCCCGATCTCTCCTCACATCTTCAGAGGCTGGATAATTACTCGACCCTCAAGGCCGAGGACCTCTATCATCAGGGGAAGAGACCTCACTTCTGGGATCTCCTTTTCAGGCCATTCTTTAAGTTCCTCAAGATGTTCTTTCTCAGGTTTGGGTTCTTAGAGGGGATGAGGGGTCTGATCATCTCTTGCTTTGGTGCCTATTATAGCTTCTTAGGCTATGCCAAGCTCTTTGAAAAGGGAAGGGTGCCTCGGTGATCGCTTGCGGGTGCTCCATGTAGATACAGCTTCTACCTGGAGGGGGGGCGAAGCCCAGGTTCTCCTCCTCTCCCAGGGGTTGCAGTCAAGGGGACACCAGGTAGGCATAGTGGCCCAGCCAGGGAGCTTACTGGCCGAAAGGGCGAGAGGTGCAGGCCTTGTGGTTTATCCATTAAGAATGAGGGGGGAGGGTGACCTTTGGGCTCTGCTCAAGCTGAGCAGATTGATTAGCGGGTTTAAGCCACACATCCTGCACCTGCACACCTCCCATGCCCACACCCTTGGTTTGCTGGCTGCCATGCTCTCCCCAGGGCCGAAGCTGGTGGTCTCCCGCCGAGTAGACTTCCACTTGAGAAGAACACCTTTTAAGGGCTTTAAATACGGTTCTGGGGTGAAGAGGTATCTGGCCGTTTCCCGGCGCATCAGGGATGTGCTCATTGAGGATGGGGTGGAACCGCAGAGGGTGGAGGTGGTCTATAGCGGCCTTGATCTGGCCCATCTCCAAATTGGTGATGGGGATAGGTGGAGAAGGAAGTTGAGCATAGGACCAGATGGTTTCCTGGTGGGAAATGTCGCCTCCTTGGCGCCACATAAGGCTCAGACCTATCTTCTGCAAGCGGCGCAAGAGGTGCTCAGTAAGTTCCCCAAGGTGAGGTTTGTCCTTGTCGGTGAGGGGGAGCTTGCGGGAGAGTTGAGGAGGGAAATCAGGGATTTAAACCTGGAGGGAAAAGTCATCCTGACCGGGTTTCAAAGGGATATGGCCTCCCTCTATGCTGCCCTGGACCTCTTCGTCCTCTCCTCCTACTTGGAAGGTTTGTGCACCTCCCTTTTGGAGGCTATGTTCTATGGGGTTCCTCTAGTGGCCACCCGCACAGGGGGAATACCGGAGATAGTTGAGGATGGGGTTAATGGTTGGCTTGTCCCTCCACGGGATGCTGAGGCCTTGGCCAGGGCCATTAAGAGACTGTTAATAGATAGGGAGCTGGCCCAGAGGTTCTCCACTCAGGGGAAGATTATGGTTCGCAAATTTGGGATTCAGGAAACGGTGAGAAAGACGGAAGAGGTCTATCAGAAGGTGCTTAAGGGATGAAAAAGGGGGCCTTTCTCCTTCTCTTTTTCCTTAACCTTACTATCGCCTATGGTGAAGGTTCTGTAGGGAGGGAGGTAGAGAATTATGCCTTTGGGGCCGGGGAGATACTGGAATTTAAACTTAGCTATGGGCCAATAAATGCGGGAATGGTTCAGATGAGGGTAGAAGGTCCCTTCATCTATCAGGACCATATCTGCTACCAACTTACCTCCGAGGCCTGGTCCAATCGGGTTTTTTCCCTCTTCTTTCGGGTGCAGGATCGAGTGGTTTCAGTCTTAGATAAGAGGGGGATCTTCCCCTGGCGGTTTGAGAAACATCTGCGGGAGGGAAGCTATCGGGCCGATAGGTTTACCGACTTTGATCAGGAGAAACACTTAGCCTTCAATGAAGAAAAAGACACCATTGAGGTGGACCCCTTTGTGCAGGATGTCCTCTCCGCCCTCTATTGGGTGCGAACCCAGCCAATAGAGGTAGATAAGCCCCTTCAGGTAAGTAGCCATGCGGACGGGAAGAACTATCTGTTGGAGGTGAGAGTTCTCAATAGAGAGAGGATTAAGGTCGGAGCAGGGGTCTTCGATTGCCTGGTGATAGAGCCCAAGCTTAAAGAGGGAACGGGTATCTTCAAGCACAAGGGAAAACTCCTCATCTGGCTTACCGATGATCGGCGAAAGATGCCCGTTTTGATGAAATCCAAGGTGATCATTGGCTCCATTAGCGCGGAGCTGGTCAGGTTTAGGCCAGGGAGGTTTTTTGTCCCCATAGGAGGGGAGGATGTCGGAATTCAAGGAGATAGACCTCAGTAAGGCAAAACTTTACCCTTTCTCCTTAAAGGAGAGGAAGGTGAGGGTAGATGATTTCGCTCAAGGCTATTCTCCAGGGGATGATTTTGCTTTCTTCTTGGATAGTCTTCCCCGCATCCTCAAGGCCAAGGAGTTGGGAGAGTTTGTGGATTTAATCCTCAGGGCTCATCAAAAGGGAAGGCCGGTGATCTTTATGATGGGGGCCCATCTCATAAAGTGCGGCCTATCCCCAATTTTGATTGATCTGATGGAGAGGAGGATCATCACCGGATTGGCCACTAATGGAGCAGGCGTTATCCACGATATGGAGATCGCCCTCTGGGGTTCCACCTCAGAGGATGTGGGAAGGGGCCTTGAGGATGGATCATTTGGGATGTGTGAGGAGACAGGCAGCCGGATCAATGAGGCCCTAAAGAAGGGAGAGGAGAGGGAATTGGGCTTTGGGGAGGCCATTGGAGAAAAGATGGGGGAACTCAATGCCCCCTATCGAAAATATAGCCTCTTCTCCGCCGCCCACAGGTTGAGGATACCCTTTACCGTTCATGTAGCCTTGGGGGCTGATATCATCCACCAGCACCCTTCATCCCAGGGGGAGATAATTGGGAAGGCCAGCCTGAGAGACTTTAGGATCTTCTCTCAGATGCTGGCCTCTCTACAAGGAGGGGTGGTGGTGAATTTCGGCTCAGCGGTTATCCTTCCTGAGGTTTTTCTCAAGGGTTTAAACTTGGTCCGTAACTTAGGTTATCGGGTTACTGACTTTACCACTGCCAACTTCGATATGTATCCCCTCTATCGTCCCCTGAGGAATGTGGTGGAGAGGCCACACAGCCTGGGCGGAAGGGGTTTCTCCTTCATCGGCCACCATGAGATTATGCTTCCCCTTTTGGCTGGGGCGATAAAGGCTAAGTGCTCTATTTCATAAGTTCGGTGACGTATTATTACGCTGCATGGGCTAAG
>CAZVGK010000050.1:0-14684 GCA_964626665.1 uncultured Gemmatimonadota bacterium | reverse complement strand
AAAATCTAAGTCATAATTTACAACCACTTAGCCTTTTTACTGCGGAAGTCGGGCTATAATTCTTCCTACACTGCAGATATGATCGGATGTTACATAGCTGATTTTACTCCTCTGCCTGGTAACAAGATAGATCTTTCCACTGCCACTCACTCCAGGCTTGGTGATATAACCTTCCTTTTGAGGGATCAAGATAAGGAAATGGTTGATCTGCAGCCAGGTGAGAGGATTGATCTTTTCTTCCCCGCCGATGGTGTTCCTGAAAAGGGGATGAAGAGGAACTTTGTGCTTCTTTCCTCCGGCAACTATGAACATATCCAGAAAGCCTCAGTTACTCCTCCAGAAAAGTTTACTCTCTTCCCCAACTATCCCAATCCCTTCAATTCCACCACCCTCATCCGCTACCACCTACCAGCTATCAGCAGTCAGCAATCAGCGGTCAGCTTGAAGGTCTACAACATAGAGGGGCAGTTGGTGCGGGTTTTGGTAGATGGGGAACAGGGGGCAGGTAGGTATGAGGTTACTTGGGATGGGTGTGACAGCCGTGGGGAGCCCCTCTCCAGTGGGATCTATCTTTGCCGGATGAAGGCAGGTGGTTTCACCCAGACCCGTAAGATTGTGCTTTTGAAGTAAGTCAAGGAGTAGAAACCTTTAGATCAAGGAGGTTGAGATGGTTTCTTCAAAAGTTGTAAAATTAGTGGTAGCCAGCCTATTGGCCCTTGCTCTCAGCCTGGGATCTTTCACCCTGGCCTTGGCTGCTTCTCCCGGAGGAAGCAAAGGAGAGGAAGATCTGAGTTGCGTATTTAAAATCGACTCTGTGGAAGTTATACCAGGAGTAGTCGACTCTGTTCCTGTAACTTTCCTCCGTTACGACGCATCTGGAGGAGTAGACACCAGTAGTATACAGAATCTCTACACCACGTTTGTTTGGGACAGCGGTGAGCTTACCTATATGGGATGGAGTAAAGGTCCAGCTTTCCCGGAAAATTGGTCATGGAAAGATACAACAGAGGGTGACACCGCGCTCGCTATAAGAGGTAATTACTCAGATTCCCTTGAGTTAGCCAGTTTTTCTGGGGATCCGGTCTACTACCTCCATTTCCAACCCAAATGTTTTGGAAGTGATAAAAAGGCTCCTGTGAGATTCAAAAATATTATATGGAAGAATGATTACGTTGATAGAGTTGGGGGTGCTTACGAACCATGTACAGATTCTCTCAAAGCTGGTTCTATGTTTATGAAATACTTGAATCCTGGTGTCCTTCTAAGTCCATCTGATGCTGACACCTGTATTCCCCCTGATCCTCCTCTCACTCCTGAGCTAGCACCGATCTATGGCCATGCCACAGATACTTTTAGGGTAACCTTTCGCATACATTCGGAGAACCCATTTTATAAAGGTTTCCACCACTTTATGACATATGAACCAGTTAAGTTCCAGTTTGTCAGATTAGAAACCGACAGACTCGCCCCCGACTCATTAACAAGTTCCGTTTATGGGAACACGATTGAGGTTCAATACTTAGGGTTTATCCCAGAGGTATCTCCGGACACCTGCTCATCATCCTTACTAAACACCTACAAGCTTTATACGCTTATCTTTATCCCCCAATATTCCGGCAATAAGTCTTCAGATGTAGAGCTAAATGGTAGTAGTAGCTTTTTCATCTTTTCATCCTGTGATTCTGTTCAGGGAAGAATATACTCTTATGCTCAGCTTGTAGAGGATGATCTACCTCCTTTTAAGGTAATCGATCTTTCGGTTGGATATGAGGGGAGTGATTATGTCTCCCTCACCTGGACGGCGCCGGGAAATGATGGCAATCAGGGGACAGCCCACAGATATGACATTCGCTATTCAACTAATCCAGTAGGGACAGATACCACTGCCTGGTGGGAGGGGGCAGATACGGTGGCCGATGAGCCAGCTCCAGTGCCGGCGGGGACAGGGCAGCAGTTTAAGGTAGAGGGGCTCACCCCGCACTCAACCTACTATTTTGCCCTGAAGGCTGCGGATGAGGTGCCCAACTGGTCGGGGATATCCAACATAGCAAGTGGAACTCCGGTAGGGGTTAAGGGCGAAGAATCATCCAAGCTTCCTCGTTTATTTGCTCTGTTGCCCAATTATCCCAACCCTTTCAACTCCACTACCCTCATCCGTTACCAGTTGCCAGCTATCAGCAATCAGCAATCAGCGGTCAGCTTGAAGATTTACAACATAGAGGGGCAGTTGGTGCGGGTTTTGGTAGATGGGGAACAGGGGACAGGTAGGTATGAGGTTACTTGGGATGGGTGTGACAGCCGTGGGGAGCCCCTCTCCAGTGGAATCTATCTTTGCCGGATGAAGGCCGGAGGCTTCACCAAGACCCAGAAGATGGTGCTTTTGAAGTAAATAGAAACCTTTAGATTAAGGAGGATAAGATGGCTTCTTCAAAAGGTGTAAGATTAACTGTGGTCAGCCTTTTGGCCTTTGCCTTCAGCATAGGGGCTTTCACCCTGGCCCTGGCTGCCTCTGGTGGGGAATGCGATACAAACTATCGGATTTTGGTTAAAGTTGGAGATGTAACCACTACCAAGCACTTGCCCGGGGACATTGTAAAGATACCTGTGGGGATGAAGGATATTACCCCCGATGTTCCCGAGGCACCGCTAAGCAGGTGGGGAGTTGAACTTTATACCTACTCACCCATATTTGGGGGACCGCCAGACTACCCTAATGGCCGGGCAACTGGAGCTTTCTGCCGGCCACCTTGCCCTTGCTACTTCTGGTTGATCCCTGATTCCAGTTGGAAGACTATGTGGACCCCTGAGTGGGAGATTAGAAAACATATTTATCATACTACAAGAGTAAAGTTTGAACTTAGACCCCTCTCCGACTCCGAGATGAATCCCTGGGGTTATTGCTGTGATAGTACCCTTATTCCAGTTCACTTACAATTTGAACGGGGCTACCTGACCATCCAGCGGCCAGAGCACGGTTGTCCTTATGTCTATACCTGGGATGGAGACGATTTTGTTGAGGACAACACCATCCTCCCTGCCTCAGAGGACAAAACCAGAGGAGAAAAGGAGGTTATAGACTATTACCTCCTCAATCAGCCCTTAGTGGGAGAAAATGGCTTCTACCATCTACAGATCAGGGAATTTGAAAAGGAGAGATCATTCCTGAATAGCTTCCAGTTGATAGAGGCAGACCATCCGTATGGAACTAAAGTGGCCATAGGAGAAGATGGGGGTCTCTATGAGTATAAGCAGAAATTACCCTTGATTGGCTGCACTGATGATAAAGGTAATGATCACCTGGAGGAGTTAAAAGAAGAGGATGGTCTCTATTTTACCTCCAATGGTTCTGGGTATCTGCTTTTGGAATATTATCTCCCATCTGATATTCCTGGATCTGGCAATTGCCAACTGAGCTTAGAGGATCTACCGAAGTATATGATAAAGGGAGGGGTAGTCGACAAGGCTCTTCCTTCATCCATGGGAGAAAAGATAACTATCATAGGAGAGGGTAGTTCTTCAATTAGAGAGATATTCCCCAGGGCAAATCCCTATGAAGGTGCTATTGTCATAGACCTTAGCGATGCATCACCAGGTGAGAAGGTAACTATTAAGCTGGCCTATAATTCTTCCTACACTGCAGATATGATCGGATGTTACATAGCTGATTTTACTCCCCTGCCTGGTAACAAGATAGATCTCTCCACTGCTACTCACTCCAGGCTTGGTGATATAACCTCCCTTTTGAGGGATCAAGATAAGAGGATGGTTAATCTGCAGCCAGGGGAGAGGATTGATCTTCTCTTCCCCGCCGATGGTGCCCCTGAGGAGGGGATGAAGAGAGACTTTGTGCTTATTTCCTCCGGCTACTATGAGCGTATCCAGAGAGCCTCGGTTACTCCTCCAGAAAAGTTTACTCTCTTTCCTAACTATCCCAACCCCTTCAACCCGAAGACCAGGATAAGCTATAGCCTCCCTGTTGGTTGTCAGGTGAGCTTGGAGGTTTATAACATTACCGGGGAGAGGGTGGCAACATTGGTGAATCAGAGGCAGGGAGCTGGTTATCACAGAGTCACCTGGGATGCCAGTGGTATGGCCAGTGGAATCTATCTTTACAGGATAAGCGCGGGTAGCTTTAACCAGACCAGAAAGATGGTGCTTCTGCGATAGTCGTAGTTTGAAAAGAAAGAGGACGACTTCAATTGTTCTTATTTCAAATTGAATCCCACTACCCCTTAGATTAGAACTCCGGGATGGAATTCATCTTTACTCTTTAACCAAAAACCACCCACAAGGAGGGAATCAAATGTTCACCCATAAAGTATTTAATCTCGTGCTGAGGAGCCTGGCGATTGTCTTTATCATCGCCATCTTTGTGCCCTTTTCATTCTCCTTGGCAGAGCCCGTGGGAACCAAAAGTACCTATCCTGATTCTTTTAGTACTTTCGAAATTGGTCAGGTTGAGGGATCCCCACTTGAAGACACAGTAGAAGTTCCTGTTAAGTTCCTCACCGACAGCACACTGGTGGGCTTTACAAATCGGATAACCTGGAATCCTGATGAGGTCAGCTATGTCACTGTAGTTTCTGGCCCTGGGTTACCTTGGGATTCTTTGGAGGTTGAACTTATTGACTCTAACTGTGTCCAAGTGCAGAGCTATGGTAACTGTACGACATTTACTTCTGAACCAGTGTATTTTCTCAGGCTAATTCCTCTCTGCTTTGGCTACGGACATTCTATCTCGATAAGCTTCTCTGCTGGCGATTTGAACTTTTATGATTCCTGTGAACCTGGGGTCAATTACATACCTAAATTGGTTGATGGTGCAATTGTTGTAGGGATACCTTCGGATCAAGAACATCTTGAGAGGCCAATTCAATACTCTCTATTCCAGAACTATCCCAATCCCTTCAATCCAGAGACCAGGATAAGCTATAGCCTCCCTGTTGGTTGTCAGGTGAGCCTGGAGGTTTATAACATCGCAGGGGAGAAGGTGGTAACATTGGTGGATCAGAGACAGGGAGCTGGTTATCACAGAGTCACCTGGGATGCCAGTGGTATGGCCAGTGGCATCTATCTATGCCGGATGAAGGCAGGCAACTTCACTCAGACCCAGAAGATGGACTTGCTCAGGTAATCTGGAAAGGGATAGGAGGAACTCACGAATTGCTCTCCTTTCCAATGGAATATCACTGCTACCCGAAACAGAAGGGTGCCAGTGAGATTCGTTTCTTGGTCCGAAACTAAACACAAGGAGGGAATCAAATGTTCATCCATAAAATGTTTAATTTCGTGCTGAGGAGCCTGGCGATTGTCTTTGTCATCGCCATCTTTGTACCTTTTTCATCTTCCTTGGCAGAGACTAAGGGCAAGCTCGACAGTACCGTCACTTTCGAATTCGAAATGCCCCAATTTCCTATTGAGGATACAGTTAGTGTACCAGTTACCTTCATCTTCCAGGATACCACCAGAGAGGTTACTCATTTCGGAAACTTGATATACTGGGACCCTTCAAAACTTACTCTAATCGATTGGTCTCAGGGACCAGAATGGCCTGATTCCAGCTTCGGATGGACTGATTCAATAGTTATTACAGACAGTAGCTTCTTCGTTGAAAAACATCAACCTGAACCTGGTTATGCTGTAACTTTTTCACCTAATCCAGTATATATCCTTAGATTTGTCCCCGCCAGCTTCGGATATGGAGCTGATACCAACATAATTTTCTGGGGTGAGGATGACAATTTCTTTGTCTCAAATGGGATTAAATACATTCCTACATTTTCGGACGGTAGAGTTGGCGTAGAGGGAAACAGGGACTTGGCTCATTTGCCGGAGGCTTTCAGCCTCTCCCAGAACTATCCCAATCCCTTCAACTCTACCACCCTCATCTGCTATCAGTTGCCAGCTATCAGCAGTCAGCAATCAGCGGTCAGCTTGAGGATCTACAACATAGAGGGGCAGTTGGTGCGGACGTTGGTAGATGGGCAGCAGGGGGCAGGCAGGTATGAGGTTAGTTGGGATGGGTGTGATAGCTATGGGGAACCCCTCTCCAGTGGCATCTATCTCTGTCGGATGAAGGCAACTGGTTTCACCCAGACCCGTAAGGTGGTGCTTCTGAAGTAGGGAGAGGGTTCATTCCAAATGCAAAGGGGCCAGCCTTCTGGTTGACCCCTTTACATTTTAGAAACTACAAAACAGCTCATTTGCTACTATTCTCTATCTCATCCATATAGAAAACCCTCTGGCATCTCAGCCAAAAGGGTTGAGCGCTCAAGCCAGTGTCCCCAAGGGGATTCGAACCCCTGTTGCCGGCGTGAAAGGCCAGTGTCCTAGTCCGCCTAGACGATGGGGACACAAAATAGGGGTGAGCGAGGGGACTCGAACCCCCGACCACCAGGGCCACAACCTGGTGCTCTATCCAACTGAGCTACGCTCACCATCTTCAGCACGCCTGGAGGGATTCGAACCCCCGACCCGCTGCTTAGAAGGCAGCTGCTCTATCCAACTGAGCTACAGGCGCCCAAAAGGTAAAGTAGGAGAATCTTTGGGCCCTGTCAAGGCCTTTTTTAGGATTGGCGGTGAACCAGGGAGAGGAGCATTACCTGGGATTCTCAGCCACAAGCCAATTTTGGGCTTGACTTTGGATTTTAAGAGGGGTAGTTTAATGGAGCTTAGGCAAAGGGGGATTTTTACTTGACAGGTTCCTCCCAAAGCAATATATTGAGGTTTGGTCGGGGCGTAGCGCAGTCCGGTAGCGCACTAGCATGGGGGGCTAGTGGTCGCTGGTTCAAATCCAGTCGCCCCGACCATTTGGAGCAGTTAACCTGCTCTTTTTTAATTAAAGAATTTAGGAATTTCCATTTTAGAAAGGATTGACAAGATGGACAGGATAAATAAAAGTCGTGTAAGTTCTGTTAGTTCGATCTAATCGTAAATTTGGAGGTAACATCTCGGATTGGTGAGGGTTATTTATTACAGGGATTCCGATCTACCGGAGTCCGAGGAAGGCAGACAGACCCTCCGACAAGCTAAGGCAGGTCGGGACAAGTTCCGGCCCATCCTTAGCAGGAAAAATTCCTCTTTTAATATACGGGATAAACAGGATGATCAAGCTAAGCAAAGATCCTGTAAATCCTGTTATCCTGTCAGGAAAGTTCCGCCGAAAGTGGCAAGTTCGGTTTGAGGTTAGCCGTGCTTATACCGGCCTGTAATGCTCAGGCCACCATCGGTCCCCTCATTTCTCAATTAAAGGGGAGAGATTTCGGTATAGTTGTGGTAGATGATGGTTCCCAAGATGGCACGGCGGAAATCGCCAAGAGTTTGGGGGCTAAAGTTATCAAACATCCCAAGAATTTGGGGAAAGGGAAGGCTCTGCGCACGGGATTTAATTATGCCCTCAAATCCGGGTATGATGGGGTGATTACTCTGGATGCCGATGGCCAGCATAACCCCTCATTCATCCCCCTTTTCTTAGCTGAAGCCAATCAGGCAGATTTGGTCATCGGCTCCCGGATGAAAGATCGGAGAGGTATGCCCTGGCCCAGGGTGTTGAGCAACAGGCTAACTTCAGCGGTTGTTTCTGCCCTCACCCACACCAAAGTGGAGGATAGCCAGTCCGGCTATAGGCTTATTAGAAGGGAAATTCTGCAAAATATCAGATTGACCACTTCCCATTTCCAAACTGAGTCTGAACTTCTTATTAAGGGAGCGAAGGCAGGTTTTAGAATAGGCCAGGTGCCGGTGAGCACTCTCTATCAAGGTAAAGAGTCTCTGATTAGCCCAATCCTGGATACCCTTCGCTTTATGGCCTTGACCTTTAGAGCCCTTTTCTGGTAAGATAGCAGAGATAAAGTTTTTATGAACACGAATAGCACGAATATACAAATTTCACGAATGGGGAAGGAAATTTATTCATAGAGGTCTGTTGTTGGAGATAATAGAAACATTTTTTGAGGTTTATAACAAATTAGGTCCAGGTTACTCAGATGAATCCGTCAAAATTCGTGATATTTGCCCATTGGTGTAATTCGTGTTTTAGAGCATACTTTTATATACGCAAATGCTTATCCTTTTAACGAACGATGATGGGGTGGAGGCAGAGGGGCTGTCTGCCCTGCGTGGGGAGCTGGAGAAGCTGGCCCGAACAGTGGTGATAGCCCCCTTGAAAGAGCAGAGCGCCTCTTCCCACTCCCTTACCATTCAATCCCCCATCGAGGTGGAGAAGAGGGGAAAAGATACCTGGGTGGTAGAGGGAACCCCCACCGATTGCATCACCTTAGGGGTAGAAAAACTCTTAGATGAGAGGCCGGCCTTAGTGGTCTCCGGGATTAACCATGGGGCCAATGTGGGTGATGATGTCTCCTATTCGGGGACGGTGGCCGCCGCCTTGGAGGGGATGCTTTTTGGAATTTCATCTCTGGCTTTCTCCATAGCTCAGCGGAGGCCCCAGGATCTGGCCTATCCCGCCTCCTTCTCCCGTCATATCTGTGAGCTTTGTTTGGAGAAGGGTCTCCCCCCCCATACCATCTTGAACATAAATTTCCCTGGTCTTCCCCCTGAGGAGATCAAAGGGGTTCAGGTGACCAGATTGGGAAGGAAGAGGATGAGAGGGCTTAATATAGAGAAAACCAAGGGAAGCAATTCCCTCTATTTGATTGGGGAGGAATACCCCGTCTGGGATAGGAAGGATGATACGGACATAAAGGCCGTGAAAGAAGGGAAAATATCCATTACCCCTCTCCATCTGGACCTGACTAATTATCCAGCAATTCCGGAGATTGGAGACTGGGATTTCGGCTCTAAACTAAAGCTTTGGACTTCCTGATTGCTCGTCAGAGGATGGTTTCCACCCAGCTTTCCGGCATTAGAGACCAAAGGGTTTTAGATGCTATGAGCAGGGTTCCCCGTCATCGATTTGTGGACCCCGCCCTTTGGCCTCAGGCCTATAGCGATTATCCTCTACCCATTGGGGAGGGAGAGACTATCTCTCAACCCTATATGGTGGCCCTAATGACCGAGAGCCTTAAGCTAAATGGTGGGGAGAAGATATTGGAAATAGGGACAGGATCGGGGTATCAAACAGCCATACTGGCCCAGTTTTCCTCCCACATCTTCTCGGTGGAGAGGGAACTTGGTTTGGTTCAAAGGGCTAAGGGAATACTTTCAGATCTTGGCTATGAAAACATGGTGATCAGAGTAGGGGATGGGAGCAAAGGGTGGAGCCAGTTTTCCCCTTATGATCGCATATTGGTAACTGCTTCTGCTCCGCGCATCCCGCCTTCTCTCATCGAACAGCTAAGTGATAATGGCTTAATGGTGATTCCCGTGGGGGAAAGGGACCATCAGATTTTGCAGGTCTTGGAGAAGAGTGAGGGAAAGGTGTTTGTTAATGATATATGCGGTTGTAGCTTTGTCCCCTTGGTGGGGGAGGAAGGTTGGCAGGGGTGATGTCTGGGGTCTCCAAGGAGCTTTATACAATACTTATCGCTATGGCGCCCATATCAGAGTTGAGGGGAGCCATTCCCTGGGCCCTCACTTTTGGCGGTTTGAGTTGGGAGAAGGCATATCTCTTCTCTTGTTTAGGAAACTTTTTTCCGGTTATTCCCCTGCTCCTTTTTCTGGATCCGGTGTCCAATTGGTTGATGAGGAAATTTTCCATATTCCGCCGGTTTTTTCAATGGCTCTTTGCCCGCACTCGCCGCAGGAGTGGGGTAGTGGAAAGATATGAAGCCCTGGGGTTGGTCCTTTTTGTGGCTATACCACTTCCTGTTACCGGCGCTTGGACGGGGACGGTGGCCGCCTTTCTCTTTGGCATCAGGTTCTGGTATGCCCTTCCCGCCATAATAGGGGGGATCCTTCTGGCCGGGGGGGTGGTTACTTTAACCTCTTTGGGAGTGATAAACATCTTTTGAGGGCTTATGTGTTAGAGATTGGCAGTTAGGGGAAGACAAACGCCAGAGGGTCCGTGAGCTTCTATTGGAGGATTAGCCACCGAAGGGGGCTTCGTTTAAAAGTATTTCCATTTTTGTATAGGAAAATCCTGTAAATCCTGTTATCCTGTCAAAAAGGCCCGCTGGAGTCGGTTAATTTCAGATCGGGGCGTAGCTCAGCTCGGCAGAGCGCCACGTTCGGGACGTGGAAGCCGCTGGTTCAAATCCAGTCGCCCCGATTATTTAAGTTTGGTTAATTTTAGTGCATAACGACCTACCCCGTATTGACTGAAAATAGAAATTGGTAAATGGAAGGAGAATTAATCTCTGGGTGGCCCTGTACTACAAACTTGCCAGATCTTCTTTTCTTGACAAAGTTTTTCAGGTATGCTTGAGCAGCCAACCTCTACCGCACTTTAGTGCGGGTTCAGGGCCTTTAGGTCCTATATGGAGTGTGGTAACTCCTGTTGACGTATGCTGTGACCCTGTCACAGCACTCCAAACGGGCTAAAGCCCACGCAACCCCGGCTAAAGCCGGGTAGAAGAAAGCTCAGGGAGGTGGTGGCAGAATCGGGGTTCTGCCACCTCAACAAGAGATTCTATGGCGAATATGTGTTTTCTTATCCATTCGTGCGGATTCGTTTATTCGTGTCATTTGTGTTCCAGGGATTCCGTGTAATCCGAGGCTGTTGTTTGGTTGCCGCACCATGTTAATCTGCGACATTTGCTTAATCCACATTTACCCAAGACTTTAGGGCTTGGAGCCCTATGGCTCTCAGATTGTCTGTTGGGGGGGTGTTTGATTATTAAACCGAGGGTAGGGGTTGTGGGGGGGGCTAAGTGCACCTCTGAAGTGGCCGAGATAGCGGAGGAGATAGGTAAGGGGATAGCGGAGAGAGGGGGGATTCTGCTCTGTGGGGGGTTGGGTGGGGTGATGGAAGCAGCCTGCAGGGGGGCCAAATCAGCAGGCGGATTTACGGTGGGGATTCTGCCTGGTTCCAGGGTGAAAAAAGCAAATCCCTGGGTTGACCTTCCCATCGTAACCAACTTAGGAGAGGCCAGAAACATAATCATTGTTAGGTCATCTCAGGCCTTAATTGCCCTCCCCGGTAGATATGGCACCCTGGCTGAGGTTTCCTTTGCCCTTAAATTTGGTTGTCCTGTTGTCGGGCTTTCCACCTGGGATGTATCCCCCTTAATCAATAAGGTGCAAACCCCCCAGGAGGCAGTTGATTTAGCCTTCCAGCTAATTCAAGAGGCTCCGTGAAGGCCAATGTCACCATCTTGACGAGGGGGGTGGTGCAGGGGGTGGGCTTCAGATTTTTTGTGGACCGCCAGGCCAGGGAGTATGGGCTTTACGGTTGGGTAAGGAATTTGCCTAATGGAGAGGTGGAGATGGAGGTGGAGGGGGAGGAGGGGATGATAGGAGATTTTATCAAGGTGATAAAAGTTGGCCCTCGGATGGCCAATATTACCGGGATTGTGGTGAGAAGAAATGAGGGCCTGAAGGATTATAAGGATTTTAGGATAAAATTCTGAGAGAGGAGCTAATGGAGGATTGGAAGAACCTGATCAGAGCTATCCCTGACTTCCCCCAAAGGGGGATACTTTTCCGGGACATAACGACCCTGTTAAAGGATGGAAGTGCATTTAAGAGGGTGATCGATGCCCTCTATGAGCAATATTCTTCCCGCAGAGTAGATCTGGTGGTCGGGGTGGAATCCCGGGGATTTATCCTGGGTGGCGCCCTTGCTTACAGGTTAGGAGTGGGATTTGTGCCGGTAAGGAAGCCAGGCAAACTCCCCGCCCCGACCATAAGGGCAGAGTATGAACTGGAATATGGAAAAGATGCCTTGGAAGTTCATCGAGATGCCATCAGCTTCGGGGATAGGGTCTTGGTCTTAGATGATCTCTTGGCCACAGGTGGCACCGCCTGGGCCACCTGTCAGTTGGTGGAGAAGCTGCAAGGAGTCATTGTGGAGGTTGCCTTTCTTATAGAGCTTATCGGTCTTAAAGGCAAGGAAAAACTTCGGGGTTATAAGGTCTTCTCATTGATAAGTTACGGGGAGTCTTAAACAGGGAGGTCTAATGGCTTAAGGTTTGATCGGGGGGGATTGGATGGCCTCTCTATTCACAGGCCAGGGAGGATTGGCAAGAGCTCTTGATTTTATGGACATACCGGTGTAAATCAAAAGGTGAATTATTAAAGGAGGGTTTTATGACTAAGAGAATTTTCTGGGGGCTAACATTGTCCCTGATCCTGTTGGCTTCCACTGTTTCCTCTCAGGGAGCGGAGGAACAGGCGAGGGATACTCAAAAGAAGGGTGCCTCGCCCCAGCCAGCTAAAACTGAGGAGATGCTCAACAGGCTAATGAAGGCGATGGGAGGAGAGAAGGCCATTGAGGGGATAAAGGATATGGTTATTGATTTAGAGGTGACTATGAAAGGTCCCCAAGGGGATATGGGTATATCCATCACCCAATACCAGATTTTCCCCAACAAGATAAGGCAGGAGGTTAGCTCTCCCTATGGTCGGATGGTGCAGGTCTTCGATGGGGAAAGGGGTTGGACAGAAGGATCTCGGGGGAGAATGGATCTTCCTCCGCAACAGGTAGAGCAGTTCAAAGGACAGACATCCCGTAACCGCCTCAACCTCCTCAAGGAGTGGAAAAAGGGTAAGATAAATGTGGAAACTTTACCGGCAGAGGTTTTTCAGGGGAAGAAAGTTTCCACCCTTCTCTTCCAGTTCCCAGCTGATAGCTTGGGCGCGGTGGATAGCCTAAAAGCCTACATCGATCCCGCAACCTATTGGATCATCGGCCAATCCTATTATGGGGAATCTCAAATGGGCCCAGGCAAATTCCTTGTCTCCTTTTCCGATTTCAGAAAGGTAAAGGGGATTATCTTTCCCTTTAAGGGCATAACAACTTTCAAGGGAGAACAGATTTCTCAGTATAAGATAAACAACTTAGAGGTGAACACCGAGATTGACCCCTCCCTCTTTGAGAAATAGGTTCTTGTTTCGCCATCGGTCGCCAGAGAAGGAAGCGGATTGCGCGTTAGTGATTTCTACGAAAACCTATCAGAATGCCCCGTTCTGTGAACGGGGATGAATGATATCCTTATAATTCCCTCTCCCCTGGTGGGAGAGGGTTAGGGTGAGGGGGGAATCGGAGACAATTCTCACCCTCTCCTTAGTCCTCCCCCATCAAGGGGGAGGGGGGTGTTTTGGATGCCCCTTTGTGGGTGGGGAGGTTCACTGGTTTAAGAGGGTTTTTATGTCCTCCTCAAAGACCGACTTCGGTCTGTAGCCGACATAGGTCTTATAAATTTCCCCCTTTTTGTTCAGCGTATATGTTGTTGGTATACCTCGGCAGCAGCCATAGGCCTTGAGGATTTCTCTGGTGCCGATGAGAACAGGATAATTCACTCCCTTTTCCTTCATATAGTCTTTAACTGCTCCTACCCCCTTCCTGGCCAGGGCAATTCCTACCATCTGGAAACCCCTATCCTTATATTGGGAATAGAGCTTGATAAAGTCTGGTATTTCCCTGTCGCAGGGGGGACACCAGGTGTCCCAAAAATCGAGGATAATGACCTTACCCCGAAAGTTGGTCAAGCTTATGCTATTACCATTTGTATCCTGGAGGACAAAATTAAGCTTTGTGCTCCCGGGGTTCTTTTGATGGGAGCAAGATGTAAAGAGAGCTAAAGCGATAATTATTAGGGGGATACCGATCCTTGTTTTCATACAAACTTCTCCTTTCTTTTTTAAAATACGCTCGTTAGCCTCTGTAACGCGCCGAAGAAGATGAGGGCGCCAACGATCACCAGCAGAGCTCCGCTGATTATCTCCACCCAGCGAAAATATTTCTTCAGCTTGCCAAAGATGATAAAGAACCTGTTTATCCCTATCCCCGTAAGGATGAAGGGAATGCCCAAACCCAGGGAGTAGCTGGAGAGGAGGAAGATCCCCTGTTTGATGGTTTCCTGGGTGCTGGCCACGGCCAAGATGCCAGCCAAAATGGGCCCTACGCAGGGTGTCCAACCAAAGGCAAAAGCCAACCCCACCAAAAAGGAGCCAAGGGGGCCAATCTTCTTCTTAGCTTGAAACCTCTTTTCATAGTTGAGGAACCCGATTTTGAAGATGCCTGCGGTGTGCAGTCCAAAGATGGCAATGATTACCCCCGCTATCTTGGCCAAAGTATCCATCTTGGAGAGAAGAAATTGACCAATTAGGGTGGCCGATGCCCCTAAACCGATAAAAATTAGGGAAAAACCAGCCACAAAGAGGAGAGAGTTGAGGATAACCCCCTTTAGCGCCCTTTTCTTATCTTCTCCCTGGATGAGCTCTTGAATGGAGATGCCTGAGATAAAGGAGATGTAGGCCGGCACTAAGGGCAGGACGCAGGGGGAGACAAAGGAGATTACCCCGGCAAGGAAAGCCGCTAAGATGGAGATGTTCGACATAAAAAAAAACCTCCTCAAGTAAGAATTTGGAGGAGATAAAATAAAGAAAGTCTCCCCCCCCGTCAAGTGAAAAAATCCTTTTCTTGGATTTGAGGTTGTTTTCTGTTGTTGCAAGAGATGAAGGCCCTGGCTCGATCACTCGTCACCAACTGGGCGATTAGATCACCTTATCTGAGGGCGAAGGTGGCCTATCCCCTTTTCTGCTACCTATGTGGGAAACCCTGTTGGAAGGCATTGTAGATTTCCTAAGTTGAGTCAAGCCGTTTTTTGGAAAAAATCGTTCTT
>CAZVGK010000049.1:0-16375 GCA_964626665.1 uncultured Gemmatimonadota bacterium | reverse complement strand
CGGCAAAAGTCCACTCCAGCTATCCAAAGTGGATACTCAAAATATCAACTGGATCGGCTTCAGCCAGAAGGCCCGTTAGCAACAATTTTGACTACGCCACCAAAAAATTTAATCTCGACTTTGATGATGCTTACCAATATGCTGTCGCTGAGAAATACGACCTGACCATTGTAAGTTTCGATGTGGACTTTGACCGAACCGAACGAGGGCGGAAAACACCGGGAGAAGTGTTGGAGGGACGAGGTAGTGAGTGAGGTCAAGTGGGGAGAGAAGAGTTATGGGCCATAAATTATTCTGGAAGTAAAAGGCTTGGAGAGGGAACAGGATCGGCAGAAAGAAGGGGCGGCAAAGCGGTGGATACAAGCCTTAAATCATCACGGCGAATTTGGCCGCTGGGCCTTGGCGATCCGCAGAGATCCACGGAGGTTGAAGGAGAATCTGAGAGGGATAGAGTCAGCATAGGATATTGCTGAGGGCTCAGCCATTCTAAAACCTGATGTAGTTAGAGAGACTGAGCTTCGTTCAAGGTCAGCACGCACGAATAGATTTTGGGGGGAATGAAGTGGTGGAACGATAGCATTACAAAAGTATCTATTCAAACAGGAGGTAAACGAAGTAAAATTTACAAGGATTACTATCAATCCTAAGCAAATGGGAGGTGTGCCCTGTATTCGCGGGTTGCGTGTCCCCGTGGCAACGGTTGTGGGCATGGTGGCTGAGGGGATGACCGAAGGGGAGATTCTCAGGACATTTCCTGACCTGAAACGCGAGGACATTCGCGAGGCGCTTCAATACGCCGCAGCAGCTGTGCGGGAGCGTGAACTACCCTTGGTAACAGCATCGTGAAATTCTTGGTGGACAGTGCCTTATCCCCTATGGTGGCAGAAGGCTTAAGGCAAGCCGGGTATGATTCGGCACAAGTGCGCGATTACAAAATGCAGGCAGCAGAAGATGAGGTAGTCTTTGCCAGAGCCCTGACAGAGGATCGGGTTCTTATCTCCGCGGACACTGACTTTGGGACGCTACTGGCGTTGCCAAGAGAAAGCAAACCGTCCCTCATTCTTTTCCGCCGAGGTACAGAGCGACATCCTAAGCAGCAGTTGGCTCTACTGTTGGCTAACCTTCCTGCCATCAACAAGTCTCTCGAGAAAGGGAGTGTTGTTGGCTTTGAACATACCAGAATCCGCATTCGTGCGCTTCCCTTTGGCGGAGAGTAAGTTGGCGACACATTGGCCGAAATTACTGGAAAGGGGGACCAATGAAGTTGTCCCTTATATATGTTTTGCAATTAGCTTTACTGTTGTTTGTATCTCAGTTTTTCTTTGTGGTAATAACTTGCGGACAATCTACAAATCTCGAAATGCTTGATGCGGGTAAGATGCTTCGCATGATGGGAGGAAACTTCAAGAATAAGATTGATGAGGAGTTCTCACTGATAGTCCAGTTTGACATCAAGGACAGGGAAGAATCTTGGCACGTGATTGTTGAAAAGGGACGGAGAGTTGTCGTCGGTCAAGGCCCACACAAACAGGCTCGTCTCTTCTTTGTTACCACCATTGACACACTACGTCTTATCTACGATGGTAAGATAACGGCAATGACAGCAGCAGGTAAAGCAAGGGGTTCTGATCTTCCTCCCTTAGACCTAAAATTGGCTGAGGGATTGGAATTCACTCCAGAAGTTAGAACACAGCTTTACACCTTTCTTTATCACTTTTTCAATCCATCGGTCCCAGAAAAGATCTTATTGGGAGAGGAGTACTCTCGTGTTGTGCACGGTGGACATGTTATACCTTTATATTATCATCCGGGATCCCGCAGTGGTTGGTATCTCTTGAAAAAGAGGGAGAAATTAAATGAACCGGGAGATACCAACCCCTTCCCTCAGGCCTTTATTTTCATAGAAGGTGAAGGTTTTGCAAAGATCGGAGACAAAACTATCAAGGTAAAAGCGGGAGAGTCTTATTACATTCCCCCAGACTCAGACCATGTTGTTTGGACAGAAGGCAACAAGCCGTTAGTTTTGATTTGGCTTGCTTGGGGAAGTGGAGCTTAAATCTCTTCACGCGGTGGCGAGGTTGGCGAAATAGGCTCGTTCTGGAGGTGAAGAAGATTTGAGACAGAGCAGGATCGGCAGAAAGAAGGGGTGGTAAAGCGGTGGATACGAACAGTGAATCATCACGGTGAATTTGGCCGCTGGGCCTTCTTAATCTGCAGAGATCCTCGGAGGTGGAGAGAGAATATGAAATAAGCTGCAATTGGATAGATAAACCTAATGGTGCAATGCAGGTTCGGGGTTAGAGCACCTGCTGAATTGGCTTTCGGTCACTTTAGCAATGCACATAGTTATAGATCGCCATATTCAAGACAACGATGGGAGGTGAGCTTTATGAGTAACGGGGCTTATGCAGGAGCAGCCGGGGCCGGAGCTGTGGGGGCGGCTATTGCCAATGCAATTAAGGCAAGCGGAGCGATTGTGAAGGTGGAGCCAGATGCCTTCCAGAAAATCGCTGCTAAGGTGGATGCGCCATTGGTAGTGCGGGCCGTAGGGGGTTTTTTATCCAAGGGCTATAAATACCTTACAGCATATAAGGGACTTATTTTTTATACGAAATCTCCCTCTGAGCTTTCGTTTAGGCCGAGCGTGGAACTGATTTTAGCGAAGAAGATCTGGATACCTGGTTAACGGGGAGGCTGTGGGAGCGGGTTCAAGACCCTGAGGTTGCTCGGTCCTCTCCGAGGATGATTACACGAATAGGAAGGGCATTTAGTCTATCAGACATAAAAAGTGGTTAATTTTGTTAAACCAGAGGAGGTGAAACCGGCTGAAACGAATGAACAGATCGGTCAAGTAGCTCCCGGATGGGCGCCTGAAGTGGGTGCGTGTTACCGGAATGGGTGGCAGAAACTATGGAAATACATCTTAGAGTTACTGCTCATAACCATCATCTCTTTCCTCATCTATCTCCCCATTTATGCATTTTCTGTCGCCAGAAAGGGTGGTATTGGGGCTATATTCTTTATTATCTTGGCCTTGCCTTATGTCATTTTGCTTGCCTGGCCCATAGAGTATGGTGTTTCGTTTGCCTACCTTAAAGCAGCGAGAGGTGACAATCTAAAAGTCAAGGATATGTTTGATGTTTTTCAAAATTGGCTAAACGCCATCTTAGCAAATTTACTTGTTGCTGTGATTGTGGGGATAGGAGTTGTTTTTCTCATAGTGCCTGGCATCATATTCGCCTGCAAGCTGGCCTTTGTGCCCTACCTGGTTGTAGAAGGGAAGATGGAGGCCATTGAGGCAGTCAAGGCGAGTTGGGAGATGACCAGAGGGTATGCTGGGAGGATATTTCTCATTGGCTTATTGGCAATTCCCATTTCTATAGCAGGACTGCTCTGTTTTGGGGTGGGGATCATTGTGGCAAATATGTGGATTGGCCTGGCCTCCGCTTCCCTCTATCATGCAGTTGTTATGACAAAAGAGACGTCCGAGAATGTGCCCATTGGATAGAATGGTTTTTGACTTCATCTGACATTAGGGGTATAAACGGGCCTTACCCAGCTCTTTCAGATATGCCATCCTTTTATCGGATAAGTGATGTATCCCGAAGAACGATGAGTTGAATGCCGCTGGTATGCCCCTGAGCCAAGGTGTAGTTAAGCTTGCTTTTCGGTGCAAGCCAACAGCAAAACCAATTTTCAAGATCCGAAAAGAAGATGTGAAGGAAGATGTGAGCATGACATGTGAGGGCAAGGTAGCAATTGCCACAGGAGCTGCGGGCAGTGGTATGGGCCGCAGCATCGCACTTACACTGGCTCGTGAAGGGGCAAAGATCATTGTAAACTATCGCAGAGCGAGGAGAGCGCCAAGGCGATTGTTGACCACATCAAGAGTAGTGGCGGCAGTGCAATCGCCATAGAGGCTGATGTCTTTGAAGCCGACGGGTGTAAAAAGCTGGTTAATGCAGCCAGCCAACGGTTTGGGCAAATCGATATCTATATCATTGGTCCTGGCGGCGGCTGGCATCCAGAACCGATCGACAGACTTGATCCAGCCGCCGCAATTGAGGATCTTCACCACGAGATTGCACCGCTTTTCTACTTGATGCCTCTTGTCCTGTCGGGTATGTATAGGCGGAGATGGGGAAGGCTTATTGGTATAGCTCTGCATCCGACAAAACTGCCGCCGGCTTACTCCTACAATGTTGGTAAAGCAGCCAGGGTGCAGGCGATGCTACTGGCTCAGGATCAAGCGTGGCGTAACGAAGTGACCATCAACATCATCGCCCCCGGTCCTGTACCTGCGATCAAAGGCTTAAAGGGAGCCATTGAGCAGTGTCACCACGGAGCGGCCTGGCAAAAACGGACTAATATTTCGCCCCAGGATGTTACTGAAGGCGTTGCCTTCCTGTGCTCTGAGGCTGGGAGATTCATCACAGGATGCGTGCTACCATATTTGTTTTGCGAGTAGCAACCGACCGGCGACCCGATGGTTACTGCAATAGAATCCCAGACCAGGGAGATACCCCCCTTCGTCAAGCGGGTTATGTAACTGAGGAGGGTTAACAGACGATCTCTCAGAAGGAGGAAAACATGATTCAGAGTTGGAAAGTGTTTGTGGCGGTGATAGTATTAATGGGGGGTTTGCTCGTTGGGTGTCAGTCTGACAAAGTAGGGGGAAAAGTGGATGTACGAGAGGAGCAAAGCAAGATTCTGAAGATCATCGATACATATGTTCAGGCCGTCGGGGCCGCTGATGCTGATCTGCTGGATAGTCTGTTCTGGAAGGATGATCCCCATTTCTCCGAGATCGAGAACGACAGGCCTAAACCCTTTGGAGCCCAGACTTTTACCGCAATTGGCAACTGGATGCGAATGCAGGGAAAACCTGGGAATAAACAGCGGTTTTACGAAACGAAAGTATACATCCTTTCACCAGAGGTAGCATATAGCGTCTCTATGCGTGACGAATATGAAGGGGAAAAGGCCATACCAAGTCGAGTTACCCTCATCTACCTGAAAAAAGGAGATGAGTGGAGGATCATCCATGGGCACTTTTCCTATGTCCCTGAATAAAGACAAACTTAGCTGTAATCCGCGGGACTTTTCTGACAGGATGAACAGGATTTTTATTTATCTTGATCATCCCGTCTATCTTGGCTAATAAAAATGCGTACAGAGTGGTGGGAAAGTTACTTCTCGGGTCTTTTTTTGGATGTTCTCCGACAGGGCAAGACTGAGGGGCAGACAGGTGCTGAGGCAGATTTTATCCAGAAGGTGCTGCGGCTTAGCCCACGGGCCAAAATACTCGATGTGCCCTGTGGCAATGGCAGGCTCTCCCTTGAATTGGCCTCGCGTGGTTATCAAGTTACGGGGGTGGACATCACACTGCCTTTACTGAACGATGCGCGACGCAAGGCGGCTAAACAACAATTGGAAGTTGTGTGGGAACATCGGGATATGCGTGATCTCCCCTGGCAAGAGGAATTCGATGACGCTTTTTGCTTTTGGGGAAGCTTTGGCTACTTCGATGAGATCGGCAACCGAGGTTTTTTGCAGGCTGTTGCCCGCGCTCTCCAACCAGGGGCCAGGTTTCTTTTAGATATCCACATCGCCGAATCACTTCTTCCCAGATTTCAGGGGCGCGACTGGCAGCGAGTGGGGGATATCCTAATGTTCCAAGAGCGATGCTATGATCACCTACATAGTCGGGTTGATGTGGAAATGACATTGGTTAAGTCAGGCAGAACTACGAAGAGAGCGAGTTCAGTGCGGATATACACCTACCGCCAGCTTTGCCAGTTGTTTGAAGAAGTTGGCTTTGCGATCTGTGAAGGGTATGGCTCATTGAATCGGGAACCATTCAAACTGGGATCGCCGAGGCTTTATCTGGTTGCAGAGAAAAGGGGAGTTTGATGGAAAGGGTAGATAAACTTGCTTAAGGAGCAACCCGTTCTTGGGGCTAACACTGCATCAGCCTACAGTAGGTAAGCGATACCAGATAAGCCTCATCCTGATCTGGCTCTAGCCGTCTTCATAAGGCAAGATCTTAAAATTTGTGTCAAGTTTTGGGGGCAGGAAGAAAGATGTAGCCTATGAGCTTAGTCCCAGGCCCCTTGGCTTTAGGTTTTTTCATTCTTAATTCTACATTCTTCACCCCGTTAAATAGTGAGTCCAAGCAAAGAAATTAGAAGTGAAACAAGGTCATTAGAAGAAGGCTTCAACCTTTGGAAACAAGCAAATATTTAACGGGGTGAATTTTACATTCGAAGCTTCGCCCAGTTTATACTGCCGTAGCTGGACGGTTTGCCCGTCCCGGGCCGGGAAGGCGAAGCTTCGCTAAATTAAAAGATGTGAAAGGAAAACTTGTATCCAAGATAGGAGGAACAATGGAGGAATTCTCTTTTTCAGTAAAAAAGGAGTCAGGCCCCACAGAACTTGAGGACCAATATGATCTGGTCATCCTGGGCGCTGGGCCAGCGGGGTTGACCTCAGCCATCTATGGGGCCAGGGCCCATCTGAAGACCTTGGTGGTGGAAAAGGAGGTCATTGGGGGGGAGATAGCTTCCACTGATGTTGTGGAGAACTACCCGGGGTTCCCGGAGGGGGTAAGTGGGGCGGTTCTTGCCCAAAGGATGGAAGAACAGACCAAGAAGTTCGGTGCCCAGATATACCAAGGGGCTATTGACCGGGTGGAGTTAAAGGGAAATCCGAAAAAGGTTGTTGTAGATGGAAAGGGGATAGAGGCGACTTCCGTGATTGTAGCTACAGGCACCTCCCCCAAGTCATTGGGTGTCCCCGGGGAGAGGGAGTTCAAGGGGAGAGGGGTCTCTTATTGTGCCACCTGTGATGGACCCATCTTCTCTGGACAGGACATTGCCGTTATCGGCTGCGGCAATTCAGGCCTGCAAGAGGGGCTTTTCATCCTGAAGTTTGTCAAGTCGCTCTCGTTTGTGGAGTTTTTGCCCACCATCCAGGCCGAGAAGATTCTGCAGGCTCGGATAAAGGACTATAAAAATGTAAGTTTTTACCTCAACCATCAGCTTCTCTCTATCAATGGGGAGATGACCGTTCAAAGTGTTACGGTGAAGGATAGAGAGAGCGGTCAGCGCAAGGAGATACCGGTCAGCGGGGTCTTCGTCTATGTGGGGTTGATCCCCAATATCGAATTTTTGAAAAGTGAGCTCAAGCTCAATGATTGGGGGTATGTGGTTGTTGATGAGAAACTGCAGGCTTCTGTCCCCGGGGTCTTCGCCGCCGGCGATGTGCGGGAGAAGGAGATACGGCAGGTGGCCACGGCAATCGGCGATGGGGCAGTGGCCGCAGTTTCCGCGGGGGAGTATGTCGAAAAGGTGCGGAGGCAATAGGCTCTTCCCTAACCGTGCCTGATGAGGCCGGCCATGGAATTCTGAGGAGGTGTGAATTTGGGTGAGCTGAACAGTTTGGCCCAGGAGGTTGCCCGTTGGCGGGAGGAGAAGGGGTTTGTGACCAACTGGGAGGGGATGTTGGCTAAGCTTATGCTGGTAGTTACCGAGGTGGCCGAGGCCGCTGAGGCGGTGCGGGAGGAGAACAGAGAGGGTTTTGCCGAGGAGGTGGCCGACACCTTTATTAGGCTTTTGGACATCTGCGGCAGCATAGGCCTGGATATAGAGGGGGAGATAAGGAGGAAGATGGAGGTGAACAAGGGAAGGCCTTACAGGCATGGGAAGAAGAGCCAGTGGTAAGGGGAAACAAAATTATCAATTGGCAAGGCAAGATGAGCAATTATCAATGGTAAGAATTCACCATTGGTGGCTTAAAAATATTAAAGAGGAGGAGATTTGAGGATAGCCGTTTTGGGGAGTGGACTTATGGGGAGGGGGGCTGCCTTTGACCTGGTGCGCTCCCCGCAGGTAGAGGAGGTTTTGCTTGTGGACAACCGAAGGGGCCAGGCCCAGGATCTGGCTGAGTGGTTAAAGAGCCCTAAGGTGAAACCGGTTATGGCAGATGCTGAGAGCTCCGAGGAGATGGTTGGGTTGCTTAGAGATTGTGACGCGGCAATATCTTGCTTGCCCTATAGGTTTAACCTAATGGTTGCCAAGTATGCCATTCAGGCCAGGACTAACCTCTGTGATCTGGGGGGAAATATAGAGGTGGTAAAAGGGGAGCTGGCCCTTTCTGCCGAGGCCAAGAAGGCGGGGGTGACCATAGTCCCCGATTGCGGTCTGGCCCCAGGGATGGTCAGCATCCTAGTGGCCTTAGGGATGGAGAGGCTTAAAGAGGTTGCTGAGGTGCACATCAGAGTTGGCGGCCTCCCCCAGAACCCATTGCCTCCCCTAAATTATATGCTCAGCTTTGCCGTTTCTGGTCTGATAAACGAGTATATAGAGCCCTGTCTTGTCCTCAGGGATGGCCAACTCATCCAGGTTGCGCCCCTTACCGAGGTTGAGGAGATTAACTTTCCACCCCCCTGGGGGAGGTTGGAGGCCTTCCAGACATCGGGGGGAACATCAACCCTCCCCTTTACCTATCAGGGAAGGATAAGAAAGCTTGATTACAAAACCATCAGGTATCCCGGCCACTGCCAGATAATGAAAGCAATGACTGATTTGGGATTGGCAAGCTCAGAGCCAGTTATAGTCGATGGCCGAGAGGTTATCCCCAGGGACTTGCTGGAAACCTTACTCTTTTCCCATCTGCCCACCTCCGGGCCCGATGTGGTGCTTTTGAGGGTAACCCTGCAGGGGAAGGGGAAGAAGCTTAGCTATGAGATGGTTGATCTTTTTGACCCTCAGACCGGCCTCTCGGCGATGATGCGGACAACCGCCTTCTCGGCCTCGATAGTGGCCCAGATGCTCGGCTCTGGCCGGATAAACCAGATGGGGGTGCTCCCCCAGGAGCTCTCCGTCCCCCCTGAGGAGTTCTGCCAGGAGCTGGGCAGGATGGGGATAAGGGTGGAGGAGAGATGGGATAGCTGACCATAGATTATGATTAAACACCGAAGATCACTGAAAAATTACACAAGCCCCCAGATGTTCATTTAAAAAATGGACTACCGTTTTTATAGCTTCCTGATATTTCGGTAATTTCGGTGTTTCTGCACATTATTTGAGTTGATGCCGCGGATTTAGGGGAAGTCCGCGGCAGGGGAGATGCTATGAAGAACAGGGAGCTCTCCGAGATATTTGAGAAAATAGGTGATATCTTAGAGTTTAAGGGGGATAGCAGCTTTCGGGTGAATGCCTATCGCAAGGCCGCCAGGGTGCTGCAGGATCTCACCGAGGATATTGAGATCATCCATCAGGAGGGGAGATTGCGCTCCATCCCCGGTGTGGGGGAGGGCATTGCCAAGAAGATCGCCGAATACCTGGAGACGGGCAAGATGACCAAGTATGAGGAGGTGAGGAAGGATATCCCTGACGACCTCATCAGGTTGCTGGGCATCCCGGGGATGGGGCCCAAGACCACAGCCCTGGTCTATAAGAAATTGGGGATTGAGAACATAGAGGACCTGGAGAAGGCGGTGCAGGAGGGCAGGCTGCGGGACCTTCCCGGGTTGGGGGCAAAGAAGGAGGAGAATATTCTCAGAGGGATAAAGCTATTGCGGGAAGCGGGCAAGAGGATCCCCCTGGGCGTGGCTCTCCCTCTGGTGGAAAGGGTCGTCGCTGATCTGCAGGAGAGGGCGCAGGTAAACCAGATATATCCAGCCGGCAGCCTCCGCCGCAGGAAGGAGACGGTGGGGGACATCGACATCTTGACCACAGGCACTGATGGAGGGAGGATAATCGAGGCCTTTACCTCCAGCCCCGGGGTGAGGGATGTGCTGGCCAGGGGGGAGACCAAGGGGAGCATCATCGCCGAGGGCGGGATTCAGGTTGACCTGAGGGTTGTGCCCCAGAACTCCTATGGCTCGGCTTTGCAGTATTTCACCGGCTCCAAGGCCCACAACATCCACCTGAGGGAGATAGCCAAATCGCGGGGGATGAAAATATCTGAGTATGGCATCTTCCGCGGGGAGGAGAGGTTGGGGGGAGAGAGGGAGGAGGATATTTACTCCATCCTGGGTTTGAGCTATATTCCTCCGGAGTTGCGGGAGGATCGGGGGGAGATAGAAGCTGCCCAGGAAGGGAAGATCCCGCAGTTGGTGGAGGGGGAGCAGATCAAAGGGGATTTACATGTTCACTCCAGGTGGAGCGATGGCACGGCCACCATTAGGGAGCTTGCCCTCAGGGCCCGGGAGATGGACTATGAGTATATAGCCATCTGCGATCACTCCCAGTCCTTGAAGTTCGCTGGGGGGGTCTCCCTGGAGGATATGGCCAAGAAGTTGGAGGAGATAGAGAGGGTAAACCGGGAGGTCGAGGGGGTTAGGACCCTCTCCGGTACGGAGGTGGATATAAAAACAGATGGAAGCTTAGACTATCCCGATGAGCTCTTGGAGAGGTTGGATCTGGTGGTGGCCGCGGTGCACACCGGGTTTAAGCAGCCCGAGGAGCTAATCACCAGGAGGATAGTGGCCGCCTTAGAGAACCCTAATGTGGACATCATCGCCCATCCCACAGGAAGGCTTATCTCCAGCCGGGAGGGATACAGCTTAGATTTGGGGGAGGTTTTCTCGGTGGCCGCGGAGACCGGGACTGCCTTAGAGATCAACGCCTACTATGATAGGTTGGATCTGAGTGATGTCAACTGCCGCAGGGCCCAGGAACAGGGAGTGAAGCTCTCTATCGGCACGGATGCCCACCATATCGACCAGCTTTGGATGATGAAGCTGGGAGTGGCCGTGGCTAGGAGAGGATGGGTAGGCCCTGCTCAGCTTTTAAATACCTGGCCGTTGGAGAGGCTTTTGGCCTGGCTGAAGACCAGAGGTGGATAAGAGGGTAAGCGCAATGGCTTAATGCAAAATGCAGAATACGAATTGAAAAATGCAAAGTGAAAGAAAGAATTTATCGGAGCGGCTATTAAATCAAAGCGAGGTGGCAGAACCCCGATTCTGCCACCTCGCTCTCTTGCCGTCAGATGGGGGCACCTGACGGCTCGTGTGGGGCCAGTCAGATGAGGGTATCTGGCCGTTCAGTCATTGGCGAGTCGCAGGATCTGAGTACGAACTTATGAATAATGCGGGCTAAGTTCGGGGTTGAAGGAGGGAAGGTTGGGAGGTGGTGCACATCATCGAAAGGGGGAAGGTTTGGGTTCCCAAAGGAGAAGAGGGAAAGCAGGTTCCCCTGGGGCTGTAGGGCGGAGGCCTAAATTGGGGAAGCTCGATCCCCAGGTCTTGGCTGGCCTCCTCAAGAAGTTTTGTCCCCCAGATCCTCGGGTGGTGGTGGGCCCCCGGATCGGGGAGGATGCCGCGGTAATCGATATGGGTGATAGGTTCTTGGTGGCCGCCACCGATCCGGTGACCTTGACCACGGGGGAGCTAGGGACCTATGGGGTGGAGGTCAATGCCAACGATGTGGCGGTGATGGGGGCAGAGCCGAGGTGGTTTCTGGCCACCCTTCTCCTGCCGCAGGTGGCCGAGGTTGAAGGGATGGCCGAGAGGATATTCTCCCAGGTTTATGAAGCAGGCCAGAGGTTAGGAGTGGTCCTCTGCGGCGGCCATACGGAGATCACCGACGGGGTAAAAAGGCCTATTCTCATCGGCCAGATGTTGGGGGAAGTGGCTAAGGATAAGCTGGTTACCTCCTCTGGGGCAGAGGAAGGCGACCTCCTCCTCTTGACCAAGGGGATAGCCATCGAGGGCACGGCCATAATTGCCAGGGAGAGAGAGGCAGAGTTAGAGGGGAAATATGGGGAGGAATTTGTCCACAGATGCCAAAACTTCTTGGTAGAGCCGGGGATAAGCATCGTTAAGGAGGCACGGCTGGTCTCCAAGGTTGCTCGGGTTCACGCTATGCACGACCCCACGGAGGGAGGGATAGCCACAGCACTTTGGGAACTCTCCTCGGCCTCTCAGGTGGGGATAAAGGTGCAGAGGGAAGCATTGCCCATTCTGGAGGAGACCAGGCTTCTCTGCCAGGAATTTGGGCTTGACCCATTGGGCCTCATTGCCTCCGGCTCCCTGCTTGTCGCCCTCTCCCCCCAGGATGCCCCTGGGGTAATTGATGCCTTAGAGGATGAGGGTATTCCCTGCGCAGTTATTGGAAGGGTAGAGGGGGAAAGGGTAAGATGGGAGGATGGAGGTGATCTCCCCCTCTTTCCCCAGGATGAGCTGACTAAGCTTCGTTAAGGCTATGGAAGGGAGACAGAGAGATTGACGAAATCCGAATGACGAAGGGGACCGCAGATCAACGCTGATTCACGCAGACGGACGAAGATTCTGTCGCACTTTGGGGTGGGCCTTAAGCCAATGCCGCAATCCCAATGACGAAAAGGTTGTCTGATCGCTTCACTCCTCGCAATGGCGATTCTCTTACCGGTCATTGCGAGTCCCGATGAAAATCGGGGCGAAGCAATCTCCAACTTCTACCGCACTTTAGTGCGTGGTTACACCGGCTGAGCGGTCAGGTCCTCTCTCCGAGCCGTCAGAACCCCTGTTCTGACGGAGGAAAGTGATGACTACCAATGCTCTCCGAACAATTTCCTCCCCCTTGATGGGGGAGGACTAAGGAGAGGGTGAAAATTCTGTTGATTCCCCCTTATCCTAACCCTCTCCCTTCTCCAACTATGGCAACCTTGCCCGGATTGTTCACAAACTGATAACCAATTGGTATAACCTTTTCAGTTTTAGGGGTTTATGTATTTACCCTGTAGGGACAGACCTTCAGGTCTGTCCGCTTCCTTCAGACTCCGCTAAGGCGGAGTTCCTACAATAAAAAATTATTGACGATTCGAGATGTTAGGCGAATTTATGAATAATTCGAGCTTGTTGGCTCAGTCATAAAAAAACCTTGACAAAGCAGAAAGATTTGCTATCTTCAATATCAGATTCTGATGATAAAGACGAGGAATTCCCTTGCAAAACGAGGTGTAGTGAAAGGGAATGAAGAAGGACGAAGCCACGGTGCTCAAGGATGCATTCTTGAGTTGAAGTTCAATAACCGAGACAGCCGAGCTGCCGAAGGACTAATTTAAAGCAGGTCGGTTTTTGTTTTTGGTCGCATCGCAAGGCTCAGTGCCGTCAGGGCTCCCGCTTGACGGTTTAGGACTTAGATTCTACCACACTTTAATGCAGGTTGAGGGTCTTTAGGGCCTTTACCAAGGTCGGCAGGGAGAAAGGTCTTGACAGGTGAGGTGTGATTCATTATCTTTAAGTGTCCTTAAGGAAACTCCTGATGCCGAAAAACCTTGCCTTTCTAAAAAAACAGGATTGGGTGGAGGAGAATCGGGAGGCAAAAAGCGATAGCTCTTTAGCAGTTATTTTAGAGCTGGAGTCCAAGAAAAAAACAGCCGATCTGTCATAATGTCAAAGCTGAGCAGGTCGGTTTTTCTTTGGCTGTATCAGAAACTTCTACCGCTTTTATCCTGTACTTTCCGGGAGGTGCAGTATGTATGAACGAATTTCAATAGATGCAAAAATCTGCCATGGACAGGCCTGTATAAAAGACACTCGCATTCCTGTTCATCAGATTGTTCGCATGCTGGCCAACGGGGACCAAATTGATGACCTTCTCAAGGAATATCCTTCGCTTAGCAGAAATGACATTTTAGCCTGTCTTAACTATGCTGCAGCTCTTGCTGAAGAGCAAATCATCCCCATTGAACACTGAGTATGAACATCTTCGTGGATGAGAATATTCCTTTGATGACTGTGAGCGCCCTACGGAAACAGGGCCATAATGTACTTGATATTCGAGGAACAGAGGATGAAGGTATGCTCGATGATATTCTTTGGCAGAGAGTTCAGCGGGAGAGGCGAGTGTTAATTACGACTGATAAGGGATTTGCCCAATACCGTGACCAGCTACATCATGGTATTTTGATTGTGCGTCTCCGGAAGCCGAATCGAATCAAAATTCATCAGAGGATAATGTAAGGCATTAGCCAGTTCAAAGCGGAGAAATGGCCGGGTATGATACTTGTGATGCGGGATACGATTCAAAGCATATGGCGAACTGGAAAGAAGAAATGACCCTATCCGGGAAGGAATTGGATCATCCGTTCAATCCATTGGCTGTGGGGGCTTCGATTTATCGGAGTCCGAAGAGAGAGGACAGACCTAAATGTTTGTACTTACATCCAGACCGCTGAGCCGTCAGAACCCCGATTCTGACAGCAAAAAGGGGACTGGGGCAGAAGAGGGTTTCTGCCACCTAACGGGAGCCCCCAGCTAAAGCCGGGTAGAAGTGTATGTTGTGGGAGGCATCTCCCGATGCCGATGATCGACCTTTTGGGACAGAGCTTTAGCCCTGTCCTCACCGCTTGCGTAGTCGGGTTGCTATGAAAAATAGGAAGTGTCCCTATTTTCTCCAAAAGGGCTAAGGCCAAGCAGAGGATACCCCAGCTAAAGCTGGGTAGAAGGGAACAGCGAACCACAGATTTACGCAGATATAAAAATGTGCTGTCAGGAGTTACCTCCTGACAGCCATGGCTTCTACCGCACTTTAGTGCGGGTCAAGGGCCTTCAGGCCCTCTATGGGGCTAAAGCCCAGAGGAGGTTACCCCAGCTAAAGCTGGGTAGAAGTTGTGGGAGGTATCTCCTGATGCCGATGATCGACCTTGTAGGGACAGAGCTTTAGCCCTGTCCTCACCATTTGCCTAGTCGGGTTGCTATGGAAAATAGGAAGTGTCCCTATTTTCCTATTTCCCCTATATTAGGGGTGTGCACTCAAAGTAAGGAGGATTAGCATGGCTGAGCAATTAACTAAGGAGATTCTTGATTTTGAAAGTGATCATATTTGGGTACATGAGAATTTCGATGATTTGTTTGAAAAATATGCTGACCAGTGGATTGGGGTAAAGAATCATCAAGTTATTGCAAGTGACCCAGATTTAATGGTATTGAGGAATAAGTTGTCAGATCCTACAAATACCTGTATAGAGTTTATAACGCGAGAGCATTTGGAGATGATCCTTTGATTATCCGTGGCCATTTCGTTGCCGATGCACCATATTTTGCAGTTCATCTTCGGTCAGTGTGGTTTGAAGGAATAAGTTGGCTTTTGGCTGATACGGGGGCAGCGAGAACTACGCTTCTTGATCGTGATATAAGACATCTGGGGATTCCTCTGGAGGCACTGGTGCCAGCGGAGATGTCCATTGTTGGAATCGGAGGGAGCGTCCGTTCATTCGTTTTACGGGATGTAAAGATAGCATTTGCCACAAGTGAAGGCGACTTTTTGCTTCAGCAGAACATTTGGGCCACCCAACATGACCTTGATCAGTTACCCCCTGAGGAAGTTTCTCGGATCTTGCGGCTTCCCTCGGTCTTGGGCCGCGATGTTATCAACCGCTTTCGCCTTACCTATGATTATGGCGTCGGAGAAGTTCTATTGGAGCGCACATAACGGAAACTTGCCTACCTGCTGGCTCCGTGAAGAATGGGAGAAAAGGGTCGGTTTGTCAAATGTGTAGATCTGACCCCCTTTGACCCATTTTTCACCATCCATTTGCAAGTCGTAATTAGAAGGGTAACAGGTGGCTTTTGTTTTGAAAGAGGTGCTACGAACGCAAGATAACATAAGTGTAGATATTTGAGGGGTTTTCATGCTTTTTAATGAGAAGGAGGTGTTATGAAGGAAAGAAAACTGTTGGCTCTCGCTGTTGGGATTGCCTGTTTACTTATGTCGGCTAACACCGCTACAGCGGGTAAGATATTGCCCGTCCCATTTTTCTCGCAGCATGGGTGGGACTGGGGCAATGTATTGGTTAATCCTTCCGCGCATCCTGAAGGAACGTGTAATGAGTATATGTGGGATATTGGGTGTGCCATTACATCTGCAAGCATGATTTTTGCAGCCTACGGAGTCACAGAAGCGCCAACGCAAAATAATCCTAACCATGACCCAGGGCAACTAAATGCATGGTTACCACATTTCAACTGGTGCGGTGGGGGTTGTTGTTTAGATTGGGAAGAGGCCTCCAATTACACACATTTAGATTTCACTTACCATGCCCTGTCTCCAAGTCAATGTCCAGGAGGCGAATATCTCCAGAAAATACGGGAAGAAATAGATGATGGTCATCCTGTTATTGGGCATGTAATATATGGCACATCGGGGCATTTTATGGTTTTCATCGGATACGGGGGTGATGGGAATGAAATGACCGATTTACTTTTTCTGGATCCCTGGGACGACTGTCCTGTGATCCGCACCTGGCCTAATGGCGCGCTCTCCGGCCCCTATGAACTCCAACCATCGAACGGACTGCGCATCTACAAAGGCGATTACGTTTCTGCTATTGCATGACTATCGGCTAAATTGTAATATAAAGGAAATTAAACGACATTTCTCTTGAC
>CAZVGK010000048.1:0-16962 GCA_964626665.1 uncultured Gemmatimonadota bacterium | reverse complement strand
AAAAACAAATAGTTAGATGTTAAAAATATCACATCCTTAAGTGGAAGATCCGCTATATTGAGGAGGGAAAAGCACCCAAAACCAGGGATATCTACTTTAGCATCTATCAGGCCTTCTATAGCGAACGGAACGGTAAAAGGCTCTATCAGGAATATCCTCCCGATTTTTTCGATCTGGTAATTATCGATGAATGCCACCGTTCTGGGTTTGGTACCTGGCATGAGATTTTGAAACATTTTAAAAGCGCTATCCATCTTGGTATGACCGCAACTCCCAAGCGGACTGATAATATCGATACCTATGCCTACTTTGGAGAACCGGTTTATTCCTACAGTTTCGCTCAGGGAGTTTCCGATGGATTTCTTGCCCCCTTTCAACTCTTCCGCACCTTCACCAATATCGATAAAGACGGCCTTCATCTTCAGGAGGCAATCTACCAGGGAGCACAAATCTATATTCCTGAAGAGATCGAACCGAGGGAGTTTTACACTATGCAGAACTTCGAGCGGGAGATTATAGTTCCAGATCGGACAAAAACCTTATGTGATCATTTGGCTCGCCAGCTTGAGGCCTTCGGCCCTACCCAGAGAAGCATTGTCTACTGTGCAACCATAGACCATGCGGCTGAAGTGGCCAAAGAGCTGCAGAACCACTTTTCCCATTTGGGTTATCCTGATTATGCCGTCAGGATTGTAGCTGAGGAACCAGATGTGGATGAGATATACGAGCGGTTTAAGGATTCGGAGAAAACAGCACCTGTAGTTGCTACTACGGTAGACCTTTTGACTACTGGGGTGGATATACCCTCTGTCCACAACATAGTTCTGCTCAAGCCCATTGCCTCAAAAGTGGTCTTCAAGCAGATCATCGGTCGGGGCAGCAGAGTTGACTCCTTAACCGGTAAGTATTTCTTTCGCATCATAGATTATGTGAATGCCACCAGGCTGCTCGATGGATGGGAAGAACCTCTGGAAGGTAAACCTGGAAAGATAGTTGAGGGACCTCTTGACCTATACCTCCAGGGGATGGTTGTAGAATACGAGGTAATGACATCCATACCAAATGTTAAGGTCATAGCCGAGATCGGCCCAAATATGCAACGGAGGGCCAGTACAAACAAAGAGGGGAAGTTCACACTTACCAAACTTCCCCACTCACCCATTACCCTCTTCCTCTCAGCAAAGGGTTTTCGCAGTCGCAAGTTGACTATCACCCCAGAGACGGACAGTCCACCCTTGATTATTGAACTCAAGCGGGAGGCTCCAAAAGCCAAGAAAATCGTCATCCATAATCTGGAGGTGCACATCGAAGAGCAGACCCGCCTGGTTTACACCTCTGATGGCAAGAAGCTCACTGAGGCTGAATATATCGAGTACTCCAAGAAAGACATTATCCAACGGGCCGCCTCTTTAGAAGATCTGAAGAAGATTTGGTTGGAGAGGGAATCCCGCCGTTCTTTTCTACAAGATCTTAGAAATGAATCCATCTATCCCGAACTCCTTGCCCTTTTTCTGAAAATGCCCGATGTCGATACCTTTGATTTACTTGCTCATTTAGCCTTTAATGCCCCGATCCTGAGCCGTGACCAACGAGTCCAGAGAATGCTCAATCTCCATCAATCCTTTCTCAATAGTTTCGGTACAGATGCAAGAGAAGTCCTTTTGACCCTCTTGGAGAAGTATCGTATCGGAGGAATCGAGGAGATTCGAGCAGAGGTATTTCGCATCCCTCCCTTTGACCGAATAGGGTATGGACCAGGAGTGATCCGACGCTTCGGTGATCCCGTCCGACTCTCCCTGGCTTTGGGAGAACTCCAGAAAAGGATTTATGAGATAAGCCAATGAATAGGCAGTCTGAACTTTTTGAGCACCAGACCCGTAAGGATCTGGCCAATGAGATCTGGCGGGCCTGTGACATTATGAGGCGGGACGATGGAACTACAGGGGTTCTGGAATATATGGAGCAGCTCTCCTGGATGCTCTTCCTCAAGGCCCTTGAGGCCATTGATGAACGATATGAAGCGGAAGCCCTGGTTGATAGGAGACTTTATGAGCGGATCTTGGAGGAGAAATACCGCTGGCCTGTCTGGACAAAGAAGGATTGGCGGGGTGAAAAGCTTATTGGGTTTGTCAACAACGAGCTCTTCCCTTATCTAAGAGGACTTCACGGGACTCCGGAAAAGGAGATAATCGCCACCATCTTTAAGGAGATCCGCTACAACCGAATGAAGTCTCCGTATAACCTCATGGATGTCATCGAAATTATTCATCAGGTTGATTTTCAGAGGGTGGAGGATACACACATCATCTCTCAGGTTTACGAAGATCTTCTCCTCAGGATGGGTAGAGAAGGCGGTGTTGCTGGGGAGTTTTATACTCCGCGGCCCATCATTCGCTTTATGGTCAAGGTGGTAAACCCCCAGATCGGTGAAACGGTATTTGATCCCTTCTGCGGCTCGGGTGGATTTCTGGTAGAGGCATACCAACGGATGAGGAGTTCCCGTGAATTAACTTTAGAGGATTTTGAGACCCTGCAACGGAATGCCTTTTATGGTCAGGAGAAGAAACCTCTCCCCTATTTGTTGGGTATGATGAATATGATCCTCCACGAACTTTTCACACCAAACATATTACGCAAAAATACCCTTGAGGAGAATATCCGCAATATCCCTGAATCCCAGAGGTTTCAGGTGATCCTCACTAACCCTCCCTTTGGAGGAAAGGAAGGCAGGCACATCCAACAGAACTTTCCGATTCAATCCCGGGCCACAGAACTTCTGGCCCTGCAATATGTGACCAAGAAACTAAGAGTCAATGGGAGATGTGGCATTGTCCTTCCCGAAGGGGTCTTGTTCAGAGGGGATGCCTTTGCTGCAGTGAATAAGGAATTGCTGGAGAACTATAATCTTCACACCATCGTCAGTCTCCCCTCTGGTGTATTTGCCAATGTCACCTCTTCAGGTCAAGGGCCTAAGACCAATCTTCTCTTCTTCGAGCGTCCTGGCCCTACCAAGGAGATCTGGTATTATGAACTGAGCCCACCACCAGGTGTGAAATATACCAAAGCCAATCCCATTAAAGACGAACATCTGGAGGATACTTTTGAAAAGTGGAAGAGCCGTGCGGTTTCTGAAAACTCATGGATTGTCCTGGCAGAAGAGGTTGTCAAAAATGGCTACGATTTAACGGCTAAAAATCCCCACCGCAAGGATGAGTATGAGCATCGCCCCCCCGAGGAACTAGTGGCAGGTGTGTTGGAGAAGGAGAAAGCTATCACCAAGATATTGGAGGAACTCCAGGGTTTGCTGGGAGGGCAAATCGAGGAAGGAGGATAATCCTGGTGGTTTTTGAAATCTTGCCACCCTTGAAAGAAGAAGTTTTTAAAATAGGAGAGTTGTCAGATGAGGAGGAAGGGTGTTAAACAGGGCCATATTAGGGAAGATGAAGTGCGGTATCTAAAGAAAGGCGAACGGCTGTATCAAAAGCTGAGAGTTAAACTTGAGAAGGATCACGCCGGCAAGGTGTTAGCGATTAACCCTGAATCGGGGGAATATGTCATCGGATTAGACGAACTTGATGCAGCCAGAAAGGCGCAGAAGCGATTTCCCGGCAAACTATTAGACTATTTTCGTATAGGTGAGGAAGTGATGCACAAATTCCGGAGAACGGCTAATGATCAGTGGTGAGATAACCGTCTCCCTTGATGTTAATAGATGCATCATAGATATGGATTTCCCCAACCGTAGATTGCAGATAGAGCGGTCTGCGTCTGAGGGTAGTAAGTATTGAAGCTAAAAGACCTACCCAAAGGCTGGCGGTGGGTGAGGTTGGGGGAGGTGGCAGAAGTATTCAGTGGTTCCTCTGCACCCCAGGGGCAGATGTTTTATGAAAACGGTTTATACCCTTTTGTACGGGCTCAAGATTTGGGGCGGTATGGAAGAACCAAAAATCTAACAGATACAAAAGATAAAGTTAACAAATTTGCTGTGAAGAAATACAAACTAAGACATGCCTCCCGAAGAACAATACTATTTCCCAAAAGTGGTGCGGCAATATTGACCAATAATCGGGCTATGTTGGGAATTGATGCTTATATAGTCTCACATTTAGCGGCTATTAAGGCAATTGAATCCGCCGCCTCAGCAGGTTTTCTATACTATTGGCTTTGTCACCTTGACATCAGTAGATTTATTGAGAACGAAGCCTATCCATCGCTGAAGTTATCCAAAATCAAGTCTTTTCAAATCCCACTCCCACCCCTTCCTGAACAGCGCCGCATTGTGGCAAGGATTGAGGAGCTGGTAAACCGCATTGAGGAGGCTAAACGGCTTCGCCGCGCTGCCCGTGAGGAGACCGATGCGATTATGCCCGCTGTTTTGCATGAGGTCTTCTCAAGGGCAAATACGCAAGGATGGAAGAAAAATAAGATTGCAGAGCTAATTACAGATATTAAAACAGGAACTACCCCCCCCTTCAAAGCAGACCAAATATTACGGGGGAAATATCCAATGGTTCACTCCTGGGGATCTTGGCCTTAGGAAATACTTGATCAAATCGAATAGAACGCTCACGGCAACCGCAATTAAGGGGAAAAAGGCAAAGACCTTCAAAGAAGGAACTATTCTGTTTGTTGGAATTGGTGCTACCTTAGGCAAGGTTGGTGTTGCCGCTGCGGAAGTATCCTCAAATCAGCAGATTACTGGCCTATATTTTGGGTCAGCGATAATTCCAGATTTTGCTTATTACTGGTTCCGCTTCAAATACGACTATATTCGGCTCTTGTCATCAGCAGTTACTTTACCCATCATTAATCAAGATGGGCTAAAGAATTTAGTCATGGAGTTCCCTCCGTTAGATGAACAACGCCGCATCGTCACCTACCTTGACCGACTGCAGGCCAAAGTTGAAGAGCTCTGTCGCTTGCAGAGAGAAACCCAAGAGAAAATCGAGGCATCGACCTCTGCCATATTGGACAAGGCACTTCAGGGGAAATTGTGACAGATGGTAAGGCGAAGGAAGGGAATATGTTTCAACATAACGGGTTTTATCACCAATTTGGGAATTGATTCGTTTGGTGAACATGGTTTGACAAGAGTTTCATTGTAGTTCCTGGTTTCACCAAACGGTGAAACCAGGCAAAAGGGTGAAATATCATAACTCAGATGCTTTTCATTACAGATGCCCTTAGACATGGCCCTCTGTAGAGAGCGAAAACGGCTTTTGTCTGGAGGCGAGGTTACCTATGACTGTGAGCTGGTCACCTTGCAGAGGGGTTTTGGTATCCTTAAGTATGTGATCAGTCGCCGCTATCAGGTGGGGAGCCTCACCCTCCTTCCCGGGATGATCTCCTATGGATTTTACTGGACAGAGAGGCCCTATACCTTATATTTGTGGCTGAGCAAAGGTGGTGATAAGGTGGGATACTATTTCAACCTGGCCGATTCTATACGCCTCTCTAATCGGGAGTTTGCCTGGGGGGACCTTACTCTGGACATCCTTGTGTTCCCCTCGGGTAAGGTGGAGATCCTCGATGAGGAACAGATCCCATCTCAATTAGAGGAGAGTCTAAAGGCTTACATCGAATCGGCCAAGGAGTTGGTGCTCAAGGATCATCGGATAATCATCGAGGAGGCCAACGGGATGCTCGGGAAAATGGCATTGAGGGGCAAGAGAGATGGGGTATATTGACCTGCGTAGCGATACGGTGACCAAGCCTTCCCGAGGGATGAGAAGGGCAATCTCCAAGGCGGAGGTGGGGGATGATGGATTTGGCGAGGACCCAACTGTAAACCGACTCCAGGAGATGGTTGCCGAAATCCTGGGCAAAGAGGATGCCCTCTTTACGGCCAGTGGGACGATGAACAATCAGATAGCGATCCGGGCTCTTACCAAGCCAGGAGGTGAGGTTATCTTGGAGGTTGATTCCCACACCTACAACTATGAGTCCGGGGCCCCCGCGGTTATCTCCGGGGTACAGCTCCGTCCCTTGAGAGGGGAGAGGGGCATTCTCTCTGAGGAGCAGATCGCCCAGGCGATAAGGGGGCCAGATACCCCCTACTTGGAGACCCAGCTTGTCTGCTTAGAGAACACCCACAATCGGGCTGGAGGAACCATTTTCCCCCTGAAGGAGATGGGGAAGATAGGGGAATTATGTCAGTCCAAGGGGGTGAAGGTTTACTTGGATGGGGCCCGCCTTTTTAATGCCAGTGTGGCCACCGGCGTGAGTCCTGCTGAATATGCCCAGTGTTCAGATGCAGCCTCCATCTGCCTCTCCAAGGGGTTGGGGGCCCCGGTTGGTTCGGTCTTGGCCGGGGACAGGGAGTTCATCCTGCAGGCAAAGAGGGTCAGGAAGCTTCTGGGTGGAGGAATGAGGCAGGTGGGGATTCTGGCCGCTGCCGGCATCTATGCTCTGGAGAACAACTGGGAGAGGTTGGCAGAGGATCATCAAAACGCCCATTACTTTGCCGAGCAGGTTAATGGCATAGGGGGGATAGAGATAGATATGGAGACAGTGCAGACCAACATAGTGGTGATGGACATAAAAAATTCCCGGTATAGTGTTCCCCAGGCCATCGAGGCGCTGAAGAGGGAGGGGGTCTTGGTTGTCCCCTTTGGCCCTCAGAGGATCAGGGCAGTGGCCCACCTTAATGTCGGGTTAAAGGAGATGCGCAAGGCCATAGAGGCCTTTCACAGGGTTTTTGGTTGAACATTTCACCCAAGGAGGGGCGATGATAGTCACCACTACACCTTATATTGAAGGGAAGAAGGTGAGCAAGTACTTGGGGATAGTCACCGATGAGGCCATTATGGGGGCAGATGCTGTGGTAGGGGTAGACTTAGACTATGAAACCCTTAAGGAAAGAAGCATGCTAATGGTCACGGTGAGTGGCACTGCGGTGAAGATTGGCTCCTGAGACAAGAAGCCCTGTGGGTTAGCAGGGGTTGCCACCCTTGCCTGGATTATTTACAGACCAATAATGGATTAGCCCAATATTTTGATATTTAATGATTTATGTGTTGTTTTGTAGGGACAGACATTTATGTCTGTCCGTTATCCTCGGACTCCGATAGATCGGAGTCCCTACAGCAAGGAGCCTTAGCGATTTGAGATGTCACCGGCGAATTTATGGATAATTCGGATCAGGCGGCTGAGGTCAGATGTGAACAATCCGCCTTTGGCGGGTTTTTCTAACGGGCAAACAGGATCTAACCCTAAATTGTCCAGAGATGGGCAGAACGACACCGGGACTACAGGCATTTCTAAAAACAGCAATTTTCTATGAGTTTAAGGAGGTAGAATGGCCAGGGTAAGCAGAAGGGGATTCCTTAGATGGGGGACATTGGCCGCTCCCTTCCTCCTGTTTTGGGGGAGGGTTCCCTCCCTCTTTGCGGGGGTGTGGGAGAGGAGCAGGTCGGCAAGCTACTGGCAGGGAGGGAGCTTCCTGCAGACGAACCTGCAGCATCTCAAATCCGGTGGGATCAGGGCAAAATTAAACGGTAGTTGGCGGGAATTCCAGCCCAGGGAGCTGAGTGCGGGCTTTCTGGACTGGAACTTCAAGGCCAGATTGGAGACCATCGAGGGTTTTAAAACGGGCAAACCCCCTTCCCTGGCCGGGCCGCACAGCGCCGCGGTGGCCACCTATGGAGGGGGAAGGCGCGACTCTCACTTCACGGTGAACAATGCTGTAAAGGGGATGGGGTTTGTCCCCACCAAGGAGAGGATTGGGGAGAGGATAAAGGAGCTGAAGGACAACTCCGATGCCCCAATGCCAGAAAAGCTCCAGATTCTGGCTGCCGGTTACCAGGATAGGACACTTTGGGACAGAAAAAAGCAGGTTTCCTTAGAGCTCTATACAACCCCTCAATTTGAGACCCACACCTTCCTCAACCTGATGGCCAATCCGGTGGCCTCGATTGTCTTTTTGGACTACCCTTGCTATGAGTTGCGCGCTCTGGTGCGCATGGTGCACCCTGAGGACCGATCTGCCAGCCAGGAGGAGAGGGATATATTAGAGTATACCAACTTGGTGCACAGCTTCTTCCATGGCAAATTCAGGAGGAAATTCATCGTGTTGATCTTCTATCTTGTAGAGGAGTTCAACAACACCCCAGGCAGCAGGAAAGGGATGGGGAGGAGGGTGGTGCCTTCCTTGGAGTTCCCCCAAATGGGAGGGTAGAGTATGCAAGCATTAGCCCAGAAGGTTGGGGTCTCCCAGATTTTAGCTAACTTGTTGGTTAAGAGAGGGTTGGGAGATCCCGCGGAGGCGGAGAGATACCTTACCCCGCAGCTCGAGGACCTCCACTCCCCCTTTCTCCTCAACGATATCAGGGAGGCGGTGGAGAGGGTGGGGGAGGGGATTGCCCGCAGGGAGAGGATGATGATTATCGGCCACGATGATGTGGATGGGGTGACCAGCACCCTGGTGATGATGAAAACCTTGAAGAGCCTGCACCCTGAGGTTGACTACTATATCCCGGACAGAAATAGGGAGGGGTATGGTTTCTCCCAGCGGCTTTTAGAACACCTCTCCTCCCAGGGGGTGAAGCTGATCATCACCGTGGATTCGGGGACAAGCGACTTTCCAGGGGTGGAGTGGGCTAAAGCCTTAGGGATTGAGGTCATCATAACCGACCATCATGAGCCCCAGGGGAGGCTCCCTGCTGCTTGGGCAGTGATCAATCCCAAGAGGGAGGATTCCACTTACCCCTTCCGCTATTTAGCCGGCGTAGGAGTGGCCCTAAAGTTTTCCCTCTCCCTCTTAGAAAGCTTTGCGGGGGGGGATAAGGGATTCCTCAAGGAATTTCTTCCTTTGGTTGCCCTGGGGACAATAGCCGACAAGGTCCCCTTAGTGGGGGAGAATAGGGTCTTAGCAAAATTAGGGACCGAGGAGTTGGGCTTGAGCACCAAACCGGGGATACGGGCCTTGCGGGGAATGGTCCAGGTCTGTCCGGGGCTTGATCCGGTTGATGGTATAGTGGATCTTCTTAGGTTTGGCCGTTTTGCTGCGGGAAAGAGCGATGTAGTCGAGCTCCTCTCCACCAGGGACAGCACCAGGATAGAGGCCATCTGTAAAGGCCTTAAGCAGGCGGGAAGACAGTGGAGGAAGGCGGCCGAGGAGGCGGGGGGAATAGTAAGAAGGGAAGCAGAGACCAATGAGGATATTATTTTAGCAGTTGTGCCGCAGATTGGTGTTAATTTCTTAGGATATTGTGCCGGTCTTTTGAGCAAGGAGACGGGGAAGCCCGCTGTAGTTATCGGCAAGAGGGGGGATGTCTTGGTGGGAGAGGGGAGGTCCCCCCAGGGCTTCGACCTCTTCCAGGCCTTTAGCTTCTGTCGGGATTGTTTTATTCAATATGGGGGGCACAAGCAGGCGGCAGGCTTTTCTATGAGGCCGGAGGAGTTAGAGGGATTCATCGAGCGGATAAGGGGTTACGCCCGCAGTCATCCTCCCCTTCCCTCCCGCCAGGAGGGTTATGATCTGAAACTCTCTCCTAAGTTTTTAAATGAAGGGCTCATTTCCGATCTGAAGAGGTTAAGCCCCTTTGGTCAGGCCAATCCAGAGCCGAAGTTTCTGGCCCCCGAGGCGGAGATCCAGGGACTAAAGGAATTCTATGAGGGGGAGCGGAAACTCTCCGAGGCGATGATTGATGGTCAACCTTTCCTTATCTGGGGGGAGCCACCCCCGCAGGGGAGGGGAGATCTCATCTACTCGCTCAAGGGGAAGCATCAGGGTAAGCTATGTCTGAGGATTCAGAGATGACCTCTGGGCCCAGTGCTCCAATATCATCTCCTTTAACTCCCCCATCCCCCAGTCCTTGAGCACGGAGATGAGGGGGGCTGCTGGATATTGGGCCTTAAATGTCCTTATCTGACGAGGGGTGAGGAGGTCGATTTTGTTCAAGGCCAGGATGGTTGGTTTGAAGAGCACCCCCAAATCCTGCAGCATCTCCTTCACGGTGAAGATGCGGGCCTCGAAGTCCTGGGCTGAAGAGTCTACAAGGTGGATGAGGAGATCTGCCTCCCTGACCACCCTGAGGGTGCTCCTAAAGGAGGCCACCAAGTGGGGAGGAAGCCTTTTGATAAAGCCAACGGTGTCGGTGAGAAGGGCCCTTTTACGAGAGGCCAGCCAGACCATTCTGGTGGTTGAGTCCAAGGTAGCGAAAAGCCTCTCCTGCACCTCTACCTGAGAGCGGGCGAGGAGATTGAGCAGGCTTGATTTGCCCGCATTGGTGTATCCCACGAGGGTTATCTTGTAGAGCCTTGCCCTCCTCTTTCTTTGAACTTCCCTCTCGGCCTCTATTCTCTTTAACGCCCCCTGCAGGTCCGCAATCCTCTTCCGCACCCTCCTTCTGTCCACCTCCAACTGGGTCTCCCCGGGGCCTCTGGTGCCCATCCCCCCCTCCTGGCGGGAGAGGTGGGTCCACCTTCTGGTCAATCTGGGGAGAAGCCACTTGAGTTGGGCCAGTTCCACCTGGGTTTTTGCCTCTTTGCTCCTTGCCCGGCGGGCGAAGATGTCCAATATGAGGCCACTGCGGTCCAGAACCTTTATCCCCAGGGCCTCCTCCAAGTTCTTGACCTGCACCGGGGAGAGATCCTGGTCGAAGATCACCAGATCGGCTCCCTTTCCCCTTACCTCATCCTTGAGGGTGGCCACCTTTCCCCGGCCGATGAAAAGCGCGGGGTCCGGCTCCCGCCTCCTTTGGGAGACCCTGCCCACAACCTCCCCACCGGCTGAGTCAACCAGTGCCTGCAGCTCCGTCCAGTCGCCACCCCCACCCTCCCAATGGACCAATCCGGCCAGGATGGCCCTTTCCCTCTTGGGCCCCCTCAGTTCAAACAATTTCCTCCCCCTCCTTTATGGCTTCCTCCCATTTTTCGTAAAGGGTATCGATCCTTTTGGAAATTGTTTCCCTCTCCTCTAAGAGCGAGTGCAGCCTCTGCCAATCGGAATATACCTCTCGGTCAGCCAGAAGAAGGGATGTCTCCCAGAGCCTCTCCTCCAGGGTGGCGATCTCCCTCTCGATCCTCGCGGGGTTCTGTGACCTTCTTTTCCTCCTGCCGCGGCGGCGGGGCGATTTGGCTTTCCCCTTCTCCGGCCACTTGGCTTCCATCTCGCTGTAGTTTCCCTCCCACTGGCTAAGCTTTCCCTGGCTAAGGTAGAAGACCCTGTGCACCAAACGATCGAGAAAATAGCGGTCATGGGAGGCCACAAACAGCGTCCCTTTAAACCCCAAGAGGGCTTTCTCTAAGACCTCTAAGGAGGGAATGTCTAAGTGGTTGGTGGGTTCATCCAAAAGGAGGAGGTCTGGCTGGCCTAAGATGAGTTTGGCCAAACAGATCCGGCTCTGTTCTCCCCCGCTGAGGCTATATACGGGCTGGAAGACCTCATCGCCGCGGAAGAGAAACCTGGCCAAATAGCTTCTTACCTCCTCTTGGGTAAGGTGGGGCTTCACCTCCCAGACCTCATCCAAAATCGGTTTCTCCCGGTTTAGGTTCTCGTGTTCCTGACTATAATAGCCAATCCTCACCCCCTTGCCTACCTTTACCGCTCCTTCATCTGCTCCTTCCTCCCCTACGATTACCTTCATCAGAGTGGTTTTCCCCGACCCGTTGGGCCCAACCAGGCCCACCCGATCTCCCCGCAGAAGGGTGAAGTTCACCTGGGAGAAAAGCTCCTTGCCAGGAAAGCCCTTGCTGATGTTTCCCAGGCTCAGGACCTCCTGGGCCCCTTTCTCCCGGGAGCTGAACCTGAGTAGGGGCCCCTTTCCCCCTATGGAGGGCTTCTCTAACTTTTCCACTTTCCCTAATTTCTTCCTCCTGCTCTGGGCCTGTCTGGTCTTCTGTCCGGCGATATTTCTCCCAATGAAATCCTCAGTTCTCTTAATCCACTCCTGTTGGAGTTCATATCTTTTTTGGGAGAGCTCCAGGTCTTTCTGCTTCTGAACCTGATAGGCGGAATAGTTTCCTACATACCTCTTTATCTTCCCCTCACCCACCTCCACTATCTCCTCTGTGGTTCTGTCTAAAAGCCGACGGTCATGGGAGATGATGACGATGGTGCGCGGGTAATCGGCCAAAAACCTCTCCAGCCATTCCGTGGCCCTGATGTCCAAGTGGTTGGTGGGCTCATCCAAGAGGAGGATCTGGGGATCGGCCAAGAGCACCTTCGCCAGGGCAGCTATGCTCTTCTGCCCACCGCTGAGAGAGCCGACCATTTGGGCCATTTCTTCTTCCTTAAAGCCGAGGCCGAAGAGGGTTCTCTCTATTTTTGTGCGGAAGAGATAGCCATCCTCTGCTTCAAACTCCTGTCGCAACCTGCTATACTCCTTAAGCAGGGAGTCCAGGTCACCTTGTTTTAAGGAAATCCTCTCCTCCAGGTTTCTTATCCTTTCCTCCTTCTTCAGAAGGTGAGCAAAGGCTCCCTCCATCTCCTCCCTGAGGGAGAGCTCCCCGGCCAACTGAGCCTCCTGGCACATATAGCCTATCCTTAACCCCTTTTTCCTTTGGACAGCCCCTCTATCCAGCTCCCTGTATCCGGCGATTATCTCTAAGAGGGTGGTCTTTCCTGCTCCGTTGGGCCCCACAAGTCCGATCCTCTTCCCATCGGTTATCTGCCAATCCACCCCCTCCAAGACCACCTTCTCCCCATAAGATTTGTATACCCCTTGTAAAGAGGCAAGAACCATCCCTATCCCCCTTTCCGTTTGTAAAATAACAAATTTACCCTTTTAAATCAAGGGGAAAAGGAAGGTTGCTGGAATTCGCCTTCTTCTCCACAGATATGAAAGCAGGGACTTCGAACTATGAAGTCCCTGCTTCGCTTATGAGGCTAAGGCTATTGGAAACGGTGGGTAAGGCTTTGAAAATTCACCCCGCACTTATGCAAAAGTGCGAGGTGAGTTCACAAATTGACGAATAGCAAAAATCCTGATATAACAGTTTCCAGGGATCAGTTTTTAGAGGTCAGGGGAACAGCCACTATAAACTACAAATTTTAATTCTAAATTGCTTCTTTATCTATTTGAGGAGGACCAATTTTCTCGTCTGACTGAAATAGCCTACCTGCAACCTGTAGAGATAGACCCCGGAGGCCAGCTCCTTCCCCTGATCATCCCGGCCGTTCCAGATAACCTGGTGGACTCCGGGTACCTGCTCTCCATTGACCAGGGTTCTCACCTTTTCCCCTAAGATGTTGTAAATCTTCAGGCTGACCGCGGTCCACTGTCCGCTGATAGCTGATAGCTGATAGCTGATAGCTGTATTTGAGTTGAAGGGATTGGGATAGTTCTGGCTAAGCTGGAAGAAAGTAGGCCTTGTGGTAGAATGGCCGCCGTTGGCAGTGCCCACAGATACCGAGTGGCTTCCCTTAATGTGGACATCGTCGATATAAAAGCCCTCGGCCACCTCATCGTCATCGCTGACAAAGGTGAACTTCACCTGCACCGTATCCCCAAACCCGTATGAGGAGAGATCGTAGTTTTCCTCTAACCAATCATTTCCGATGAGCAGGGAGTCTAAAGCTCCTCCGCTGCCGATGAAGTCCAAGGTGTCGGCCTTGGAACCCCTCACGATCTCCACATAAAGCCCATCCACCCCATAGGTGGTCACATCATACCAGTGCCAAAAGATCAAGCTGGAGTTGGGGGCAAGGACTATGAGTGGGCTGATAAGGGAACTGTTCATGTTGTTTTGATAAGCATGGCTAGTATCACCACAATACCAGCTATGCGTCCCAGAGTGGCTTCTATGGGTGGATAGTCCCCAGAGCCATGACGGGCTCCATTCACCTGGACCGGCTTCCATATCATCGGAGAACCCCGTCTCCCCCACGGTTAGGATCAGGCTGTCCGGGAAGGAATATCCATCCTCGGTTTCCATCTCCATGTGTATTGTGGGGAAATAGGGGACGGGACAACCTGGGGAGATGCTCGCCTCATAGGTCCCCTCCGAGATGGAATCCGGCCAGATCTCCCCGAAATCGGCAATCGTATCGGTTAAGCTTACCCAAGGATCCTCTGTCCAGATCCTGGCCGTGACCTCGCGGGCCAAGGCCAGCCCCCAGTTTTTTAGGCTCAAGCCTAAGCCAAAAGATTCCCCTGGTTCGGGGATGGAGTCCCCATCACCTCCCAGGCCATCATCTATTTGGTAGGTCTGAAAGTGTAAGATAGGCCGAGCTACAACAAAGTTCAGTCTCTCATTCCAGTGGTTGCTCTGGGCATCGGCAATCCTTAAGCCAAATGATATGACCCTGCCGTTGGGACAATCAGGGGAGATGGAGAACCTGTAGCTGGAAGCCTGAGAGCTATCTCCAGGGGGGATCTGACCATAATTCCCCAAGCTATCCAGAACCGTGGCCATAGAGTCATCGGTGGAGAGGACTGCGGTGACATCATTGGAAGTTTGGTTGCCATAATTTCTTAGGGTAATAGCCAAGGAGACTTCTTCACCGGGGTTGATCACCCCATCTCCATTTCCTTGAATGGTGTCAAAGATTACTTCTCTGTAACGGCTTACATAAGGGCCAACAGAGAAAACGGTCGCATGCCCTTCGTAAGGGAGGTAGTTATGGGCGGTGACCGTCACCCAGAGGGTGCCCTGAGCGGATGGATGAATGGAAAGGCTGACCTGGCCATTGGCTCCTGTAAGGTCAGTTTTGTAAACACCGTTTGCCCCCATTACACAGACCAAGGCTCCACTGAGAGGGGAGGAGTTGGCCTGCACTGTGACGGGGAATAGGCTCTCCCCGGTGGGAACGCTGTCTGGATGCACCACCGTAAGGGTATCTGGGATATCGGTCCAGATGGGCATCTCTGGATCGCCCAAAAGGTTTATCTCGTATTCACACCAGCGGTAAACATTCTCCTGCTGAGATCTGGGAATATAGAATGCCTTGTCCAGGGCCAAGGTGGCACCAATATGGTAGATATCATCCTGGAAGAGAAACCTGTAAAACTCGCTATCAAACCTATCGGAATAACCATAGCCTGGGTTCCCTGGAGATCCCCAACCATACCTGGAGTTGCCAATGAAAGCAACTCCTCCCCCATTTGGATTGTTAACAAAATGCTCGGCGATACAGTCATAGTCAAAGGCAGCCGGCCAGCAGCCGATAGAGTAGAGGATGGAATAACGGGGGCCATTTGTAAGAGCATCCATATCCGACCGATTTAGGTAACCAGCTCCGGCGCCCATAACTGTATAGTTTGCATGCCCATCGTGATTGATGATGTTCTGCCCTTCGTTCATAGCTGCTATCACTGATGCGCGGCTTTCATTCCCCTGGGATTCGTATAACTTGGTGATCGGATCAAATCGAGGGGGGACAAACAAGTTGTCAATTATATTCTTGCCTACCCCGGAATCCGTATAGGGATCCCACCAAAGGATTTCTGCAGCAAAGAGCATATCGAGCTGATAATCTGTGGGAGGGCTCTTCTCATAGGTTAAGATCTTGTTAACCCAGGCCTGAGCCTCCTGGTGAATGCTCACCGAGGCCCTGCCCACGAAGACATCTGACAACATATCCACGCTGTCAGCCACTTCCCCATAAATGTGGTTCCCATTCAGATCCCAGGTTCGGTCAAGATCAGAATAATATAGATCGCAGGGGATGCTATCCTCATCAGGGTAAAAACCAGCCTCACAAGTCATCGCATAAGCTATCCTTGTTGGGACCACATCCGTGTCCCCTCCCAAGAGAACCCAAACCGTTCCCCAATTCTGGTAGGCATCCTTAAGGAAGTTTCTTATTTGCTCCTGGTGGTCATAGCCGGAGTAGGTAGAGTAGATCCAGGATGTGGTAATAATGGTATCCCTTAACCCCTTCTTAAGCTTCCAATTCGCTAAGGGTTGAAAGTAAGGAACATAGGATTCTGAGGTGATGATCAGATATTCAAATTGGCCAAGTGGAAGAAGAGTAGAGGATTTTTCTTCCGCCCCCTGGGATTTCCTTACATTCTGAGGATTTGAGACCAAAGAGCCTACTGTGCGTCGAATGAGTTTTTCGACCCTCTCAGTCCTCTTGATGGAGAATTTCTTTGGGCCAGGGGTTAACCGGACGGCAAAATCAACCCTGGAATAGAAGCGCAGCATCTTTTTTGCGGGGAGATATTGGAGGGGATAGACTAAGAAGCTGGCTACTTGATAGCCACTTAAGGAACCAGATCCTTTGTATTCGACTATCTTCTGAGGGTATAAGGCTGAACTGTAAATTGCGGACTTGGGTTCCACAAAGGGGATGGTTTTGTCTTTGGACTGGGACAAGATCTGTGGAGGTTGAACCGGGTAGATAAGATAGCTCCCCGAGAGATCCTCGCTTTCCGTGGCCAGTATCTCCACCTCCTCTACTCTCGCCCCATTTGGAATGGCCAGATTTGCTAAGTAAACTGGCAGTTGTGGCTCCCCCACCTTTGCAGTAAGGTCACAGCCGAGGAGAGTCACCTGGTCGTAGCCCTTAAGCTTGCTGAATTTGAGGTCAGATTTAGAGAAGGTTAAGGATTCCTTTAACATTTCCCCTGACCCTGGTGTAGGGCCAAAGCCAATTACAATGGTGGCCAAGATAAACAAAGCGATTAATCTACGGAAGAACATTTTCCCTCCTTGTGATTGAGATGGTTAAATTTTCGCTTTATTGGATAAAGATAACCAAATTTTGGGGGGAAATCAAGGGGAAAGTTTGTATTGCTCTGGAGCTGTCCGTAGCCTCTGAGTATCTACACCCGCCGATCAGACTGCCCTGTGGGGTGAAAGAATGGGTGGTACTTGACAAGTCTTCTATCCTTGTTTATAATAGCAATGTCTGCAATTTCAGGGTTAGTGACAATACCTCAAAAGTCCCCGGAAGCATAAGAAGAGAAAAGGAGTTTTTTAATGTGAAGTACACACCATCTTTCTCAAATAACTACATCCATGACTATCGGCTAAATTGTAATATAAAGGAAATTAAACGACATTTCTCTTGAC
>CAZVGK010000047.1:0-17128 GCA_964626665.1 uncultured Gemmatimonadota bacterium | reverse complement strand
AGAGAAATGTCGTTTAATTTCCTTTATATTACAATTTAGCCGATAGTCATGTATTTGCAATCTTTTTGAAAGGGGGGAAATTGCGGGGGAAAATGAAAGCCTTCATTCTCTTCCTTATCCTTCTGCCTGGCCTGGCCCAGGCAGGGGGTTGGCGCACCTATACCAATACCAATTATCTTAGCGATCTGAAGGTTATAGGCAGCCAGGTCTGGTGGGGAACGACCGGTGGGGTAGTGAGATACGATAACTCGGATAGCTCTTACACCATCTATCGGAACACAGAGGGTTTAGGGGGGATAAATGTGCAGGCCGTGGAGGTAGATGAGGAGGGTAACCTCTGGTTTGGCCTGGTAGATGGGGTATTAAACAGGCTGGGGCCCCACGGGCAATGGAGTAGAGCCTCCCTGGGATTTGCCGTCAACGACCTCGTTTACCATCAGGGGTACCTCTGGGTGGCCACCGAACAGAATCTGATCAAATTTGACCCCCAAACCTGGCTCAGCTTAGAGGTCTGCGAGCAGCCTGGAGTTGGGCTGCAGAGGGATCGACCCATCAGGTGCCTCTTCTTTTGGGGGGATACCCTCTGGGCCGGCACAGAGGGGGGGATCTCATATATCGATATTACCCAGACGGAAAACCTGAGGGACCCTGCCCAGTGGACCTACTTCACCACCGAGAATAACCCTTCTTTAGGAGAAGACAAGATTAATACGATCACCTCATACCAGGGGGAGATATGTGCGGGCACCAAAAACGGTATCTACAAATTTGCCGATAGTTCCTGGCACGCAGTTGGCGGAGATTGGCATAAGGGCGTTGTCTACGATCTGAGGACTTACTCTGATACACTTCTGGCGATAACCGCAAAGGGGGTTTGGCGGTGGGATGGGGCAAATCTCGACTCCTTGAAATGTCCCTCCTCAGTTCCTCGTAAGTTAAGCGTTGGCCCACAGGGAGAGCTCTGGGTGGGGACCTGGGGGGAGGGAACCCTCCTCTACTTAGATGGAGGGTGGCAATATCCCTTTGAGACCGAGGGATCCATCGGGAACAGGATAGCGGATATGGCCCTGGATGATGAGGGGAATCTTTGGTTGGCCTCTCCAGGGTATGGGATGAGCGGCTTCGATGGAAAGAGATGGGAGAACTTCACCCCAATAGCAGATACTACACTTCATGAGAGCAATGGTTATCATGAAAGCCCTATCTCACGAGGCCTCTGTGCGGTGGCCGCGGACAGATTAGGGAACAAGTGGTTTGGCCTCTGGGCGGGAGGGGTGATCAAGCTTGATCCAGAGGGAAATCAGACCCTCTACGATGAGGATAACAGCATCCTCAGGTGGAGCGATCCCAATTATAAGTGGGCCACCTGGAATGTGGTGGTAAACCAGATAATAGTGGACAATGCCAACAACAAATACTTTGCCAACTGGTACAGGGGAGTAGTCGTTTTAGACAGTGAGGAGGTTAACTGGATTGTCTACCCCCAGAAAAATGAGGGCGGTCTTTTCTCAGCGTTAATCCAGGATATGCTCATAGATAACCAGGGGGGGAAATGGTTTGCTCACCTCCCTGGAGTAGGGGGCAGCCAGGGTGGAATAAGCCATCTCATTGACGACAATGGGACTCCATTCAATCGGAATGATGATAAGTGGGAGCACTTCCTGGGGGAGAGGGATGGGCTTCTAAACAACAAGGTGAACTCCCTGGCGATTGACCTTGATGGCTCCATCTGGATGGGCACAGATGAAGGGGTGAGCAGATATGATTCCTTGCTCTCCCCGGTCCCCATCCCTGGATACAGGTTCCTGCCAAACTATTTGGACATGATTGGACAACGAGAGGTCAACTCCATAGAGGTGGACACCAAGGGAAACAAATGGTTTGGCACCAGCAATGGTCTGCTCAGATATGACGGCGAGAACTTCCTCTGGCAGGAGTTTACCCCCAAGACCAGTAGCCTTTTGGACGAGAAGATAAACTGTCTCCTCTTAGACAAGGCTCAAGGTTACCTCTGGATTGGGACGGACAAGGGACTTTCTATGTATGAGTTGGGTATAGTGGAGCCGGAGTCTACATTTTCCCAGCTTCTGGTTTACCCCAACCCTCTCCTCCTCTCCCAAGATGGAACCGAGGTCAAGTTCAAAAGGCTTACGGCCACATCCATTGTATACATCTTTACCGTTAACGGCGAGCTGGTCAGGGAGATACCCTCTGACGGGTCTGGCCTGGTAAGCTGGGACGGAAGAAATCAGGGCGGAAACCTGGTAGCCAGCGGGGTCTATCTCTGGGTGGTAAGGGATAAGAATGGAAACAGTCGGAGGGGAAAGATAGCGGTGATCAGATGACCCTTTCCAGATAAAGACCTAATGTTACCCCACTTATCTTCAAGGCCCTTCAAAAAAATCCTTGACAAATAGCCGTAGCCTTTCTTAAGTTTATCTCTGCAGATGAAGAAGAGAAGCTTCAAAGGGGGGGCTCACCCCCCAGCAAAAAAGGGGCTTACCGCCAAATCCCCCATAGCGGCTATGCCCCTACCGGAGGAGGTTATCCTCCCCTTAAGCCAGCATATTGGCGCTCCAGCCAAACCGTTGGTTAAACCCAAGGACAGGGTGAAGACCGGTCAGAAAATTGCTGAGGCGGGGGGGTTCGTCTCCGTTCCTCTCCATTCCTCCATTTCCGGCACCGTTAAAGAGATTGGGGAGTTTCCCCACCCCACCCTTGGCTTAAGCTTAGCCATCAAGGTAGAAGGGGATGGAGGGGATGAATGGGATGAAGAGGTTAAGGAGAGGGCCAACTACAGCGGCCTCACCCCCCAGGAGCTGAGGGAGATCATTAAGGAAGCAGGCATTGCCGGGATGGGTGGGGCCGCCTTTCCCACCCATGTGAAGCTCTCCCCTCCCCAGGAGAAACCAATTGATACCTTCATCCTCAACGGGGCCGAATGCGAACCTTGGTTTACCGCTGACCAGAGGCTGATGTTGGAGAACGGCGAGGGGATCTTGGAGGGGATGCGGCTAATTATGAAGGTTCTCGGCTGTCAAAAGGGGTATATCGGCATTGAGACGAACAAAGGGGAGGCCATCAAGAACCTGCAGAAGTTAGCCTCTCCCTATGGTTATGAGGTTATCCCCCTGAAGGTCAAGTATCCCCAGGGGGGGGAGAAACAATTAATCAAGGCGATTACTGGACGAGAGGTTCCCTTAGGTGGGCTCCCTATGGATGTGGGTTGTGTGGTGCACAATGTGGGGACGGCCTATGCCGTTTATGAGGCTGTGGCCAAGGGGAAACCTTTAATTGAAAGGGTAGTTACGGTAACTGGTAACCCAGTCAAGAACCCCCAGAACCTGCGCACGCGATTGGGAACCCCTTTTGCCAAACTCCTTGAGGAGTGCGGGGGGACAATGGCTGAGGTGGGCAAGCTGATAAACGGTGGGCCGATGATGGGCATAGCGGTGGAGACGAATGGAGTTCCCGTGATCAAGGGGACATCGGGGGTCTTGGTCTTGTCCCCCAAGGAGGCCAGATACCGAAAGCCCCGGCCCTGCATCTATTGCGGGAGGTGTATTGACGCTTGCCCTATGGGGCTAATGCCCAATGTCATTGGCAACTTGGTGGAAAAGGAGAAGTTCGCCGAGGCCAAGGAGTATGGAGTATTTGATTGTATAGAATGTGGCAGTTGTTCCTTTGTCTGTCCTGCCAAGAGAAACCTGGTTCACCTCTTCAAATATGCCAAGGCCAAGCTGGCCCAGATGAGGGAGAGTTAAATGGACTCTCCGCTCATCCTCTCCTCCTCCCCTCACATCAGGGATGATGTCTCCATCTCCAAGATAATGTGGACGGTGAACATCGCCCTTCTACCTGCCCTATTGGGCTCCCTCTGGTTTTTCGGGCTGCGGGCCCTTTGGTTGGAGGTGGTGGGCATCCTGGCCGCGGTGGGAACCGAGGGCCTGTTGCAGAAGCTGATGAAGAGGCCCTTGACTATCTACGATGGATCTGCGGTGATCACGGGGTTACTCTTAAGCTTTAACCTACCCGCCGGTGTTCCCCTCTGGATGCCGGCTGTGGGGTCGGTGATTGCCATTGCTATCGGCAAACAGGTCTTTGGGGGGCTGGGATTTAACCCCTTAAACCCCGCCCTTTTGGGGAGGGCTTTCCTGATGGCCTCCTGGCCGGTGCATATGACCACGGATTGGATCCCCACCAGGTATGGGACGATGAACGGAATAGACACGGTAACCAGGGCTACCCCCTTAAAGGTCTACCAGTTGGCCAGGGACTATCTCTCCGCCCATCAAGGGGTATCACCAGAGCAGTTGGCGCAGGCCAAGGCCACCCTGGCCTCTCTACCTCATGCCTACAGAAACCTCTTCTGTGGCAATGTGAGCGGCTCCTTGGGGGAGATCTCCTTCTTCCTCCTCTTTGTGGGGGCGTTTCTTCTCTTTATCAAAGGCTATATCGGCTGGAGGATCCCCTTCTCCTTCATCGGCACAGTGGCCCTGGGGGCCTGGATATTTGGAGGATCCCAGGGTCTCTTTACTGGTGATCCCCTCTTCCACATCCTGGCCGGTGGATTGGCCTTGGGTGCCTTCTTTATGGCCACCGATATGGTCACCTCTCCGGTTACCCCCAAGGGGAAACTTCTATTCGGATTTGGCTGTGGATTGATCACCATCCTCATCAGGCTAGTAGGCGGATATCCCGAGGGGGTCTCCTACTCCATTCTCTTGATGAATCTGGTCGTTCCCCTTTTAGACAGATACACCAAGCCCAGAAGGTTGGGGGAAATGAGAGGATGAAAGAGGTAATCAAATTTGGTGGTCTCCTCCTCTTAATTACCGGAGTAGCGGCTGGCCTTTTGGCCTATGTGGATTCCCTAACCAAACCGAAAATAGAGGAGCAAAAGAGGTCTAAGCAGGAGGAAGCCTTGAGCTGGGTCCTGCCCCAGGCTAAGGATGGGGTAATCATCCCCCATTCCCTAAAGGGCAAGGTCTGCTATTATCTTGGCTATGCCCACAAGGACACTACCCATCTGGTTGGTTACGCCTTTCTGGCCAAGGGCACAGGCTTTTCCAGTGATATTGAAACGATGGTCGGGGTGGATACCTCTGGGGTGATCACTGGGATAAGGGTGCTCTCCCAGAAGGAGACCCCGGGCCTCGGCTCCCGGATTGTGGAGGCAAAGCCAGGGGAGACGGAACCCTGGTTTCAGCGCCAATTTAAAGGGGAAAAAACAGGCCAGGTAGCGGTAAAGGAGGATGGAGGGGAAATAATCAGCATCACCGGTGCCACTATCTCCTCCCGGGTGGTGGCCAACTCCATTAAGGAAGGGGCCTTGCATTTAAAGAAATTGATCGAAGAAAGCAAGGGAAAATGAGGGTAGGGAAGGAGTTCTTTAAGGGGCTCTACCAGGAGAACCCCATCTTCCGGTTGGCCCTGGGCCTCTGCCCCACCCTGGCAGTGACCTCATCGGCAGCCAATGGACTGGGAATGGGATTGGCAGCCACCTTCGTCCTGGTGGGTTCAAACTTCATCATCTCCCTGGTGCGCAAATTCATCCCCAAAAGAATTAGGATTCCTTGCTTTATCGTGGTGATCGCCACCTTTGTCTCCCTGGTAGAGATGGTTATGCAGGCTTACTCCCCTCAGTTGTATAAGAGCTTGGGCATATTCGTCCCTTTGATTGTGGTCAACTGCATCATTTTGGGAAGGGCAGAGGCCTTTGCCAGCAGGAATGGGGTGGGCCTCTCCCTGCTCGATGGGTTGGGGATGGGGGCAGGTTTCACCCTGGCCTTGCTGATTATTGGGACGATTAGGGAGCTATTGGGTGCGGGGAAGATATTTGGGCACATCATCCTTGGTTCGGGGTATAACCCGGCCCTCCTCTTCATCCTTCCTCCAGGCGCCTTCCTCACCATTGGCCTTTTGATGGGACTCTTCAACTTTATGGAAGAGAGGAGAAAGAGGGGTTAAGATGGATATCGGACACCTGCTGATCATTGCCGTGGCCTCCATCCTGGTGAACAACTTCGTTCTCTCCCGCTTTTTAGGCCTCTGCCCCTATATTGGGGTCTCCAAACAGCTCGATTCGGCCATCGGAATGGGAATGGCGGTGATCTTTGTGATGACTATGGCCTCGCTTTCCACCTGGATCATCTACACCTATTTGTTGGCCCCGGCCACCTCCATCTGGAAGGTCGACCTTACCTATCTGCGCACAATCTCCTTCATCCTGGTGATTGCTGCCTTGGTTCAATTGGTGGAGATGGTGCTGCAGAAGCTCGTCCCTACCCTCTATCGCTCTTTAGGGATATATCTCCCCCTGATCACCACAAACTGTGCCGTCTTAGGGGTGACCGTGCTGAACATAGACAAGAGGTTTGGCTTTGTGGAGAGCGTGGTGCAGGGGTTCACCGCCGGCGTTGGTTTTACCCTGGCCTTGGTTCTGATGGCGGGGATTAGGGAGAAGCTCGACCTGGCCGATATCCCCAAGCCGTTGCAGGGGATACCCATAGCCTTCATCGTAGCTGGGATTATGTCCATAGCCTTCTTGGGCTTTTCCGGTCTGGTAACCGAATAGATGAGCTCGGAGATACTTATTCCCATATTAAGCATAGGCGGGTTGGGCCTGATCTTTGGCGTAGGCCTGGCCTTAGCCGCCAAGAGGTTTGCGGTTAAGGTTGACCCCCGGGTGGAGAAGGTCCTGGAGGTTCTGCCGGGGGCCAACTGTGGGGCCTGTGGTTATCCTGGCTGCTTAGGCTTTGCTGAGGCGGTGGTAGCGGAAAAGGCGCCAGTCGATGGCTGTGTGGCTGGGGGGGCGGGGGTGGCCCAGAAGATAGGCGAGATAATGGGTAGGGAGGTGGGCGAGGGGATCAAGAGGATAGCCTTTGTCCAGTGCCAGGGGGGGAGAGATCAGGCCCGCGGAAAGTATATCTATCAGGGCCTGGAGAGCTGTGGGGCGGCTACCCTCATCTCCGGTGGCCCCAAGGCCTGTAGGTATGGCTGTTTGGGGTTTGGGGATTGCGTGCGGGCCTGTCCCTTTGAGGCCATCAGGATGGGGGAGGGGGGGATCCCCGTGGTTGACGATGCGCGGTGCACGGGCTGTGGCTTCTGTGTGCAGGCCTGTCCCCGGGGGATAATCACCCTCCTGCCCGTTTCTCAGCAGGTCTTCGTGGGTTGTATGTCTAAGGACAGGGCGGCTGTGGTGAAGAAGGCTTGCTCTGTGGGCTGTATAGGGTGTGGCCTCTGTGCCAAGAAATGTCCCCAGGAGGCAATTACCATCAAGGACAACTACCCCTGGTTCGACTATGACAAATGCACCAATTGTGGCATCTGTGTCTGGGTCTGCCCCACCAAGGCCATTGTGGACAAGGTGAAAGCCAGGCCAAAGGCGTCGATCGGCACGGGGTGTACAGGGTGTGAGATCTGCAAGGAGGTCTGCCCGACCAAGGCCATCTCCGGGGAGAAGGACCAGAGGCACCAGGTGGATATGGAGAAGTGTATTGGCTGTGGCCTCTGCTTTGAGCGGTGTCCGGTAAAGGCGATTGATATGGTGGGAGCCTTGGGTTGGGTGGAGAAGAAGAGGGGAGCGGCCTGAGATAATGAGACCATCGGGCTTCGCTAAGGATGAGGCACAGAATCTATTACCCGGTCCTCCCATGGCCAATGGCTTTTCTCATTTTTAATCCTACATTTTACATTCGCAGTTTCGCTATCTGGCCTCATAAGGCAAGAGCTCAAAATTTATGTCAAGTTTTAGAGACAGGAAGAAAGAGGTGGACAATGAGCTTAGTCCCAGGCCCCTTGGCTTCAGGTTTTTTCATTCTTAATTCTATATTCTTCATTTTACATTCGCAGTTTCGCTAAGTTATGGGCCTCTGGCCATTCTACGAGGGCAAGGGTGGGACCAAGGAGATGCCCTTCCTAGACCACTTGGAGGAGCTGAGATGGCGGATCATCAAGTGTTTGGCCGCAATCATCATTTTAGGATTAATCTCCCTCCTCTTTTCTGAGAAGATCTTAAATCTGCTTACCCATCCAGTGGTCAGCCTGCCCCACCCCCCCAAGATAATTTTCCTCTCCCCCACTGGGATGTTCATCGTGCGCATCTGGTTGGCGATTGCCTCCGGCGTTTTCCTTGCTCTCCCCATCATCTTTTATCAGGTTTGGGCCTTTGTGGCCCCTGGCCTCTTGGCCAGGGAGAAGAGGTATATCGGAGGGCTGGCCCTTTTCTCCACCGGCTTCTTCCTCTTGGGAGCGGCCTTTTCCTATCTGATCATCCTTCCTAATGGGTTGAGGTTCCTTCTCGGATTAAGAACCCCGCAGATAGTGCCTCAGTTGGATGTGGGGAAATATATTGGTTTTGTCTCCAAGCTTATCCTGGCCTTCGGAGCGGTCTTTCAGCTCCCCATCTTCTCCCTTTTCCTCACCAAGTTGGGGATAATATCTCCACGTTTTCTGCGGGAAAAACGCAGGTATGCCCTTGTCCTCATCTTTGTCCTGGCCGCCTTCTTGACCCCCCCTGATGTCTTCACCCAGGTGGCTTTGGCCATCCCGATGGTCTTCTTATATGAGTTGAGCATCTTAGTCTCTGTTATCGTCCGTAAAAAGGAGGAAGGATGAGATTTGGCTTTCACATCTCCATCGCTGGTGGCCTCTCCAAGGTGCCCCCCAGGGCCAAGGCCAAGGGCTGTGAGGCCATCCAGATATTCTCCCGCAATCCCCGGGGATGGAAATACTCTCCCCTGCCCCCGGAGGAGGTGGAGGGGTTCCGCGCCGGAATCTCCCAGGAGGGGATAGAGCCCGTGGTGGTGCATATGCCCTATCTTCCCAACTTAGCCAATCCTCAACCAGAATCCTACCGCCGCTCGTTGGATTCCCTCTGCGCGGACCTGCGCCGGGCCGATCTCGTTGGTGCTAAGTATCTGGTCATGCATGTGGGCAGCAGCCTGGGAAGGGATAGAAAGCGGGCCATAGAGAGGATTGCTCAGGGGATCAATGAGACCTTCCAATTGGTGGAAAATGGGGTCATCCTCCTGCTGGAGAACACGGCAGGGGCAGGAACCGAGCTCGGCGATAGGTTCGAATCATTTCAGCTCATCTTTGCGGGGATCCTCCAAAGCCAGAGGATAGGGATCTGCTTAGATACCGCCCACCTGTTTGAGGCTGGATATGACCTTTCCTCCCCTCAAGGGTTGGAAAAGGCCTTGCAGGAGCTTGACCAATTGATTGGCAGGCAAAAGCTTTACCTCCTTCACCTCAATGACTCCAAGACTCCTTGTGGCTCCCGGTCAGACAGACATTGGCATATCGGGGAGGGATATATTGGACTGGAGGGGTTTAGAAGGATAGTAAACCATCCAAAACTTAAGGACCTCCCGGGGATAATGGAGACCCCCCGCAAGTCAGATCAGGACGACCTGAGGAATATGGAGGTGATCAGGGGATTGGTAGGAAAGTGAGGGTCCCATCAAATTATATGGAGTGCGTCAACTCCTGTTGACGCATGCTGTGACAGGAGTCACAGCACTCCAAACCTATTCCTTAGGGGTTACACCCAGAGGTTCAATCTGCGGCACGGTAAGGCAAGACATCTCTTTCGGGGCCGTTACAAAACCCTCCTCCGGGATTTGCTGGAGAAACTTAGGGAAGTCGGGGAACTTTTGAGGATTCACTACTCAAGGGTAAGCAGGTTAGCCTCAAGGATGGCAAAAAGCAAGACCTGACCCACTTATGGCGTTCTTCTCATCTCAACTTACTTTCTTACCAGCGTCCCTCTTGCCTTACCAATAGCGCAACGGGTCATCCTTTTGCCAACCGTTTAGCTGTTTCATCCAGTTCAATTGCCCCAAGCGTGGGTTTCCTTCTGCCAACAAAGGAACTTCGATCAACGAGTTTGGGATCTCCACCTGCCACTTCGTGGATGAATATCTGACAAATTGTGGTTCCAGGCTTTATCATAATGGGGATCTCCCCGATGTTAGAGAGTTCGAGCGTGAGGCACCCAGTAAAACCTGGATGGACGCCTGTGGCTGTCGCGATGATTAGCCCATGTCTTCCCCATGAGGACCGTCCAATGACAATGGCCGAGCGATCAGCCGGTAGCCGAATCCATTCTAACGTCACCCCAAGCACGAAAGCTTTAGGGTGTAGGACAAATCCTTCCGCAAACGGCACGTAATAAGACTTGGTCAGCTTAGCCTCGCTTGGCACATCAGCTTGATTCTCGTATACGTCAAGAAGTCCTGTTCTGCTTGGTCGGCACGCCAAGAACCAGCAACCCAGCCGTATGTCCACAGAAGCAGCGCCTGACTTCTGGAGTTCCTCTAAATCCGGCCTTGGTGTAATGACTAATGGATCGTCTGGATTCGTCGGATTTTTCAATTCGCGTGCGATCTGTGCAGCTTTAATGATCATGGTGATTCCATCGTTCGTTCATGGACTTCAGAGACCTCCATGCTTTTAAGTATGAGATCCCGCAGAATACGGTCCCTCTGCTCAGGCTTGACCTGAGGAACATTCTTCCAAAGATCTGGTTCCAGATCGCAGTTCCATCCAGCATTCAATATATCTGTAAGGGACTGTTGCGCCGAAGTCGGCACGATCATCTTGCGGAACTTGTCGTAGATGTCCGACACCTGCGCGAGATTCCGTGTGGGAACTGTTTTTTCTTTCGCGAAGTCCTGCGCTAGTCTAATCAGGTTAGACGCAAGGGAGTCTGACACAGTGTCGGCGATTGATACAAGCAGTTTTGTCGCTGGTTCCACCGGTTCGATTTCATCTGCGAAGTCCGACTTGAATCCTGGCGGAACCGATACTGCCATTTTCTTGGCCGCGTCAACAAGATGAGCTATGCGACGCGTGATGTTGGGGTAGCGTAACGGGCGTTGGCCGGATGTGCCTGGAGAAATCAGATAAGCAAAGGCGTGTAGGTATGATTCTGCGAAAAGGCACAACCCGAAGAAATCGCAGAATATCTCCTCGGATTGCAATAATGCCCAAGTGTAGGCTGGCAGCCAGGTAGACCGTACGAACATATCGGTCCCATCAAGATCCGACTTCTTGGATTGCGGGTAAAGCGACAGATAGTCCTGCCACCGATTACCTTTCAGCTCACCCAAGATACCATCCTCAATTTGTTTCTCGAACTTAGCCGAGAAGCGTTCGGTCTCCCAAACGGAGTGCCCCAGTTCATGTCCGGCCAAGGGGATGAGCAACGGGTTGGACGATTCTGGAGCAGGCAAGCCGATAAGAACGAAGCCAGGTAAGTCAGTCATAGACCGATAAACGAAGGGTGAAAATTCCCATTCGGACGATACGATCAACTTCGTGTCGGTTCCCATGACACTTTGAGCAAGTCGCAGCAAAAGAGGGTAAGCTTCGAACGCATTGCGAACATTGGTCGAACGAAGTATGAAACCGAGAATGGGAACGTAGACATGTAGTTGATATAGAGATGTGCTACACGCGTTATGAGTCACGTTGGCTGGTGCGCTTGGAGATACCTTTCCCAGCACGGATTGCTGCTTTTTGAACATCCCATCCAAAAGTTCCAGCCCATCGCGTGGATGTGCGTAAGGGAACTCAGACTGTTTCAGCCGATCGATCTCACTTAGAACGGCGTTGAGCCGCTTCCGTGCATGCACAATTGTGGACACCTTTACCTCCGAAACGGATGCGACGGGCGTAGATCACGGATTGACTTGTGGTAGACCATTACAGCCCTTGAGAGGGCGACGCAGAAATCCCTCGCCTGTTTGCTCTCCACAGGGCTCTGACTTAGGTCTTCACTAGATAGGACTTTGGCTATCTTTGTCGCTTCGTCAAGCAAATCTTCGACCGTCTGCAAAGACTGGTTTTTCAAAGCCTCCCCCATCGCCTCGCCAAGTACGGTTAGCATAGCCGGATCCATCAGCGAGCGCGGGGGACCACCAGCAGTGTCCAGTTTAATAGAATTATTCAGTCGGCTAGCCAAACGCCGTATGGCCGTTAGTTCTTTGGACCTGTTTGAGAGCAGATTGTCGATATCAATTGCAGCCTCTGATGCCAGGAAAGGAAGATCAGGATCGAGAGCGCGAAGCCCTTGATTACTTTGAGATGACACTAACTCAGATGACATAATATTCACCTCCGTTCTATCTTAATCAGGGATTCCACTTTTGGGTCTTCAAAATAAACATTGAAAATGCTTAAAGATAGGAAATATCGCAATTTTGCAATGAGATAGAAAATAATTTGCATTTTCAATATTTAATTTCTTTTTTGAAAAACGGAATCCCTGTTAATAGTAAAAATGTGCTTGCACATGAATAAATCCTCGGCATGTAGTAGCCGATCTTGCGCTTGAATATGACATATTGTCAACTGCTATTTCAAGTGTTCTGATTGGCAAGTTGTGGCGCTTGCCGTCGGCACATTCAATGACGTCAAGCTTGCTTCTGCTCTCACAACTCCGTCATGACAGTGTTGCTGGGTTGGTGCCTTCGTGGGCTTTGTTGACGGCGATGACGAAGAGTAGTAATGTGGGGGAGGATCTCTAGCTTCATTCATCGAATATCAAGCGTTCTCTTTCATGTTTTACGCTTCAGTCGCGGCATCTGAGGGCTATTCTCGAACATGTCTGCAATTCAATTTCATGACCTAACGGCTTCGAGCTCAGCCGCTGCGACCGAGCGAAGCGAGCGAGGAAGCAGTCGGCTGGAGCGAGTTGTTAGGTCATCCCCTCACCTATAAACTCCTCAATCTCCTGAATAACAACTGGCAAATTGGCACGATCAAACCTTATCTCCCGCGCAGGAACACGATGACGCTTTATATCAGGCGGAATATGCTTATGATGGGGAAAAGTTGATGCTAAAGTCGGATCATCAGGATGAGGAAAATCATCATACCAATACAACCGCTCTTTACCCCGATACACCTCGTACCCATATGAGGTTATAACCCCGGTCTCAAAATCCAACTCCTCCCTCACCCGCAACCGGAAACCTTGCACGAAGAAGGCTTTCCCTTCGGCCACCCCCGTGTAAGGACTGCTGGACCAAACCACCACCGTAGAACGCTTGACCGCAGGGCGGTTAAGCAACTCGGCTATGAAACGACTGTTATCGTCCAACGACCTCAGAAGATTTCGCTCCATAATCAATACGCAGGCTGAAAGCGCAAGACTTCGGCTAAATCACGCTGCTTTAATTGGGTCTCATAAGCCTTCTTGCGTCGCAGCCAGGTTTCGTAAATCCCCTTCCAACGGCTGAAATCCGCACGTGTTTCATCATATTCATCGTATTTTGCCAGTTTACCTGACATCAAAGCCTTATAGAAGTCTTCGCTAAGGATGCCGTACTTCTCTTCGTAAGGAGTCAAACGGCGTTCCAACAATTTCATTTCAACAACCAGTTCATGAAGCTCCATTGTTGTTTCCTCCGAATAAGTTGTTAGTTAACCTCAATTAATAAAATTATACCACCTTTCGCTTGAAGAATTTGTCTTGAGAGAAAAGGGTAGTGGCCTAACAATGATTATATGAATACATATAACACCCCGTCATAGATAGTTTGCAATATAAAATGCTCAGGAAAGCGTGGGATGAGCGACATCCAAGTCATTGTTTATAAATGGCTTCTGTGCCGCATTCGTATTGAGAAGGGGTCTTATATGGATCAGCATAATACGCTTTCTTCCCCTTTACAGGGAGTCCGCCGGACTGCGAACCCCAACCGGGCCACGGTTCAACACCTACGTATAAACCATTGTGGTTTTCACATCCTTGTGACCCAAAAGCTCCTGCAACGTACGGATATCCGATCCGCTTTCCAGCAAATGGGTTGCGAATGAATGCCGAAAGGTATGACAGGTAGCGCGCTTCGTGAGCCCCGCTCTGCAAAAGGGAATAAGGGGACGTCCATAAAATTATAAAAAGCTGCTCTCCTACAGATCAAACCTTGTCTCCTTAGTGCCACCTCAGTGATATGACTCTAACAAGCTCTATGCAAATACCTATGATCGCTTTCCCTATCCATTCACAGAAATCAAGCTTCCCCTTCACACTGTCACAGAATAACCAAGAATGATCTGAAAGTCAAACATTTTTTTACTAAATATTTTATCGACTTTTCCAGCGAAAACTTTAGGAATTTTCAGGGGTTGCTATCTAACCCGATTTATTCATTAAAAATGGGAACACTTCCCATTTTTTCTCGCCGGTGGGTCAAACAATAGGGGTCATCAAACAATAGGGGTCAGGTCTTGCTTTTTGCTATTTATTCTGTGTGCATCTGCTCTAATTTTATGGAGTGCGTCAACTCCTGTTGACGCATGCTGTGACAGGAGTCACAGCACTCCAAGGTTCTACTGAGGGAGGTTGAGAAATTCTTGGGGGTTCACTATTCAGGATAGCCTCAAGGGTAGCAAAAGGCAAGACCTGACCCCCTATGCGTGCCTATCTAAAGAAACCTTAAAATCTGGAGGCTCGCCTTTCAACTCGAAGTAGTATGATAGAACTGGTTAAAAGAACCCCTTAGAGGGAGGAAAATCTTATCCTATCTCCTCTTCATTTTTTATTCTTGTAATCCAGTCTATTCCGTCAAAATCCAGGTCAAAACTTACAATGTAGCCTAAGCTATACTCTTTGGCAAATAGGGCTATTAAGGCATCGTGAAAGTTAAGCCTCCCTTCTTTTTCCTTTACTAATTTCATAATATCGGTATAAAGATTCGGCACTTCGGGGTAAAGCCACTCGATCTTCTCTTCGCTTACGGTCTCCTCCAGTTTTTCTATGAGCCCGGTAAAATAGTGAACCTTATTCTGTTCTTCAAGCCTTTTACCGAGAACTGAGACCACCTCATTCAACACACAATCGAGGTAGACAACTTCCCAATCTTTTTCTTTTAGAGCCTTCGCAATAGTCTCGGCTTTATGGTGCCACTTATCCTCTTTATCTATCAGTGCCAACAGGACATTAGCATCTACGATTGCCTTGTTCACTGCCATACTTCTTCCGTGTCTTTAACCGCATCTCCTCCGATGGAAGCGATGCCAGCGAGTTTAAGAAGGTAGCCCGCTGGAACTGATTTTACCTCCTCCCTCTGGATTTTTCCCTGGAGCTCCCTCAGTTGCCTCTGAGGAATTCGTCGTAAGATTTTCATAATTACTTCGGAAGGGATCTTAAGGGTGATGTCATTCATCTTCGATCATCTCCTTTTTTTACTGAATTTGCCTTTGCTCACTCTAAGATAACATAAAAGTAAAAGAATTGCAACCGATAATAAGCCTGTTAATTCTCACTTAAAAAAAATGGGGACACTTCCCATTTTTCTTCCTATCTGGTTTCATATGGCAACTTCTTTGATTGAGCGGTCAGGTGGCCTCATCTGACCGCCCTCGGCCAGCCATCAAGTGCCCTTACCTGAGGGCACGGGGAGGGTGGCAGAATCGGGGTTCTGCCACCTCGCCTTTGGGATTAAATACCGAACCGAAATAGCCTTTCTCAAAGACAAGACATCTGCTTAAGGGCACAGAAAATGGGAAGTGTCCCTAATTTAACCAAGGGCACAGAAAATGGGAAGTGTCCCTAATTTAACCCTAAACATCGGCAACGGTTACAACCTTCTCCGTCTCCGCAATGGCATCCATTTCTATCTTCTGGGCCTTCACTAAGATTCCCCTCTCACTTTGCTGCACATCAGCAGACCAGTCCTTTGTGGACTTTCCGCTCCAAGGGCCGAGGAAGGCATTTTTCTCTGTAAACACAGAGCCGAGAAGATTCACTTCCTGTTGATATAGCGTCGCCGCACGCTTGAGTGCCTCGTGGCTTTCCCCTTTTAGGACTGCAGCACTTTCTTGAAGGAAGGACACGGCTGCCAGGCGAGCGTCGAACAGGCTGTCAAAGTTCCACCAACTGACAAAGAATAGCAGTTCTCGTTCCTTTTCCGTCAACTCATCAACTTGACCGAGATCCTCAATCCATGTGGATAGGGCCGCATCGCCGTACCAGTATTTGCCCTTTTCAGCAGGAAGGGGATCTCGTCGCCAGTTTCGCACCGCAATGTTCAAAGCCTCTGTCAGGGCGGCGAGGGGAGACAAAGGCTCGGCGTGATCACGGAGGAAGATCAGGAAAGGACCGAGCTGGGAAGCGGGCAGCATAAGGGGCGATTCACCCTTAAAATAATCCCGCAGGAGCAAGGTCTTGCCGCTATCCTCATAGCCGTATACCACATCCATGTTCAGCCTTTCTTCGTAGGCAAGAACCGGTTTGCCTGCGTCCAAGGAAGCAACGATGTCCGGCGCAAAGCGCTCCATCCGCGGGTTACCCTCCCCCAGAAGGACTTCATCCCGGAACTGCCAACCTGTGGCCTTTTGGATGGCCGCTATTTCCTCCGGAAACTCCCCAACCGGACTTGACGGACACCATCGCTTCCCGGTGTCCCCCTGATACCAGCGCACACGAAAGGCCAAGCCAGTAAGCCCCATAATATCGGAATACTTACAGGGATGCTCTGTCGCCGCTAAGGCTGCCTCCAACGCTCCAGCGAAGGTGCATTCTCTGTCCTTTCCCCAACCCAGCCACGGCACACCCTCAATCCAGACTTTTCTATCCTCGCGCTTAACCTTCGATTCCGCTTCAGTTTTATTTTCAGTCATGACTTTCTCCTTTTTACACTTACCATTTGAGCACCGTCCAGCCGACCCCCTACCTAAATAAGGAGCTTGCAGGAGGGGAGCTATGGGGAAAGGTCAAAGAACCTTCTGAGGCTTTCGGCCCTACTGGGATGCCTTAACTTCTGCAGGGCTTTGGCCTCTATCTGTCTCACCCTCTCCCTGGTCAGGTTGAAGATAGTTCCTATCTCTTCCAAGGTGCGCGGTCGCCCATCACCCAATCCAAACCTTAACCTAATTACCTTCTCCTCCTTCTGGAGAAAATAGGGAAAATAGGGGAAGGAAAATAGGGAAAATAGGGACACTTCTTATTTTTCTTCCTATCTGGTTTCGTAGGGCAACTTCTCTGATTGAGCGGTCAGGTGGCCTCATCTGACCGTTATCGGCCAGCTATCAAGTGCCCTTACCTGAGGGCACAGGGAGGGTGGCAGAATCGGTTGGGTAAAGAACAGGCGCATAGCAGTTGCAAGGCCAATTT
>CAZVGK010000046.1:0-17752 GCA_964626665.1 uncultured Gemmatimonadota bacterium | reverse complement strand
AACAAATAGTTAGATGTTAAAAATATCACATCCTTAAGTGGAAGATCCGTTGAAGCACATGAAATATTCCTTAAATCGCCTGATAGCGTTAAAGATATTGCTGAAGATATAACGCGAGAATTGCTTGATCGGCTTTCAGGATTTAATGTGCAACAGAGAGTGTACGGAACAGTTGATTACAAGAAAGCTAGATATGTAATTTTGCCCGAACAAACCGTTAGACAGGCATTGTTTATTGACTCAAAAGCAGAAAAGGAAAATCGATCCGCAACCATTCAGATGTCGCAAACTTCTATGTGGGTGAGACAAAGGCGATCTGGTGCCGAGGTTAATGAAAAAAGGATTTTTACCAGAAATATCCGAATATGGAGGCAAAAACTATCTTACAACAACATGCCTTATCCATTTTATGTACCATGATGATAGTGAAGGCATTCATCATTTGAGTGAAGTAACTATTGCAGCAATTCCGAATGGGAAATTACAGGAAAGGTACAATCCAACGGTTGATTATGGAATCTGGTTGGCTGGTAGAAACGCACCAACATTAGGTGAAGATTTTAGGGTAAGGGTGAGCTTTAGCCGATTAAAGTCTAAGGCTTCATGGCGTGTACAAACGCTTACCTATGACCTAGAAAAGCAGGAGTGTATAGGCTCATGGCAGTCGTAAATATATTTAATCCACTTGTACCGAACAGGATATACCACGGTGATTCACGGCAGCTTTTAAGAAGAATTGAGCAAGAATCTATTGCTCTTAGTATATGGTCTCCTCCTTATTATGTCGGTAAAGAATATGAGAAAGATTTGTCATTTGAAGATTGGAAGCAACTGTTACGAGAGGTAATCAAACTGCATTTCCTAATCATCAAGCCAGGTGGCTTTTTGGTGATAAATATTGCTGACATATTGTGTTTTAAAGACGAGAACATGCCAAAGATAATGGCAGAGAACATTTCTCGAAGAAAAATAAAACTTACTAAGGATGACATACTAAAAGTTAAGAAGCGGCATCCAGATTGGAATAGGTATAAACTTGCAGAGTGCTTTGGATGTAGTGAGCAAACAATTGACCGACGACTCAACGGCAACAATATTAGAGGCGGAAAGTATCAAGCCCAAACAAGGGTTTATCTAGTTGGCGGGTTAATAAATGAAGCTGCTACAGATGCAGGTTTTTATTTATATGATCGGCGCATATGGGTAAAAGATGCCGCATGGGAGAACTCAAGATGGCATACTATATCATACCGTTCTGTAGATGAATCAGAATATATTTATATTTTTTGGAAACCTGGCATAACCAAAGTTGACCGATCAAGGCTTACAAAACAAGAATGGGTTAATTGGGGTTCTAGGGGGGTATGGGAAATTCCTTCAGTTCGAAGTAATTCAGATCATGATTCTAAATTTCCTGTTGAGTTGCCCCGGCGGGCAATAAAGCTATTTACTGAGCCTAGTGAAATTGTACTAGATTGTTTTATTGGAAGTGGCACTACTGCATTGGCAGCATTGAGTGAAGGGAGAAGATATATCGGCATTGACAAAGAAAAGAGGTCGGTAGAAATAGCAAGAGAAGCTGTAAAATCATTTAATATGTACAAGAAAGAGCCTGAGCAAATGGATTTAATGATAAGGGAATTGGAAGCAACATACGAAATAAAATGATCGCCCAACAAGGCGCTGCACCTGACCGATATTCCGCTACACTTCATAGCGGCAGGTGAGCTTGGTCGTTATGGCACCATGAAAAACATCGAACAAGAAATAATAATTCTGAAAGCAGTAAAAGAGTTGATTGACTCAATGGTGAATTTTGAACTGATGTCGTTGCAAGGAAAAGATCCGGACTCAAGTATCAGTTTCAAATCCATGACTCACAGAATGTTCTTTAACATTATTTTGGTAGATTTCTTGTCTTGTACAGATCCCAAAGGCCCAATAAAGCAAACCTCCTACTTAGGTGGTTTACGCAAAATTTCAGAAAGCCCATGCTTTGACGAAAACAACTCGATCCAACATTTAAAAACGGCGACACAAGAGTTTAAGAATTGGCTCGAACAGGAGGTAGAAGTCGATATCTGGTTACCGTCAATTGACAAGGATACAAAGGTGAAAATAACAAGGTTTAACTTCCTGAAAATGACTGGTGACATATCAAAACATAACTATCTCAGGGCCGTTGGTGTTGCAGCAGAATTAAAAGGTATTTTGGCCAAAAGCGGCGACGATGTTGAAATTGAAGAAGCACTGCTGGCATTAGCGGAATTTTACGAACGTTTTCACACAGATATTCTTGGATATCATAGTAGTACTATCGCTGAATTTCTAAATAACATTAGATGGGGCATTTACTGCTACCTACAACCGGAATTCAAAAAAAGTATTGTTTGGAAAAGTAGCAACCCTCCAAAATACCGCTACACTTACCCCAAAGATGTAACATCTGACTTTGCAAAAGCCTGTTACTGGGAGTTAATGAATGATGTTCGGAGTGAACCATATATACGTAAATTTGAGGTAACTAAGTGGCTGAAATTACGATATTAAGCCATAACAAGTCAATTCAGGCGACGGGAAGGGGCGCGAGGGCGCTGACGCGGCAAGCTTTTTGGCCCGCGCCTGATTTCCGGCGTTATGCTGTTCGCCGTTGCGCTGAGAATAAAGGAGACGCTAACCATGAGCGATGTTCTGGTACGAATCAAACGAGCGGTTCTTTCAGGTCGTTACGTGTTCAGCGAAAAGGCACGTATAGAAATGGAGGCTGATGGTATTACTGAACTCGATGTTGTAGAGTCTATTATCAATGCAGTAGCTATTTACAAGAGGATTCGCTCGCGAAGTTCCCTTCGGAAACAGGCCAGAGAATATCTTTATGTCATTCAAGGCACGAACTTGGATGGTTTGGTTATCTATTCCAAAGGTAAGCTCGTGCATGAGGCTGCGGCAGAGACTTACTATTTCCTCGTTTCTTCAAAGAAGGCACTCTGATTGGAGATGATGACAATGATACAAATTACAATCTGTCCTTCTTGCGCTAGTAACAGAATTAAAAGGGTGAGGCAGGACTGGACTGGCAAGTTTCAAGGCCAATCTTACACAGTTCCATCGCTAGAGTTCTACGAATGTCCGGATTGCGGTGAGAGAATCTACGACCGGGAAGCCATGCGCAGAATTGAGGCCAATTCTCCGGCTTTTGCCATGAGGCACGTAGAACCAAAAGCCCACGTCAAGGCCCACGCTTGAGTTGAAGCCGGATAAACAAAGCCAGCAGTTTCAGATGTGTGTACCTCTGTCGCAAAAAGAGGCTGCCCTAACAAGTCACTGGAGCGGACGGGAAGAAGTAGTAGCGTCTTTGCAAAGTGTATCGGCCCGCCGCTCAGTTCAAACGTTAAGCCGCCTGTGGCGGCTTAACGGGGCGCGAGAATGAACCATCTCTCGGTTAGCCGCCACAGGGCGGCCTAACCTCGGGATGGAACCGACACCGCTAAAGCGGCTTCGCTTTCGCTCGCTTTGCTCTGGTCGAAAATCATGCTCTCAATGATGTCCATTACTATACTCATCGCACGCGTATCTCTATATTGCTGACCGTGGATTTGAACCCAAGCTCCGCATGATTTCCTCCCGACGCAAAGTGCGGCTCATTCCCGCGCCCCGTTATGTGTAAGTGTGTAAGAAAATAAACAAGAGGAAATTGAAATGGCATCAGATTTGGATTTTGTCAAATTCGTTGTAGAGCAAATTGAAAACGCGGGCGAGATTACCTATAAGAAAATGTTTGGTGAATATGCTCTTTATTCTAATGGAAAGATAATGGCTCTTGTATGCGATGACCAATTATTTATAAAACCTACTAAGGCAGGAAGAGCTTATATTGCAAATCTTATTGAATCTCCTCCTTATCCCGGAGCTAAACCATATTTTCTTATAGAAGATCAATTAGAAAATAGAGATTGGATTAGTAATTTAATAAGAATAGCAGTAGAAGAACTGCCAGAGCCAAAACCAAAATCTAAGAATAAGAAAACAAGGAGAGAGTCAAAATGAAGTTGAAATATGTAATCATCTATGTTGACAATGCTGTTAAGGCAACTGAATTCTATGAAAAAGCATTTGGCATGAAAACCAAATTTATCCATGAATCGAATATGTATGCAGAAATGGAAAGCGGTGAAACAACTTTGGCATTCGCAAATAATGAAATGCTTAAAATGAATATCGGTATTGAATCATTAAAAGGTACAAAGAATTGCTTTGAAATTGCTTTTTCTACAGATGATGTTCAAGGAGCATTTGAAAAAGCACTTTCTAATGGAGCAAAGGAAATCAAGAAGCCAGAAGAAAAACCCTGGGGACAAGTTGTTGCTTATGTAGGAGATGATTTTGGAACAATAGTAGAAATTTGTACACCAATGGGATAATGAAAAAATCACATAACAAATCACTGCACTGGATTTTTACTCCGCCTCGCTGCGTAAAAACCAGTGAGTTCAAGCGTTAGACACTATAAACTTTTGGTTAAATCAGATGAAGAGGAGGAAAAGTCAATGGGAAGGAAATACACAGCAATAATCCGCAAAAGCAAGCTTGAATATGTTGCTATATGCTTGGAGTTGAATCTTTCTGCCCGTGGAGAAGATCTTGCAGATGTAGAGAAAAACCTAAGATCAGCGATAGAATTGTATCAAGAAGATATAAAAGAGCATCCAGAAACTGTTGTGTCCCCTATTTCTTCAGAGGAGTTGATTGAATTTTTGAGAGATACAGAGCCTGAGTGGTATAAAGAACCGACGGAAGGTTTGATTTTGAGACCGCTTGAAGTACACGAGGTTCCGGTATATGCCTAAGATACCTTCAATCTCCAGCAGAGAGCTTGTGAGATTACTGGAAAAAGGCGGAACAATATTCGTTAGACAGGGGCCAACAGACCATGCTATATATTCAAGAACAGTTGAAAGAAGGAGATATTCTGCTCCTGTCCAGATGGGAAAGAAAACCTTGGATCCCGTATATTGCAAAAGGGTATTGAGACAGTTGAAATTTACTGATGAAGAGATTGAACAACTTTTGAGATAATAGACTATGTAAGTGCCTAACCAATCGTTGCAGCGGACGGCGGGCAAGCCCGCCGCCGGTGAACTCTTCGTTAGGTGCCTTGAACCGTTCGTAACCCCGTGTGGAGGACAAACAACCATGCCGATTCTATCCATGTTCTATGGCATCGTGATTCGCATGTACTTCTATGATGACAAAAGCAGCATCACGTGTCCCACTTGCACGCCGAATACACCGGGAAGCGGGCGGTATTCAGCATCGGCGATGGGGAGGTATTGGCTGGCGAACTGCCGTCTGGAAAAGCTCGACTGGTGCAGGCATGGATCGAAATCCACCGCGAGGAACTACTCGCTGACTGGGAATTGGCCGTGAATGGCGAGGAAGTGTTCAAGATTGAGCCGTTGAGGTAGGAGGTGTCCATGAATCCTTATGTCCAACATGTTCATCCGCTGGATGATTACCAGCTAGAGGTGGTGTTCGAGAACGGTGAGCGCCGGATATTCGACGTGAAGCTTTACCTGCGGCGTGGTGTCTTCGTCCGCCTGCAAAATCGCGCCGCATTTCAAGCGGCGCGGGTGGTGGCCGGTTCTGTCGAATGGCCTGGCGAGTTGGATCTGAGCTATGATACGCTGTATCTGGAAAGCCGGCCGATCGTCGCACCTGCAGTTACAGAAAAGGGGCACAAGTGGGGACGTCCATAAAATTATAAAATTCGCAGTTCAATCCTCTTTTCTTTGCCTATCTTCTTCTTTTTCACAGAGATGCTCATGGCCCAACGGTTTGAAATGCAGGGGCACTTTCTTAGGTGGCAGAACCCAGTTCTGCCACCTTTTTTGCCCTCCAATGGCAGCAAGATTCGGGTCGCATAAATGCGACCCCTACATACCCTCCGAACTTAGCTCCCTTCGGTCGCTAACTTCTCCAGAGAGGGCCTCACCGGCCCTATGGCGCTCCGCAATCCTGTGCTCGCTCGGATTGCTCCGCTGTCACCCTTGAAGGGGGCCTACCCCCTTCAAACATTCCCCGACGTTTCGGAATTTCTTGGAAATTCCGAAACATCAAGTTAGTTCACTTTGTTCATTAACTTCCAATCCCGATTCTCTCGGGATATGGCGTCCCGACAGATCGAAACTGTTACCCCTTGGGGGAAAGCACATCGTTTCCCCCAAACCCCCTGATGACTGGCTCGGAACTTATAGAATTTCCGAGACGCCCGGTCAGACCAAGGGTATTTCTACCCGACCCGTTCCGGTTCGGGACGGGTAGCCGAGGGGTTTTGGGGGGCTTTAGCCCTCAATAGGAGGGCCTTAAGGCCCTTAACCCGCACTAAAGTGCGGTAGAATGGTTTCTAATCCCCCGTCAGGGCAGGAGCCCAAACAGAAACCGACCTGCCTTGAACTTAGCTGCTTCGGCGGGACTTTTCTGACGGGATGAACAGGATTTACAGGATTTTTATTCATCCTGTCCATCCCGTCTATTATTGTGACCTACATTTGGACCCCAACATTCAAATCGGCAACCAGCGGCACATTTGAATTGTGGGACCTGTCTGCGTGCCTACCTGTGCCAGTCTGCCTGTGCGTCGCACGCAGACAGGCACCGCACAGGCAGGAGAGGTCTCCAGACCTTTCGAGAGCTGTCAGCCCCGTTCCGACGGGATTCCTGGCGGAAGAGGTAACTCCTGATAGCACACTTTTGATCGACATCAGGAGATGTCTCCCACATCCTACACAAGGAAAGCATGTGGACAAGTTTTATTTATCCTGATTATCCTGTCAATCCTGTCTAAAAATGGAAATTCCTAAAGGTCTGGCGACCTCGCCGATGTTCATCGGAACTTGGATTGCTCCGCTGTCCAAGGGGGTCTATCGTACTGTTTCAGCAAAATATAGACAGTTGTGATTTTTTTAGGTTAGGGCAGAGATGAATGTTATATTATAAAAAATGGAAAGGAACATCTCATGCCCACTCAGAAGTATAGCGCAAGATTTAAAGTCAAATCGGTTTTGCAAGCGCTGAAGTATCCAGACGGTGTAGCCGCATATTGTCGTAGTAAGGGGATCAGCGATGCTTTTATTTACAGGTGGCAATCGCAGATGTTATCCAATGCGGATTCGTTATTTACCAAACCCTCAAGAGCCACGCAAGTGAAGGTAAAGAGGTTGGAAGCCGAACTACAGCGCAAAGACAGTATTATCGCAGCCGTGACGGAAGAGGCGTTAGAGTTAAAAAAAACTTTCGCCCTGAAGCCTTACAAGCGTTTAAGTCCTGGAGACAGGATTGAGCTCTGGGATATGGTTCAAAGGTATTCATCATACGGCTGGAGCAGACAAGGCATATGTCGGAAATGGGGGATAAGCATAAAGACTTTTTATGGTTTTGCTGAACGGGAATATCGCCTGTGCGACAGAGTGGAGAGAGTTCAGCTTCAGACCATCACGCTTGAGGAACACCAGGCAGCCAGGGAATATGCCTTGGCTCATACTGAGCTAAGGCATCGGGAGATGGCTTATCGGATGATAGATGAGGATGTTGCCTACATGAGTCCATCGAGTGTATATCGCATCTTAAGGGATTATAATTTAATACCTCAGCACACCTTAAGAAAGAGGGATAACAAATGGGATCCTCATCGGTCGCCATCAGGTGCGGATGAAGTCTGGCAATCGGACTTGACATATATTTGCTACCGCAGTCGAGATCATTATCTGTTGCTCTTTTTGGATGTATATTCTCGTTTCATCGTTTATTGGCGTCTTTGTCTTCAGATGACGGGAGAAACAGTCCGAGATGCGTTTGCAGATGCGCTTGATGAGACTGGTCAGCATCCAATTTTGCAGACAGATAACGGCAGCTGTTACATCAGCCAGGAATTTAAGAGTTTGCTTTCCCGAGCTGAGATTGAGCATCATTATATTCATCCACATTGCCCTAATGAAAATGCCGAGATTGAACGGGTCAACAGAACGGTGAAAGAGGGTCTGGATCCGGTGGAAGCCGAATCATTTGCACACTTAAACCAGCTTATCAAAGAACGGATTGAACACTACAATTACGAGCGGTATCATTCTGCATTAGGCTATGTAACCCCGTTCGCTCATAGGGCGCAAATTGTGGGAAGTGTCCCAAATTGATGTGCCTTTTTCAAAAATCCTCCTGTGGCTGAAAGACATTTCCTTAGGAGTGCCTTAATCTTATCATAATTTCCATGAGAATAGACCTACGGATCTACAACAGTGATACCGGAGGCCTTCTTCCCATCTAATGGATATTAAGATCCTGGCACAGATCTACTCATGGAAAAGGTCAGCAAGTGGTGTTATATTTACCCTTTCTTTATCTTATAAATGAGAAGAATGTAGCATAAATTTCAATATTTGCAAGAAATAGAATCAGCAACAAAATATATTCCACAAAGTTCGCCCCATGAGCGAACATTTTTTCTTCCTCTGTCGAGGATTTTCTGTTGACAGGTTTGGCCTCATCTATTAGATTTGGGCCTGATATGGAACCCCTTTATTTAGGTTTAGACATCGGCTCGGTTTCGGTAAACACCGTCCTTCTGAACGGGAATGGCGAGGTGGTCTGGGGGGACTACACCCGGCATCAAGGGCAACCTCTGGCCACTGCCTACCGCATCCTGCAAGATCTCCCTGGGTCTCCTCAGGGGTTGGGGACTACCGGGGGGGGGGGTAAACTGGCCAGCAGGCTTTTAGGCGGTATATTCGTCAATGAGGTAGTTGCTCAGGCCAAGGCGATGGGGAAGTTCCATCCGGAGATTCACACCGTCATTGAGATGGGGGGGGAGGACTCCAAGATCATCCTGCTGCAGTGGGATCCCAGGATAGAGGAGACCATTGTGGAGGATTTTGCGATGAATACCCTGTGCGCTGCTGGCACAGGTTCCTTTTTAGATCAACAGGCTAAGAGGTTGGGCCTCTCCATCGAAAAGGAGTTCTCCCAACTGGCCCTTAAGTCAAAGAATCCACCCCGCATTGCCGGACGCTGCTCGGTCTTTGCCAAATCGGACATGATCCACCTTCAGCAGATAGGAACCGCCGACTATGACATCGTGGCCGGACTCTGCTTGGCCGTGGCCCGCAACTTCAAGAGCAGCATCGCCCGGGGGAAGAAGTTCATCAAGCCCATCTCATTCCAGGGAGGGGTGGCCGCCAACCAGGGGATGGTCAGGGCCTTTGAGAAGGTCTTAGGTCTGCAGGAAGGGAAGCTGGTCATCCCCGAGCATTTCGCCTCCTTGGGGGCCATTGGGGCTGGGCTAATGGCTATGGAGAAGGGGGAGGCCGGGTTTGTTGGCCTGGACAAACTGCGCGATCATCTAAATGAAAAGCCCACATTGGGGAAGGGATTGGAGAAGCTGCAGTATAACCCCCAGGGGAAGAGATATGAGGAGACGGTCTCCTTCCCTCCCCAGGGGGGGACGGAGGCCTACTTGGGGATAGATGTGGGTTCCCTCTCCACCAACCTGGTCGTCCTCGATCGCCAGAAGAAGGTTCTGGCCCGCCGGTATCTGCCCACCGCGGGCCGTCCCATAGAGGCGGTGAAGAGGGGACTGCAGGAGATAGGGGGGGAAGTGGGGGAGAAGGTGGAGATAGTAGGTGTAGGGACAACCGGTTCGGGAAGGTATCTCACCGGAGACTTTGTGGGAGCAGATGTGGTGCGTAACGAGATAACCTCCCAGGCCAGGGCAGCCGTGGAGATCGATCCCCAGGTGGATACTATTTTCGAGATCGGTGGGCAGGATTCAAAATATATCAGCCTGCGGGATGGGGCGGTGGTTGACTTCGAGATGAACAAGGTCTGTGCTGCGGGCACCGGCTCTTTCTTGGAGGAGCAGGCCCAGAAGCTTAACTTTAACATAGTAAACGAGTTCGGAGAGAAGGCCCTGCGTGCCCCTTCCCCGGCCAATTTGGGGGAGAGGTGCACTGTCTTCATCGAGTCCGATCTGGTGGCCCAGCAGGCGGCTGGGGCCAAAAAAGAGGATCTGGTGGCCGGATTAGCTTACTCCATTGTCTACAACTACCTCAACCGGGTAGTGGCTGGGAAGAGGGTGGGGGAGAGGATTTTCTTCCAGGGCGGGGTGGCCTGGAACAAGGGGGTGGTGGCTGCCTTTGAGCAGGTAACCGGAAAGCCGATAACCGTTCCCCCCCATCACGATGTCACCGGGGCAATAGGGGCCGCCATTTTGGCCATGGAGGAGAAGGGAGAGGGGAAGAGCAGGTTCAAGGGGTTTGACTTAAGCCAGAGGAAGTATAAGCTCTCCTCCTTTGAGTGCCGCAGTTGCCCCAACCGCTGTGAAATTAAGGTGGTAAAGTTCGAAGGGGAAGCCCCCCTCTTTTATGGGGGGAGATGTGAGAAGTATGAGGTTAGAAGGGAAGATAAGGGGAAGGACCTACCCGATCTTTTTGACCTCAGGTGGGAGGCCCTCTTGGAGCCCTATAATAAGGCCAAAAAGGGAGAGGGGCCCACGGTTGGCCTGCCCCTTGCCCTTCACTTTCACGAGCTTCTCCCCTTCTGGACGGTCTTCTTTGTCAAACTGGGCTATGAGGTCGTCCTCTCCGAACCAACCAACAAGGAGATAATCAACCAGGGCCTGGAGGCGGTAACCGGGGAGACCTGTTTCCCCGTCAAGGTGGCCCATGGCCATGTCATCGACCTTCTCAAGAAGGGCGTCGATTATATCTTCCTGCCCAGCATAATAGATATGCCCTCCAAGCAGGGTTTGAAGCAGAGTTACAACTGTCCCTATGTCCAGGCCATCCCCTATCTCGTCCGCTCAGCAATAGATTTCACCCCTTATTCCAGCAAGCTCCTCTATCCCCCATTCCACCTTCACTGGGAGAGAAAATATCAGGAGAGGGAGCTCATCAAATTCGGCAAGGAGTTGGGGAAATCGGCTGGGAAGATAAAGGAGGCGATGAAGGAGGCGGAAGCGGCTCAAGAGAGGTTCTACAGTAAGCTTCTCTCCTTAGGGCAGAAGGCCTTGGAGGAGCTACCTTCAGATAGGAAGGCCATCGTCCTCGTCAGCCGTCCCTACAACGGCTGTGATCCTGGGGTCAACCTGGACCTGGCCAAGAAGTTGCGCAAGTTAGGGGTTCTCCCCATACCAATGGATCTTCTCCCCATAGAGGAGGTTAATCTATCCAATAAATACTCGGATATGTATTGGAGGTATGGCCAGAAGATAATGAGTGCCGCAGAGCTTATCTCCCGGGATAAGAGGCTCTTTGCCTTATACCTCACCAACTTCAGTTGTGGGGCCGATTCATTCATTACCCACTTCTTCCGGGAGAAGATGCAGGGGAAGCCCTACCTGCTCATCGAGATAGACGAACACTCTGCCGATGCGGGGGTGATCACCAGGTGTGAGGCCTTCTTGGACAGCTTGAAGTCTTACCGGGAAGAGCCAGAAGGGGCCAAGCCCCTACCCGAGGTGATCTTCACCAATGGGAAGCTACGCACCCTCTATATCCCCTATATGAGTGATCAGGCCTTTGCCCTTAAGGCTGCCCTGCGGGCGACAGGGGTGCGGGCTGAGGTGATGCCGCCCACCGACGAGGAATCCCTCAAGTGGGGGAGGAAATATACCTCCGGCAAGGAGTGCTTTCCCTTTATCCTCACCACCGGGGATCTGGTGAAAATGATCAAATCTCCGGGTTTTGAGCCCGAGAAGACGGCCTTCTTTATGCCCAAGGCAGAAGGGCCTTGTCGCTTTGGGCAATACAATCATCTGCACAGGATAATCCTCGATGAGCAGGGTTATGAAGACATCCCGCTTGTCTCGCCGGATTCGGAGACCTCCTATAACGATTTCGGCAATGTGGACAGCGGTTTCCGTCACCGGGCTTGGCAGGGGATGCTGGCTGTGGACTTGCTGCAAAAGGTCCTCCACCATCTTCGCCCCTATGAACTGGAGAAAGGGACCACAGAGTCAGTATATTCCCAATGTCTACAGGATGTCTGCCAAACTGTGGAGGCCAAGGGGAACCTGGGGTGGACCGTGGGTAGTTGCCTGGGGAGGTTTAGCGCGATAAGGAGGGCTAAGGATGGGGACAAGCCGCTCATCGGGGTGGTGGGGGAGATATTCATCAGATCAAATCTCTTTTCCAACAACAATGTAATCAAAAGGGTAGAATCGTTGGGAGGGGAAACCCAGTTAGCTTCTTTTTGTGAGTGGATATTCTACACCAACTTTATGTATAAGTATAGGTCCAAGGCCAGAGGCAGGCATTTAGAGTATGCGAAGGGCTACCTGCAGGATATGGTGCAGAGGTGGGATGAAGCAAGGATCTACAAGTCGGCTCACCGCCTGTTGCGGGATGGGGAGGAGCCCAGCACCGAGGAGCTAATCAAATTGGCCAGTCCCTACTTCCACCACACCTTTGGCGGGGAGGCCATCCTCACAGTAGGGAAGGCCATAGACCTGGTGAAGAAGGGGGCCTCGGGGATTGTAAACACTATGCCCTTTACCTGTATGCCCGGGACCATAGTTAGCGCGGTAGCCAAGAAGCTACGGGAAGACCTTGATGGCCTGCCCTGGCTGGATATGGCCTACGATGGTTTAGAGGAGGCCACAGCTCAAACGAGGTTAGAGGCCTTCATCCACCAGGCAAGGGGCTTTAGCAAGAGCAGAAGGGGAGAATGACCCTCAGCCAGCAGATAGGGGAATGTATAGATTTGGGGGAGAAGCTACGCGTCAAGCTCTCACAGGCCAAGGGCCAGGCCCAAGGATATGATCTTCTCCGGTACCTGAAAAGGGCTGAGGCCGAGGTTATGGATCTCCTCCACAACCTCACCCAGGCCAAAGCTGACTTACCCAAACCAAAATAACCCACCACCCATTACCCCAGGATAATCGGGTGGCAGGAGAGGGCTTCTGCCACCTCACGGGAACCCCCAGCTAAAGCCGGGTAAGTGTATGTTGTGGGAGAATCTCCCGATGCCGGTCAAAAATGTGCTGTCAGGAGTTACCTCTTCCGCCAGGAATCCCGTCGGAACGGGGCTGACAGCGCTTGAAAGGTCAGGAGACCTCTCTCATATAGTCAAGATAATTTTGGGGACACCATGCTGATTTGCCTTTTTGGTTGTGCAATCGGTAGCCACAGGCTTTAGTGAGAGAAGAGAAACAAAGTAACTTATTGAAATATAGAGATGTTTGGATCTCGAGGGGAATTGCAGTTCACAGATTCTGGCAATATATCTAAAATTTCTTCAGACATTTACAGAGGCAACTCACGGTTTTTCGGAACCCGGGTTATTAGATGGAACCAAGAGTTGGAAATTCAAGGAGGCAAGTATTGAAGAAATTTCAAGGGCAATATATTGTAGATGAAAGGGGACAAAAAAAATAGCAGTAGTTCTTCCTATTGAGGAGTATGAAGAACTTTTAGAAGATCTTCAGGACCTTGCAATCATTGCTGAGCGCCGGGATGAGCCTACGATAACTTTCGAGGAACTTAAAAAGCGGCTGAAAAAAGGTGGACTCCTATGAGATTCGATGGAAGGGATCCGCAGAACGAGACTTACGCAACATTGATCGAGGGCAGGTTCCTCGAATTCCAACTGAGGTGGCAGAGCCCGTGCAGCGAAGCTATCTGCTGACCTTGTGGGTGAAAGTCCCACCGTTGCAATTCCCAGTTTGGCAGCGTAGTTATATCCGACAGTCATTGGGGGTGACCTCTATGGCTGAAAGCTCGGAAGTAAAAGCCTTCTTTTAGGGAGGCGAGCAACCAGAAGGGCCGTAGCGAGAGCGAACGGAGTAGGCGTCGAAAAGCCACCTTGTTGGAGTCGCCAAACCTCCTGGGGTTCGGGGTGATGGCTGGTATCCTTGTGGAAGGAACTGGGGAGAGCACACAAGGAGGCTCCCGGCGGACTGAAGGCGGCAATTCTGGAGAGGTCAGCAGAGAAAGCTCGGAAGGTCTGCAGGCCAGTCAGGATGATCCTTGAATGACAAAGGCCGGACCTATAACCTGAGAAGGGAAGTGGAACGGAGGTCTGCAGACTGGCGGATGAGGCCGATAAGTGATGAAGCCGAGAGGATGATAAACTTGGTGGAGCGAGGGCCTCTGGGTTCAGGAGGGGGCAATGGGGATACATCTTCCAGACTTAGAGATGGAATAAAGATGTCAACAAAACCGATGTCTCTAAGCGTGGGTCAAACCTGGGTATCTGTATCAGATAGTCGGGGGTCAGACGTAGTCTGAAGCAGGTGTTCAGGGAAGGGCTCACAGCGAGCTGAGAGGCGCCTGGACTTGAAGCCGTACTGTGGGAAAACCCGATGTACGGAATTTTAGGGGAGGAGCAGGAAACATAGATGTTGGGAGGGTGCCATCCGCAGGCACTTAATCGACATTGCGATTGACTGGTGACAGTCATAAATTGGCCTTACAACTGCTATGCGCCTGTTCTTTACCCGACCATTTTGCCCCCTTCTCCGTAAGATCAAGGGATCTGACGGCTCTCGAGAAAACTAAACCAGGGAGGGATTATGTCTTCTCAAAAGAGGCTATGGTTGTTTTCTCTTCCCATTCTCATTTGCCTCTTTCCTGTTTTCGGCTATGGTGGGGAGAGGGGTAAAGTAGATTTGCTCAAAAAGCCCTTTCTTATCATCGATGGATATATCATTCAGGCCTCTTCAAATGGAGATGAATTAGTCTATCCACCTGCTCCTGAGATTTCAGTTTCCGTTTTGGAGCAGACGGCAAAAGGGGTAGATGGCTATTACCAAAAATTGAAGGCTCTCTATTCATTCTCCAGTTTCCAGCTTGTCCGATCCTTCCGGTTCGTTTACCAGATCAAGGATCCACTCAGGCCGAACACAAGAACCCCTCGGACAACCCATTTCACAGTTGGCAACGGGGGCAAGGAGGACAGTTTTGTGGTGAAGATCTTACCCCTCAGGATTGAGGAAAGTGGGATGATCCAATTACAGCTTGAGGTGACAAAGGATGGGCAACCTTATTTGGGCACGGACATCTCGGTAAAGGGGGAAAAACCTGTGCTTGTGGGTAGGATGATGGAGAAAGAAGGGAATAAAGCGTCGTTTTTTGCCTTTACTCCTTCGCTCTCTGCAACCAAAGTGAAGGAAACAGTTGGCGCATCCTATACCCCACCTGAGGTGATAAAGTTTGTTAAACCAGAGTACCCTCCAGGTGCTCTGAGGGATAAGGTATCGGGCATGGTTATCCTCAAGCTTTTTGTGGACACAACTGGAAATGTAACTAAAACTGAGGTTATACAATCATTAAGAGAGGACTGTGACAAAGCGGCTATAGAGGCAGCAAGGAAGTGTAAGTTTAAACCAGCTCTATCGGATGGGAAACCGGTGCGGGTTTGGATATCATATCCAGTTAAATTCACAGTAGTTCCCAGATAAGGAAAAATAGGAAGTTTCCCTATTTTTCTGATGCCCTGTTCCCTCCTCCTTGGAATAGAGGATATGGTGAGGGGGAGACGACGGAATCTTCACCCTCTCCTTCATCCTCACCCATCAAGGGGAAGGAAATTGGTCGCGCCCATTTGGGCCACATTAGAGGTGGCAGAAGCCCTCTTCAGTCACCTTTTTCTTTGCCGTTAGAACACGGCTCAGCAAGGATGGATTAACCGCTCAGCCGTCTAAGCCCTTCTTGCCTTGAAATCGAGCCAGAGGGCAAGCCCTTTCCTCCTAACCAGGGAGGCCATTTGGGTTAACCACACGGGTCCCTCGACGGTTGTAGATAACCTCCTCATATTCCCCCACAAAAGACTTGACATTGTCCTCCCTGCTTTTATAATAACCTTACAAAATGATTGCCAAAGTTCTCAGTAGTGCGGTCTTGGGGATTGATGCCTATATATTGGAAGTAGAGGCAGACATCTCCTCCCATCTTCCCTCCTTCTCCACCGTGGGCCTGCCCGAAGGTGCGGTCAAGGAGAGCAAGGAGAGGGTCACTGCTGCCATTAAGAACAGCGGCTTCTACTTCCCCACCAAGAGGGTGACCATAAACCTGGCCCCGGCGGACATCAAGAAGGAAGGCTCTGCCTTCGATTTACCCATTGCCGTGGGTATCTTGGCGGCCACCGGCCAGGTGAGGTCAGATCAGTTGGCCAAGAATGTGATCTTAGGGGAGCTCTCCCTTGATGGTGGACTTCGCCCCATAAGGGGGGCATTGCCTATGGCGGTGGAGGCCAAAAGCAAGGGGATGGAGGGGATGCTTCTCCCTCCGGTGAATGCCCAGGAGGCGGCAATGGCCCAGGGCCTCAATGTATATCCAGTGGCCTCCCTTAAGGAGGCAATCGGCTTTCTCCGTGGGGAAAATGAGATAAAACCCTTCTCGGTGGATATAGAGGAGGTCTTTAAAAAGGCCCTGGCGTATACGGTTGATTTCACCGATGTGAGAGGTCAAGAGCATGTGAAAAGGGCCTTGGAGGTGGCCGCTGCTGGGGGGCACAACATCCTGATGATCGGCCCCCCCGGCTCTGGTAAGACCATGCTGGCCCGCCGACTGCCCACCATCCTCCCCAACCTTACCTTAGAGGAGGCCATTGAGACCACCAAGATACATTCGGTAAGTGGACTTCTCTCTCCTCACACCGCCCTTATTGCCATCCGCCCCTTTCGCTCTCCCCACCACACCATCTCTGATGCGGGGTTGATTGGGGGGGGACAACACCCCAAGCCGGGGGAGGTGAGCCTGGCCCATCATGGGGTCTTATTTCTTGATGAGCTCCCTGAGTTCCGCAGAAATGTCTTGGAGGTGATGAGGCAGCCAATGGAGGATGGAATGGTAACCATTTCCCGGGCTTTGGTCTCCATCACCTATCCGTCTAACTTTATGTTGGCCGCGGCGATGAACCCTTGCCCCTGCGGCTACTATGGAGATCCTAACCACACCTGCACTTGCACCACCATGCAGATCCAGAAGTATAGGTCCAAAATCTCCGGCCCTCTTCTGGACCGGATAGACATTCAGATCGAGGTCCCAGCGGTGAGATACAAGGAGCTCTCTGGAGAGTCGACAGGGGAACCCTCTGAGGTAATCAGGGAGAGGGTAAACAGGGCCCGCCAGGTTCAATTGGACAGGTTTAAGGGAAAGAAAAACCTTTTTTGTAATGCCGATATGGATTCAAAAGGGATAAGGAAATACTGTAAGATAGACTCGGATTCCGATGAACTGCTGCGCACGGCTATTACCAAGTTTGGCCTCTCAGCTAGGGCTTATGATCGGATCCTTAAGGTGGCCAGGACAATAGCTGACTTGGAGGGAGCCGAGAGGATAATGCCAGAGTATATCTCCGAGGCCATTCAATACAGAAGCTTAGACCGCAACCTCTGGATGTGAGGAACAGTTCACAGTGCAGCAAAGCCGCAACCAAACATAGCCACAGATTACACGGACTGCCCTACTCACCACGGAACCTCACGGAGCTATATGAAGAAGTTTAAGAAAAATTTAGTTTTCATCTGTGCTGTTCCGTGGTTATCCGTGGTGAAATTACCACTGGATCTAACGGAGCTACACAGTCCAGCAGAGTTGCCAGCAAATAATGGCCACAGATTTCACTGATAGTAAGAAAGATACTTGCGGCTTCAGGCTTTCACCTGGTATATACCGCAATTTACATTCAAACCTTTGTTTTCTCTGCACAGGGATTCCATCTTTAATTTTTTAAAATAAATATTGAAAATGCTTGACAAACC
>CAZVGK010000045.1:0-18477 GCA_964626665.1 uncultured Gemmatimonadota bacterium | reverse complement strand
AAATTTGCCTCAAGGACTGAACTGGCCATAGAAGGCAGTCTTGTTGCTGAGGGGACGGCTGATTCCAAGATAACCTTCACCTCTGCCTCTCAAACTCCAAAACCAGGTGACTGGGATGGTATCAGAGTCCTCAATGGGGGAAGTGCAGACATCCAATATGCCACAATCGAGTATAGCGACTGTGGGGTGAGCTTTGATTCTGCCCAGGTAGGGAATGTTATCTCCTCTACCATAAAGGACCACTCAGTTTACGGTATAAGGGGATATGCCACAGATAACCTATATATCTGTGGCAACACGATCTCTATGCCCATCCTGCAGTGTGATGATCCACGGGGAGGAGGAGATAGCGCAAGAACTGCAGGCATATACCTTGAGGATGCCACCGCCCAAATTGTGGATAATCAAATAGGTGGAGGCTATTACGGCATATACGGGGTGAGATTGGACTCTAGCACCGTCATCAAGGGGAGCAGTAATCTGGAGCAGGTTCTGGAGGGGAATGTGGTGGGATTGGCCCTCTATTCAGGCTCCAGGCCCATAGTCTCTGACAACAAGATTAACGAGTACAGAGACATTGGTGTAGCCTGCTATGAAAGCTGCCCTCTTCTGGGTGATTCCTTCATCCCCGGAACAGGCAACAACAGCATCCTACCAGGTCCCTGTTCTCCTCAATATGCGGTATACTGTGAGGGGGTAACTGACACCATAAAGGCGGAGAACAACTGGTGGGGCAGCTCACCACCAGAACCTTCCTCGTTCTCTGGCCCGGTTGACTATGACCCCTGGCTAACATCCCCGCCGGTGGGAGTGGAGCCAACTCCCAAGCCCTCTCTGCCGGAGCACTTCTCACTTGCTCAGAACTACCCCAACCCGTTTAATCCGGTTACCAGGATCAACTATGCGCTTCTCAGAGACTGTTGGGTCAAGCTGGAGATTTACAATCTGCTTGGTCAAAAGGTAACCACTTTAGTCAACGAAAAACAGGACGCTGGATATAGGGTTGCCTATTGGAATGGCACAAGCCAATCTGGTGCTCAGGTAGCAAGTGGAGTCTATTTTCACAGGATAAAAACGGATGATTTCAGAAAAACCCGCAAGATGATCTTGATTCGATAGACCCTATGAGGGGAAGGCGTAGCTTGCTCCGCCTTTCCCTCGCAAGGAAGGAGGTGATTAGATTGAAAAGAACAAGATTCATCTGGGTGTTATCCCTTATTCTCCTGTGTCTACAAGCTAAACCTTCCATTGGTCAATGGCTGAATGAGAAGAGGGTGGTAATCCGTGATCTGGAGTATTATATGGCTACCGATAAGGCGGAGTATGCGCAAGGAGAGGTAGTGGGGATGCTCTATAAGATCACCAATCTGGGGAGTGATTCAGTCACCTTTACCTTCGGTTCAACACAGATATACGACTTTTATGTTGTTGATTCCTCTGAAGAAGAGATATGGAGATGGTCTTGGGATGAGTTTTTCTCCCCCATGGTATTGGAACTTCCCTTAGGACCTGGTGATTCCACATTGGCCTCCTGTGAGTGGGATATGAATAATCCTGCTGGAGATACTGTCTTGCCAGGAGAATGTCGAGTGACTGGCACCTATGTATACATTTCCCCTCCCCTCTATCCAGTTTCGGTGAGGATAGTTGTTAACCCCTCTTCAGTGGGCGAAAGAGGGGCCTCTACCTTGCCGTCACGATTTTCCATCGATCAGAACTACCCCAACCCCTTTAACCCTATCACCGAGATCCAGTATGCTTTACCCAGAGATTGTTGGGTGAGGCTGGAGGTTTACAACATACTGGGGCAAAAGGTGGCCAAACTAATAGACGAGAGACAAGAGGCCGGTTACAAGGCTGTCAGATGGGATGCCATGGCAGTAGCCAGTGGGATATACATATACCGGATCCAGGCAGGAGACTTCGCACAAACCAGGAGAATGATTCTCCTCAAGTAGCCCCCTGATCCGAATCCGGCTATAAGCAGAGGTCACCAGCAATGGTGGCCTCTACTTTTTAAAAGATAAGGAAGCTTGCTCGATTTGTCAATATCTAAGTTGAACCTTCCTAGGAGCCAACCCCTCGATAGTTTTTTATGAGAAGATGTCGGAATACCCCACTCTATATGAACTGGGATGAAAGTTATCCTTATTGGAGGGAGAGGAACGGTGATGGAGAAGACAGATACTGTTTTCACCCTCTTCCTATTAATTTTCCCCCATCACGGGGAAAGAGAGTATTTTGGTGCTTCATCCTACGGACGATGTGAGACTCCTCAGTCAATTTCCTTCAACATTTGGCTTGACACACCAGCTAAAGGAAATTATGTTAAAAGCTCAGTGAGAAAGAATTATAATCAAGGTCTGGGGATTTTTCCTGCACATCAAGGGGAATCATTGAGGGTTGAGCTGAATGTAACAATTGAAAGAGGATCTTCCAAAGAGTTTAAACCTTACCTATTTGTGACCAAATAGGTAAGGTTTTGTATAACTTTATTAAAATTTAGCAGTTTATAGATTATTCTGTAGGGGCAAATTTGAACTTATCTTGACCCACTTCAAGACAAGGGTTTTAGGAAGAGGTAGTCCAAATAGGATGAAGAATGGAATTAAATAATATAACTTCTAAGGTGAATATTGAAACCATCCGGGAAGCACATCAAAGGATTAAGCCGTACATAAACCATACACCCGTTATGACTTGCAGAAGCCTTAATCGCTTGGTAGGGGCGGAGTTATTCTTCAAGTGCGAGAATTTTCAGAAGGTAGGGGCCTTCAAATTTCGTGGGGCAACAAATGCGGTCTTTTCCCTCTCCGATCAGGAGATAGCCAACGGCGTTGCGACTCACTCCTCAGGGAATCATGCTCAAGCATTGGCCCTTGCTGCTCAAAAGAGGGGTGTCCCGGCCCATATTGTAATGCCCAAGGATGCTCCTAAGGTAAAGAGAAGAGCGGTAGCCAGCTATGGAGGGGAGATTGTCTATTGTGAACCCACTCTGGCGGCAAGGGAGGAAACTTTAAAACGGGTTGTTAGGGAAACCGGTGCTAAATTTATCCACCCTTATAACGACTATGATGTCATTGCAGGACAGGGGACTGTTGCCTTGGAGCTCATAGAGCAAATTGACAGCTTGGATGTGGTCATGGCCCCCGTGGGTGGGGGAGGCCTGCTGAGCGGAACTGCCTTGGCCTTATTCGGCACTTTATCCCACGCTAGAGTTATAGGGGTTGAACCTGCCGGGGCGGATGATGCTTACCAATCATTCTCCCAAGGTAGGCTTATCCCTTCAGTTAACCCGCGCACAATTGCCGATGGGTTGCTTACCTCTTTGGGGGACATTACCTTTTCCATTATAAGGCGTTATGTGCATCAGATAGTCACGGTTAGTGAGGAAATCATTATGTCTGCTATGAGGGCTATTTGGGAAAGGATGAAAATTATCGTAGAGCCTTCCGCAGCAGTTCCTTTCGGAGCTTTGTTGGAGGGAAAGGTTAATTTCAGGGGGAAGAGGATTGGCCTGATCATATCTGGAGGGAATGTGGATCTGGACAAGCTGCCCTGGCAAGACTAAGTGCACCTACTCCATCGTTTAACCAATAGGACGATAGGGGGGAGGGTGAAGAGGAGGCAAAAAAGGAGTGAAGATGGCCTGGATCAAAGTCATAGATGAATCTGAGGCAGAGGGGAAGTTGCGGGAAATATACCAAGAGCTAAAAAGGGAGCGGGGTAAGGTTGCCAACATTATGAAGGTACACAGCTTGAATCCCCCTGCCATGGAAGCACATATGATACTCTATCTGGGACTGATGTTTGGGGAATCTGAGCTAACCCGTGAAGAACGGGAATTGATCGCCACTGTTGTCTCCGCAGCGAACAGATGTGCATACTGCACAAATCATCATGGGGAGGCGCTGAATAATTATTGGGAAGCTGATGAAAAATTGCAGAGGTTGGTAAAGGATTATAGATCCCTTCCCCTGTCTGAAAGGGAGAGGGGAATGCTCGATTATGCCGTTAAATTGACGAAGACCCCGGATAAAATCACTGAGGCCGATATCCGGTGGCTACGGCAGTGTGGGTTTACTGACAAATCCATCTTGGACATCAATTTGATTGTAAGCTATTTCAACTTCGTGAATCGCGTTGCGCTTGGTTTGGGGGTGGAGTTTACCCCTGAGGAGGTGCGTGGATATAAGGTCTGATTTCAATAACTCCTTTTTTTACAGCAAGTTAAACACATCCGGTGGAATTTATGAGAAGATAAATGAGGAGGAATCGGACAACGGTTTCCCCTTATCGTTATATCTCCACAATTTTGAGCAGCCGGCCACATATGGGGCAAAAGATCTTGACAGGGGACTTAGCGGAGATTAAATTACCGGGGATAACTCAATAGGGGAGAGGTTACAATATCGATGTGCCCCCGTAGCTCAGATGGATAGAGCAAGGGATTCCTAATCCCTGTGCCGCCCGTTCGAGTCGGGCCGGGGGTACTTTTTAACCTCCCCAGGATTGCGTAGCGCTAGAGGGGCAAAGCCCCTATGGGAAGTTGGCGATCGCGGGGAGCTAAATTCAATAAAGGGGGTAAGGGATGAGTCCTAGAAAAAGAGCAACCGCAAAGAAAACCCAGCTTAAGCAAGACAAGTTAGTCAATGCTATTTTCTCCTTTACCAAGTGGGCCAAGGAAAAACAGTCTTTGTTAATTGGGGCAGTTGTGGGGTTGGCCTTGTTGGTCATTCTTACCGGGGTGATAACAAGTGGCAGGAAAAAGTCTGCCCAGAAGGCCAATGAACTCCTGGGCAAGGCAGAGGTCTTATACTCCGCAGGGGCCTATGACAAGGCCGCTCCTTTGCTCACCAATCTTATTCAAAACTATGGGGGGAGGAAACAATTTCGTATCGCCACCTTCTATATGGCCAATTCCCTCTTTAACCAAGGGAAATACGGTGATGCGCAGGGATACTATGAAAAGTTTCTTAGGGAGGTGAAGGCCGATGATCTTCTTATTCCCTCGGCCATTGCCGGAATCGGAGCCTGTTTAGAGGCAAAGGGAAATTACTCAGAAGCTGGGGATAAATATCTCGAAGCGGCCCAAAACTATCCGGATTATTACCTTTCCCCCCAATATCTCCTGGATGCAGGCAGATGCTTCCTCCAGGCCAAAGAGAGCGAAAAAGCCAAGGAGGCTTATAAATTTCTGATTTCTAACTATTCCCAGACTGAATATTCTGATCAGGCGGAGCTTGTCTTGGCAGAGATTAAATAACCTTTGGTTCGCATAAGAAACATTATGTAAACTAAACCCGATTCACATGAACCTGAAAACCACCAATAAATTAGGGGAGTCAAATCAACCGATCTGACCCCCCTAATCTTTTTACCGGGATAATCCCTTGACCCTTATGGCGAGTCCCGATGAAAATCGGCCCAAGCATACCCTATCCTTTTCTGCATTCCCCTGTGGCCCGTAAAACCCTCATGACAAATGCCCAAAAGACGCCGGGCTGAGTTCTACCCATTTCAACCTAAACAGCAAGGGAAAGCGAGCGACAATCAACTGCGCTGCTGCCGATAAGAAATTGCTTATTTTAGGTCTTGGACCTTGTCTAAGTCCTCGTTTTTGCCTAATGTAACCATGATGTCACTATCCTTGATGATGTACTGTGGCGTGGGAACAAGTATTACCTTCTCTGGCACCAACCCTTTAATGACGATGACCTGCACCCCGTACTTTTTCCTTAAATCAAGCTCCCCTATGGTCTTTCCCACAAATCCTGGAGGGGGAGCCATCTCGATTATGCTATAGCCAGGGGCTAAAGGTAAATAGTCCAAAACATTCGGTGAACTCAGGCTTCCCGCCAATTTAAGTGCCATATCCCTCTCCGGAAAGATCACCTTTGTGGCCCCTAATTTTTGCAGGATCCTCCCATGATCATCAGAAAGAGCTTTCACTATGATGTTTTTAATCCCAAATTCTTTCAAGTAGAGGGTTACAAGAATGCTGGAATCTATTTTATTACCAAGACTTACAACCACAACATCCATATCCTTCAAGCCTAAGGAGGCCAGGGTATCCTTTTCGGTAGCGTCAGCAATTACCGCCTCGTGGACAAATGGTTTTATCTCCTCTATCTTTTCCTCATCATTATCAATAGCCATCACTTGACAGCTTTTGTTTACTAAACCCTTAGCTAAGTAAAAGCCAAAACTGCTCAAACCTATAATGGCAAATTGCTGCATAGTATCCCCCTTTTACCCAACCATAACGTTTTCTTCCGGGTACCTATATCTTACCCCCTCTTTGCTCTCCCCCACGGCCATAGCCACAGTCAGGGGGCCAATCCTTCCGATAAACATCACCATAACTATCAAGAACTTCCCTAAAATAGTAAGATGAGGGGTCAATCCCATAGAAAGGCCCACAGTGCCAAAGGCGGACATTACCTCAAAGAGAATTTCTGGGAATAGACCCCTCTCCCCTCCTCCCCGGGTGACGATCATCAGGGCAAGGGTGAAGAGAAAGATAACTAATACTGAAGAGACCAGAATAGATATCGATCTGGCCGTAGTCGCCTGAGGCAACGCTCTCCCAAAGAGGTGTACCCTCTCCCTTCCTCTCAAACGAGCGGAGAAGAGGGCGATGAGCACCGAGAATGTGCTGGTTTTTATCCCACCACCACAGGAGCCCGGCGAAGCCCCAATAAACATCAGAACCATAATGAGCAAAATGGTGGGGTTGGCCAGGCTCCCGATATCCACGGTATTGAAACCAGCCGTTCTCGGCGTCACTGCTTGAAAGAAAGAGGAGAGAAGCTTGACCGGGAAGGAGAGCCCGTGGAAACTCTGCCCGGACTCAAGCAGGTAAATAAGGATGATGCTTCCCCCGATGAGAATGCTTGTGCTCAACAGAACTATCTTCGTATGTAGGGTTAGCCTCCTTTTCTTTTCCCTCTCATTCCAAAGGATGTACTTTTTTGTATCGAGAAGGGCCATAAACCCCAAACCTCCGAAAATGATTAGGCTAACCATCACCAGGTTCACTACTGGATCAGCCCGATAGCCAACTAAACTGCGGGAGAAGGGGGAAAAACCGGCATTGCAAAAGGCGGATATGGAATGGAAAACACCAAGATAAAGTGATTTTTTCAGGGGAAATTGGGTCCAGAACCGCAGAGAAAGCAACCCAGCACCGATCACTTCAATGGAAAAAGTGAAGTAGAGGATGGACTTGAGAAGTTTCCCAATATCCGAATAGGGCGTTGAGCTTATCGTCTGTTGAATGATCTCGCGGCCCCGAAAGGAGAGCTTTTTTGTAAAGAAAAGGATAAAGAATGTGCTGTAAGTCATTATACCCAACCCACCTAATTGAATCAAAAACAGAATTACCCAGCGACCGAAAGCGGTAAAGCGGCTCCCAGTATCTACCACAATTAGGCCAGTGACGCAAGTCGCAGATGTTGAGGTGAAAAGGGCATCAATAAAGCTTAGGCCACGGCCCTTTGTGGAGATGGGTAGGGCAAGAAGGAAAGTTCCCAGGGAGATGAGCACCAGAAAACTGAGGATAAGAACCTGGTGAGGGGTAAACCCCCTTTTGATCTGCGGTTCGGAGATATCCATAAAGAGAGGGTTATCTCACCACGAGGTTGACCAATTTCCCGGGGATTATGACAAATCTTGCCACATCCTTCCCTTCAACATGTCTCTTGATTTTCCTGTCACTTAGCACCATCTCTTTAAGTTCCTCCTCATCTATATAGGGGGAAATCTTGATTTCAGATCGCAATTTCCCATTTACCTGAATGACAACTGTTATCTCCTCTGCCTTAAGGGCCTGCGGGTCATAGGTGGGCCAAGATTGTTGGAAGACGGACCCTTCTCCTCCCGCATTGTGCCAGAGCTCCTCAGAGAGATGGGGGGCAAATGGAGCCAAGAGAAGGATGGGCCTCTGGAGACAAAAACCATAAAAGGGGGATTGGGGCTGGATAAATCTGTAGAGGTCATTAACCAACTCCATCAGCGAGGCAATGGCCGTGTTGAAGCGGAACTCCTCGAGGGCTTGGGTACATCGCTTGATGGTATAGTTCAACCTCCACCAGAGGGCGTTAGCCTCAGGGGTGGTTGGATCAAATTCCCCAATTTGGCTTAGGTTCTTGCCCTCAAATAACCTATATACCCGATTGAGAAATCTGAAGATCCCATTTATGCCAGAACTGTCCCAATTACCCCCCTGTTCATAATTACCCATAAACATGAGAAACATCCTAAAGGCGTCCGATCCATATTTAGCGATATACTCCTCAGGGCGGACCACATTAGCCTTGGACTTGGACATCTTTGCTCCAGCACGGGTAATAATCCCTTGATGTCTCAGTTTAAGGAATGGCTCGTCAAAATCTATCAATCCCCTGTCATAAAGCACCTTAGTGATAAAACGGGCATATAGAAGATGCATAACGGCATGTTCAGCTCCCCCCACATATTGGTCCACTGGCAGCCATTTGGAAACAAGCTCCGGATCAAAGGGCCCCTTGGTGTAATGGGGGTTAGGATAGCGCAGGTAATACCAAGAGGAACAGACAAAGGTATCCATTGTATCCACTTCCCTCCGGGCCGGCCCCCCACATTGCGGACAGCGGGTCTGCACAAATTCGGGAGAGGTGGCCAAGGGGGATTTCCCGGTGCCAGTTGGTTTGAAATCAACCTCAAGGGGAAGCTCTACCGGAAGGTCTGATTCTGGAACAGGGACGCGGCCACATTTCTCACAATAGACGATGGGTATGGGGGCTCCCCAATACCTTTGGCGGGAGATGAGCCAATCTCGGAGCCGGTAGTTTATTCGGGGTCTAGCCAGTCCCCTCTTCTGAAGAGCCTCTACTATTCTTCTCCCTCCCACTTCAGACGGTAGGCCATCGAAACCGGGAGAATTGAAGATAACTCCATAATCTACAAATGCCTCTCCCCCATCCCCCAGTTCCTCATCCGTAGGTCTGATCACCCTCCTTATGGGGAGCTTAAACTTTTGGGCAAACTCGTAATCCCTCTGGTCATGGGCCGGTACGGCCATTACAGCCCCGGTGCCATAGGTAATAAGGACATAGTCGGAAATCCATATGGGGATTTTCTCTCCATTTGCGGGATTTATGGTATAGTCACCGGTAAAGACCCCTGTTTTCTCCTTCTCCAAGGATGTTCTCTCGATTTCGCTCTCCCGCCTGGTCTTCTCAATATATGACCTTACCTCATCCCTTTTGGAGGGAATGGTTACCTTTTCGACCAAGGGATGCTCCGGAGCCAGGACGATGTAGGTGACCCCGAAGAGGGTATCTGGGCGGGTGGTGAAAACCCTCAGGGTTTCTCCCCCAGCGACAAGCCGGAAATCAATCTCTGCCCCTTCGCTCTTCCCTATCCAGTTCCTCTGCATAATTTTCGTCTTCTCTGGCCAATCTATCCTATCCAACCCAGTTAAAAGCCTTTCGGCATAGTCGGTTATCTTAAAAAACCATTGTTTCAAATCCTTTTTGGTAACCGGAGAATCACACCTCTCACATTTGCCATCTATCACCTGTTCATTAGCCAAAACCGTTTGACAGGAAGGGCACCAATTTACCGGGGCCTTCTTCTGATAGGCTAAGCCCTGATGGTAAAGCTGCAGGAAGAGCCACTGCGTCCACTTATAATATTTAGGGGAACTGGTATCTATCTCCTTGCTCCAATCATACATCGCTCCAATTACCTTGAGCTGTTCTCGAATAAAGGAGATGTTCTCCGCAGTGCTGATGGCCGGATGGACCCCTTCTTTTATGGCATAGTTCTCGGCAGGCAAACCAAAGGCATCGTATCCTATGGGTTCAAATACATTATAACCCTGCATCCTTTTAAATCTGGCCCAAGTATCTGTGGGGCCATAGTTATACCACTGTCCAATATGCATCTTATCTGCTGAGGGATAGATGAACATTACCAGGCAATAACACTTCTTGGCGACCTTCTGCATGTCAGTGGTATAAAGTCCCTCCTTCTCCCATCTTTTTCTCCACTTGGATTCTATCTCGGCGAATGGATAGTCTTTCATCTTTTTTAAGGTTTAATCCTATCCAACAATCTGGGAAAAGGGATGGCCTCCCTTACATGGGAGAGTTTGCAGATCCAGGCCACCGTGCGTTCAATGCCCAGGCCAAAACCAGAATGGGGAACGGAGCCAAACCTCCTCAGGTCAAGATACCATTCGAATGCCTCCTCAGAGAGGTTATACTCCTCTATTCGCTTTTTCAAGGTCTGTAGATCATCTTCCCTCTCCCCTCCCCCTATTATCTCTCCATATCCCTCGGGAGCCAATCCATCCACGCAAAGGGCCAAGCCAGGGTTGTTTTCATCCCTCTTCATATAAAAGGCCTTACATTGGGCTGGATACCGGTGCACAAAGATGGGGGTGTCAAATCTCTGGGAGAGCACCGTTTCATGTGGCGCTCCGAAGTCTTCACCCCAGGCGAGTTCCTCTCCCTCTTGTTTGAGGATCTCCAAAGCCTCATCATAGGACATGCGGGGGAATGGGGGTTTGATCCTCTCCAAAAAGCCAATATCTCTTCCCAATATTTCCAGCTCTGGCCTCCGCTTCTCCAGTACCCTTCTCAGGATAAAAAGGAGAAGGCCTTCGCTGACCTCAATGGCCTCATCAAGCCGCGCATAGGCCATCTCTGGTTCTACCTGCCAGAACTCAGTAAGATGCCTCCTGGTTTTGGCCTTCTCCGCCCTAAAGGAAGGGCCAAAACAGTATACCTTGCCAAAGGCCATAGCCGCCGCCTCATTGTATAACTGGCCGCTTTGGGTGAGATAGGCCTTTTTGCCAAAGTAATCGACGCCAAATAGGGTGGTTGTCCCCTCACAGGCGGAGGGGGTGAATATGGGCGCATCAATAAGGGTAAAACCATTTCCGTTGAGATAATCTTGACAGGCCTGGATGACCTCCGCCCTAATCCGCAAGATGGCATGTTGTCTCTTAGATCTTAACCAGAGATGGCGATAATCCATAAGAAAACCTACCCCATGCTCCTTAGGGGTTATCGGATAGTTATGGGATGGCTTCACCACCTGTATCTTATTTATGGAGAGCTCATAACCGCCAGGTGACCTTTTATCCTCCCTTAGTTTCCCACTGACCATAAGTGAAGACTCCTGGGTGAGTAATTCGAACTTATCAAAGAGATCAGCATCGACCTCATCCTCGACCATAACAGCCTGCATAATGCCGGTTCCATCTCGCAGCAGGAGAAACTTAACCTTCCCACTATCCCTTTTGTTATGTAGCCACCCCCTGATAGTTACCTCTTTGCCCACGAATTCCCCAGCCTTCTCAATATAAAAGTCCTCCATAACCCTCCAATTCTAAACTAAATTTCCAACGGCTACTTACAGAGGATTTTATCCCTTCCCGCTATAAAAGGCGAACAGCTCTGCGGCTTAAACTGTAGCCCTCACCTAAGAAGGGGGTGCAAACTACACCAAAACCTCTCGGAAATTCCCAGACGCAAAATGGATTTGAAATAAGCTAATTCCCAATTAAGGGTTTGTCAACTATTTTGTTGGGGCTATTTGCTTAATGATCCCACATGGTAATACCCCACACGATATCGGTCTGCAAGTCGATATGTGGCTTTTTAGAGTTGATGCAAATGGTAATATGGTCTAGGAAGATAAAATTGGTTACAGCAATCTTCCAGAAAATGCCTACACCCTGGGACCGACCCTGGATGGCGAACTTGTGTTGGCCGGGGAGGTGATCAACTCAGAAAACCATATGAATGTCGCTATAGCAAAAGGGGATTCCCATGGCCACGGCTGGGGATTTCAATATGGGGCTAGAATGGAGGACACCTATGCCTACGTCGCAGTGGCTACCACTTACTATGGGGTTGTTGCCGTTGGTTACCAGACCCTGAATGATGCCGGGGCAAATGTCTACGAGATGGGAACCTTTCCCAACGGCTTGTATATGTGGAGCAATTGGTTTGACTGGAGCTGGACAGAATATGCGCGGGGTATTGACCGAACGTCCGACGGTGGCTATATCGTTACCGGTGGAGGGGAAAGATCGCCGGCATGGAACAGTTGGGACGTGTGGGTGCTCCGCTTAGATGCTAACGGCGATACGCTCTGGACAAAACTCATCGGCGACGATGGGATGAATGAGAGTTCTTATCAGATTCGCCGGATCACCATATTGAGGTCAAACCTCTAGTTACCAATATCCTGTTCAGAGGTCTCGTGAGCGGTCAGATGCCTTCCTCGCACCATCATCATGGCAAGCCATCAGGTGTCCTCACTTGAATGCACTTTGTTGGTTTGTCAGGGCAGGGACCCTAAGGGTACAAGAAAATTTCTAAAATCGTGAGGATCTGCGTTTACCCCGTTAAATACGAAAGTATATTTCACGGGGTTTATCTGCGTCCCATAGAATCATAATTCAGGCAAAGTCTCACCTGAAGAAATTCCCTCCTTTTAAATTCCAATCCGTGCTGAAGAAGCCAGCAGTTACCACTCCACCCCAGCCTTTCTGCTTTACGGATTTATCGTAGACAACGAAATCGGGCAGTCCCGCACCGGAGTATAGGGTGTTAAAGAACCCACTAATCTCATCGGCTTGCTTGTTTGCCCCGGCAAAGACCAAGACCAACTTCTGAGGATTAAGGGGATTGGGGTACACCTCCTCCAAAGCCAGGTCCTCCCCAGCTATGGGCTTATCTCCCATATAGATCCTCTCCCCCTTTATGGAGAGGGGAAGTTTCTTATTGATCCTTTTTACTATCAGGTTCTCCTCAGGGCTACCAAAGAGGATGAGGTTGTAATCTTTTATGATTTCATCGGTTACTTCCCTGTCGGAGATGATTCTGGTTAAACCATTTGCCCTCCTCCACCAAGAGAACGCCTGCAATCTGGCCAGATGGAGGTTGCGTTGAACAGAGGCTGAATCGCCCAGGGTGCCGTAAACCAAGAGAAAAGGAGAAAAATAGGCCCTCTTTATGGGGCCAAAGAGCTGGGCAGTCTTTTTTAACCCCTTCCCTTTTAGTTTCCCCAAGCTGAACCTTCCCTTCTTCTGAGATATGAAGAGCTTAACCGGACGGCGGAAATTATAACCTATTGGCTGGAAGTTGACAGAGATACCTATCTTCCCCAGGGGAAGGAGCTTAGGGCTGAGATTTAGGGAGAATTCAGCTATATTCTTAGCTTTTATCTCTATCTTTCTGCCTCTTACCTCAGCCTCGACCCTGCTATCCGCAAATGGTTGCTCGACCCTCTCTATCTCCAGCCAATAGCACTTATTGTTTAGCCCAATGTCCGAAGTCTTAAAGATTAAATGCTTGGGAAAAGGGTTCTTCCTTTTGAATTGAAGAAAACCCATCAGTTCATCAGAATCCACACAGTCCGTCCCAGGGGTATCCTTGAGGTCCCACCAGTGCTTTTGGCCTGGAACTTCCCGATAGGTAAACTCGTAACCCAATTGATGAAGAAGCTTGGCATATAGCCTGGCCTGAATTGGAGGGACATTATCATCAGCCTCACCCTGCAGGATAAAGATGGGAAGATTTAAGGCGTTGTCTAAGAAAAGGGGAGGAATGTCCTCCCTCAGGGACATATCCCTGTAAGCCAAAAGTTGAGGGTGGGCAAAGAGGTAGCTCTTCTGCAGAAACCAGGGGATATAGAGTTGAAAGCTCGTCCATCCCGCGCTAGAGACCATAGCAGCGAAGAGGTCTGAATGAGCCAGGCCAATATGCCAGACCCCATGCCCTCCCATAGAATGGCCAGTTAAATAAATCCGGTTGGGGTCAATGGGAAACCTCTTTTTGACTTTATCCAATACTTCTAAGGCGTCTAATCTTCCCCAGTCCTGCCAGTCAAAGCCAAATCTCCTGCGGTTAGTGGGGGCCACCACAAAGGCCCAATCCTTTTGGGTATAGGCATCAACCTGACCAGAGGCTCGCACCCCTGCCCCGTGAAGGGTAAAGATGAGGGCATAGTTCCTCTTTGGATCATAATCCTGGGGAGGAAGGACGGCATAATATTGGCAGGAGCTGTCTATTTTGGAGATGAAGGTCACTTTATAGGAACCCCCCTTTTCCCTCAGCCTCAGCTTGAGCCTCCTTCGATAGATAAAACCTTCAGATGCGACGCTCACCGGCACAGAGATGGTATCCCCCTCGGTGATAGGTTTCCTTAGCTTCAAATCAATGGGAACCTTGATCACCGAAAGTGGGGCCATAGCGGGAACAATCCTCTCGGTTTTGAGAAAGGGTCCCTCCCCTCCAAGGGAAAGCTTGAGACCTTTCAGCCATCTGGAGGTGGTATTGAGAATAGCGATCCCCACCGGAGAATTTAAGGCCTGGCCCTTAATAATATCTGGCAAGGTGGCATCCTTGGTTAAGATCACAACTGGAGATGGTGCCGGGATTAACTTAAAGGTGAACCGATGGTCCGTGAAACCACCCACCTTCACTAAGACTCTGTTCTTTCCCGGAGAGAGGATTACCGGAATACGGACAATGTCATGGCCATAAGGACCACCAGGGAAATGCTCATTGTTAAGCTTAAACCAGGATACCTTCTCCGCCATGGCCAAGGCTCTCCGGCGATCTGGTGAGGAGAACTCGGCATAGGCATAACCGGCATCGAGCAAACCGGCGACCCCATAGATATCCTGGAGATTATCCCAATCAATGTCATCGTATTTTAGTTTCAAGCTCCCATCCTGGGATTCAATCCTCTTCCATTTAACCTTTCCTCCGGGGGCCAGGATACTGGGAACTGTCTCTCCCTCCCTGGGGACAAAACCGGTGGTATCCCTGATCACATCCACTATCCCCTCCTTAGCCCCTACTGAGAAGGGGCCGGCGTAGAGCCAATCCTTGATGATCAAGGTGTCCTCAATGCTGGGCAAGAACTCAGGACGGGCTTGAGCTGGCAAAAGAAGCAAAAACCCTAAAAGAACAATCAGCTTTTTCACCTCACCTCCTTATTTGGATCTTCATAAGCCAAAATCTTACCACGGAACCTCACGGATAAACAATAGCCACAGATTACACGGATTTCACTAAAAAAGCTATCGTAGATCATTGCTCGTAAATCAGTAGACCAGATACGAAAGCGAGAAACGAGAGTCAAAAGCTGATGGTTGACTGTTAAATAATCACCACGGATATAATCACGGAGCTACACAGTTTAGCCATTTTCATAAGGGAATTTCTTAAAATTTGTGTCAAGTTTTAAAATAGGCTCTGCTGGTTTGAAATTCGCAGCCCAACATCTCTAAACCGCAGATGAACCCCGTTAAATAAAAGCGAGTTTGAGAATGCAACGATGTCTATTTCTAAATTATTTAACGGGGTTAACGCAGATTGCCACAGATTACATAAGGATCTTTTAGGATATGGATTTTCGCCCTTTGGGTAAAAGAGGAGTTTGAATTCAATTTTTTGTAAGCTTGTTGTTCTCCATATCTGGCGAAATCTTGTGGTTTTCTAATACATAATCCAGGGGCAAATGTTCAAAACAGTTTGAAGCAAACTTGCTTTTGGTAAAGGGTTCTTAGTTTAGAGAATTTGGTTCACCCCGTTAGATACAGAGTTGCCTATCTAACGGGGTCAATTGGGATTTGTTTCGGATTTCGCTATTCGGATTTAGGGTTTCCTTACTTGCCCCGTAGGGTGTGAAACTACCCACGGGGCAGGCTTCCCGCCTCGTCAGCTTGCCCGTCCCGGGTCGGAAGGTGAAGCTTCGTTAGTTTGAGGTCTCTTGATTGCCAATAGGCAATGAGAAGATCCAGTGCATAGGCCTGCCACTTTCCCCATTTGGCCTGAGCAAAAGCAAAAATTTCCTTTGTTGTGGGTGTGGATGTGTCTAGATAGAGCGCCCCCAGGAGCTTCTGCAGATAACCATCCACAAAGCTCAAGTTAAACCTCCTCAATCCATAGATCTGCACTACCCGCGCCGTATAGTCCCCAATTCCCTTAAAGGACTTGAGGGTGGCCATCCCCTGCTCAGGGGAGCTGGACCCCAATTGCTCCAAGAATCCCGGAGTGAGCCGACCTGCCACCCCTTGGATGAACTTGGCGCGGTAATAGAGTCCCGCCTCTGAAAGGGCGTCTTGAGGCGCTTGTTCTATCTCCTTTGGGAGGGGAAAGGCATAGACCATTTCGTCATTTATCCTCTCCCTTCTGCCTATGGCCTTGACCAGCCTCTCCCGCATAGAGAAGAAGGCCTAGGCACTACAGTTCTGACTGAGCATAGCCGATATAATCGTCTCATAAAGCGTGGGAGGAGACTTCAGCCTGTAACCAGGAAGGGCCAGCAAGGCCCTCTTTAAGTTTGTATCCCGTTTGGCCAATAAAGAGAGCGGGGAGAGGTCATCCCTCAGGCCGAGGCAGTCGGCAACCTTCCCCCCTACCCCGGTTATCTCCCGGGGGGAGAGCATGGAATTTGACTCCAGGCGAAGCAAAAGTCTCCCCTTTTTGCATTTGAGAATTGCCTTAACCATCTTCCCATTGCAGAGAATACCCTGGTGGAATTCCCCATCCCTCTCCTCCCAGGGGGAATATCTGTAGCCCATTCTCAAGGAGTTAAGGTTAAATTCACCTTTTAAATAACCGTTTAAGTTGATCTCTACTCCTTGTGGGTCCATTATCTTTTTCTGCCCGTCCAGATCTGTTAGGTCCTCTTGCTCAGGAGGAGGATAGCTTCCCTCCCCAGGCCAGAGTTCAGGTGGCGGGGGATCCTCCTCCCCAACCAGTAAAAGCCAAAGCTGCCCCCCAAGCCAAGGAGGCCGATCAGCCCCCAGAGAATGGGGGGATGGCCCTTCCAAAAGTCAAGGGCAAAACCGCCAACAAATGGCCCTAAGGAGCGGCCTATGGCCTCAAAAAGGCTAAAAACTCCCATATACCTTCCCCGCGCTGTTTTCGGAGACAGGTTAGCCACCATAGTCATCGCTGAGGGTGAGAAGGTTATCTCTCCCAAGGTAATCACCACCATGGATGTCACCAGTAAGGGAAAACTACCAGCCAAGCTTACGGAGAAGTAGCCCAAGCTGTAGAGGATACCCCCCAGGACCATAGCTGAGGTGATGCGAAACCTTCGCAGCCACGAAGAGAGAGGATATTGGAGGAGGACGACCATCAGACCATTTGTGGTAAAGAGGTAGCCCAATTGTAGCTTCGATATGCCTACCTTGTCCACGGAAAAGACCGCTAAGGTGGAGGTCATTTGAGATGTGGCCACAAACAAAATAAGGCTTATCAGACAAAATGAGAAGAAGTTGCTATCCCGCCGCAGGGCGAAGAGGTCCTGGGGAGAGAAGGCCTTTTTCTCTTCCCTTTGCAAGGATTCTTGGATGAAAAAGCCTATCATTAGGGCGGTAGCCAAGCTACACAGAGCGGTAAAGAGAAAAAGGGTGGAATAGGAGAAGGTGACAAAGATCCCTCCTAAGATAGGGCCCAAGGCCCAACCAGCATTTACCCCAACTCTGATTAGCCCATAGGCTTTTACCCTTTTCTCCGGAGGAACGACATCAGCCACCATAGCGCTTGATGCAGGCATAAAGACCGATCCCAAAAAGGAAGTTACTACCAAAGCCAGGCCCAAGAAGCCGTAGGGGGCTTTTATCAAAACTAAGTAACTAATACCCAAATAGGCCACTGCTCGTAGGCCCATAGAGGAGACCATAACCATTCTTCGCCCCTGGGTGTCGGAAAGCTCTCCTCCGAGAATCGTGCCCAGAGCCCGGGAGGCAGCCGAGATCATAAATATGGTTCCCACTATCTTCATCTCTACCCCCAACTCCTGATAGAGGTAAAGGCTCAAGAAAGGCATTGCCACGGAGAAACCCATAGCAGCCACAAACCTTGAGGTAAAGAGAATCCAAACCCGGCGATCATACTCTCTGTACAGATCCTTTATCATTTCCAATCCCTGAGAAATGTCTCTAATCCGATCTATCCATAAATTTTCCAAGGCTTTATGTAATCTGCTGTCTCCTTGTGGATTGGGGGATAACCCATCCTGAAAAGCGAGGGGGCAGAACCCCTGTTCTGCCCCCGGTCAGATCAGGGGATCTGACCGCTCAGTTATGGGTAATTTGCAGCTCCATGAGAACCGAGATATAGGATTAACAGGGTGGAAGCAAAGCCAATTTGACTTTTGTATTTTTTTTTATTTGAAATTCACAGCTTCGCTAGGTTTATAGATACACAATCCATCGCTGAAAATCAACAACAAATTACTTGCCCGCAGAATGGTTTAGCTATATAATTCGGATATAAGAAAGGAGTGAATAATGGTTGCTTATCAGAATTTGGCCAAATACTATGACATCATTTATGACCTTAAGGATATGACCACCAAGGAGATCAGCTTCTTGGAATGGGCGTTTGAAAACCTGACTAAGTGCTCTATTTCATAAGTTCGGTGACGTATTATTACGCTGCATGGGCTAAG
>CAZVGK010000044.1:0-18615 GCA_964626665.1 uncultured Gemmatimonadota bacterium | reverse complement strand
TAAAAACAAATAGTTAGATGTTAAAAATATCACATCCTTAAGTAGAAGATCCGCTTTAAACACTAATTTAGGCCTTCGTCGGAGGTGGCAGAAGCCCTCTTCTGCCATCTTCTTCTTTGCCGTCAGAACAGGGGTTCTGACGGCGCGGTAGGGGGATTTAACCGCTCAGCCGCCATAGCCCTTGTTGCCTTGAAATCGAACCAGAGGGCAAGCCCTTTCCTCCTGACAAGGGGAACCCCTTTGGGTAACCTCGCGGGATCCCTTTCTTTCTCCCTTTCATCTGGATTCCCGACGATTTCGAGTGACACCCCCGCATATCCACCCACAAAAGACTTGACATTAACCTCTCTTGCCTTATAATAACCTTACAAAATGATTGCCAAAGTTCTCAGTAGTGCCGTTCTGGGGATTGATGCCTATATAGTGGAGGTGGAGGCAGATATCTCCTCCCATCTTCCCTCCTTCTCCACCGTGGGCCTGCCCGAGGGTGCGGTCAAGGAGAGCAAGGAGAGGGTCACCGCCGCCATTAAGAACAGCGGCTTCTACTTCCCCACCAAGAGGGTGACCATAAACCTGGCCCCGGCGGACATCAAGAAGGAGGGTTCAGCCTTTGATCTGCCCATTGCCGTGGGTATCCTGGCGGCCACCGGCCAGGTGAGGTCAGATCAGTTGACCCAAAATGTGATCTTGGGTGAGCTCTCCCTTGATGGTGGGCTCCGTCCCATAAGGGGAGCTTTGGCTCAGGCCATTCACATGAGTATCTTCCGCACCCTCTATCTGAGGGGGAAGGATCCAGTGGATACCCTGGTGAACCTGGTTCAACACATATTGGCTTCTGGGGAGGTACCCCCTACTTGGGTCAATTGTACTTCACTTGACTAAACTGTTACCACAAAAGTTATTGATTGAGATGCGCGCAAAAGGAGGGCGGACAATCTTCACCCTCTCCTCAGTCTTCCCCCATCAAAAGGGAGGAGATCCTTCCTCCCCCACTTGGAGGGGAAGGGGTTCACTTACCTTATATCCTGTCTGTTAATATTATCAAGTAGCAAGCCAATAGTTATTGACATCAGCCCCAAAAAGGCATATTTTAGTTGAGACTAAACAATTTATGGGAGGGGGATATTTTATGACTGTGAAAGAACAAGTTTTGAAGGTCGTTCAAGAGCTTCCCCAGGATGCATCCATTGAAGAGGCTATGGAAAGGCTGTATCTCCTTTATAAAGTTGAGCAAGGGGTCAAACAGGCAGATGCTGGTCAAAAAGTATCTCAAGAAGAAGCAAAAGAGCGGATGAGGAAGTGGTTAAGGTAAGCTGGACTGATCAGGCACTTGATGATTTAGAAGCAATCTGTCTTTTCATTGCTCGAGATGCACCACGATATGCGGAGATATTCGCTGACCGAGCGTTCGTGGCAACGGAAAGGCTTGAGCAATTTCCGCTTTCAGGTCGAATTGTACCGGAGATAGGCCGAAAGGATATAAGAGAGGTCATCTTAGGGAACTACAGGATCATTTACCGAGTACTTCCTGATGAAGTTGAGGTTTTGACGGTTCACCACGGAGCAAGGCTTCTTGGCTCTTTCAAGTATCTTAGCAATGTCTAAGGTATGATGAGTAACAGGGGTCGTTCACTTTTAATGGATTTGAGCTATAATAGAAGCACCCCAAATCCTTTCAACCCTACCACCACTCTTCACTACCGGTCGTCAGCGATCAACCTAAAGGTTTACAGCATCCTTGGCCTGAAGGTGGCAACCCTGGTAGATGGGAGGGAGAGGTCAGGATACAAGACCGTGAGGTGGGATGCAAGTTCGTTGTCCAGTGGGATTTACTTCCGTAGGTGAGAGGTGATAGGTTAGAGGTAGAGAAAACAAGGAAGATGATCTTGCTCAAGTAGAGAGAAGGTCAAGGGGCGAATGACGAAAAGGCCGTAGGGACCTTTGGGCTAAAGCCCCAAGGGGGTTACCTCCCGCTTTAGCGGGGGTAGAACGAGATTGCTTCGTCGTCCCGAAATCCTTCGGGACTCCTCGCAATGACAACTCCCTTAATAGGAGTCAATGCTGAAATCCCAATGACGAATGAGGTGGCATCCCAATTTATCGGGATGTCACCTTTGTTTTATCTGGTCTCATCTGATGCTTTCCAAAAATGCTAAGGAGGGATGTGAATTTTAGTTTTTCTGGGGATGCGGTGTCGTTCGGCGTTTTCTTGAGAATCCCCTAAATCCTGTTATCCCGTCAGAAAAGTCCCGCTGCAGGGTGCTAAGTTCTCCAAAGACGGAGATGTGAAAGGTTAAGCCAATAGATATCACCGAGCACCAAAAAGCATACCTTCTGGCCTCAGTCTTTTCCCTTGCTTTTCCCCTCCTCGTTTCTTATTTTAATCCTGCGATGTGGAAGAAGATTCTACTCATATTCATTTTCATCTTTTTGGCCTCCCCGGTCTGGGGTCAATACTATTTCGGCAAGAACAAGATCCAGTATACGCAATTCGACTGGAGGGTGATGGAGACCGACCACTTCCGGGTCTATTTCTACTCTGAGGAGGGGAAAGTGGCTGGGATTGCCGCCCGCATAGCGGAGGAAAGCTATCAGGATTTGGAGAGCAAGTTCAACTATGCTCTTCTCCACAAGGTCCCCCTTATCCTTTATAGCACGAAGAACTACTTCCAACAGACAAATGTTATCCCCCTTCTTTTGCCCGAGGCGGTGGAGGCCTTTATGGAACGCATCAAGGGAAGGGTGGTGGTTCCCTTTGAGGGCTCATACTCCAGGCTCAGACATTCCATAAAGCACGAATTAGTGCATAGTTTCACCTTCGAGAAGTTGGATAGGGTGCTCAGGGATCACCGTAAGTATAACTTCCGCAGCCCTCCCCTCTGGTTCACCGAGGGGATTGCCGAATACTGGTCTGTGGGCTGGGACGAGGAGGCGGATATGGTGATGAGGGATGCGGTGATCTCCGGGAAGTTCGTCCCCCTCTCCCAAATGGCGGAGATCGAGGGGACTTATCTTATGTATAAGGAGGGGCAGTCCTTCCTCAGGTTTATCTCCCAGAGGTATGGGGAGGAGAAGCTCTGGTTGCTCTTTGAGAACTGCTGGAGGGCAAATGATCTCAACGGTGACTTCCAACTGACCATAGGGAAGGATTTGCAGGCCCTGGATAAGGAATGGAGTCGCTGGTTGAAGAAATCCTACTTCCCCCAGATGAGGGAAAGCGACTTCCCGGAGCAGGTGGCTACCAGGTTAACCTCTCAGGGAATAAATGTGAAACCGGTGGCCTTCTCCCCCGATTCAGGTGGCCAGGAGGTGATCTTCAAATCCAGCAGAATGGGTTATGCCAACATCTACTCCATCCCCTCTCAGGGAGAGGGAAAGGGGATTAGGCTTTTGGTAAAGGGGGAGAGGGCGGAGGAGTTTGAATCCCTTCACCTTCTCAGGGAGAGGATGTCCGTCTCCCGGGAGGGAAAACTTGCCTTTGTGGCCAAGAGGAATGAGGGGGATGTCCTCTACCTTCTCGATTTAAAAAAGGGAGTGGTGGAGAGATGGCTTAACCTTCCAGGACTTGTCTTCCTCTCCTCTCCCGATTGGTCTCCCGACTCCAAGAGGATAGTTATTGTGGGGGCCGACAAATCGGGCTTTCACGACCTCTATATCGTAGATGTGGGAAGAGGCAGATTGCAGAGGCTCACCCAGGATATATACGATGAGCGGGAGCCCTCCTGGTCCCCCTTAGGGGATGAGATCTGCTTCAGTTCAGATCGTCACCCCGGGGGCAAAAATGGGTATTATAACCTCTTCTCCTATGATCTGAAAAACGGAAGGATAACCCCCCTCACCTGGGGGTCATATCATGACTATTCCCCTTCCTTCTCTCCCGATGGAAGGGAAATTGCCTTCTCCTCGGACAGGGGTGGGGGGATCTTCAACATCTACCTCCTTGAGGGCAGGAGGATAAAGAGGGTCACCGATCTCTTTACCGGGGCCTTTGATCCCTGTTGGGGGAGTAAAGGGGGGACCCTATTCTTTTCTGGCTATGGCGAGTATGGCTATCAGATTTACCGGAAGGGGTTGGGGGATACGGTTGTAGTAGGGATTTCCTCCCCCCAAGAGGGGGAACCCTGGAGGCCATTATCGCTTAAGGGCGAGGCTGTGGGGGCCAGCATCAGGTATCGCCAGAAGTTTTCCTTGGACCTGGCCCAGAGCGCTATGGCTTATAATATACAGAGGGGAGCTATTGGTGGAGTGCAGGCCGTGGTCACCGATGTTTTGGGCAACCATCAATACTACTTCCTCCTGGGAAATACGGCGCGCACCAAGGCTAACTTCCTCTCCAGCTTTAATATGGGGGTTTGGTCTCTCAACTTGGAACACAGGTTCAATTATGGTTGGGGGCTTTTCCACCTCTTCGATGAGTATTTTAACGATTACGAAGGCTGGTATACGGAGAGGGAGTATGGAGGAGTGGCCAGCCTGAGCTACCCTCTGACCAAGTTCCAGAGGGCAGAGGCCAACCTACTATTGCGCCAATCGGATAAAGAAGTTTGGTGGATGGAGAAGCCCCGGAGGGCTTTTCTCTCCACTATTTACCTCTCGCTAATTAAGGACACCTCCCTTTGGGGGAGGGTGGGCCCCATTGACGGCCTCCGGCTGAACCTCAGCTTTGCTTTAACCGCAGCTCCATCCGCTTTGAAGCTTTATGATCGCTATCTCTCCGCGGACCTGAGAAGTTACCTCCGACTGTCCAGGAGAAGCTGTTGGGCCTTCCGCATAGTGGGGAAGACATCTCAGGGGAAGGAGCCCCAAAGGTTCTATATGGGGGGGAGTTGGAGTATGAGGGGCTATCAGAGGAGATCGTTTATGGGACGCAACCTCCTCTTGATAAACAATGAGCTCCGTTTCCCCCTTTTAGAGCGGTTTCTTCTGGCCTCACCGGTGATGGATTTGGACTTTCGGGGGATCAGGGGAGCAATCTTCTTTGATCTGGGAAATGCCTGGGAGGAGAGCTGGGAGGGGCTTAAGGGGAGCTTTGGAGTGGGATTTAGGGTGGGTCTGGGCTACTATACTGCCCTCAGGTTCGATTGGTCAAAGACCACCGATTTCCACTCCCTTGATCGGGGGGTGAAGTTTAACTTCTTCTTCGGCTGGGACTACTGATGGATGCCAGAGCCAAAGGCTTCGTTCTACTGGCCATTTTTGCCTTTTCCCTCTTTCTTCCCCAACAAGCAGAGGGGGTACTTCTCCGTCTTAGCTGGCGAAAGAAGGTGGGGCCAATGACCGCTCCCCCGCAGATCTGTGGGGAGCGAATCATCCTGGGGACGTCCAGAAAGATCATCTACCTTCTCCAGCCCGGGGATGGGAGGGTGGAAGCCAAATTTAGGTTAAAGGGTAGCAACCTGGTTGCTGCCCCCACCTGCGCCGCGGGGAAGATCTATCTCTCCTCGCAGAAGAAGGATGGGATCTTGGCCCTTGACCAGGGGAAGGGGAAATCCGTCTGGCAGACGGAAATCACCGACCCCCTTACCCAACCCCTGGTGGGAAAAGGGGAAATCTGGGTGGGCTCGGGAAGGGGATGGCTTTACTGTTTGGCCTCCTCTGATGGCCGAATATTGTGGAAATACAAGGCCGCTGGCCCCATCTACTCCCGTCCCCTGTTGGAGGGTAATAACCTGTTCTTTGGGGATGGGAGTGGCCATATCTATGCCCTAAATGCCGAGAGGGGGGAACTCCTCTGGACCTTTGATGCCTCCTCCCCCATCATCTCCTCACCGGGAAGCTATCAGGGAGGAATCTACTTTGGCACCTATGGCGGTAAGCTCTTTGCCATAGATGAGGAGAGCGGGAAGAAGGACTGGGATTTTCAGGCCGGGGGAAGCATCCTCTCTTCTCCTTCCTTTTGGAAGAGGAAAATATTCTTTGGCGCAAATGATGACTACCTCTATTGTTTGCAGGCAGAATCTGGAAAGCTTCTTTGGAGGTTTCAAGCCGGCGGTTTAATCCATTCCTCATTGGTGGTTGCCTGGGATCACCTCTTCTTTGGTTCCTTTGATGGATACATCTATGCTTTGGACAAAGAGGGAAAGCTTAGCTGGAGATGTAAATTAGGGGGGAGCCTCCGTTACTCGCCCTTGTTTGCCCAAGGGTTGATCTTAGTGGGAGCAGATGATGGTTGGCTTTATGCTTTTGGAAGATAAGAGGCTCAGCCCTATTTTAGACAGGATTGACTGGATGAACAGGATATATTATGTAAAGCCTAAAAGTTTGGACTGGGCGATTATTCAATAAATTGGGGCATTCATCAGGGTTCCCCCGTCTCGCTTTTAAATGGTGGGGATAGACAAAATTTTCACCCTCTCCTTAGTCCTCCCCCATCAAGGGGGAGGAAAGTCTTTAGAAAACCTGCTTGGCTGCGTTCATCTGCGTCCCAGATAATTCGCCTGCAGGGCGCTGACTTGACCTTTCGGAATTTCTTAGAAATCCCGAAAGGTTGGGGGATGTTTGAATTCCGCACTTACGCATGCATAAGTGCGGAATTCAAGGGGTGACAGCGGAGCAATCCGACCAAACGGAGGATTGTGAGACGCCAGAGGGGCGATAACCCCTATGGAGAACTTTGCGAGCGTAGCGAGCTAAGTTCAGAGGAGGGAATTTTAAGAGAGGGAGATATGGAAGGTTACAAAAGGCTTTATAAATCCCGGAAGGAGAAGGTTTTGTGTGGGGTCTGTGGTGGGTTGGGGGATTATTTGGGGGTGGACCCAGTTCTGGTCAGGGTGTTGTGGGTACTTTTTGCCTTAGGGGGTGGTTCTGGCCTTTTGGCCTACATAATTGCCTGCCTGATCATCCCCCACAATCCCTCTGAGGGTGATGATTCCTTGCCCCGGAAGAATTCCCCAGACAACAGGGCCTGGTGGGGAGCGATTTTGGTGGCCTTAGGGGTTATCCTTATTCTGGTGAACCTCAAGCTCCTCCCCCTCTACCTCAGAGGGTGGTGGGTATTGAGTTGGGGGGTTGTCTGGCCCCTGCTCATCATCCTTCTGGGGGTGGCCATTATCCTGCACAGAGGACAACTTCCCCGGGAAGGGAGGCTCTATCGCTCCCGCAAGGAGAGGATGTTCGGGGGAATATGTGGAGGTTTGGGCATCCACTTTGGCCTGGATCCCACCTTTTTTCGCTTAGCCTGGGTGGTAGGGACATTTGCCTTTTGGGGGATTGGGTTGTTGGTCTATATAGTTATGCTTTTTATCGTCCCTGAGGAGCAGCCCGAAGTTGAGCCATAGCCCGTTAGTTAAACTGCCCCCATATCCCTCCTGTTTCGTCTGTGGGAGAAGGGGGTTGCAGATCGATTTCCAGGGATCTGATGGTTATGCAGAGGCGGTGCTTACCTCTCCACCGGGGTTTGAGGGTTATGAGGAGCAGCTCCACGGGGGGATGACGGCAGCCCTCTTGGATGAGGTTATGGCTAAAGCCATCTTTACCCGAGGAGAGGATGTCGTCACCGCCCGACTGGAGATAAGGTATAGGCTCCCCATTAAAAATGGGGAGAGGTTGAAGTTGTGGGGTGAGGTGGTGGGGAAAAAGGGAAGGATGTTTTGGGCTAAGGGGGAGGCGATCGCGGAGGGGAAGGGGGTTGCTGCCCAAGCAGAGGGAAAGTATATTTTGCTAAAAAGGAGGATCTGATGGAGTGGAAATGGGATTTTTCCCGGGCTGCCCGTCGGGTGAAGAGCTCGGCCATTAGGGATTTGCTGAAGCTTACCCAGCTACCTGATGTCATCTCCTTTGCTGGAGGTCTGCCCGCCCCGGAGCTCTTTCCTACAGAGGAGATCAGGGAAGCCAGTGACTATGTTCTGCAGCATGAGGGTCAGTTTGCCCTGCAGTATAGCACTACAGAGGGCTACAGGCTCTTGCGGAGGTTCTTAGCCAAGAGGATGACCCAGAAGGGGATGGTGGTGGACGAGGACGATGTCTTGATCACCGGTGGTTCCCAGCAGGGCCTTGATCTTTTGGGAAGGCTTTTCTTGGAGGAGGGAGATTGGATCGTTGCCGCTCAACCCACCTATGTGGGGGCCATTCAGGCATTTAGCGCCTATGGGGTCAAATTCCACACCATCCCCTTAGAGGAAGAGGGGATAAAGGTAGAGTTGGTTGAGGAGGCCATAAAGGAGAAAAAACCAAAGTTTATCTATGTAATCCCCACCTTCCAGAACCCCGGTGGGGTAACCCTCTCACTGGAGAGGAGAAAGAAATTGGTGGAGCTGGCCAGAAGGTATCAGGTGCCCCTAGTGGAGGATGACCCTTACAGCGAGCTGAGATATGAGGGGGAGGACCTCCCCACCCTTAAGGCCCTGGGGGGTGATGTGGTGATCCTGTTGGGGACATTCTCCAAGATCGTCTCCCCTGGACTGAGAACGGCCTGGGTGGCGGGTCCACAGGAGGTGATTGAAAAGCTGATTAAGCTCAAGCAGGGAGCAGATCTGCACACGAACACCTTTACCCAATATGTTCTCTACCAATTTTTGAAGGGTGGTGGCCTGGACAAGCACATAAAGACCCTACGCCAGGAGTATGGGGAGAGGAGGAGGGTAATGCTGGAGGCCTTGCGGGAGAATTTCCCCCCTCAGGTGAAGTGGACCTCACCTCAGGGCGGACTTTTCCTCTGGGTGGAGCTTCCCCCAGGGGTTGATGCCAGTGCCCTCTTGCCTGAGGTAGTCAAGGAGAAGGTGGCCTATGTTCCTGGTACCGCTTTCTACCCCAACGGCGGAGGGGAGAACACCTTCAGGTTAAACTTCTCCAATGCCTCCCCCCAGCTTATTCGGGAGGGGATGAAGAGGTTGGCCAAGGTCTTTGCCGCCAAAATCCATTAGATGGCAATTGGAGGGGCTTCTTAAGTGTAGTAGAAACCCTCACCAGGGATAACCCCCAAAATGGTCAATGATCAATGGTCAATGGAAAATGGCATACTCGCTTTCATCTCATTTTAAATTGTTAATTGCTAATTGTTTAATTGACCATTCCGTGGTGAGCTATTATCTTAGGTCTAAACCAGGAGATCATATGATCAGTTATCGTTCCCCCCAGGTGGGGCCCAAAGCAACCGAGATCATTCGCCGGGACAGCAAGGTGATGTTGGGGGCGGATACCAGAACCTCGGATATCCCCTTGGTGGTAGAGAGGGCGGAGGAGATGTGGGTGGAGGACCCCGATGGGCGGAGGTATCTCGATTTCGGCGCGGGCTATGCGGTCTGCGCCACAGGCCACTGCCATCCCCAGGTGGTAGAGGCCATAAATAAACAGGGAGGGAAGCTTCTCCACATTGGGGGAAGCGACTTCTACTACCTGCCAGAGGTTGAGCTGGCCGAAAAACTGGTGCGGTTGACCCCAGGGGATTTCCCCAAGAGGGTCTATTTCGCCAACTCTGGGGCCGAATCCTTGGAGGCAGCCTTCAAGCTCACCCGCTACTATACCCGGAGGCCGAAGGTGATCTCCTTTTTGGGGGCCTTCCATGGTCGCACCTATGTGGGTATGTCCTTAAGCGGGAGCAAGAAGGTGCAGCGGGCCGGTTTCTCCCCCCTCATCCCAGAGGTGATCCACATCCCCTACCCCTACTGTTATCGTTGCCCCTTTCACCTGAAATACCCCTCCTGTAAAGGCAGCCGCAAATTCGAGGGGATTCCCCTTCTCCCCTGTGTGGAATATCTCCTCGATACTGTCTTTGAGAGGTTGGCTGACCCAGAGGAGATCGCCGCCATATTTGTGGAGACCATTCAGGGGGAGGGAGGTTATATAGTGCCCCCTGCGGAGTTTCATCCCCTTTTGCGCGCCATTAGCCACAAGTATGGCATCATCTTGGTTGTAGATGAGATCCAATCGGGTATGGGAAGAACCGGGAAGCTATTTGCCATCCAACATTGGGGGGTTGAGCCGGATGTGATCTGTGTGGCCAAGGCCTTGGCCTCCGGTTTGCCCTTAGGGGCGGTGGTAGCCAGGGCGGAGTTAATGGACTCTGCGGTTGACCCCCGGGCCTGGAAGAGAGGGGCTCACGGCAGCACATTTGGGGGAAACCCGGTGAGCTGTGCTGCGGCGAACCAAACGATAGAGCTCTTGGAGGGTGGTTTGGTGGAGAATGCCGCCCGCATGGGGAGCTATCTTCAGGGTAAACTCCAGGGGATTATGGAGCGCCATCGGATTATCGGTGATGTGCGGGGGAAGGGTTTGATGTTGGCCTTTGAGTTGGTGAAGGATAAGGAGAGCAAGGAGAGGTTCCCCCGGGAGGTGACCTCTGATGGAAAGGGGATCCAACAGGTCTTCGTGGGAAGCTCGTTTAAGAAGGGGCTGATCCTCTTTGGCTGTGGCTTTAACTCCATCAGGTTAAGCCCCCCCTTGGTGGTGAGCCAAAGGGATGCGGATATGGCCTTAGGGGTCATCGAGGAGGTAGTCACCGAGATCGAAGCCCAACTCTGAGGTATGAACTTATCTGACGGGATAAACGGGATTTACAGGATTCTGATTTTTACTCATCCTGTCCATCCCGTCTAAGAAAGGGGGATCCTTTTGCTATGAACTTGGATCCCCATGGAGGAGGCTAGTGACCTTCTCCCCTTATGGGTTAAGGCCTCTCAGGTGACCCAACCTGATCTTCCCCCCCCAAAAAGGGCCAAGAGGCATCGTTTCATCCTCAACTTTCTTCCCTGACGACCTCCAAATTTGGCTCTTCCTCTCCCCCCATTTTCTGTAGTGTAATTTTTTGGGACAGAAAGTCATTCTTCCCTTGACAATTTCAGGTTGCTTTCTTATCCTTGCCGTGTTGTTAAAATTGCTAAGGAGAAGGTTTTGTTTCTGAGAACAATTACCATAAAAAGGGGCAAGCGCACTTACACCTATCTGAAGTTGGTGGAGAGCGTGCGGCAGAAGAAAAAGGTGGTCCAGAGGACCTTGGTTAATTTTGGCAACCTCGAGCAATGGTCCCCAGAGAAACTGCAGAAGTTAGGAGTTGATCTGGCTCTGCTCTCCGGCCTCACCTTAGATGAGGATCTGGTCCGTAGTCAGGTCAATCCCCGATCATCCCTTAATTATGGCCCTTTCCTTTTGGCTGACTGTATCTGGAAGAGGCTTGAGCTGTCGGCTTTCTTGCAGGAGGCAATCGATGATAGGCTTGGGAGGCTGGGAGTGGAGATGGCTTTGAAGGTGTTGGTCTTTAACAGGTTGTTCAAGTCAGCAGGCCAATTGGCTCTCCAGGAGTGGGTAAAAGGGCAATGTATCCCTGGGGTCTCCCCTCAGATGATCAGACCCTGTTACTACTCTCAGGCGATGAAGCTATTGGAGGTGCAGAAGGAGAGGTTGGAGGATTGGATCTTCCCCCGCATCGCGGCCCTTCTCCAGCCAGATTCCCCTCGTATTCTCTGCAATCTGATCCTTCATACTCCGCAGCCGGCCTCTCTCCCCCTGCCGCTCAGCATTCTCCTTCTTCTGGATCAGGGGGGTGTGCCCCTCTCCCATTTTTGCTTAGTGGGTGAAGAGGTAGGGGAAATAGAGTGGCGGAGGGCCGTACGGGGGTTTAGCGGGCGTTCCCCTGCGGGAGAGCAGCTATTCCTTGCCCTGGACCACCCCCCTCCCGGGGTTACCCTTCCACCACCTCGGGATAAAAGATGGCAGGAGGTAGGGGAGAACCTCCGGCTATATCAATTGCCCTATAAGGTGAAGGGTCAAAAGGTCTTTGTTGTCTTCGACCCCAGGAGGATGGGAAGGGAGAACCTGGAGAGGGAGGAGAGGATCAACGAGTCGCTGCGCTACTTGGCCTCCTGGCCAATGCTGGCTGCTGCTCAAGGAGATGGGAAGGAAGGGCAACCGGAGCTGGAAAGGTGGCTCAGATTTAAGGGGACCAGGAGGTATTTCCTTCTTGATTACAGGGAGCCTGCGGATCTCCGGTATCAATTGGACAGAGCTGCCCTAACCAAGGATGCCCATCTCGATGGGATAATGACCCTGTTTAGCAACAGGGAAAAGCTTCCTGTTGAGGAGGTGCTCAGAGGTTATCGGTTGCTTACCCAAGTTCAGACTGTCTTTGCCCAAATGAAGGGATGGGAGGGAACGGGCCCGCAGGGAGAGGGAAGGTCCTCTTGGATAAAGCCAATGGTGGCTGTGCGGGTCATCGCCTACCTGATTGAGTCCGTGCTGGAGAGGATTTTACGGGATGCGGATATGAAATTTAGTGCCAGAGAGGCCTGGGAGCTATTTGCCCCTTTGAAGGTTATAGAAATGGATATTTTGGGGAAGAGGGTGAGAAAAACCACATTGCCGACTGAGATCCAGTTAAACCTTTTGCGGGTCGTGGGGTTGGATAAGTTCAACCGCTGCGTAGAGTAACGAACCACCAGAAGCCAATGCAACAAGGAAATCTCAATGGAGGATCCTCCCTCAGGGGGAGAAGGGAGGATGAATGAAGAGTGGGGGAAGGTTACCCACGGGGGAGAGGCGAAACCTAAAGTGGAATTTTACTATGGGGTTACTGCACGGGATATTCTTCACCGGAGGGCAGGCTTTCGGCAACCCTGATACAATCCTTCCGGTTTTCCTGAACAGCTTCACCAGCTCTAAGGCCCTGGTGGGCCTCTCCTCCACCTTTATGGGCAGCTTGGGGGGAATAGGCACCGTCCTTCCACAGTTGTTTGTGGCCAGCAGGTTGGAGGACAAGATCTATAAGCGGCCCATCTTGCGGATAGCTATTACCGTGCGGGCCCTCTGCTGGGGATTACTTGCTCTGGTTACTTATCTCTTTGCTCCTACCCACCCGAACCTAATGGTCTTCCTCCTCTTCTTCTTTCTTTTGGTGTTTACTCTTATGGGGGGAATAGCCGTTGTGCCCTTCTTCGATATCTGGGGAAAAGCCCTCCCCCCCCATCTCCGGGGTAGGTTCTTCGGCCACCGGCAACTGTGGGGGAGTGCCTTGGCCATCGGATCAGGGTTTGTGGCAAAAAGCATCTTGGGAGGGGAGAGCATCGGTTTCCCGGCCAATTTCTCCGCGCTCTTTTCACTTGCCTTCATTTTTATGGGCATATCTTACTTGGCCTTAGGCTCAGTAAGGGAGCCCGTGGAGGAGGTCTATGGACAACGGTTAACCTTTCGGGAATTTCTCAAGAAGGCTTTGTGTATTTTGCGGAAGGACGCTAACTACAGGAGGTTTCTCTGGGTCGGGATACTCACTGGGGCAAGTGCCTTGGCTTTGCCCTTCTATGTCCTATATGCTAAAGATGTTCTTATGGTGAAGTTGGGGATGGTAGGCATCTTCCTCTCTGCCCAGATGTTCGGCAGGGTTTTGTCCAACCTACTCTGGGCCTATCTCTCCGACTTCGTGAGCAATAAGATGGTCATTCAGATTAGCGCCTTCCTGGGCCTGCTCGTCCCCCTGATCGCCCTTATTACCCCAGGCCGCTTTTCGGCCCTCTTCATCCTCCTGTTTGTCTTCATCGGGTTCTTTGCCGCGGGTAGAGGGGTCGGGGGAACAAATTTCCTCTTGGGTATTGCTCCCCCCAAGGATCGACCCACTTATGTAAGTATAAACGGGACGCTGACCTTCCCGGTAATGATCTTCCCCCTAATCGGTGGGCTGGTGGCGCAGCATATCTCCTACACTGCCCTTTTTCTGCTGACATTGACTACTGTCCTGATGGGGTTTCTCCTCAGTTTGAGGCTGCGGGAACCGGTGCATAGAGGGATGGGCGATTCTGGGGGTGGGAGCTGTCTCCCGGAAGAGGGTTGAATAGCTGCCGCGGGCCAGGGGAATTGCTATAACCAAGGGGTAAGGGGAGAGAGGGTGATTTCTTTCTAAGGCAAGGTTTTTGTGGTGAGGGACAAGAGGGAGCAGTGATTGGCTCAAATTATGCAAGAAACACCGAGAGCATTAAAATACCTATAGTTTGCCAAAAGATCAGTTCACTTCTTAGGTGAAAATCCCCCTTCGGCTGCACCGTAAGAAGGTGGAAATTTATGTAGCCGCAACCTCCTTAGGTTGCGTAGGTTGAGCTGATAATGAAACCTGTTGTGCGGCCCGGGATAGGGTGTTGAACAATAACCTATAGAGGGAGGTGTAAGTATGAACAGTACGCAAACCCAAACCAGGGTGGTTGTCTTCACCAGTTCTACCTGTCCCTACTGCCAAGCGGTGAAACGTTACCTGCGGGAAAAGCGCATCCGCTTCCGGGAGGTGAACGTATCCAGGGATGCCCGTGCCGCGCAGGACTTAGCCCGTCGGGGTTTCCGGGGTGTGCCCGTGGTGTTGATTAATAACCGCCCGGTAGTGGGCTTTAACAGGCCAGAGATCAATCGACTGTTAAGCATTCGCTAACCAAGAAAGGAGGAGCGACCATGATGAAGCTCAAACCATTGGATGATCGGGTGGTGGTGGAGAGGTTGGAGGAGGAGGAGACCAAGAAGGGAAGAATTATCATCCCTGACACTGCTAAGGAGAAACCGCGGGTGGGGAAGGTAGTCGCTGTGGGGACAGATGAGGACCTGCAGGATAAGGTCAAGGTAGGAGACAAGATATTATACGGTAAATATGTGGGCGATGAGGTGGAGTTAGAAGGGAAAGAGTATCTCATCGTTCAGCGACAGGACATTCTTGCCATTGTTGTAGGGTAAAGCAGAGTAAAAGGTGGGCCCTCTCGGGGGCTCACCTTTTGTGAGAACCCATCAGAACCCTCCGTTCTGTGAGGTATCCTTGTAATTCCCTCTCCCCTGGTGGGAGAGGGTTAGGGTGAGGGAAGAATGGATATAATTTCTACCCTCTCCTTAGTCCTCCCCCATCAAGGGGGAGGGAAAATGCTCTGTGGAGGAGAGATGGAGAAAATGAATAATGTTCCCTCGGAGGAAGAAATTCGGCAGACTTTGGCCAAGGTTCCCCACCCCGAGATCAACAATACATTAATGAACTTAGGGATGATTGCCGACATTGCCGTTACGGATGGTAAAGCCGTCGTCACCATGGCCCTCCCCTTTCTGGGGATCCCTATCAGGGATTACATTATCAACAGCGTGCAACAGGCCATAGCAAGTTTGGGCACGGAGCTGGAAATTGAGGTAAAGGAGATGAACGAGGAGCAGCGAAACACCTTCCTGGCCAAGGCCAAGGAGGGATGGATAGGCTAAATGAGCCCCCGCTATCCGGGATCAAAGGTTGAAATACAGGGGTTTTCAGCGAAGCATTACGATGGGTTGCTGGATGTCCTTAGCCTGGATAGATACGGGTCACTTATCGAGAAGTGCATTGGGTTGATGGGGATCTCCCCTGGGGACAGGATCCTCGACTTAGGGGCGGGCACTGGTCGGAATGCCTGCCTAATGAGGAAACACCTGGGGCCAGAGGGAAGATTAGTGGCGGTGGACATCTCCCGGGAGATGCTCCTTCAGTTCAGGAGGAGGTGTGGCCGTTTCCCTCATGCTTGGGGCGTGCAGGCCAGCATCGACCAATCATTTCCCCTGAGCGGGGAGTTCGATAAAGTCTTTATCTCCTTTGTACTCCACGGGTTCCCCCAAGAGGTAAGAGAGGTAATCGTGAGAAACTCCTTTCAGATCCTCAAACCAAAAGGGAAACTCTTCATCTTGGACTACAATGAGTTCTCCTATAAGGAAACTCCCTTCTACCTTAAGGTCCCCTTTAAGCTGATGGAATGCCCCTATGCATTTGACTTTATCGGGCGAGACTGGAAAGGGATACTGACAACCCATGGATTTGGAGACCTAAAGGAGCACCTCTTCTTTAAGGATTATATTAGATTGTTAGGGGCGCAAAAGGGGTGAAAATGCGGTGAGAATTGCTATTCCCACAGAAGATGGTCTCCATATCTTTCCGGGAATGTTGGGTAGGGCAAAGCTAATTTATATCTACCAGTTGAGAGAGGGAGGAAAATTAAGCTTACTGGAGAAAAGGGGGAATCCCTACGCAGATACTATGCAACATCTTAAGACGCTGGATGTTTATGAACTGCTTCATGATTGTGCGGTCATTGTGGCTGGTAAGATCGGCAAGAAGGGAATTGGCAGGTTAGAGGAGAGGGGGGTGAAGCTATTCCTGCGGAAAGGGAGCATAGTCAAGGCATTGGCTGAGTTGAGTAAGGAGGCTTAAATGGTGCAAGTGAAAAGGAAAAACCAGGGGGAATTCCTGGTGAGCATAGAGGAAGGGGACTCGCACACGGAACATATTGTGAGGATAGATGACAGCTATTACCAGTATTTAACCAACAACCAGATGAGCAGGGAGGAGCTGGTAGAGACCTCATTTGCCTTCCTCTTGCGGAAAGAGCCGCCGGAGTCGATACTTCCTGCATTTGATCTCCGGGTAATCAGCCGCTACTTCCCGGATTACGAGGAGAAGATGCGGAGCCAGAGAGGATGAAGTTTAGAGGAGGGGGAATGTTGAATTTAGTCGTAAGCGGCAAGGCTTTTTGGGACGCAGATAATCAGGATTCTGTCCCGTCGGGGCTTCTGCCCTGACGGCATTAAGGACCCTTATCTGAGGTAGCAAGAATATTAAACCTCCCGCAGATTTTGAATCTGCGGGAGGTTACTCTTATCCCAAAATACGCATAAACCACAGATGGGCACGGATTCTCACCTTTAGTGCTGTCCGGGCTCCTGCCCTGACAGACCCCAATTTTTCGTAGGGGTCGGATTCATCCGACCCGCCCCTCTTTGCGGGTTCGATAAATCGAACCCCTACGAGCGCGATCCACTTCAGTTCTTCCACTTGTGACTTGTGACTATCTCACCTGATCAAGATCATCTTCCTCGTCTTTACTACCTTTACTCTTATCCCAAAATACGCATAAACCACAGATGGGCACGGATTCTCACCTTTAGTGCTGTCCGGGCTCCTGCCCTGACAGACCCCAATTTTTCGTAGGGGTCGGATTCATCCGACCCGCCCCTCTTTGCGGGTTCGATAAATCGAACCCCTACGAGCACAATCCACATCAGTTCTTCCACTTGTGCCTTGTCCCTTGTCCCTTGTCCCTTGTCACTTGTGACTATCTCACCTGATTAAAATCATCTTCCTCGTCTGCACGAAGTCCCCAGCCTGCAGCCTGTAAAAGTAAATTCCGCTGGAGAGAGAACCCGCATCCCACTTGGCCGTCTTGTATCCAGCTTTCTGCCCTTCCTCAACGAGGGTTGCCACCTCTTGACCTGCCACATTGTAGACCTCTAACCTCACCTGGCAGTCCACAGGAAGCTCATATCTGATCTGAGTAGTGGGGTTAAATGGATTAGGGTAGTTCTGAGCCAAGGCAAAGGTCTTTGGTAGGCTTGAACTTTCCTCCTGGGGATAAACACCCACTCTAACTGAATCAACGATCTCAATCGCTGGCTCATGCCTGCTGCCATGAAGAACGCTAAACATGCCTTTATGTTCAGGAACGGAAACTGGATAGGCACCAAGGGACGCATCTTCCCTTATCTGGAAGTCTATCTGAGCTATGCTCTTCTCTGGGCCAGGGGAGAGATATTTGGTGGAGTCACATTCAAGACTGAAGAGTATGCCCAGGCGAAATGTATTTGAATCCTCACAAGAGACCGAATCTGTGGTTTCATAGGACCATCCAACAGTGTCGGCCTGAGCAGCTTCCGCATAAAAACTGACTCCTACTGGTGTGAGGCAAGCGGGATATAGGAGTTCCTCTATTCCTATAGCCTCCACTGGATTGTTCTCCGCCTCGGCCACTATGACCACATGCATAATTTCCCCTGGATCCCTGGGACCACTGCAGACCACCTTTAACTTGCCGTAGTCCTGATTAAAGAGGGTAAAGATTTTATCTTTGCCTACTGCTGCCTTGGGGAGGATATCGTAGCAAATCCACACCCCATCGGATATGTCCACATAGCCATCCTCGTTGACATCAGCAGCACCTTGCCAATATGGCGGTCCTTCGCCGCCCCCATAGAGATAAGACACCAACGAACTGGCATCATCTTCATCGACTGTCCCATCACCATTCACATCTCCAGGGATATAAGGAGATATGTAGTTCGCTGTGTATGTTCCACCTGTGGTCACTGTTATTGTTGTATCTGTTTCACCGGTATCCCATTGGTTGAATGGATGGCCATGTGGGTCTACGCCGGGAACGGTAAAGGTGTGGGTGTCCGTTAAGCTAGTGAATGTGTGAGGTGTATTGTATCCAGTTGGTGACCCATCCATCGTTATGCTTACGCTTACTGCCACACTCTCAGTATAGCAGTATGCATCAATTGTGACATCGTAGGCTCCAATACCGGTGCAAGAGACATTACTGCAAAGGGCACTGCCTGTTTCTATTGTGCAGTTGTGCGCCCCAGCAGAACTGGGCTCAAAACGCACCGTCACCAACAATGACTCATCAGCCGCTAAGCTGTAAGCACCTTCACCCGACACAATACTGTAATGATCACAGGACTCACTCACTGTGCCTGTGAGGCTCCCACCACCCGTGTTCTTAATCGTGAACGTTGAATCCTTCCAATCACCAACAAACACTCTTCCAAAATCGAGACCCGCGGGGTTGACCTCACACTCTGGCGCGCCCTTCTTCAGCCCCAGGCTGTGGTCCTCACCTCCTGCGACGGCGATAAAGTCCTCATTCGGCG
>CAZVGK010000043.1:0-19162 GCA_964626665.1 uncultured Gemmatimonadota bacterium | reverse complement strand
AAGAACGATTTTTTCCAAAAAACGGCTTGACTCAACTTAGGAAATCTACAATGCCAATGCCTTTCCTTGCAAAACCTATTTCGTCATTGCGAGGAGCCCGAATTTTTCTGGCGACGAAGCAATCTCAATGGGATTGCTTCATCCCGATTTCATCGGGACTCGCAATGACGGCACAACCTGAGGTGGCAGAAGCCCCGTTCTGCCACATTCCTGCCGTCAGATCAGGGGATCTGACGGCTCGGGGAAACCCGCACTAAAGTACGGTGGAAAAAATAATGGGAAAGAAAATCCTTTTAATTACCGCAATTCTCTTCCTCTTCTTAACGGTTTGGGGCCTTGGTTCCTCTTCCTCTTCAGAAACGGAGACGAATCCCTCTCTGCTTCAAGGCATAATTTTAGGGACGGTGCAGGGATTGACCGAGTTTCTTCCTGTCTCCAGCTCCGGCCATCTGGTCCTCGCCGAAAAAATCTTAGGGGTAAAAACAAAGGGCCTTGGCTTAGAGGTTTTGGTCCACTTGGGAACCTGGCTGGCCGTGCTCCTCTATTTTCGCCGCAAGATCTGGGAGATCATTAGAGCCTTTATCTACCCCCAAAAAAGGGACCAGGAGAACCGTCGCCTCCTCCTTTACCTTATATTAGGGTCCATCCCTGCGGGGATCATTGGTCTTCTCCTCCGCAACTCCATCGAAAAGATCTTCCACAATCCCTACCTCGTCTGTGGAATGCTTCTCATTACCGGATTCATCCTCTTTTCCACCAAATTCGCCAAACAAAGGGGGGCAACCCTCTCCCCCACAAACTCCCTGCTCATCGGCACGGCACAGGCCTTGGCCATCTTGCCGGGGATCTCTCGCTCCGGGACAACCATATCTTTTGGCCTTTTGCTGGGGATAGCTGGAGAGAAATCGGCTGAATTTTCCTTTCTTTTAGCAGTCATCGCCATATTGGGAGCAAACCTTCTGGAGCTGAAGGAGCTCAACCAACTCCCTGCCTCCTACATCATTGCTGCCCTATTCTCCCTGGGCTCTGGTTACTTAGCCATAGCCTTCCTCCTGAGACTAATCAGAAAGGGGAAGCTGTGGGGTTTTTCCTATTATTGTTGGGGAGTGGGGATATTGGGCCTAATTGCCCTGGGGATAAGGCACTAACAATTAGCAATTTATCAATGAGTAATGAGTAATGAGTCACCTGAGGTGGCAGAAGCCCTGAGGAACGAAACAATTACAATGATCAATTAACAATTAGCAATTTACAATTTTTTTTTTCAAGGGGCTTTAGCCCGTACAGGGGGCCTAAAGGTCCTAAACCCGCACTAAAGTGCGGTAGAAGAGAAGAAGACCCACCACGGACTTACACGGAGCAACACGGAAAATTCGAGGTGGCAGAACCCCTGTTCTGCCACTGGCGGTCAGATGAGGGCATCTGACCGCTCGGGGAAATGTCTGTGTAATTCCGTGAGATTCCGTGGTGAACTTCCCGGGGGCTGATTTGCAGAAGATATTAGTTGTCCGCTTGAGTTCCATGGGGGACATCGTATTGACCACCCCACTCCTCAAGGCCTTGAAAAGGAGGTTCCCTCAAGCCAAGATAGCCTTCTTGACCAAAAGGCAATATCGAGATCTCCTTCTCCACAACCCAGATCTGGATGAGATCTTTACCTGGGAGGACGACCTAAGCAGTCTAAGGAGGGAAAGGTTCGATCTCTTCCTGGACCTTCAGGCCAACCTCAAAAGCCTCCTCCTTCTTCCCCTCAGACTGAAGGCATCTCGCCGGATAAGATATAAGAAGAGACATCTGAGCAGATGGGCATTGACCAGGTTCAAATGGATCCCTTTCCACCCCATTCACACGGTTGACCTCTACCTCAGGGCCCTGGCCCCCTTAGGGGTTAACCATAGCCCTCAACCCCTCCCCAGGTTGTACCTTAATGAAAGGGAAAGGAAGGAAGCCAGGGAATTTCTTCAACAGGAGGGATTTTACGGGGAGAAGCTGGTAGGGATAAGCCCTGGCGCAAAATGGGAGAAGAAACGTTGGCCCCTAAAGAGGTTTTCCCAGGTAGGGGAAAACCTGGCTAAAAGGGAGAAAACAAAAGTAATCCTCTTTGGAAATGAGGAAGAACAGCCGTTAACCAGGAAAATGGCCAAGTTAATGAAAACAGAATCAATCAATGCTGCAGGGAGGACAGATCTCCGCCTCCTGATGGCACTCTTGGAGCGGTGTGATCTGCTCATCACCAACGACTCAGGCCCGATGCACATCGCCACGGGGGTGGGAACTCCAGTCGTGGCCATATTTGGCCCCACCCACCCCAAGTTGGGCTTTACCCCCTTGGGGGAGGGGGACATAGTCCTCTCCACAAACGAGCCCTGCAGTCCCTGTAGCCTCCACGGTGAAGGAAGATGCCAAAGATCAAAAAGGTTCTGTATGGAGGGAATCACCGTCGGTGATGTCCTCAAGGCTGCCTCCGACATATTAAGTAGCAATTCTACCCAGCTTTAGCTGAGGGTCTCCTTACCACGGATCAGCACGGAAAAAAGCAGAACCCCGAAAATTGAAATTCCTCAGTCGTCAGATGCCCCCATCTGACGACAGTCTCTATTCACTTTCCGTGCTACTCCATGTGTATCCGTGGTGGGTCTTTTGTTTTAAACTTTGCGACTTTGCGGTGAATTATTTGATTGCGGCTTTGCCGCGCTGTAACAGAATGCAGATGAAAGAGAATACAATTTTAGGCCCTGGGGGTTTCTTAGACCGGGATGGGACGATAAACGAGTCGCGGGGCTATATCACCAGGGTGGATGATTTCGCCCTTCTTCCCCATTCGGCAGAGGCAATAAAGTTATTTAATAGGCTGGGATTGAAGACGGTGGTCGTCACCAACCAGTCGGGAGTAGCCAGGGAATTGCTTACTGAGGAGAGGCTGCGGGAGATAAATGGGTATATGGGGAAGCAACTACAGAAAGAGGGGGCCAGGTTAAATGGGATTTACTACTGTCCTCATCATCCCCTTTATGGAGATGAGAACTACCGCAAGGATTGCTTCTGCCGCAAACCAAACCCGGGAATGGTCTTCAGGGCCGCGGCCTATTTCCTCATCAATCCAAAGATCTCCTATGTCGTAGGAGACAAGGAGGAGGATATGGAACTGGCCTCACGGGTAGAGGCCAAAGCGATCTTGGTCCTTACTGGGATGGGGCAGGAAACCTTACAGAGAGGGGTGAAGCCATCCTGGGTAGCCACGCATCTATTGGACGCCGCCCGTTGGATTGAGAATGATTTAAAGACGGTTCTCAGGGAAAATCCTTAGAACACGAATAGATAAGGAAATCATAACAACTCACCACGGATTAACACGGAAGGACACGGAAACAAACCCACATCCAAGAAAATAAGAAAATAGAAATTGGAAAATGGAAAGTTCCCAAGACCTCTTACCACGGAGCGGCACGGAAATTCACGGAGCCAGAGAGGTTTAGATATTCCTCTGTGTTAGTCCGTGGGATTCCGTGGTAAAGAAACCCTCGGCTAAAGTCGGGTAGAAATTGATTGCTGACCGCTGTCAACTGTTAGAAAATGACCAAACCCCTGACCATAGGCGACAAAATACTTATTGGCCTCTTGGTTTTTGGGAGCCTCTCCGCTTTCCTTCTCCCCCACAGAGGGCCTGGGGAGTGGGTCCTGATCGAGGCGGATGGGAAGCCACTGGGCCGATTCCCTTTAAAGGGAGAGGAGAACATCTCCGCCCAGGGCCCCTTAGGGATACACCATATCAGGATCTCCGGGGGAAAGGTCTGGGTTGTGGACTCCCCCTGCCCCCACAAGCTCTGTGTGAAGATGGGGAAGAAGGGCAGAGCAGGGGAAGTGATAGTCTGCGTTCCCAACAGGGTAATAGTGAGGGTGGAAGGGAAAAGGGATTTTGATTCCATCACCCCATAGGAAGGGAGCCCAAAAGCTGACCAGGCTCTCCCTTTTGGTAGCTTTTGGCCTGACCCTTTATACCGTGGAAAACCTTATCCCCCTCCCTTTAGGAAGGGTGGGATTGGCCAATTTGGCCACCCTACTTGCTCTACTCACCTTTGGGGGATGGGAAGCCTTTTTGGTTATGGGGATGAGGATCTTTTTAGGTTCCTTCCTGTTCGGAGGTCCCCTTAATCCAGCTTCCCTCCTCTCCCTGGCTGGAGGGGTGGCCAGCACCTCAGTGATGACTCTCCTCCTCCCCCTCTACCCCCGGGTCTTCAGCATAGTGGGGATAAGCATTGGGGGGGCCCTGGCCCATAACCTGGCCCAGATATTGGCTGCCTGGCTTCTCTTGGGCCGGGCCGCAGGTATATTCGGCCTCCTCCCCCTCATTCCCCTCATCTCCCTTGGTGGAGGGCTCATCGTTGGCCTTTTGGGGTGGTTGATTATCTCCCGACTTCCTGGTTTGGAATGGCAGAACCACGGATAAAGAGAGGAAATTAGCAATTGTCAATTATCAATTAGCAATTAGCAATTGATAATCGTCCCTCGTCGGGATAGGGACCTGGTATTCCCCCTCGTTTTTTCGTCATTTGGCATGCGGATTTTGGTATTGTCTTAAGGCCCGCACTAAAGTGCGGTAGAAAAAACTCACCACGGATAAACCCCGTTAAATAAAAGCCATCTTGAGAATGTGATGATGTTTATTTCTAAATTATTTAACGGGGTGAACACGGAATGGCACAGCGCGGCAAAGCCGCAACCAAACAATTCACCGCAAAGTCGCAAAGGACGCAAAGTTTAAAGATTATTTACATCGAGGTGGCAGAACCCCGATTCTGTCACCTCTCCACTCTACGGTCAGATGAGGGCATCTGACCCTTCAGGGACGGGAAGATCTTTTGCCGTCAGAATCGGGGTTCTGACGGCTCGGGGAGGGCAATTGACGGGTCAGGGGAATTTCCATTTTCCAATTTCTATTTTCCATCTTTTATAATTATGAGGAAACAGCCAGCTTTAAAGGCCGGGATAGCCTTCGGCTTAGGGATAATTAGCGGAAGCTACATCCATTACCCACTTCTCACCCTATTCTTCACCCTGATCATCCTCTCTCTCCTCTCCCTCTTTGCCCACTTCAAAAGAAGTAATTTCCTTACTCCCCTTATCTTTCTGGCACTTATGGTCGGAGGGGCAACAAGATATGGGGTTAGGGCCTGGTTGTTCCCTCTCCAGCACATCTCCCGGGTGATCGGCTCAGGATACGTGACCTTGGAAGGGCTGGTCTCCTCAGACCCAGACTTTGACGGCCAGAGAACGAGATTTAAGCTGCAGTCAGAGAAGATTCATCTCCGGGGGAGGGGAATCCCCGCCCAAGGGGGGGTCCTGGTCAAAGCATCAATTCCCCCTTACCTCATCCATTATGGGGATCGGCTAAATCTTCAGGGTTGGCTCTCCGCTCCCCCCACGGCAAACAACCCTGGGCAGTTCGACTACCGCCACTACCTCCACCAGCACGGCACCTTTAAGTTAATGACCATCAGAAACCCCGCAAAAATTAAAACCCGCGGCCAGGGGGGGAACCCCATTCGCCGGCACATCCTTTCCCCCTTGAGAAGGTTTCTCCTCTCCTCCATAGATGCTCACCTCCAGGGCGATCCGGCGCACCTTTTAAAAGGCATCCTCTTAGGGGAGAAGAGGGGCCTATCCAAAAGGGTGCAGAAAACCTTCACCGATGCCGGGGTAATCCACGTGCTGGCCGTATCCGGCCTCCATGTGGGACTGATGATCACCATTTTCCTCACCCTCTTCCGGGCCCTCAGGATGAGCTTCAGGTTCAGCAGTGGAACCACAATCCTGGTGCTCGTTGCCTACTGCGGGGTAGCTCAATTCCGACCCTCCGTGGTCAGATCATCCATTATGGGGGCGCTCATCCTCTGGGGACTCTGTATGCAGAGAAAGCCAGACCTGCTCAACTCCATTGGGGCCGCAGGCCTCCTTATCCTGCTCTTAAACCCACTATCCATTTTTGACATCGGATTTCAGCTCTCCTTTTTGGCTACCATCTCCATAGTTTACCTTTATCCAAAGTTTCGGGAGCTTTCCCCCCGGCCTCTGCGGGAAGGAGGGACCCTCAAAAGATGGCTTTGGGGATCACTTCTGGTCTCCCTCTCCGCCCAATTAGGGATAATTCCCCTACTTGTTTACCACTTCCATCGCATACCCCTCATCTCCCCCCTCTCCAACCTCCTGGTCATCCCCTTAGTGGGAATCAGCCTGGCCCTGGGCCTGGCCAGTTCAGCGGCATCAACGCTCAGTACTAACCTCGGCTACATTTTCTCAGCGGCCACCTGGCTCTTCCTCAAGCTCATTCTCTGGCTTACCGTTCTCCTCTCCCGCATTCCCTTCTCCTCTATCTCCGTCCCCCAACCCCCGCCGGTAGTAATTGGCTTTTACTACCTCTTACTTCTCCCCCTGGCCCAGATAAAATCGTCCCTCAAGGCGCGCAAATCCCTTCTCCTCATTGGGCTTAGCTTGGCCAACATCCTTAGCTGGCAGGGAGCATTAAAGGATAAAACCCACTTGCAGGTAACCTTTTTGGCTGTAGGGAAGGGAAGCTCAACGGTAGTTCAGCTTCCCAGAGGGGGAACCATTGTCATTGATGGAGGGGGGAAGAAGAGGGGATTTAACTTCGGGGAGAGGGTGGTTATCCCTTACCTGCAATCCATAGGGAAAAGAAGGGTTGACCTTCTGGTGGTTAGCAATCAATCGAAAGGAAACCTCGCTTCCCTTATCCCCATCCTCCGGGAGTATGGGCCAAAGGAGGTAATCACTCCAGGGGTAACTCTCCCCTCTCCCACCTATTTAGAATTCATCCAGGAACTAAAGGGCAGGAATATACCATATTTTAGCCTCCAGGAGCGATTTTCCCTTAACTCCCCTGGCGGGGTAAGAATGGAATTCCTTCCCTCATCCCCTGGGCTGGTAATGAGGCTCACCTATGGGGAAATGAACCTCCTTCTGCTGGGGGGGATGGGAAAATTGGCTCAACAAAGGCCAATTGCCATAGAGAGCAACATAATTGAGACAGCCAATCCGGGGGAATTGACCAGCCCCTTCCTCAGAGAGGTTCACCCCCGATTGGTAATTACACCTTCCTTTTCCTTCGCGGAGAGGGAGAGGTTCACCGCATTGGAGATTACTGCACTTAGCCTCAAGCAAGAGGGGGCAATTACAATCATTACCGACGGGAAGGGGTGGGAGTTAAGAAAATATTTGACAAAGGGAAAGAGATTTGGTAATTTCTAGTGAAGTCCCCGGGATGGGCAAACCACCGAGGCGGGAAGTCAGTAAGAAAATTCGAAATCCGAAACAAACTGCAAAGGATAGAACACGAATAACACGAATAGACGAATCTACACGAATGGATAGTTATATAAATGCCATCCCTACCCATCTACCCGGTTTTAGCTTGGGTAACCTCTTTGGGGCTTTAGCCCCATCGCCACCCTTCTCCTTTTGCCGTCAGAATCGGGGTTCTGACGGCTCGGTGGGGCGAAAAAGACCTACCACGGGTGAACCCCGTTAAATAAAAGCCATCTTGAGAATGTGATGATGTTTATTTCTAAATTATTTAACGGGGTGAACACGGAACGGCACAGAGAAACGATAGGGATGGCCGTCAGGGCAGGAGCCCTACCAGCACATAAGTTAGCGACCGTAGGGAGCTAAGTTCAATGGGAATCAAAGGAAAATTAGAAACGGTCTCCCTACCCGATCTTTTCCAACTCTTAAGCATAGGGAGAAAGACGGGCACCCTCACCATATCCAATGACTATTCCCGTAAGGAGATAGCCTTCAAAGAGGGGAAGGTGGTGCACAGTTCCTCATCTAAGGAGGAAGAGTCTTTGGGGAATCTTCTTCTGAAGAAGGGAATCATCTCCGAGGCCGATTTGGGAAAGGCCCTAAAGGTGGGCAGGGAGAGGGGGAAGAGACTGGGAAGGGTATTGATTGAATTAGGGCTGGCCCCTGAGGGGGAGATAGCCAGCCTATTGAGACACCAGGCAGAGGAGTCCATCTATGACCTCTTTGGCTGGGACAAGGGAGAATTCTCCTTTGAGGAGGGAAAACTTCCCCCGGCGGGAGATTTTATCCCCCCCTTAGAGGTGATGAGCCTGGTGATGGAAGGCACTAAGAGAATGGATGAGCTCTCTGAGTTGCAGAGGAAGCTCCCCCCTCCGCATACCATCCTTAAGGTCAAGGATTTCTTCCAAACCGAAAAGGAGGAATTTACCCTTACCCCACTCCAGATTCAGGTCCTCCCCCTGATCGACGGCCACCGCCCCATAGGGGAGATCGTCGAAGAGTCCGAGATCGGGGGATACCTGACCACAAAGGCCATCTATGACCTCCTTTCCACTGACCTTTTAGAGAAGGTGGGGGGGAAACCAAGCAAGGAAGGGGCCCTGGATGAGCCGGCGATCCTCCATCTGGTAGTAAACATCTACCAAAGGATCTTCCTCATTATACAAAACCAGCTAGTAAAGAAGCTGGGACCTCAGGCCAAAAGGCTGGCCAATAATGCGTTTACCAAAACAAAAAAGAAGTATTCTAAGCTTTTCCGCGGGATCAAGCTGCGGGAGGACTCCTTGCCGGATTTCAGCCTGTTAGAGGCCAAAGCCCTGTCCTTTCCTCCCCCCATCCGTTTCCACCTCCTCTTGGAGGGGATGAGCGACCTCACCAGGGCAAACTTAGCCCAACTGCAGGATACCCTGGGGAAAAACATAAAAAGGGAAACGATAAAGAGGGTGAAGGCTGAAGTGGCCCCAATTCTGGAGGAGAAATCCTCCTCTTTCGGCCTCATAGCTATGGACGAGGAGATAAAAAGAGCCTTAGAATGAAGGAGGAAACTTGCACTTATTTAGCCTATTCCCTCTTTTCGCGGTAGTGGGAAACCAAAATGAGGGGGCGGAGTTTCTCCCCATTTTAGGTGAGATTTTGGCCTTGCTCTTCATTGGCTTGGCCTTTGGTTGGGTGATTCAGCTCTATCGCTACACCCGGGGCGGCCAATCGGCCAAGGCCTGGGGGCTTCTCTCTGGGGGACTTTTCCTTTTAGCCTTAAAGTTGCTATTTGAGCTTGCCCAAAGGGCGGCCATCTTCGCTGTGAACCCAAAGATTGGGGCCTTGGTTACCTTCCTCGCGGCTCTTCTCCTGGCCATTGGTTTCCGGCACCAGAAAAGAATACTCAGATGATGGAACTGGATAAAGTATATAACCCAAAGGAGGTCGAGGAAAAGTGGTACAACTTCTGGGAGGAGCAAGGGTTCTTCCACGCCAGGGCTGACTCCTCCAAGCCCAGCTTTTCCATAGCCATACCTCCTCCAAACATAACCGGTATCCTCACTATGGGACATGTCTTAGACAATGTTCCCCAGGACATAGTAGTCAGGTGGAAGAGAATGCAGGGTTATGAAACCGTATGGGTTCCAGGCACTGATCATGCAGGGATTGCCACCCAGAATGTGGTGGAGAAAAAACTTGTCCAGGAGGGCCTTACCAGACGGGATTTAGGAAGGGATGAGTTCGTAAAGAGGGTATGGCAGTGGAAGGAGGAGTATGGTCAGGTGATCATCCAGCAGCTAAAGAGGCTGGGGTGTTCCTGCGATTGGCAGAGGCAACGATTCACCCTTGATGCAGGGTTATCTCGGTCTGTACAGGAGGCCTTCTTACGGCTTTACAGAAAGGGGCTGATCTACAAGAGCAACTACATCATCAATTGGTGTCCCCGCTGCGGCACTGCCCTCTCCGATGAGGAGGCAAAGCACAAGGAGATCAAGGGCAAGCTCTGGTATATCAGGTATCCCCTGAAGGGCTCTGATGAATTCGTTACCGTGGCCACTACCAGGCCAGAGACCCTGTTAGGTGATGTGGCCTTAGCCATCAACCCTCAGGACCAAAGACACAGAGGTCTCCTCAATCGTACCCCCATCCTGCCCATCCTCAAAAGGGAGCTAAAGGTCATAGAGGATGAGTTTGTGGACCCTAAATTTGGCACAGGGGTGGTCAAGGTAACCCCGGCTCACGATGTCAACGACTTTGAGATGGGCAAAAGACATAGCTTGACCCCCATTCTGATAATGGATCAAAACGGGAGAATGAACGAGGAGGCCGGCCCTTATCAGGGATTGGACAGGTTCGAGTGTCGTCGCCGGCTTTTGCAGGATTTAAAAGAGCAGGGCCTCTTGGAGAAGGAGGAGGAACACCTCATATCCGTAGGACACTGCCAGAGATGTGGCACGATGGTGGAGCCCTACCTCTCCGAGCAGTGGTTTGTGAGGATGAAGCCCTTGGCCCAGCCCGCCATCGAGGCCGTGGAGAAGGGGGAGATAAAGTTCTATCCCCCCAGATGGAAAAAGGTTTATCTCAACTGGCTCTATAACATAAGGGATTGGTGCATCTCCAGGCAACTCTGGTGGGGGCACCGCATCCCCATCTGGTATTGTCAGAGCTGCGGGCAACCAATCCCTCAAGGGGAAAAACCCCAGCAATGTCCCCACTGTGGGAGCTCTGATCTCGTCCAGGAGGAGGATGTACTGGATACCTGGTTTTCCTCCTGGCTCTGGCCTTTTTCCGTCTTTGGCTGGCCTGAAACCACCGCCGAGCTGCAGCGGTTTTATCCTCTCTCCTTCCAGAATTCCGGATATGATATAATCTTCTTCTGGGTGGCCCGGATGATAATGGCCGGATACGAGTTCACCGGCAAGGCTCCTTTCCCCCAGGTTTACATCCACGGGATGGTCTTAGATGAACAGGGGAGGTGGATGAGCAAATCCCTGGGCAACTCCCCTGATCCCAGCAAAATAATAGAGGAGTTCGGTGCCGATGCGGTGCGGTTCAGCATCATCCTGATCACCGCCCAGGGGCAAGATGCCTACTTCTCTCGGGAGAAAGTGCACCTCGGGAGAAACTTTGCCAACAAGCTTTGGAACGCCTCCCGCTTCATTCTCGCTCAAACCCAGGATTTCCCTGAGGAGAACTCCCAGTTAGAGGAACAAAACCTACATTTGGCCGACAGGTGGATACTCTCCCGCTTCCATCGGACGATCAAACTGATCAACTCATCCTTAGAGGGATACAGGTTCAACGAGGCCGCCCACTTAATCTACGACTTCACCTGGCATGACTTCTGTGACTGGTATATCGAGCTTTCCAAATTCCCCCTCTATCAAAAGAACGGGGAGCGGAGAAGGGGTGAGGTTCAGGCCATACTCCTTTACTGTTTGGAGGGGCTTCTGCGGCTTCTCCACCCCTTTATTCCTTTTATCACCGAGGAGATCTGGCAGAAATTGAGACCGAAAAGCCGCTGGCTCTGGCCAGACGACCTAAAGAGCATAACCATTGCCCCCTGGCCTGCACTGCAGCAAAAATGGATAGTCCCCGGAGTGGATAAGGAGATGGCTAAGCTACAGGGGATAGTGGTGGCGGTAAGGAATATGCGGGCAGAACTGGGCGTGCCTCCGGGCAAGATGACCAAGCTCATCCTGAAGCCAGAGGCCGCGGAGACCCTCAGCTCTTTAGAGCAAAATTCCAGCTACATCACCAATTTAGCCAAGGTTGAGGAGCTTATCCTCGATCATGCTGCCAAGAGGCCAGCGGAGAGCAAAACCGCAGTGGTAGATGATGTAGAGGTGTTCCTCCCCTTGGAGGGCCTCATCGACCTGGGGGAGGAGAGGGAAAAGCTGAAAAGGGAGATAGTAAGGATTAAAGCCTTAGTGGAGAAGGCGGAGCAGAAGTTGATGAACCGAGACTTCCTCAAAAGGGCGCCTCAGGAGATAATCGCCCGGGAAAGGTCAAAGGGCGAGGAAGGTAGGGCCAAATTGGAGAAGCTGCAGAGCAACCTCCGGGGGTTGAGTGGAGGTGATTAAGGGGATAGAAACAGGGAACAATTAGCAATTGATCAACCGAGGTGGCAGAACCCCGATTCTGTCACCATCCTTTGCGGTCAGATGCCCTCACCTGACCGCTCGGGGTGAGGCGCTTCCGCCGCCAGAATCGGGGTTCTGACGGCTCAGGAATTTCCATTTTCTTATTTTCTTCACGATTTTCCAATAAGGAAGAAAATTTATACCCGGAGGTATCTGAGATGAAAGCAACCAAGTTCTTTTTTGCCCTCCTCATTCTCTGGATGGGAGTGGCCCAGGCCGCCGGAGAGAGAGAGATGGCCATCACTGTCTACAACCAGAACCTTGGTCTGGTTAAGGATGTGCGGCTGATGGAGTTGAAGAAGGGGATAACCGTAATTAGGTTCAGGGATGTGGCCTCCCAGATAGATCCCACCTCTGTGCACTTCCGCTCCCTCAGCTACCCGGAGAAGGTCTCCATCTTGGAGCAGAACTATGAATACGACCTGGTAAGCACCCAAAAGATCCTGCAGAAGTATATTGACCAGGAGATCAAGATAACCGCCAAGGACAATAAAATATACCAGGGAACCCTGCTCAACTCCTCTAGGGATGGTATTGTCCTGGCCGCCCAGGAAGGGGGAATAAAGATCATAAGACCTGAATCCATCCTTGATTTAGATTTCCCCCGCCTCCCCACAGGGTTGATCACCCGTCCCACTTTGGTCTGGTTGCTCGATTGCCAAAGGGGAGGGAGACAGAAGACGGAGATAAGCTATCTAACCTCTGGAATAAACTGGCACTGCGAATATGTGGCCGTGGCTGATAAGGAGGATAAATCCATAGACCTTGCTGGTTGGGTCTCCATCGACAACAAATCCGGGGCCGCCTATCCAGATGCCCGGCTGAAGCTCATCGCCGGTGAGGTGCACCGGGTGAAGCCTCGGCGCAAACCCAGGGGTTACATCCAGGCAGATGTAACAACAATGGCCAAAGGGGGCCCTCAGTTCGAGGAGAAACCCTTCTTCGAGTATCATATGTATACCTTAGGGCGGAAGGCCACCCTTAAAGACAACCAGATAAAGCAGCTTTCCCTCTTTTCCCCTACCCAGGTCAATGTAAATAAGATTTACACCTGTGATGGGGCCAGATATGGCAAGAAGGTGAGGGTAAACCTGGAGTTTCAAAACTCCCAGAGGGCCGGGTTGGGCATCCCCCTCCCCAAGGGGAAGGTGAGAGTCTACAAGGAAGATGTGGACAAATCCTTAGAGTTTATCGGAGAAGATCTCATCGACCACACCCCCAAGGATGAGAAGGTGAGGATCTTCTTGGGGAATGCCTTTGACCTGGTGGGAGAGAGAAAAAAAATCAGCTATCACAAGATCGGGGAGAAGGCCAGGGAGGAGAGTTGGGAGATAAAGCTGCGCAATCACAAGAAGGAAAAGGTAGAAATAGTGGTCGTGGAGCACTTTTGGGGGGAATGGAAGATAACCGAGAGCAACTACAAATACACCAAAAAGGATGCCTACACCGCCGAGTTCAAGATCCCTGTGGCCAAAGACGGGGAGTCAGTGGTAAAGTATACGGTGAGATATGAGTGGTAGGCTCTTTACCTTAAATTGAAGATACACCTTTAGGAACTCTACTTCCCTAACCAGGGGGTTGTTTGAGGTCCCGAAAATAGGGCTGGATTCAATCTTGATTGCGGAGCAATCCCAAGGGAAAAGATTGGGAAAATGTCAAATTCTGTTCCAATTGATGAAGGAGGTAAAAAGTTATGAGTATCGTCAAAGAAGAGGCAAAGAAACTCATCGACAAATTGCCAGATCAAGCAACTTGGGATGACATTATGTACGAATTTTATGTCAAAAAGAAGTTGTCAGTTGCCTTGAAAGCTGCAGAAGAGGGACATATTATCTCTCACCAGGAGGCCAAAAAGAAGCTCCTTCACAATGAAAATCGATTGGACTGAGCCAGCCTTGGTAGATATAGAAAACATAAGGGATTACATCAGTAGGGATTTAGAATATTACGCCACTCGATTTGTGGAGAGAATTGTTGAGGCAATAGAAAACCTGGAGAGGTTCCCTGAAATGGGGCGAAGCGTTCCAGAGGCTGAGAAGAAAAATATTCGGGAACTCCTGTTATCCAACTATCGAATTATGTATCGGGTGGAAACTGAACGCATTTTAATTCTCGCCGTTATACACGGGGCGCGGGACTTAAGGCAAAAAGGACTTAAGCCCTGGGATGTCGGTTAATGCCTTCAAATCTATTTGTGGAGGCAATCCCAGATATAGAAGGGAACCTCTTTGCCCCTTGTAACGATCTGGTAGGTTAAACGATGGATCGCAAAGGACTTAAGCTGAAGAGGATCTGTGATTACCGTCTACTTAGACACATCTGTAATCAGTGCTTATTTTGATATGAGAAATCCAGAACGTATGGAGCTTACCCATTACTTCTGGAGAAAGTTGCCGGAATTCAAGAGTTACATATCTGATATTACCCTTGCAGAAGTTAATGCCACTCCGGACGATGAACTGCGTGAAAATATGCGGACTCTGATAGGATCTCTCTTTCCACCTCTTGCCATTACCACCGAAATTCTCGAATTAGCCGAAAAGTACATAAAGGGAGGAGCAATCCCAGATGGTTATCCTGAAGATGCCCAACATATTGGAGTGGCTACAGTGAAGGGGATTCGGTATCTGGCTAGTTGGAATTTCAAACACATCGTCAGGGAGAGCACGAAGGCATTGGTAAATTTGATAAATATGAGAGCTGGCTATGGAGAGTTGAAAATAGTGACTCCTCCAGAACTAATATGAGGAGGTAAAAACACAATGAGCAAGGATGTCAAGATAGCGGAAAAGTTGAAGAGAGAAATCGAGGAGGAATTCCCCTATGATTTCGCCCTTCAACAGGTACATTTCGCCAGAGCAATCTTAAGGGAGGAAATCAAGGGAATGTCAAAAAAGAAGGTTATAAAATACTATCGGAGGAAAGCAACGGAACTTGCCCCACCAAAAGTGCCAAGCTAAGATGGGGTTTAGTTTCCGGCGTTGGGAAAACTAATTTACCACAAAGACGAGGAGATTCCACTTGACAGGGGGAAATTTTTTTGTTTTACTACCTCTGAATTTAGAAGAAAGGAGAGTAAATTGAGAGGGATGAAATCTGTTTTAGGTCTCGTCCTGCTTCTTGGTTTGGCCTGGCTGGCCGGCTGCCAGTCGCCAGCCGTGACCTCTATGAAGATCTACATCCAGCAGAAGAACTGGGATAAGGCTCAGGCCCAAGGGGAGTTGGCGGTGAAAGAGCAGTCCCAGAATGCTGAGGCCTGGTGGCTTCTGGGAACCGTATATTCGGAGAGAAGGATGTATAAGAAGATGAACCAGGCCTTTAGTCAGGCGACAAAGCTTGGTCCAGGTAAATATGAAAAGAAGACGGAAAATTGGAGAAAATCACAGTGGGGGCAAAAGTTTAATGAGAGTATGACTCTGATCAAAAAGGACAAACTGCCGGAAGCCAAGAAGAAGCTGCGCATAGCCTTGCTCATAGATCCAAATCAACCCCAGGCCTGGGAGAACCTGGGCTACATCTACTCTAAGCAGGATTCTACGGATAAGGCCTTACATTCCTATGAGAAGGGTTCCCAGCTCGATCCGAAAAATACCACTGTGCTGCTGAATATGGCTGCCCTCCATTACAACCACCAGAGGTATAAGCAGGCCTTGGCCATCTATGACTCAGTTCTCTCCCTTGATCCCTCCCACAAGGAGGCCTTAACCCAGAAGGCGAACTGCTCATTTAACCTGGGACTTGCTGCTCTGCGGGATAAAGATTACGATAAGGCCATCGACTATTTTGAAGGGGTTTTAAAAATAAACCCTGATGATCCGGATGCCCTCCACGACCTGGCCTTAATATATACAGTCAGCAAACAGGAAGACAAAGCTGCCGGCTATTTGGAAAGGGCTCTCCAGGCAGATCCGCAGGATTATGAGGCCATTCACACCTTGGCCTCCCTCTACATTTATCAGAACAAGATGGATAAGGCTGCCCCCCTTCTGAAAAGGGCCTTAGAGGAAAAGCCAGATGATGTGGAGTCGATGGGATTTTTGGCTTCCATATACCGCTCCCAGAAGAAATACGATCAGGCCCTTCCCTTATTTGAAAAGGTAGTCGAACTGGATCCCCAAAATGTGGAAGCCTGGAATAGCTTGGGCCTGATCTATTCCTACAAAGGGATGAAGAAGAAGAGCGAGGCGGCCTATAAAAAGGCTGAGAAACTCCAGCAAGAGTGAGGGGGCAAAACCCCTGGGGAACAAAACAGTTGGCAATGGTCAATTAACAATGAGCAATGGAAAAAAAAACCTACCACGGACTTACACGGAGCAGCACGGAATTTTCTACCCGGCTTTAGCCCACTTGGAGTGCTGTGACTCCTGTCACAGCATACGTCAACAGGAGTTGACGCACTCCATATAAACCCACACTAAAGTGTGGTAGAAATCCCACTCTCCCCATCTAAAAAAGCAGTGTCCTTTAGGCACTGCTTTTTTGTTGCCTCCCTATAGTCGGAAAGGTATATTGAGGCCATGGGAAAATTGGTCTCTGTAGTTCCCTTCTTCCCCTCAGAGGAGATATTGACCTATTCCGTCCCCTCCCTCTTGGAGAAGAGGGCAGTGCCAGGCTGTCGGGCCCTTATTCCGGTGGGGAGGAGAACCTTAACTGGGATAATCGTGGGAATTCCCAGAAGGGCCCCCCAGGAAAACCTCAAGGAGATAGCCCATCTCTTAGACAGTTCCCCCCTCATCAGCCAGGAACTCCTCAGGTTCACCAAATGGATAAGCCGATACTACCTCTGTAGTTGGGGGGATGTTCTCAAAGCATCCCTCCCCGGGGGGATAAATGTGGAGAAGAGAAAAGTGATCAGCCTAAAGGGGGAGGCCGATATTGATACCCTTGATCCCCTCTCCTCCCGCATCGTCTCCGAGTTAAAAAGGGGGAAGCTAACTCTCCGCACACTCTTCCAGAGGTTAGGTCAAAATGGGCTGCCTCTGGCCCTAAGGGCGCTCGCCCAAAAGGGGTTGGTAGAGATCGTCGAAAAGGTGAGTCCTCCACAAGTTAGGGTTCTCTTTGCTACCTATGTCTCCCCAAAGGTGAGGGAGATCCCCGAGGAGCTACAAAAAAGGGCACCCCAGCAGGCCCTCTGTCTGAGAATTCTCTTAAACTCCCCATCTCCCCTCCTCAAATCAACCCTAAAGGGAAAGTATGGCATTGGAGGCTCGGTGATTGGCTCACTGGCCAAAAAGGGGCTGATCAAAACCTTCCCCCGGGAGAAGTTTAGAGACCCCTATGCCGATCTCTCCCCTTCCCCTACGCTTACCCATATCCTGAACAAATCTCAAAACCAGGCCATATCTCAGATCAACCTCTTCCTAAAGAAGGGAGAATACAAGGCATTCCTCCTCTATGGGGTAGCCTCCTCGGGAAAGACCGAGATCTACATCCAGGCGGTAAAAAAGACCATTGGGCTAAGGAAAAGTGCCTTGCTCCTTCTCCCGGAGGTCTCCCTTACCCCACAGATGATCAGCAAGTTTCGCTCCCACTTCGGGTCCGGGGTAACCATCCTGCACTCTTACCTCTCCCCGGGGGAGAGATATGACAGTTGGAGAAAGATAAGGGAGGGTAGCTTCAAGGTGGTTATCGGGGCCAGATCGGCCATATTTGCCCCCTTGCAAAAGTTGGGTTTGATCATCGTCGATGAGGAGCATTCCTCCTCTTACAAACAAAAGGACCCTTCCCCCAGGTATAACGCCAGAGACCTGGCCGTGGTGAGGGCCAAGTTAAACAGGGCAGTAGTCCTCCTGGGCTCTGCCACCCCTTCCATAGAGAGCCTCCGCAATTGCCAGAGCAGTAAATACCAACTATTGAGGCTCCCTGAGATGGTGGAGAAGAGAACCCTCCCCCCGGTGGTCATCGTGGATATGCGAGCTGAAAGGGAGAGGGGAAACTGGGGAATATTCTCCCTCACCCTCCAAAAGGAGATGGAGGAAAGACTGAGGGATGGAGGACAGGTAGTCCTGTTTTTGAACCGCAGGGGATTTTCTACCTTTATCAGATGTGAGGAGTGTGGCTATGTGGCCAAGTGTCCCAGATGTAGCTTAACCTTAACCTATCACCTCCAAAGCCATAGCCTCCTCTGCCATTACTGCGGATATAGGGAGAAAGCGCCTCTCCGCTGTCCGCAGTGCGGAGGAAACAGGATAGTCTATCAGGGGGTGGGGACTCAAAGGGTGGAAGCTGAGGTAAAGAGGCTCTTCCCTCAATACAACATCCTGAGAATGGATATAGATACTACCTCGCGCAAGGGAGCACATCGCCAAATCTACGAATCCTTCCTGAGGGGAGAGGCACAGATACTTTTGGGGACTCAGATGGTGGCCAAAGGGCTACATTTCCCCCGAGTGACCCTGGTGGGGGTGATCTCCGCAGACACCTCCCTCCACCTGCCGGACTTCCGGGCCAACGAGCGGACCTTTCAACTTTTAACTCAGGTGGCCGGACGTGCGGGAAGGGGGCCTACCCCAGGCCTGGTAGTGGTGCAAACCTACTCCCCAGAGAGTTCCCCTATAAAATTGGCCGCTCACTACGATTACATAGGTTTCTACCAAAGAGAGATAAAGTTAAGAAGAGAACTCTCCTATCCCCCCTTCACCCACCTGGTCTCCTTTTTAATGAGGGGGAAAGATGAAGCCAAGGTAAAAGAGAGGTCGGAAGAGCTATCCAACGAGTTGAGGAAGCAGGGGAAGAACTTACCCTTTACCATCTTGGGACCAGCCCCATCTCCCCTCTACAGGTTAAGGGAGGAGTTTAGGTGGAGGATACTCTTGAAAAGCGATGATGAGAAAAAGGCAAAGGTAATCCTCCGGAATCTGATTGGTCCGATTATCCATCGTTCCCAGCAAGGGGTAAGGATAACGGTAGATGTTGACCCGCAAGATATGATGTAGCCTGAACTATCCCTCCAGAACCGGAAATCCCCTATAGTTCTGTACTGGTAAGCTCCTGCCCTGAGGGATAGAAAATAGAAATTGGAAAATTGAAAATCAGTTGTAGAGGCAGATCTTTAGGTTTGCTTCGCCCCTGTCAAGGAGCTGTCAGATGCCCACATCTGAGGGCAAGGTGCCTTCTACCGCACTTTAGTGCGGGTTGAGGGCCTTTAGGCCCCATATAAGGTCAAAGGTGCATTGTAGATTTCCTAAGTTGAGTCAAGCCGTTTTTTGGAAAAAATCGTTCTT
>CAZVGK010000042.1:0-20985 GCA_964626665.1 uncultured Gemmatimonadota bacterium | reverse complement strand
CCTCTTAATTATCAGAGAGTTACGGTGAAATCGCCTCTGGAAGATCCGTTAAAGGTTTGACCCCAATGGGTGCGGACAGTTTCCTCCCCCTTGATGGGGGAGGACTAAGGAGAGGGTGAAGATTTTGTAGTTTCCCCCCTTATCTTACTCTCTCCCTCCGAGGAAGAGGGAACGAGGCATCAGAAAAATGGGAAGTGTCCCTGTTTTTCCTGTTTTTTCCTGTTTTTCAAAAAAAGTGCTTGACAAGGGGGAATTGATTTATTATGTTAGATATAACAGCAGAAGGTTCATCTTTGATTCCGTACCTTTAAGGCTTTTTAAGGATTCTGATAAAGGTAAACCCCGAGCAATTGGGGGACACAAAGCTACGGGTCACATTCAGAACTTGGATGAAATAGGGTGCTGATTTATGATAGCCGGGTTGCCGAAGGATTAATTTAAGGCAGGTCGGTTTTTGTTTTTGGTAGACTACGCGGATGCTCCAGGGGATAGGAAGATTTGATGAGGAGCCAAGGTGTGAATACCATCTGGACGATAGACAATTGATCAAGGCCCATAGCATCAGTGCGGGTCGCCTTACCGTGCAGGCTTGTCCTGAAGAGCTTAGCTCTGAAGGAACCAAGGGTTTGTAAGTCGAAGGCACAATCGGGTGCTCACTTGAGAGTGGGGAGTGCGGTTGTGCTTTTTTGTTTGCTGGTTGAGAAGAAAAACAGATTGAACCTGTAGAAAGGAGGTAGTGGTGGCACAAACAGAAATCGAAATGAAAGGGGGTGATAGAGAAGAGAAAACCTTTGAGGTTGGAAGCTGATTCTGAATATAACTCTAAGAAACGGAGGTTCTTGAAGATGAAGACCAGAATGATTGGTTGTATTGTAGTGCTCTTCGCTGTTTTATACCTTCCTATCAACACTCTTGCTCAGCCGCTGTTTAGTGACCCGGTCAACTACGCCGCTAGCGATGGCCCCACTTCTGTCTTCGCCGCTGACTTGGATGGGGACACAGACTTGGATCTTGCGGTAAGCAATAATTACAGCGACAATATCAGTATCTTGTTAAACAACGGCGACGGCACTTTTCAGCCAGCGGTCAACTACCCCGCTGGCCATGGGCCTAAATTTTTGTTTGTCGCTGACCTGGACGGTGACACAGACTTAGACCTTGCCGTAGCCAATGCCAGTGGTGACTGTATAAGCATCTTGTTAAACAACGGCGACGGCACTTTTCAGCCAGCGGTCAACTACCCCGCTGGCCATGGGCCTAAATTTTTGTTTGTCGCTGACCTGGACGGTGACACAGACTTAGACCTTGCCGTAGCCAATGCCAGTGGTGACTGTATAAGCATCTTGTTAAACAACGGCGACGGCACTTTTCAGCCAGCGGTCAACTACCCCGCTGGCCATGGGCCTGCTGGTGTGTCTGCCGCCGACCTGAATGGCGACACTTATATAGACCTTGCCGTAGCCAATCATCAGAGTGGCGACTTGGTGAGTATCTTTATAAACAACGGTGACGGCACATTTCAGGAAAAGGTTGACTACCACGCCGGCAATAACCCAAATTTTCTGGTTGCAGTAGACTTGGACGGGGATACAGACGTAGACCTCGCCGTGACCAATTACATAAGCGACAGTGTGAGCATCCTGTTAAATGATGGCAACGGCACCTTTACCCGTGACTCAGTCTATTCAGTCCCCAATCAACCTATTCGTGTGTTTGCGGCGGATTTGGACGGGGACACAGACCTAGATCTCGCCATCGCCAATAGGTATGGTAAGAGTGTAACCATACTTCTAAATGATGGCACTGGCACTTTCAAGCCCGGGGGCACCTATCCTGCGGGTACCCATCCTTTTTCTGTATTTGGTGGGGATTTTGATGGCGATACAGACATAGACCTTGCCGTAGCCAATATGGAAGTTGACAGTGTGAGCATCTTGTTTAATTTAAGTAAGTTGTCGGTCTTCGTGGACATCAAGCCGCAATCGTGCCCCAATCCTCTGAATATCAAAGGCGGTTACTCGAAGGAAAACCCTCAGTCCCATCATGAAGACATTCCAAGGCGTAAGAGTGTTCTTCCTGTGGCCATACTGGGCACTGATGATTTTGATGTCACCACGGTTGACCTTTCCACAGTGCTACTTGAAGGTGTGGCTCCTATCCGTTCGGCCATTGAAGATGTAAGCACACCTTTTGATGGAGAGCTTTGCGGTTGTACAACTGAGGGGGCTGACGGTTTTGATGACTTGACTCTTAAGTTTTACAGACAGGAGATTGTGGCTGCACTGGGGGATGTTCAGGATGGTGATGAAGTGGTTTTAACGCTTACAGGAGCACTGAACGACAGTACACCGATTGAAGGGGCAGATTGCGTGGTCATCATCCGTTCCAAGGGGGATGCTACGGTCAAACCTATCGTTTCTGTTTCTTCTTCCTATGGCTTATCCCAGAACTACCCGAACCCATTCAACCCCACGACAGAGATTAGATACGCTCTTCCTGAAGATGCTCAGGTGAGGCTGGTTGTCTACAATGTTGCTGGTCAGGAGATCAAAACCTTGGTCAATGGGGGACAAGAAGCAGGCTATCACGAATGTGTCTGGAACGCAAAAGATGTAGCCAGCGGGGTTTACTTTTATAGGCTTCAAGCTGGGGATTTCGTGCAGACGAGGGAGATGATCTTGCTCAAGTAAAAAATTCGTGGATCGTGCTTGTAGCTCGTGATTGGGGATCTATCAGGGCAGAAGCCCTGACAGCACGGACGGAAAGGAAGTCACCGGATTTTTCCGGTGACTTCCTTTTTAGGTGGACACTTATCGCAAGGTGGCAGAACAGGGTTCTGCCACCTTAGTTAGATGCGTTGGTTACTCGCCCTTCTTCACTATCTCCAACCTCACCTTGGCTGTTCCTGGGCCGAGCATACCTATGCGGCGGGCAGCCTCATAGGAGAGGTCAATTATTCTGTTCTTCATAAATGGTCCCCGGTCGTTGATCCTCACAATCACCGAAAGACCATTGCTTAGATTGGTCACCTTCACCAAAGTGCCAAAGGGCAAGGTGTTATGGGCCGCGGTCAGGGCATTCATATCAAAGACCTCCCCTGAGGAGGTCTTCCGACCATGAAACTTCGGCCCATAATATGAGGCAATCCCCTCCCGGCGAAACCCCTGAGTCGGCTTTGGCCCAGCGTGGTAACGGGGGTGAGAAGAACAGGCCATAAACAGGAGGCCAAACAGGAAAACGAATTTGAGCTTATCTACTAATTTACCACGGAACTTCACGGAATTACACAGAAGTTTTTTAACGAATCCTTCGTGCTTTCTCAAATTTCTTTCCTCCAAAATTAAACTCAAATAATGCGTGAAAACACCGAATGACACCGAAACCACTGAAAAACTATCATGACGATTATATGGCGTTCCTCCTTAAGATCTCTCATCATTTCAGTGATTTTCGGTGTTTAATGAATGAGGTTATTTATCCTGATCATCCTGTCAATCCTGTCTAAAAATTGAAATTCTTATACTATCAAGTTAACTTTTTGTAAAGCAACTTGCCCGTTTTGAATTCTTTTTCCGTGCAATTCCGTGAGATTCCGTGGTGAGTCTTTACCCATATTCTAACCCTCCAATGAGATCAGAGAGCTTTCCAATTTTTTCCTGCACACAATACTCCCTGAGCCCTGCAATTATCTTTGGCATAGTTTGTGGATCCACGAAGTTGGCTGTCCCCACCTGCACAGCAGTGGCCCCGGCCAAGATGAACTCCAAGGCATCCTCTGAGGTAAAGATACCACCAACTCCAACTACAGGGATTTCTACCGCCTGGGCCACCTTCCAGACTAAGGCCAAGGCCACAGGTTTTATGGCTGGACCGGAGAGGCCCCCTGTCCCGCGGGCCAAAACCGGCTTTCTTGCCTTCACATCAATAACCATCCCAATTAGGGTATTGATCAAGGAGAGCGCATCTGCCCCCGCCTCCTGGACAGCCTTAGCAACTGAGATTATATTCCCCAGGTTGGGGGAGAGCTTGACAATTAAGGGCTTGGAGGTAACCTTCCGTAGGGAGGAGACAAGCTGAAAAGCGACCTTGGGATCCGAGGAGAACTCCATTCCCCCCTTCTCCACATTGGGGCAGGAGATGTTTATCTCATAGCCATCGATCCCTTCCTCCTTATCCAGACCCTTGACCACTTCAACATACTCCCCTATTCTCTCCCCGGCAATATTGACAATTACCGGAACGGTGAGGGATTTGAGGAAGGAGAGCTTCTCACTTAGAAAGCCCCTTAGTCCGGGGTTGGCCAGGCCGATGGAGTTTAACATTCCACAGGGGGTCTCCACCACCCGAGGTGGGAGGTTACCCGGGGTGGGATTCAAGCTAACTGCCTTGGTAATCACCCCTCCTAAGAGGTTAAGATCAACGAGGGAGGAATACTCATCGCCAAAGCCGAAGCATCCGGAGGCGGCCAGAACGGGGTTTTTTAGCTTGAGTGAGCCCAGGGATACGGATAGGTCAACCTTTAGTCCCATATCACCTCCTCGGCAGAAAATACCGGCCCGTCCTTGCAGATCCGGCGATAGCCAAGCTCCTCCCCAACTCTACACCTTATCGCACATCCCCAACAGGCTCCCACCCCACAGGCCATATTCCCTTCCAAGGAGACCCAGCAGGGAAAGTCCCTCTCCCGGGATAGCCTGGCCACCTCCTTGAGCATCCCCCAAGGGCCGCAGGCATAGATAAGGTAATTTCCTTTCAACTTAGAGAGTTGGCCTCGCAGCAGATCGGTGACCAGTCCCTGGTAGCCCAGGCTTCCATCCTCGGTGGACAAATTTAGCCTCCATTCCCAGGAGGAGAGCTCGCCCTGAAAAAAAATCTCCTCCTTCCCCTTTGCTCCCCAGAAAAGCAGACCCCCTACCGATGATAGCCGTTCGGCAAGCATAAAAAGGGGAGCTATCCCGGCCCCTCCAGCAACGAGGATGGGCAATTGTCCTGGATGGGGGAGGGGGAAACCATTTCCCAAGGGACCGATCAGGTCAAGTTCCTGGCCAAGTGATTTTTGAAGGAGAATCCTAGTTCCTCTGCCCCGCAGCTTAATGAGAAGATCGAAACTCCCCTGGGAGGGATCCGTATGATGGATGCTGAAGGGGCGCCGCAGGAGGGGTTCATAACCTTCATCTATCCTCAGGTGCACGAACTGTCCTGGCTGGGCCTGGGAGGATATACCCGGGGCTTTAAGCCTGATCCGATAAAAAAGGGGGCCTAACCTCTGGGTTCCCAAGATGCGGGCTTTGGTCTGAATCATCCCTTATTTCTCAGGTGGTTTTGCCTCAAACGGGTATAAAAACCAAGAGTTGAAAAGCTTCCTGTCTATCAAGGCTGGATCGAAGTGGGTCTGACGGGCAGCATCCTCTATGGCCCAATCCAGGGGTTGGCTCCCGGTTGAATCCACGAGGTGCGCTTCCTTGACATCTCCAAACTGATCAATTCTAATCCTGACCCATACCGTTCCCTGAGGCGCGGTGGTGCCAGGGGGGAGGCTGAGTTCCCCTAACTTCAGGGGTGGAGGGGCCCAGGGGAGGGAGTCGGCCGCGGTGACCTCGGGGTTCACCTGCGCTGAGGTTTCCGGGGGAGCGGATGTCGCTTGGGGGATCTTCTCTCCCAACTTCTCCCTGGCCAGGAGGGTATAGTCAGATTGGGGATACTCATCTATCAAATCCTGGTAGGTCTCCTTAGCCAACCTCAGGGAGTCCTCCCTATTCTCATATATCCAGCCCAGAGCATACAACGCCTTGGGGGCATACCGGCTCTGAGGGTAGTCTTTGGCGGCCTGGGCATAGTAGGTCAAGGCGGAGTCCACCTCCCCCTGCAGGAGGAAATCCTCCCCCTTTATAAAAAGCTCCTTTGCCGGCTCCCTCTCCTCTAAGGGAGGCAGTCCCAACCACTCCCTGGCCTTTTGGGCATAAGGGGTTTGGGGGAAATCCTGGATAATCCTCTCATAGGCCTTCTTTGCCTGCAGGCTATCCCTCTTGACCTTCTCCCAGATCCAGGACATGGCATAAGCGGAACGAGGGGCATAGCTCGTTTCCGGGAAGTGTTCGATCACTGACCTATAGGCGGAGAGGGCCGAATCCGGCTCATTCAATTCCATAAGATACATCTCCGCCAAGAGGAAGAGGGTCTTTACCGATTTCTCCGCCTCCTCACCCGAGAGTTGGTCCCTATACTCCTGCAACTTTACTATGTCGGCCGACCTCTCCTGTGCTTTCTGGGCCACATCTGATTTGGGCATCTCCTTGATGCTCTTCTCGAAGAACTCCTGGGCTTTTTTGAGGTCCTTGAGCTCATCCTCGTAGATTACCCCCAATCCATAAAGGGCTTGAGCAGACTCATCTGTCTGGGGGAACTCCTCGGTAATCGACTCATACTCCTTGATCGCCTCCTGGGGATGGTCCAGCTTGAGCTTAGTTTCGGCAATTTTTAGCCTTACCTGGGGGAGATGGCAGTAATATCTCCCCTCGCGGGAGAGTTCCACGAAAACCTTTAGGGCCTCCTGGGATTGGCCCAACTCCTCGTAGCACTCCCCAACCTTAAACTCTGCCCTAAAGCTAAGCTCTTTGTCACCTCCCATTTCTTTGACTTTCTTAAAAGCTTCCAAAGCCTGCTTATAATCCCCAATCTCCCACCAACACTCCCCAATACGGAATTGGGCCTGCGCCCTTACCTCCCCCTTCCCCTTGGCAACCAACCTCTCAAACTCCTCAATGGCCTTTCCATAGTCTTTAGTGATAAATCCAATCTCCCCCAACATATAACTCCCCTCATCCAAAAGCTTCCGTTCCTTTCCCTTGGCCAAGAGCTTCTTAAAGCTCCCCTCTGCCTGGAGATAATCCTCCAACTGATAATAGGCCAGACCCATCCAGTAGTAGCTGTCGTCCAAGTAATTGCTTTTGGGCAGGTTTGTCTGCAGTTCCTGAAATTTTCTGATGGCCTTCGTATATTCACCCAAATGATAGTAGGATTTCCCGATAAGCATCAGGGCATCATCAACCCATCTGCTTTTGGGATAATAGGCCAAGACCATAGCCGCTTTCTTTATGGCCTGCTCATAGTCACCCTTCCCAGCGCCTTCCTTGTTGTTGGAGGAGATCCTGGCCTTCTCCGCCTTTTGAAAGGATTCCTGGGCATGGAAGAAGGTATTATAATAGGCACATCCCAATCCCAAAAGGATAAGAAGTGGAAAGAAGAGCCTCTTCATTTTACTTTCAACTTGTCTACTATTTCGGCCAGCTTCTGTAGCTGAGAGATGTACTGGCCAAACAGGGGTTTAAGCTGTTCTGGGGGGATTTTCTTGGCCTTCTCCCTCTTCAGCCCCCAGATCTGCTGAAACGGACCCCCCTCCAGCCCGTAACTCTCCTCCAATTGGGAGAAGACATCCTCTGCCCTCCGCACCTTAATCCCTTTGTCTAACTGAAGAAGGTGTCTCATCGCCGGGAGAAAGGAGGTAAGGGACCCGGTGAGAAGCCCCGGGAGTTTCCTCTTATCCAGGCCAATCTCCAGGAAGGATTGCCTTACCCTAACTAACTTCCCCTTTATCTCCGCCTCGCACTGCAACCTCAGATTCTGGCGACCTATCTCCAACTCGGTGAAGGGATCCTCCCCAAAGAGGAGGAGGTGATGGGCCTTGATGTCCAAGAACTCCATAGGAAAGGAGTCAGTGGAGGTGGCAATGTATTCCGGGGTGAAGAACAGGGGGGCGACAACCCCCTTTTTTCTGTATTTTTGAAATATTCGACTCCCCTGAGCCAGTTCCTCCACCCCTATCTGGGTTAAGATCACCAAGATGTTAAGGTTGGACTTACCGGCGATATAATCCCCCCGGGCTGCACTCCCATAGAGGAGGACAGACTGCAACTTCTCCCCATACCTCGCCTTTAGCTCCTCGGTGAACTCCTTCAGGCTCTTCTCCACCTCAGCGGGGGGGGGATTTCTTTCCTTAACATCCATACCATCCTCCAGCTAAATTTTTAACCAACAACCCACCACAGAAGCTCACGGAGAGGATCATCATCAATGGTCAATTAACAATTAGCAAGTTAAAATGAAATGAAGCCTGAAAATCTTGAGGTGCGTGCCATTTTTCATTGATCATTGATCATTTCCGTGCCAGTCCGTGGTCATCCGTGGTAGATTACAGCTTTTTTACTAACCCAGGAAGAACCTCCCCTGCCTTCCCCCTTATGGACTCATTGACCCTCTCAGAGAGAGGGGTTGGCTCTAAATTTATCTCCACTACAAAAGCCCCATTCTCCTGGGCCAAGAGGGGAAGGGAGGCAGCCGGTTGCACCAGGGCTGAAGTGCCCACAGTCAAGAGAAAATCGCAGAACTGGGCCGCCTGCAGGGCCTGCAAGAGGGTCTCTTGAGGAAGAGCCTCTCCAAACCAGACAACATCCGGTCTCAGAAGTCCCCCACAGGCACACTTGGGAGGAACCCCCTTGAGCTTAACTTCCTTATGGTCATAGACCTGACCACACTTCAGACAGCGGTCTCGCCATATATTACCATGAAGCTCCGCTATCTTTCTGCTCCCTGCCCTTTGGTGGAGGCCATCGATGTTCTGGGTGACGAGGAGGAATTCAGCGAACCTATCCTCCAGATCTTTGATCGCATAATGGGCTGGGTTGGGTTGGACCTCCCGGATAAGCCCCCGCCGATACTCATACCACTCCCAAACTAACTCAGAGTTTTTCTCAAAGGCATCCATTGTGGCCAACTCCTGGGGACTGAATTTCCTCCAGTATCCATCCTTCCCCCGGAAAGTGGGGACACCGCTCTCTGCAGAAACGCCTGCCCCGGTGAGCACCAGCAGGTAACGGGAAGATCTTAACCTGTTAAGTAACTTGTTTGAGAACGGCTGCTTCGTCCACATTCTAAAAGCATAATTCGGCCTTCTCAAGCCACTCCTTCACTTTACCTTCCTCAAAACTCACAAAATCATCATAATCGCTTTTCTGCCCGAACGCAAACATATTCCCCTAAAAAAACAACTTTAAGCAGCTCGAATGAGATTGGGCGTAGATTATTGTTTATTCTGAGAACCGATGAACTCCTCACATCTTTTCACTATTTCAGCAAACGCCTTAGCAGCCTCTGATTCTTTATACGATCCCACAAATGGTTTGCCAGAATCCCCCGATTCCACAATCTTCGGCTCAATCGGTATCCTCCCCAAGAAGGGAACACCCATCTCCAGAGCCGCTCTCTCCCCTCCCCCTGTCTTAAAGAGATCAATTTTCCTCCCACAGTAAGGGCAGATAAGGCCGCTCATATTTTCCAGGATGCCCATAATCGGCATTCCTAACTTGCGGGCGAAATTTACCGCCTTACGGGAATCTAAAAGGGAAACCTCCTGAGGGGTGGTAACCACTATGGCCCCATCAATCCCTCCTACAAGTTGAGCGACGCTTAAGGGCTCATCGCCGGTGCCTGGGGGAAGATCAATCACCATATAGTCCAGTTCACCCCAGTTGGTATCCTCTAAGAACTGCCTGATCGCCTTCATCTTTAGTGGACCCCGCCAGATTACCGGGGAATTGGCATCCGGAAGGAGAAAAGCCATAGAGACCACTAAAAGATTGGGAAGAAGGCTCACCGGTTGGATCCTATCTCCCACCATATCCAGTCTCTTCCCTTCTAATCCCAGCATCAATGGGATATTTGGCCCGTGGATGTCCACATCCAAGATGCCCACCTTAACTTCCTGATTCTGGGCAAAGGAATAAGCCAAGTTGGCAGCAACCGTGCTCTTGCCCACCCCCCCCTTACCGCTGATAATCACTATCTTGTGCTTAATCCCGCTGGTATCAACCTGCGAAATACCCCCCTTCTGTTCCATCTCTCCCCCTTTCAGAGCTTAGCCACCTGCGGCAAAAATTTTTCTGACAGGATAACAGGATTTTTATCCCAAATTATACAGGGAAACACCGCATGACACCGAAAAATTAGAACGCACATTTCCCTGAGCATTTTTTATTATTTAGTGATTTTCGGCGTTTAATGAATGTTGCCTATCCTAGCTAAAAATGGAAGTTCTTATACCATGAATTCAACTTCCGACAAACGCTATTACTCAGGACACATTATAGTTTACACTTTGGTATTTCATTGGTCATTGCGAGGAGCGTAGCGACGAAGCAATCTCATAGTTTGAACCTCCATTCAGAGGTTGGATTGCTTCGCTTCGCTCGCAATGACATGTAATCTACTTGGTGGCCTCAGTAGTATATTTCTCTGGATCAGAGGATATGTAGCGGCCGACCCAAAGCCGCCAAAGATGCTTCCCTCAAGGGTTCGGAGAAAGTGGGATGAGGATGATATGTCCTCATAAAATCCGATCCTTTAGCCCCCATCTGGATGGCTAAAGCAGCCTCCGCAATCAGATCGGTAGCCCGGGAGCCCAAGATGTGTATGCCTAAGATCTCCTCCGTTCCCTTCTCCATCACCACTTTCACCCATCCCTCCACCTCTCCCTCGGCCAGAGCTCTCCCATTGGCGGCAAAGGGAAACCTGCCTATGCTCACCTCATAGCCTAACCTCTTAGCTTCCTTTGCGGTGAGGCCTACCGCAGCCAGCTCTGGCCAGGAGAAGCAATACCGAGGGACGGAGCGATAGTCAGCCCTCACATCTCCCCCTAAAGCGTTTTCAGCCGCTATCTCCCCCTCCCTGAAGGCCACATAGGCCAGCAGATAACCTCCAATGACATCGCCGGCAGCGTAGATGGTAGGGATGTTTGTCTGTAAAAACTCATTCACCGCTATGGCCCCATCCTCCACTTTAACTCCTATCTCCTCCAATCCCAAATCATTAAAATAGGGCTCCCTTCCCGGGGCCATAAGTATCTTCTCGACAGCAACTTCGACCTCACCAGTAGGGGTCTCTAAGGAAGCGGAATATAACCCACCACTAAACGATACTTCCTTAACTTGGGAGTTAGTATAAACCTTTGCCCCCTCCCTACTCAAGACCCTCTCCAGTTGGAGGCAAAGTTCCTCATCCTCGGTGGGGATGATGTGATCCATAAGCTCAACCAAAGTAACCTGGCAGCCAAAAAACCCATAGATAAAGGCAAACTCCACCCCAATCCCCCCTCCCCCAATGATAAGTAGGTTGGCGGGAACCTCCTCCAAAGCCAGGGCAGAGTCACTGTTCAAAACCCCTGGACCCTCTAAACCTCTGATGGGAAGTTGCTTGGGACGGGACCCGGTGGCCACAATTACCTTCTTGGCCTTGAATCTCCCTTTCCCCGCGACCTCGATAACCTGAGGTCCCAAAAATCTTGCTTGGCCCTCTATTATCTTTACCTTATGGGCCCGCAGGAGATGGTTTACCCCCCCCACCAGTCTCTTTACCACCTGATCTTTTCTCTGCATAATGCTTTCCCAATCAAAGCCAATGCCCTCCGCCCTTAGGCCAAAGGAGGAGAGTTTCCCCAATCTATGATAAAGTTCGGCCACCGCCAGGAGGGCCTTTGTGGGGATGCAGCCGCGATTTAGGCAGACCCCACCGATTTCCCCTTTCTCCACCAGGGTAACCTTAGCCCCCAGCTGCGCTCCCCTGATAGCCGCCACATAACCGGCTGGGCCACCCCCAATCACTAAAAGATCTGTCTCCTCCATCAGAACTTAGCTCCTTTGCAGTCGCTAACTTCTCCATAGGGTCTCACGACCCTATGGAGCTCCGCAATCCTGCGTCAGCTCGGATTGCTCCGCTGTCAAGATTGAATCCCGACCTAAGTCGGGGCTTCAAACATCCCCCAACATTGCGGAATTTCTAAGAAATTCCGCAATGTTCTTTTACTCTATAAAGACCCCCATTGAGCGGAACTTCTCCCTTCTCCTCTTGATAAGCACCTCCGGGGAAAGCCTCTTCAACCTATTCAATTCCCTGGAGATCTCCGCCTTTAAAAGCTTAGCGGCCTGAGAGGGATCCCGATGGGCCCCTCCCAGGGGCTCAGGAACGATCTTATCAATCACCCCCAAGTTAATCAGGTCCCCAGAGGCCACCTTGAGGGCCTCTGCCGCCTGGGGGGCCTGCGCCCTGTCCCTCCAGAGAATGGCCGCGCAGCCCTCCGGCGAGATGACCGAATACCAGGAGTTCTCCATCATCAGCACCATATCTCCCACCCCTATCCCCAAAGCCCCCCCACTTGCCCCCTCCCCCACAATAGAGATAACTATGGGAACGGGCAGCTTAGACATCTCCCTGAGGTTTCTGGCTATGGCCTCTGCCTGTCCCCTCTCCTCAGCCCCTATCCCCGGATAGGCCCCTGGGGTATCCACCAAGATAATCACTGATTTTTGGAATTTCGCCGCCATCCTCATCAATCTCAGAGCCTTTCTATACCCTTCCGGATGGGGCATACCAAAGTTCCTGTAAAGGTTGTCCTTTGTCCCCCTTCCCTTCTGGTGACCAATGAACATACAGGGATGTCCATTGAACTTGGCCAACCCACCGATAATTGCCTTGTCATCTCGAAAAGACCGATCCCCATGGAGCTCCACGAACTCCTCAGCCATCAGCCTTATATAGTCCAGGGAATAGGGACGGTCCGGATGCCTGGCCAATTGCACCCTCTGCCAGCGGGTAAGATGGGAGTATATGTCCCTCTGCAACTTCTCCAACTTCCTTGCCAGACCTTTTATCTCCGCGGAGAGCTCTATATTCGAAGTCGTTCCAAACTCCTTCATATCCTGAATCTTCTTCTCTAACTCCACAATAGGCTTTTCAAAATCCAAGACAAAATTAGCCATTGCTTCCCTTTCTCCCCCTATGCAAGCTGTGCAGCTTAATGATCCCGACCAGGCTAGCCAAGGTTAATGCGATAAAAATGATAACCATAAATCTGGGATTAGAGGTGGCAAAACCCACGCAGATCAGGCCGAAAAGGCCAGAGATAAGGTAGATGATGATCACAGTAACTTTTGGGGTAAATCCAAGATCCAAGAGGATATGGTGAATATGACCTCGATCCGCAGTCAAGGGGTTCCTCCTCCTCCAGAAGCGTCTTACTATGGTGGTGAACGACTCCACAATGGGTCCCCCCATGGCCACAATGGGAACAAATAGGGCAACGGCAGCAACTGATTTCAGGGGCCTGATCAGGGAGATGGAGGCCAGGAGAAAGCCCAACAGCATACTCCCCGCATCCCCCATAAAGATGCGGGCTGGGGGGAAATTATAGCGGAGAAACCCTAAGCAACCACCAGCTATGCCCGCACCGAGAAATGCGGTCAAGGCCGCCTCCCTTTTTAGGCCAACAACAAGGAGGACCAAGGCCACTATGGCAGAGACCCCAGCGGCCAGCCCATCTAAGCCATCAATCAAGTTAAGGGCATTGGTTATAAAGACAACCCACAGTAGGGTTAACGGTATGCCCCACCATCCCAAGTAGAGGGGATGGCGAAAGGGATTGCTTAGGACGGTAACCGCCAGGCCAAAATTGATCAGAACCAGACCGGCTATTAGCTGCACCCCTATCTTCAATAATGGGGAAGCCCCCTTAAGGTCATCATAGATACCCAGCAGAAAGATGAGGGAGGAGCCGATGATTATCCCCATCAGGTATTCCCTTCCCTGCAAGAAGAGCCTTCTCCAAAGGAAGAAGGGAGCGATCAAGATCACCATAAAGGTAATAAAGAGACCAACTCCTCCCAAAAGGGGGGTGGGAGACTGGTGGGTCTTCCTACCTCCTGGCCGATCCACCACCCCCCTGATCAAAGCCCATTTTCTTATCCAGGGGGTAAGAAGAAGGGCCAGAATAGCGGAGAGACAGAAGGAGAAACCAAGGGCTAAAGCCAATTCCCCTATCCCTTGATAAGCATCTTGCCATCCTTCTGCACTAACTTTCCGTCTATGTAGATCTCCCCCCCCTTTCTCATATCCTTAATTAGATCCCAGTGGATGGCCGATCGGTCATTGCCCCCACACTCCTTCATCCCCGCACCCAGGGCAAGATGAATTGTCCCCCCTATCTTCTCATCGAAGAGGATATTGTCAACAAACTTAGTTATGCCCCAGTTTGTGCCTATACCCAACTCTCCCAAGGAATTACTCAGGCTATCGGTCTTCAATACCTGATGCAGGTAATCCTCGTTGGAACTGGCCGTAGCCTTGACCACCTTCCCCCTCTTAAACCACAGCCTTATATCCTTGACCTGTTTAACCTGCCTGCCAGGAAAGTCAAAATAGATATGACCCTCTACGGTAGGCCGCACCGGAGAGGTAAACACCTCTCCACCAGGCATATTCTTGGTCCCATCGGATTTCAGCCCCTTCCTTCCCTCAATACCCAACTTAATGTCGGTTTCCTTCCCCACCAACCTGACCTCCTTGCCCTCGGTGAGCAGGGAAACGAGAGGGTCCATCTCCTGGGAGAGCTTCTTCCAATCCAAAAGGGTGGCCCCAAAGAGAAAATCCTCAAACTCTTCTAAGGACATAAAGGCGTTCTGCGCCAAACCGGTAGAGGGAGAACAACAGAGGTTCCACCTAGTGTTTCTCACCCTCTCCCTGTTGACCTTCAGCGCCGCCTTGCGAGAGATAACCAACTTTTCACTGTCCACATTGTTCAGGGCATTGGTATTGCGACTTCCCATCAAGCCTATCCAGACATCACTGTGTTTCATCTCATAAAGGGCAATCTGGGGCTCCCTGGCTAAGGCTTCCTTGGATGAGTGCTTGTATCTTAGATAGGTCAAACTCTCATCCCCAAAATGGATCCTGGGAAAGGCATCCCTTTGCCAACATAGTTTGGCTATCTCCTTTACCAGGGGGAGGCCATCAAAGCCGGAGGAGATGACCACCGTCTCCCCCTTCTGCACCTTGGTGGAATAGTTAACCAGAACATCCGCTAATTTCTGGTAGCGTGGATCTTCCATCTCTTCCTCTCTTCCTTTGCTCTTGAATTTTGCGCTATTCGGACAAACTCTATAGGACGCAGATTAACGCAGCACGGCAAAGCCGCAATCAAATAATTCACCGCAAAGTCGCAAAGGGCGCAAAGTTTAAAGATTATTAACTAATCGTTTTATTTCATCTCTCTTTTGCTTTCTATTTTCTCTGCGAACTTAGAGGCTTTGCGGTTGCTACGAAAAACTTTGTCAAAAAAACAAGATCTTGCAAGATTGTAGTACATATCCTCAGGATCTTCTGTGCCGGTAGGGCTCCTGCCCTACCAGAACTTTGTAAGTAAAAACTCTTGGGCCTATCCGTCTCCTCTCTACAATGAACAGCCCAGCCAATCCAAGATGTTACCTGCAAATCTATAACTTAGCCCCCTGCGGGCGAACTATATGGAACGCAGATGCACGCAGCCAAGCAGGATTTCTAAACACTTTCCTCCCCCTTGAAGGGGGAGGACTAAGGAGAGGGTGAAAATTTTTTTCTATTCCCCGGTAGTTACCCAAATGGTATCCGGGACCGCGATCACCCCTGCCCCAAAAGTCCCTTGATCCCCCTCGATATTCCCCTGAGGAAGGCCATCAGGGATTGGGAAGGGAATATCGTAATAGCCGACAAAGCTTCTGTTGTAGGCAACCACCCAGACCACATAGGGACCAGGGAGAGGTTCAGTTGTGCCTTCCCTCCAAAAAGTTTCCCACGGGATGGAAGCTGACCTCTGATTATAAGAGGAAATCTGAGTAAATCTCTCGGCGCTATCTGCTTCTTCCACCCCTACTACTGAGATGAAATATCCCCTGGCGCTATCCGAGACAGTCCACTCGACGGTGGGCCGAGGTGTTGAACCATATTTATAGTTCTGGTGAGATATGGTATCAATCTCAAAATCCTTAGGCATAACTGCCAACCCCTCAACCGTATAGCTGTCCGGCTCGCTGAAGACAAAAAGGGAACAGGGGGAGAGGGAAGGGAAAAGGTTTGGAGCCATCAGATAATAAATCCCTGAGGTATCTATAAGACCCAATTCGTGGCCATTTACCTTAACTTGAGCATCTAAAAATGGAACGCTGTCCCTCTCCACAGATACTGAGGCTATATCCATACCCGTGTTTAGATCCCTCACCACTACACCTTCTACCTGGAAGGTATGCTCCTCGGGTGGGGTTATCCTCTTTCCCTTTTCACATCCAACGGGAACCAGCAGAAAAATTCCGATCAAAACAAGGAAATATTTCATCCTTCTCACCCCTTTTTAACTTAACCGCCTGCGGCAGTGCTTTTTTGACAGGATAACAGGATTTTTGTTTGCTCTGGTCATCCTGTCTACAAAATAGAAATTTCTGTGCAATAAACTTTGGAACAACTGCCAACCAACAACTGACAGCTGATCACTGATCGCTGACCGCTGATTGCCGATCCCTGACCCCCGTGAACTCTCACAGTTTTAATACATCGGCCATTCCATAGAGGCCTTTGGGGGCCTGAGCCACGAATTTGGCAGCCAGAAGGGCTCCCCGAGCAAAGCAATCCCTGGAATGGGCCCGATGGGTAAACTCCAACCTCTCCCCCAATCCTCCGAAGATAACCGTATGTTCCCCCACAATATCCCCGGCACGCACAGAATGGAGGCCAATCTCATTCGCCTCCCTCTTTCCCTTTCTTCCTTGGATTGGTGTCCCACCAGTTTGGGAGGAAACGATCTCGGCCAATCTCTTGGCCGTGCCGCTGGGGGAATCGCCCTTGAACCTATGATGGGCTTCCACTATCTCCACATCCCAACCTGAGCCCAACAACCTTGCCACCTCGTCTATTATGCCAAAGAGGACATTTACCCCCACGCTCATATTGGGCGCAACCAGGCAGGGGATTTGAGGGGCCAGCTCCTTAATCCTCTCCTCCTGTTGGGAAGAGAACCCTGTTGTCCCCATAACCATAGGAAGGTCTTTCTCCACGCAGAATTGCAGGTGATCAAGGGCAACTTTAGGATTGGTAAAATCGACCACCACCCCCTTTGCCCCGGTCAAGGAGTCCCTCATAGGAACCTCTAAAGGGCTAACTCCGGCTATTTCCCCAGCATCCCTTCCCAAGAAAGGGTTTCCTGGGGCCTCTATTGCCCCGGATAGTTTAAAGTCTCCATCCTGGGCCAGAAGGCCCACCACCCTCCTTCCCATCCTTCCCCCGGCTCCGCAGACCGTAATTTCTATCATCTGCCAACCAAGCCGTAATCCCTCATTACCCCCTGGAGGATATTGAGATTTCCTTCGGATATAGGGGATAAGGGAGGCCTCAGCTCCCCGTTAAGCAGACCCATAAGTTTCATTGCTCCCTTCAACGGGGCGGGGTTGCCCTCCAGAAAAAGGGCTTTAATCAGGGGAAATAGCTTGAAATGCAGTTTTCTGGCCCTCTCCAGATCTCCCTGGAAGAAGGCATTCACCAAACCGGCCATGTCCTGGGGAACAAGGTTGGCCACGGTGGAGATAACCCCCTTTGCCCCAATCATTAGCATAGGCAGAGTCAAGCTGTCATCACCGGAGAGAACGGTTATGTCACAGAGACTCAGGATACGGGAGACCTGATCCAGGGAGCCACTGGCCTCCTTTATCCCCACTATGTTGGGTATTTTGGAGAGCCTAGCCACAACCTCAGGGGAAATGCTCGTTCCGGTACGGGAGGGAACATTGTAGAGGATTATAGGAAGTTCTACCTCTTGGGCTATTCGGGCATAATGCTGGTAAATTCCCTCCGGGTTTGGCTTGTTGCCGAAAGGGGTGATAACCAGGGCTCCATCAGCCCCCCTTAACTTGGCCTCCCTGGTCAGTTCAAGGGCCATCCGGGTGCTGGAGGACCCTGTCCCAGGGATAACTGGTATTCTCCCTTTTGCCTCCCCCACCACAGTTTCAATTATCTCCCCTCTCTCCTCAAAACTTAGGGTAAAGGCCTCACCCGTGCACCCACAGGGAACAATCCCCTCCGTGCCATTCTCCAAATGGAAATTCACCAGTTCCCTGAGCTTCTCCCTATCTACCCGCCCATCTTTAAAGGGGGTTATTAAGGCCACCAGCGATCCTTTAAACATCGGCTCCTCCTTTACAGAGGGAAAATAACTCATTGGCTGGGATAAGTCAAATAAAAAAGGATTGCCCTTCTTGCGACAGTTCACAGGGGTCAGTAGTCAGCAGTTAGCAGTCAGGTATCCCAGCGAAGCTGCGAATGCAGAATGAAGAATGGAGAATTAAGAATGATCTAAGCTATTGATAGAGATCAACGGGGTCTGGACCTCAGCCCCATTGCTCTTCTCTTTTTTTCCTGCCCTACCGAAATAAAGTGCGGTGGCAGAAACCCCCTTCTGCCACCAGAAAAAGAAGAATGATAGACCACGGATGAACACGGAAGGGCACAGAAAAACAATAGGGGTGGCTGTCAAGGCAGAGCCCTGCCAGCACAATGCCCTTCAGTTCCGTGAGATTCCGTGGTGTAGTGCTACCATTTTTTGGGGGTATTGGAGAGATTTTCGCTTGACAACTACGATTGGAATTGATATTTTATTTAAGCTAAGTCTCCTTCAATCGTGACAGCTCCACAAAGCTAAGGAGGTGTTAAGAAACGAATAATCGGGTCGGATGAATCCGACCCCTACAGAGGAGAATGCTTAGATGAAAGGGGGTCACATCTTTGGTTTTGACTCTTCGATATCTTCAACCCATAATATAAATACCAACCTCTCATTGCAAAAAAATTAATATTAAAGATACGACCTCTATTTACATGCATGTGCTGAATAGAGGCGGTCGAGGTGTGCGCAGCCCTGCCGACACATTGTGAAGCCTAAAGGAGGAGGGTGTTATGCGGACACCGCATAAGACGCTGGAACGACACCGGTGCGGTCGCCAGGCTTTGAAACGGAACAGCTTGACGGAATTTCCTTGTGGTGGCTTATACGGAAGGAATACCGGAAAGTAGTGTTATATTAAAACCATATAAACAGTAGTTAGACCGCGTATGGAGAATTAGCCATGGGAATTGAGGTTCTCGCGTCCATAATCGCAGGCCTTGCCAGCCTTGTAGCAGGCGGAGTTGCGTCGAGTAAGTTGATACAGAAGCTGTTTCGGCACCTTCTCGGAATCCGAAGGGAACCAGAAAAGCCGTACAGCGAACGCCTTGCGCAGCTGACTGCGAGTTTAACGAAAGCGTCACGGGAAGTTGATTCAGTGCTATCAGAATTAGCTCAAGTGGCACGCAGCAGAGAAGGCGCGGTTCAGAAGCTTGAAACGGATTTGGCGGCCTTGGAGACCCGCGAGAAGGAGCTTAAGGAGAAAATCGAGGCGTTGGAAAGCACACCTATCCCCGTAGCGGAGCATTTTGCTAAGCTATTGGAATCAGGACAACAGCGGAGTGCAACACGAGATTATGTATTGTTTGGTGCTGGCGTCATTGTTACAACCGCAATTGCTGTCATCATTCAGGTGGTAGCAGGCTGATAAGAAGCGGTCTAACAAGGCGCTGCACCTGACCGCTATTCCGCTACGCTCCATAGCGGCAGGTGAGCTTGGTCGTTAGGCTGCTTGTAATTTCAACAACCCAATGTTGAAGGAGGTGATGTCTATAGACATTTTATGCAAATTAACTCCCAAATGATACATTTGGGGTTACTCAAAATTTAAACGTTGGTCTAACCAGTAAGGAGGAGAAAATGAAAAAATCAAATTGGATACTCTCAACAACCATCTTAGTTATCACTTCAGCGATGCTTTGCTTTACTTTTAGTTGCAAAAAGGAGGTAGATGTGGAAGCCGATATCACTGCGATCAAAGAGATGTTAAACCAATATGCCGTCGGTTGTAACACTGGAGATTTCGATCTTTGGATTTCCCTATGGGCTGATGACGGGATACAGATGCCGCCAGACACTCCTGCTAGAATCGGGAAAGAGCAGATACGAGAAGGAATGAAGCCCGCATTCGATCAGATGAATTTAGATATAGCCATCCATAGTATAGAGGATGCTAAGGTATATGGCGACTTGGGATTAACTCGATGTACATACACATTGAGAATGACTCCAAAGGCAGGTGGCGAGACGATTAATGCTATGCCAGATGGTAAAGACTTGTGCCTTTTTGAAAGGCAATCTGATGGTTCTTGGAAGATCGTATACGATTGCTTCAACTCTAACGTGCCTCCAAAACAGGAGTGACAAACCAAGCTGCCTGCAATAGAGTAATTCTTCATTCTCGACTTGACCGTATTTTGGCAGATGATAGCAAACTTTGGTAAAGGAAGTTTAGCCTAACCCGGGCATCAAGCTGACGCCAAACGCCGTGACATGTTTTTTCTATTTTCGGTATTTTCAAGCGTTTGACGCAGCTTATGCCCATGCCGTTATCTGCCACTATTAAAGGTATGAAGGTAGATTTGTGAGAGGAGTTTTGTATGGAACAGTTTAATCAAAAAAATTATTGGACATGGAGGAAGATATTAGTAGGTTTAGGAGTTATATTCATCTTGTTTATTATCTATTTTGCAAGTAGAGAATCCACGAATTTGCCAGAACACATTAAGAAATACCCAAAAGAGACGAAATTACTAGAAGACAAAGTTCGTGAAGCAGTTTCATCTATGGACCAGGATGATATAAATCTCATGAAAGAACTCACTCAAAAAGCAATTAATCTATTACCCGATGACGAAAAACAGCGGCTTATAGCTTTACAAGTCCGATTTAATGAATATGGTTATGCTTCCTTGACAGAAAACGAAATAAATATAATGCAACAGTTAAACCAAAAAGCATTTAATTTATTACCTGAAGAAGATAGACTAAAACTGAGCAAGATATTTGAAAAAGCTGGGGATAACATTGACAAGAATATCAAGCAACAATTTCCTAATCAAAGTAAATCTCGATTGAAAGAACTAGTGGATAAATTGGATGACCCATCTGACGCAGTTAGGTGGCAAGCAATAGTAGAATTAGAAAAGCTGGGGCCAAAGGCAAAGGAAATAATTCCAGACCTTATACGGTACTTAGAGAAT
>CAZVGK010000041.1:1486-22193 GCA_964626665.1 uncultured Gemmatimonadota bacterium | reverse complement strand
GCCACCATCTTAGCATTTTCAATGTTTAATTTATTTCCAAAAGGTGGAATCCCTGTGGATAATAACTTCTTGGTGCACCACCGCCTCCATAACACCAAACAATTTCATTCCTATAATTCTCCGCTCCAAAAATCTCATCCATCATCACTTTAACATAATGTCCCACATGCCAGTCTAAATGCACGTAAATAGAACCATTCTCAGCCAGCAAATCTCTCATCAATCCCAGCCGCTCATACATATATTTAAGATAAGAAGCAATCCCACCACTCCAGGTATCTTTGTAAGCCCGCTCTTCAATTATAGACGGCTCTTTTTCTATTCTCTCGTCCCCGAGTTTTGTTCTTATAGTAAAATCTGAACCTGTGAAAAATGGTGGGTCAATGTAAATCAGATTTATCTTTCCAGACCAACCTTGCTTAATCAGAGAACTCATAACAAGTTTGTTATCACCCCAGATGAGAAGGTTCTTCCAGTCTTTTGGGTAGCTCTTAGGATATTCGTTTTCAGGATAAAATTGCGAAGGGTCAAAAAGCCCTCCTTCTAAATCCTTTAATCTTGGCTTATTTACAGTTTCAACAACCTGAAATGGGAGATTTGGTTTTTCTATTGGTATTTTCTCCCCTTTCTCATACTTGTCATATTTCTCTGCCCAGAGCAGTTCTACATATTTTTTGTTATTTGCCATATTTATCATCTCCTTGTAACGGATGCCGCCATTTCATATAACTCGTTTATATCCGCACTTGGTTGCGGATATCCCTACGATTTGGAGGTATATCCGCAGTCAAATATACATCATTATCTGTGAGAAATTTTCTCCTTATCTTTTGAGGAGTCCCCCTCGCTGGTAGATCTCCATTTGAATGGGGGAGAAGGGGGGGGCTTTGGTGGTTTGGCCGGTCCCCATCTTTTGAATTTGGCCAGTGAGGAAGTCAACCTCAACCCCGTCCCCATTACGCAGGTTTAATTCCTTGATTCCCGGGGCGACAATTATAGGGAAACCACTGTTTATGGCATTTCTCTCATAGATGGCCCCAAATGATCTCGCTATTATCCCGGAGAGCTTAAGCGCTCGGAAGCAGTCCACTGCCTGTTGCCTGCTTGAGCCACACCCGAAGTTACCCCCCACAACGAGGATATCGTCCGGTCTGGCCTTTTGGGGGAAGTCCTCCCAACCATCGAGGTTGCTAAAGGTATATTGACCCATCTGGGCTATATCAGTAACAGCCAGGTATCTGTTGTGGTAGATCATATCCGTATCGATGTTGTCCTGCTCAATGACCCATACCCTTCCCCTAATCTTTGTTGGCTTTTTGGCCGGAGCGACCTTAGCGGCTGATCCTTTATTTTGGGCCCGGGTGAACCCTGCACCCGCAAAGACAGAGGGCTTTTCCGGTATATTATCCTCAGTGGTAAGGTGGCCGGCGATGGCTGAGGCCGCAACGGTGGCTGGGGAGGCCAACCAGACATCTCCCTCCCCCTGTTTGCCCCGGAAGTTGCGGTTGCCGCTGCTCACGGTTACCTCTCCCGGCCCATTTTGTCCTATCTGCCCGTTGGCGCAGCCCGCACAGCCGGCATTCCCTACCAGGACACCGGCCTCCTTAAATGTGGAGATCAATCCCTCGGCCAGGGATAGTTGCCAGATCCTATCGGTTGAGGGGACTATCTTCAGGACCACTCCCGGAGCTACCTTCCTCTGGTGCAGGATCTGCGCCGCGGCGAGGAGATCCTCATACCGGCCATTTGTGCAGGAGCCAATGAAAGCTGAGTCTATCTTCGTTCCGACCGCCTCAGCAACGAGGACGACGTCCTCCGGATGACCGGGCCGGGAGATGAGGGGCTGTAGATCATCAATATCTATCTCCAGAGTCTGAAGATATGTGGCGTCCTCATCGGCATAGGTGGGGGTGAAATCCCTTTTGCTTGTTTTTTTGCAGTAATCGATAATTGGCTTTGACGGTGGGAAGAGGGTGCAGATACCACCCATCTCGGTGGCCATAGAGGCAATGGTTATCCTTCCGGAGAGGTCAAGTTCCTCTAACCATTCCCCATAAAATTCGGCTGCCAGACCGAGCAGGCCACTGGCCCCCAACTCCCTAAGCAGAGCGAGGGCGACATCCTTTGGCGTGGCCGTTGGCGAAGGTTGACCCAAAAGGTTTATCTTCACTGGGGGGGGAACTTTGAACCAGACAGTCCCCTGAGCAAAGGCGTAGGCTATATCTTGGTCCCCCATCCCTTGCCCCAGGGCACCAATGGCCCCCACTATGTTAGCATGGGAATCCGTGGAGATTAAAGTCTCCCCCGGGCAGATTAGCCCCTCATCAATCGCCAGATGGGTGCCAATGCCCCTGTTTATGTCATAGACTTTGATTCCAGTCTTACGAGCAAAGAGCCTACAGATTTGCTGGTTGCGGGCATACCTTTGATCAGAGCCCCCGGGGTTACAATCAAAGGTGAAGATGGTCTTGGTGGGGTCATCTATGGACAGGCCATATGCTTCTATGTTCTTCACCACATTGGCCCCTCCAAAATCACGGGCAATCCGCAGGTCAATGCCCATATCAACCACATCGCCGGGGCTTACTGCCCTCTCCGCATGCCCTTCAATGATCTTCTCGATTATGGTCTTCCCCATCTCCTCCCTTTAATAGCCACAAGGCTTAGGTGTGTCAAACAGCAGCCACTGATTTCACTGAAACCATAGAACACAAATGACCTATAATGAGATTGTTCCGTCGCCTTGCTCCTCGCCCTGTTAGATAAGTCCCATAATTTTTGGCTCTTGCCAAGATGTTATTGATATCTAACAGGGCGAGCAATGGCGGGACCCTTTACCTGTCATTGCGAGGCTTGCCTTAAGTGGCAGCGAAGTGGCAAGCCGAAGCAATCTCCAACTTCCCCCACATTTTAGTGCAGGCCTTAAGTCAATGCTAAAATCCTAATGCCAAATGACGGAGATACCCAACCCGATCTATTCATAAATTTCCCATGGCTTTATATAATCTGCTGTCTCCTTGTGAGTGGGGGATAACCCATACTCAAAAGCGAGGTAGCAGAACCCCTGTTCTGCCCCGGTCAGATCAGGGGATCTGACCGCTCGGCTATTGTTAATTTTCAGCTACTGGGCGGATTTTTGTGAGCAATTCGGACTAACCCCCGAAGCCTCCCTGAGTAACAAGCCACGGGCTCCAACGGTTTCTTCCGTGAAATCAGTGTAATCTGTGGCTTTTTTTGGTTGTGGCTTCGTTGCGTGAGGGCATTCTCTCTCTAAGTGATGAGTAGTCCCTTCTCCATCATCGCCATTGGATCGTAGAGGGCAAAATCTGCCTGGTGGATGAGGACGGTCTCGATTCTCTGGGGCCTGCCCTCCCCCTCCTTGGAATGACAGGCAACTATGTTAACGATCTCCTCAGGCAGGCCTGCCTGGGCCACAACAATGGCCCCGGAGATGGGGTGGCGAACACATCTGCCGGAGTGGCTTCTGCGGTATTCACTGCCAGATCTCTCTATCTCCAGCAGTTTCCCCACATCGTGGAGCAATCCACCGGCAATGAGCCAGTCAAATTTGATCTCAAACGGCATCCGCCTGTAGTTCCCCTTCATTGCCTTAGCCAGCCCCAGTGCCCCTTCCGTAACGGCAATCGTGTGCTCAATTAGGCTGATGCCCTTGGGATCGATCAGTAGGGTGAAGGGGATCTTGCCCATCTCAACAGCTTTCCATCCTCCCCTTTCTGCCGTAGCAACCCAGATGTCCACAACCTTAGAGCGAAGCAAGGGGTCCTCTATTCTTTTCAATTGTTGGTTAAAGGCATCCTCGATCACTTCTCGATGGGCGGACATCTTAGCTTACCCCCTCAATTAATTCCCCCCAAACTCCCTTCTCCTGCAGGCCGGAGGCCTCCACCTTGACCAGCCTGTTTTCCAATTTCTCCCCCCCCCTGATGTATGCCCGGATATAATTACCCGCCAGGCCGGTATACACCCCTTCCCTTTTACCCTTTTCCACCAAGATATCCAGGGTTTGGCCCAAAAACCTCTCCCGGAACCTACGCCACTTCTCCATCCCCAACCTCCTCATTAGAAGGGACCTCCTCTTTTTCACTGGAGGGTCGACCTGATCCGGGAATTCGGCTGCGAGGGTACCCTTTCGCGGGGAGTAGGAGAAGACATGGAAGTAGGCCAAAGGGAGCTTCTCCACAAGCCGATAGGTATTTTGAAAGGCTTCCTCCTTCTCCCCCGGAAAACCCACCAGGATGTCGGCGCCAATTCCCGCGTAGGGGATCTTTGAGTTTAACTCCCAGATGAGGTTCTCATAGAATTTTGGGTCATATTGTCGGTTCATTAGCTGCAGAATCCCTTTATCCCCACTCTGCAAGGGGATGTGAAAATGGGGGCAGACCTTGGAGGAGCTGGCCACGAAGTCGATGAGCTCCGGGGTGAAATCCGTGGGCTCAATGGAACTGAGCCTCACCCTCCGAGGATAATCCTTTCCCTCGAGCCTCTTGAGGAGCTCGATGAGGTCAGGCCCTAAGTAGCCGATGTTCACCCCGGTAAGGACCACCTCCTGGTATCCGGCCCGGGTCAAGGATTCTATCTGGGAGAGGATTGCCTCTAAGGGGGCGGACCTCGCCCTCCCCCGGGCCAGGGGGACGATGCAGAAGCTGCAGGGGGTGCTGCAACCGTCCTGTATTTTGACGAAGGCCCGCGTGTGGCCCTGAAAACCCCCTATGGCCATTGGGGGGAATGTGGAAAACTGAGAAGGGGGAGAGGTGTAGACCTTTTCCCCGGAGTTGACCTCCCCGAGGTAACGGAGGACATCAGCCTTCTCTCGGTTGCCCAAAACAAGGTCGGCGATCCCGGCGAGGGCCGCGGGGTTGGTCTGCGCGTAGCAGCCAGTGGCGATGATCAGGGAGGAGGGGGAAAGTCGGCGGGCCCTCCTGATGGCCTGGCGGGCATGGTAGTCGCTTTGGGAAGTTACCGAGCAGGTGTTGACCAGATAGAGATCCGCGACCTGAGAGAATTCCACCTCAAGGTAACCGGCCCGCAGGAACTCCTCCCTAATGAACTCCGTCTCAAACTGGTTCAGTTTACAGCCGAAGCTGCGGAGGCCAATCCTCCCCGGGGAAGGCACAATCAATCCTCCTTGGCTGGAGGTATCTCCACAACATCCTTCATCTTCACGGTTTTGGAGGGATGTTGGGCAAGGTATTTATCCAACAGATCCTTCTCTTTGCCCTCGAAATACTCCCTTACGGAGAGGATAATCTTTCTCTCCTCAGCATCGAACTCCACCACCCGTAGGGGGAGCTCATCCTTGAGCTTAAATGCCTCCGAGGGCCTCTTAATCCCCGGTTTCCCCAAATGGGCTAAGGGGACAAACCCCTCCACATCCCCAGGCAGGTTGACCACCACCCCCCTCTCGTAGATCCTGGTTATTACCCCCTTTGTCTCCACGTTTTTGGCATACTTCCCGGCAAGCTCTGGCCAGGGGTTATCCTGGGCCTGCTTGTAGCCTAAGGAGGCCCGGCGGTTCTCCTGGTCGATGTCCAAGACAACCACCTCTACCTTCTCCCCCTTCTTCATCACCTCAGAGGGGTGTTGTACCCTCTTTGTCCAGGACATATCGGAGATGTGGACCAAGCCATCTATCCCCTCCTCCACCTCCACGAAGGCCCCAAATGAGGTGAGGTTCCTTACCCTCCCCACCAGCTTCGATCCTACGGGGTGTCTCTGGGGAAGGGTCAGCCAGGGATCGGGCTCCACCTGCTTAAGTCCCAAGGCAATTTTCTCGTTCTTCCCGTCCACGCTGAGCACAACCGCCTCAACTATATCCCCAATGGCCACGACCTCGGAGGGACGTCTGATATGCTCTGTCCAGGACATGTCGGAGACATGGATCAACCCTTCCACCCCCTTCTCCAACTCCACAAAGGCCCCATAATCGGTGATGCTTACCACCCTTCCTCTTACCTTCATATCCACAGGGTATTTCTCCTCCACATTCTCCCAGGGGTAAGGGGTGAGCTGTTTTAAGCCCAGGGAGACCCTATCCTTCTGGCGATCATAGGTGAGCACCTTCACCTCTATCTCATCCCCTAAGGCCAGTAGTTCAGAAGGGTGGCTGATCCTCCCCCAGGACATATCGGTTATGTGGAGAAGGCCATCTAATCCTCCGAGGTCGACGAAGGCGCCAAAGTCGGTGATGTTCTTTACTACGCCCTTCCTCACCTGGCCCTCCTCTATCTCGGAGAGCAGCTTTCCCCTCTGTTGGGCCCTCTCCTCCTCCAAGATCGCCCGACGGGAGACTACTATGTTCCTCCTCAGCTTGTTCAGCTTGATGACCTTCAACGGTAGGGTCTGGCCCACATATTGGTCAAAATCCCTTACCTGTTTGGTATCTATCTGAGAACCGGGGAGAAAGGCTTCCACCCCGAAGAGGTTGGCTATCATCCCCCCCTTCACCCTCTTCCTCACCTTTCCCTCGATGGGCTCGCCTGTCTCGTAGGCCTTCCTGATCCGATCCCAAACCAAGAGGAAATCCGCCCGCGACTTGGAGAGGACAACCTGGCCATCCTGGTCCTCTATGGACTCCAAGAAGACCTCGATTTCATCCCCCACTTTCACCTCGGGACGATTCCCAAAATCACTCAGAGGAATTATCCCCTCGGACTTAAAGCCCACATCAACTATCACATCATCTCTGTCCACCTTGAGCACCGTCCCCTTGACGATCTCCCCCTCCTTTATCTCCGCCAGGCTGTTTTCGTAAAGCTTGAGTAGCTCCGCAAAATCCTGGGGGGAGAGCTCTAGCTTTGCCTCTGGCTCAGGGGCAGGTGGGATTTCCTCTACCTTCTCCTTCTTTGCTTTGGCCCCTGCTGGTTTTGCCTGGGAGGCCGCCTTAGTCCTCCTCTTGGGGGTTGCTTGCTTCTCTGGCTGGGCCTCTTGCTCATCCGCGGCCTTTTGCTCACCTCCTTTCAGGTTAACCACCTTCTTTTCCTCCTCCTTCTTTTCCATTAAACTAATCCTCCCTCTCTATGTGAACTTGGCCCTATGGACCAGTAACTTTCTTGAATGTAAAATGAAGAATGGAACTTAGCTCCCTTCGGTCGCTAACTTCCCATAGGGGCTCTCGCCCCTTCCCGATGTGCATCGGGACTCGGGTTGCTCCGCTGTCCAGATTGAATCCCGCACTTATGCATAAGTGCGGGACTTCAAACAACCCCCGACATTTCGCAATTTCTTAGAAATTCCGAAATGTTAAATTAAGAATGAAAGGAACTACTGACTGGGGTAGCATAGGGATTCTGACGGCTCGATAATTTCCAATTTCAATTTTCACCTGATTTTCTATTCTCTGACCCCTGAAGACTGATCCTTGGGGGGCTTTCATACGAGCCTCTTAATTTTCCTATCCTCTCCATGACCTTTTGGGCAAATAGCTGATAATCGGTTATCCCTGCCCGGAACGGTAGGCCGAAGCTAATCAGCAGTCTCCTTTTGCGCAGGAAGGCCTGCCGCAGATGATTCGAGTCCTGAATAAGACAGGGGATGACCGGGGCCCCGGAGCGGGTGGCGATCAAGCCCACCCCTGGCCTGCCCCTACCTAACCTCCCCCCTTTTTGTCTCCTCCCTTCCGGGAAGAGTAAGAGGGCATGACCAGACCGGAGAAGGCCTATTGCCCAGGTTATCGCCTGGCTGCTTACCTTCCCTCTTCTCAGGGGATAAGCGTGATAAGCCCTGATGAGTGCGGCAAGGGCCTTATGATGAAAGAGCTCCTCCTTGGCCAGATAGTATGGTTCCCTCCTGCAGACGGCCCCAATGAATGGTGGATCAGCCAAGGAGATGTGATTGGCAGCGATGATCACCCCCCCCTTGCGGGGGATGTTCTCCCTCCCCCGCACCTTGAGGCCAAAGCCAGCCCAGAGCACTAACCTGAGAAAGAGCTGGCTTAACCAGTAGTAGGTCCTCATCCCCTCCTTTTTATCAGGTCCAAAACGGCCTTACCCTCTTCCTCAATGCTCAGGTGGGTGGTGTCAATGAGAACCGCATCCTCAGCCTTCCTCAGGGGACTGTCCTCTCGTTGGGAATCCAGCCTGTCCCTATCAACAATTGCAGCCAACTGCTCCTCGAGGGAGGAGTTGCCCCCCCCCATCCTTAGCTCCTCCATTCTCCTCTTGGCCCTCTCCTCGGGGGTGGCATCCAGGTAGACCTTTAAGTCCGCCTGAGGAAAGACGACAGTGCCAATGTCCCTTCCCTCTACCACTACCCTGCCTTTCTCTCCAAACCTCCTCTGTCTGTCCACCATTATCCTTCTTACCTTGGGGTGGCGGGAGACGAGGGAGACCATGCGGCTTACCTGAGAGGACCTTATCTTCTGGCTCACCTCCTCATCATCCATAATGACTTTTAACCTACTATCCTTTAGAGAAAAGCTAAGCTGCAAGGAGGAGGCCAACTGGCAGAGCCGCTCCTCGTCCTCCCCATTAACCCCTTGGCGGAGAGCCTTTAAGGTGAGGGCCCGATACATAGCTCCTGTATCCAAGTAGGCATAACCCAACCTCTCTGCCACCAGTTGGGCGGTTGTGCTCTTCCCCGAGGCGGCCGGGCCATCAATGGCGATTATCAACCATCTCCTCCCTCAGGCCAACTTCCTTCTTTAACCTGCGAATCTCCTCAGGAGTGAGCCATCGCCACTTCCCCTCTTTTAGGCCCCCCAATTTGAGCCCATTGAAGCCGATTCTCTGCAAACTCAAGACCCTATACCCTATCGCTTTAAACATCCTCCTAATTTCCCTCTTCCTTCCCTCCCTGAGGCTGATCTCCACCAAACTCCCTCCCTGAGGCAAATTGGTTGACCTGTGTAGCTCCGGTTTAGCCCAGCTCCCATCGGCCAACCTCACCCCTGACCTGATCAGCTCCAGATCCCTTCCCCTTATCCTTTCCCTGATAGCTACTAAGTATCTTTTCTCCACCCCCCATCTGGGATGGAGGAGCCTGTGGGCCAGTTCCCCATCATTTGTCAGGAGAAGGAGGCCCTGGGAGTTGTAATCGAGCCTCCCCACAGGGAAGAGCCCTTTAGCCCCTGGTTTGAGGAGGTCGAAGATTGTCGGGCGGCCAAACCGATCGGAGGAGGCAACCAAGAACCCTTTTGGTTTGTTGAGGATGAGATAGGTGGGTTTAAAATCCCCCTCTACCTCCCTACCGTCAACCCAGACCCTCTCCCTCTGTGGGTCAATCACTCTCTCTGGGGAGGAGACCTTCTCCCCCCCCACCCTCACCCTTCCCTGGGCAATGAGCATTTCAGCTCCCCTCCTGGAAGCTATGCCCATCTGAGAGAGGAACTTGTTCAGCCTTAGGCTGGCCATTGTTTGAGAGTTCCTTCCATCTGGGAAGATCGGAGAGCCTTTTCAGGCCAAAATACTGCAGAAAGGATTTGGATGTTCCATAGAGAAGCGGTCTCCCCACAGAATTTCCCCGCCCTTTGATTCGAATGAGACCCCTCTCCAGGAGGGTCTTGAGGACGCCGTCAGCATTGACTCCTCTAATGGCCTCAATTCGGGGACGGTTGATGGGTCCTCTATAGGCGATGATGGCCAGGGTCTCTAAGGCCTGGGGGGAAAGCCTTCTTTTCCTCTCTGCGAGCAGTTTCTCTACCCAGGGAGAGAAGTGGGGGAGGGTAAAAAACTGGTAATCGCCCGCGATTTCCTGGATACGGAAACTTCTGCCCTCGTTCTGATAACTTAGGTTTAGGCCCTCCACTATCCTCTGAATCTGCCCAGGTTTGATGCCTCCCATTAGGTCACTTAGCTTCTGAGGGGAGAGGGGAGAGGTGGCCACAAAGAGAAGGGCCTCAATCGCCTGCCGCAGCTCTTCATCCCTCATCCCGGTAGGGGGCAAATGAGTATCTCATCAAAAGGGGCCTCCTGCCGGAGGATAACTTGTCTCCTTTTGGCCAGCTCCAGGATGGCCACGAAGATGAGAACCAGGGCTATCCTGCGCGGATCCTGGCGCAGGAGTTCGGTGAGTCTAATCTCCCTTCCTCCCTCTAAGCTTCTGAGCAAGAGGTCCATCTTCTCCCTGATGGTCACCTTGTCGAGGGAGATAGTATGGGGGGTGGCTTTGGGAGCATTATCCAAAGCCTCCCGGCATGCCCTCCAGAGGAGAAAAGAGTTTATCTCCTGGGGGGAATCATCTCCAGGTGGATAGGCTACCTCTCCCCTGGGGTAGAAGCGAAATCTCTCCCCCTCCATTCCTCTAAGCTGCTCAGCCAGCTCCTTGAACCTCTTATACTCTATGAGCATCTCGGTAAGCTCCTGACGAGGGTCAGGCTCCTCGAGATCATCTCCTAGAGGTCGAGGAAGAAGCATCTCTGCCTTTATCCTGAGCAGGGTAGCAGCCATAACCAAGAACTCACCGGCCACTTGCAGGTCCAAGGATCTCATAAATTTGATGTAGTTGAGGTACTGATCGGTTATCTTGGCTATGGGTATGTCGTATATGTCTAACTCCTCCACCTTTATCAGGTGAAGGAGGAGATCCAATGGCCCCTGAAAGGAATCGAGCCTTACCTGATAGGACAACTCACCCATCAGGAGACAACCCCTAACTTCATCGCTTCCCTCACCTGAACCATAGTTGCTGAGGCCACCTCCCTTGCCCTCTGAGCCCCCTCCTGAAGGATATTTTCAACCTGGGAGATATCCCTCTCCAGCTCCTTTCTCCTCTTCCTGAAGGGGGATAGAAAATCGATTAACCTCTCGGCCAGATTCCTCTTGCAGTCCACACAGCCCAGGGCTCCACTGCGACAGCCGCTCTCTATCTCCGGGATTTGGGCTGGATTAAATTTTTGATGGTAGACAAAGATGGTGCAGACTTCGGGGTGGCCAGGATCATTCCTGTAAATCTTCTGGGGGTCAGTGATGGCTGACAGCACCTTTTCCCTTATCTTATCCGGGGGATCAGAGAGCAAGATGGTGTTGCCCACAGACTTGCTCATCCTCTTCCCATCGACCCCCGGCAGCCTGGCAAACTTGGTAAGCTTGGCCTCAGGCTCGGGGAAGACCTCCCCGTAAAGGCTGTTAAACCGTCGGGCTATCTCCCTGGTTATCTCAATGTGAGGGAGCTGATCCTCGCCCACAGGCACCAGGTCTGCCTTATAGATGAGGATATCGACGGCCATGAGAACAGGGTAGCCAAGATGGCCAAAGGAGATTCTCCCCTCTAAGTTAAGGTCTTTTACCTGCTCCTTAAGGGCGGGGTTTCTCTCCAGCCTGGAGGTGGTGATCAACATAGAGAGGAGGAGAAAGAGCTCCGCGTGTTCCTTGATCTGAGATTGGATGAAGATGGGGCTGAGCTTGGGGTCTATCCCAGCTGTGATCCAGTCTATGACCATATCTACCGTATTCTGGTGAATATCGGCTGTATTCAAATCAGTGGTGAGCACATGCCAATCGGCTACTAGGTGAAAGTTCTCGTATTCGCCCTGAAGCCTCACCCAATTCTCCAATGCCCCCACATAATTTCCCAGATGCATCCTGCCAGTGGGCCTCATCCCACTTAATATCCTTCTCTTCTTCATTGGATTAACTCAAGAAAAGGTATGGTTTCCATTTCAAATCGGATATACCGATGAAATGCTGGATATAGGTGATATATGTCGGTCTGGAAGGGGTCTTAAGCAGTTTCATCCCGGCCTCCTCTGGGGAGCGATTCCCTTTTCTATTGTTGCAATCGGTGCAGGCGCAGATAAGGTTTTCCCAGACATCCTTTCCTCCCAATTTGCGGGGTATAATATGATCCACGGTGAGGGGTTTGCTGGCGCTGCCACAATACTGGCATCTGTATCCATCTCTCTTCAATATGTTTCGGCGAGAGAGGATTATTCTCCTGCTAGGACGGGAGATAAAGAATATCAGCCTCACCACACTGGGAAGGGGATAGACCAAGGATACGGAATGGATGAATTTGCCATCCTCTTCCACTATTTCCGCCTTACCTAAGAAGATAAGTATAATAGCCCTTTTGGCCGTGCATACCCCTAAGGGCTCATAATTTTGGTTTAAGACCAGGACCCTTCTTTCTAACATCGGCCAGCACTCCCCCTTTAGAGCTTTAAAATAACAAATAGGTAAATTGTTGTCAACAACTTTCCCCGCTCTATTTTGAAAGGACCAGATAGAGGGGTGGGTATGGCCAGGGGCCAAGCACTGCAAGGGGGCCATCCTAAACCTTTGGCCACTTTGAGGCAACTTCCTAAAGGTTCTTCCCCCGCAATCTATAGTGAAATCTCATGGGAAATTCCTCAGGGGGTTAATTTTTTGGGGAATTCTCCGGTGAACCCCAAAAAAGGACTTGACAAAGGGGAACAAATTTGTTATTAATTAGGTGAAATCATTAAAAGGACCGGTGTGATGAAGAGAAAACTAATGTTGGCGACAGCCATCCTTCTGCTGGGATTAGGAGGGACATCCCTCTCTACTGCGGGATCGGGTGTGGACTACAATGAGGCCGAGCCCTGGGATGACATCTATAACCAAAACAAAGATGGTTCGACCAACCCTGACACCAGTGCCATTGTGCTTCCAGATCGAGGCACATCCCACTCCCCCCAGTCCCTTTTTCTAAATAAATCCGCCAAAAAGGGCCGGGTGCGGCGAGGGAAGTTAGCTTCCCTCTGGTCCCAAATCAGATATTTCATCATCTCCCTTTGGAGATAACCCGGGGAGAGCTAAAGATGGGAGAATTTGAGAGGTTAACCAGGGAAGCCCGCAAGGAGGCGGCGTTGGGTAATTATCGGGAGGCGTGCCAGGGATATAGAAAGGGCCTCCAAATATCCAATGCGCTTTCTCAGGCAAGGGCAAAGGTAGGCATAGAGTTGGCTGACTGCCTCTATCGGCTGGGAAAGTTTCGCTATGGTCTAAGGCAAACAGGCAAGGTGGAAAGGTCGGCTTGCGGGCCGCAGGAGCGCTACCGGCTGCTTATCTTAGAGGCCAACCTGCGGCTGGAGTTGGGGGAATATGACAAGGCAAAGGAGATCGCCCAGGGTGTCTTTGAGGAGCTTCTGGCTACCAGCGAACATGGGCTTTTGGCCGATGCCGAGCACTGCCTGGGCAGGATCTCGCTCCGTAAGGGCAATCTAAGGGAGGCGAAGGATTACTTCGAGGATAGCCTCTCCTCCTTCCGATTGATCAACGAAAAGAAGGGGATGCTCAAGGCCATAAACAGCTTGGCCCAGGTCGCCTTTATGACTGCGGAGTGGGATGAGGCTTTGAAGTACTTGCAGAAGGGGTTGCGGATCTGCCCTCTGGAGTGGGAGAGGGAAAGAGCGGCCCTGATGGGGAATTTGGGTACCCTCCACCGGAGGATGGGAAAGTGGAGGGAGGCCCTGAACCTTTTGGAGGCGAGCTTAGAGCTTAAGCTGAAGATAGGGGAAGCCCTCCCCATCGTGAATGGTTACATCTCCTTGGGGAGGATCTACATAGTGCAGAGGAGATGGGGGGAGGCTGAGAAATTCCTGCAGAAGGCTCTTGGCCTTTGTCAGGGGCATAGTTACCCCAGACAGGAGGCGATGAGCCTGGAATCTTTGGGTGATTTGGCTAAAGAAAAAGGGGACTTTGAACCATCTTCTGGCTACTATCAAAGGACATGGGAGATTGCCAGGAAGTTGGCCCCCCGGGGAGACCTGGTCAACCAGGTGCAGAGGAGGAGGGCAGAGCTTTACCTTGCCGCGGGGGGAGATTTAAAAGAGGCCACGAGGTGTGCCCAGGAGGCCCTAGGGATCTCTCAGGACCTGAAAGATGGATTTGAGGAAGGTTGCTGCTATCGGGTTCTGGCTCTCATCTCTCAGGCAGAGGGGGACAAGAGAGCAGCCGAAACGAATTTCCGCAAGGCCGTTGAGGTCTTTAAATCCATTGGGGAAAGGTTTGAACAGGGGAAGACGATTCTTGTAGAGAGCAGGTTTAGCCTTCTCGCCCCTCAGAAAGATGAGGGGAGGAGAAGGACCATCGAACAACTGAGGGAAGCAAGGAGGACATTCCAGGGATTGGGGGCCCATTATGAGGAGGGCTTAGTGGAGATCGAATTGGCCAAAGCCCAGATGAACGGGACAAATCCAGACTGGGCCCTGGGGCCGTTGGAATCGGCTGAGAGGATTTTTAGAAGGATAAGTGAAAAGGATGGTCTCAAGGAGATATTGACCTTGAGGGTTAAAATGGAGGAGAGATTGGCCGCCTCCTCCCTTCTGATTAGGGAGGAGAGGACTGCTTTAGATAGGCTTGACCACATCTCCCCTGAGGATATGGAGCTTCTGCTCCGTTTTCTCTCCGAGAGAGTGCATGCCGAGCGAGGTTTTATCGCCTTCCGCCCTAATACTAACAGCGAACTTACCTTAATGAGCAGGTACAACCTGAGCCCCGCAAAGGCCAAATTCCTTTTAAGCTACTTGAAGAATTTAGCCAGTAGAACAATCAGTCCTGGTCAGCCGTTTATCTGCACTTCGGTGGTTCATAATCAAGTCTTCGCTACCTTAAAAAAGGAGAAAGTGGAGAATTTTATGGTTTTCCCCTTTGGGGACAACTCCATTGAGGGTTTCCTCTATGTTGACCGCACCCCAACTGGGGGCAAAGGGGCATTTGACCAAAAGGACCTGAATTTCTTCGTCCTCGCGGCTGATATCCTCCAGCTCAAGGCGGCAGAGCTTCAAAAAGAGGAGCTGCTCAGGGAAAACCTCTATCTCAGGGAGAGATTGGAGGAGAAGTATGGTTTCGGGAGCATAGTGACCATTAACCCTCAGATGGAGGAGGCTCTGAGAACTGCCAATAGCTTCAAGGATTCTTATCTCCCCATCCTGATCACTGGGGAGACAGGGACGGGCAAAGAGCTTATTGCCCGGGCCCTTCACTATAGCAGCCAAAGGCGCAACAAAAATTTTGTGCCGGTAAACTGCGCTGCCTTTACCGATACCCTCCTGGAGAGCGAGTTTTTCGGTCATAAGAAAGGTTCCTTTACCAATGCTATACAGGATAAGAAGGGGCTATTTGAGGAGGCCCAGGGGGGGACCCTCTTCTTAGATGAGGTGGCCAATGCCAGTGAGTGGCTACAGGCCAAGCTCCTTAGGGTATTAGAGGAGATGGAGATAAGGAGGTTGGGAGAAACCAGATCTCGGAAGATAGAGGTGAGCATAATCTCGGCCACCAATAAGGACTTGGAGAAGGCTGTAGAGGCCAGCAGGTTCCGTAAGGACCTCTACTACAGGCTCACCGGGGTGGAGATAAGGCTTTCCCCCTTAAGGGAAAGGGAGGAGGATATCCCTCCACTCATCTACCATTTTCTGGAACTCTTCACGGAGAAGAGGGGGGGAGAGGTAAAGGGGGTAAACAAGGAGGCGATGGAGCTTCTGACGGCCTACCACTGGCCGGGGAATGTAAGACAGTTAAAAAACGAGGTGGAGAGGGCCACGATCTTAGCCTCCGGTGATAGGTTTATTTCCCCAGAACATCTCTCTCCTGCCCTGAGGTCACAGGTGTTTACCTTGGATGAACAGGGGCCCGGATCTCTTCCCCATCAGTTAGCCGAGTTTGAGAGGGAGAACATTTTAGGGGCCCTACAGAGGAGCAAATGGGTGAAGACAAAGGCAGCTACGCTCCTAAAAATCCCCGAGGCTACCCTTAGGAGGAAGATGAGAAAATATGAGTTGGAGGGAGGGGGCCTCGTTGAGCTTTCTGGATCGTCATTTGTGGCGAATAACTAACTTCTTAATAATTAAATGGTTACCAAATTTGTATCTTCTTAATCGTCAATTTTGGCGGTTATAAGCCTATCCATGCTATCTCCTCTGAGACAAATTAATTTGGTTGTCCTGTAAACCCTTTTAAAACGAGCAGTTAGCTTCCTCTTAATTTTTTTCTATATTATCTGAATTTGGCACGGTTTTTGCAATCATATTAATTGTAATTAAAAATTAGGCGGGTAAGTAAGCTTCTGTTTTTCTCCCGTGGCTTTGTGCGGAAGCCGAAAACTCGCCGAATGTAAAAGGGGCGGATTTAAGTCCGCCCCTTTTCATTATTGCCCGGGGAGATAGGATCAATTGCCAGGTGGATTACTGCTTAGCTATTCCAAAGGCGAGAAAGCAGAGAAAGGGCTCTTCCACAGTCAAATGAGGGCATCTGATGCGGTATCATCGGTGGCTTGCAAGAATTAAGCCCAGAGAGCGGGCTATGGGCGCATAGAATAAGATTGCTTCGTCGCTTTGCTCCTCGCAATGACCCATTCTTTTGCCTGTCATTGCGAGTCCCAATGAAAATCGGGACGAAGCAATCTCCAAGTTCTACCGCACTTTAGTGCGGGTTGGGCCCCTTCAGGCCCCTATGGGGCTGAAGCCCCCAAGAGGTTACCCCGGCTAAAGCTGGGTAGAAGAGATGAAAAACGATCTACGATAGTGGTTTTTTGTCTGTGAACCCCGTAGCCCTTGTTTGGTAGCAACCGCAAAGCCACTAAGATCGCAGAGAAAATAAAAAGCAAAAGAGAGATGAAATAAAACGATTAGTTAATAATCTTTAAACTTTGCGTCCTTTGCGACTTTGCGGTGAATTATTTGGTTGCGGCTTTGCCGCACTGTGTAATTCCACGAGATTCCGTGCTGTTACCTTTATTCCATATTTAAAGCCTTGTTAGATTATCCCCAGTTCCCTCCCTACCCTTCCCAAGACCTCTAAGACCCGGTTTAACTCCTCCTTTGTATGGGTGGCCATATAGCTCGTCCTGATTAAAGACCTCCCTGGGGGGACAGCAGGGGGGATGGCTGGATTAGCAAATATCCCTTCTTCAAAGAGCCTCCGCCAGTAAGTAAAGGTCTTCATCTGATCGCCGATTATAAGGGGAATCACCGGGGTTTGGCTTGTGCCCGTATCAAAGCCCATATCCTTAAAGCCTTTTAACATCATCCGGGTATTTTCCCAAAGCTTTCTCCTTCTCTCCGGTTCGGTCTTAATTATCTCTAAGGCAGCCAGAACCACCGCCACTGAGGCCGGAGGGGGGCTGGCGCTGAAGATCAGGGCCCGGGAGGTGTGTTTGATAAAGTCAATTACCTCCTCCTGGGCGACGATAAATCCACCTATGGAGGCAAAGGACTTGCTAAATGTGCCCATAACTATATCTACCTCATCCGTCAGGCCAAAATGTTCTGCTGTCCCCCGGCCATTTTCCCCTAATACCCCTATGGAATGGGCATCATCCACCATAACCCTGGCTCCATACCTTTTTGCCAACCTAACTATGTTGGGCAGATCAGCTATATCTCCCTCCATGGAGAAGATGCCATCTACCACGATAAACTTTCCTTTCCCCCCACAGGTTTTCAGCGCCCTTTCCAGATCTTCCATATCGTTGTGTTTGAACTTCATAAGCTTGCCAAAGGAGAGCCTACAACCATCTAAGATGCTGGCGTGGTCAGCCCGATCGGTAATGACCACATCTCCCCTGCCTACCAGGGTGGAGATCGCCCCTAAATTGGTTTGAAAACCCGTGGAGAAGACCAGGGCAGCTTTCTTCCCCATAAATTCCGCCAGCTTGACCTCGAGCTCCTCATGGATATCCAGGGTGCCGTTTAAGAACCTTGAACCCGTGCATCCACTACCATATTTTTTTACCGCCTTTATGGCTGCCTCCTGCAATTTGGGGTGGGAGGTAAGCCCCAAATAGTTATTGGAACCTATCATAATCATCCTTTTGCCCCTTATGGTTACCTGAGAGCCCTGCCCGGATTCTATGGCCTGAAAATAGGGATAGTATCCGGCCCTCCTGGCTTCCCGGGCGGCGGTGTAGCGGAAACATTTTTCGAAGATATCCATATCTTCCTCTCGTCTCTAACCTTAAAAGGGTTCCTTTGAAGCTGACTCCTGCGGTGTCAAATATTTTACAATTATAAGCCCCCTTGAAAACCCAAAGGGATTATTGAGCAGCCTGCCCACCGGCCTTCAAACCCTTCTTTAGGGAGGAAGCAACTCCAATACCTCCCCAGATCATCCCCAAGTAGGAGGTCCAGATCCTCCACAAGAGCACCGATACCCCAACTAAGTATTTGGGAACGAATAAGGCAAAAAATCCCGCATAGCTGAGCTCGCTTACCCCACTTCCCCCCGGGGTGGGAGCGAAATAGAGGATAGGCCGCAAGAGGAGTTGAATGAGGAAGAAGCGAAAAAGCGGCGGCTTAATGCCCCACCCCCAGCAGATGATCAGGCTAATGGCGAACTCCCAGAAGAAGGAGAAGAGGATGCTCCCCTCAGCGAAAAGAAGGCTCTTCTTCCCCTTGGTCAGGTAATGGGAGAGCTGTTCGCTCAACAGGTCCACCTCCTTAAACGCCTCCTCCTTAACTTTGCCTACCTTATCCGGCTTTAAAACCTTCAGCTTGGGAAGCCGCTCTATTACCCAGGCGGAGAAGGCCTTTATCCGGCTGGGGAAGAAAATAGCCAGGATGAAAAAGAAGAGCGCTAAGCCTATGGGGAGGAAAATTCCCTTCAGTATGCGGGAAAAGAGCAAGTTTACCTTAATGCCTGGATAGGAGGTAAAGGGAAGAGGGATGAGGAGGAGGAAGAGAAAAAGGGGAAGTATGGCCCGAAAAGCGGTTATCCCGGCACTTCTGCCTGGGGAGATGTTCTCTCGATAGAGGAGGTACCCCTGATAGGAGGTCGAACTAAAGAGAACGGGAAAGGCAATGGCCAAAAATGAGCTTTGCATCCTCATTTCTGTAGCTTTCCACACCCCTATGCGCACCTTTGAACCCCCTCTCACCAGGATGTCAATGCTCAGGCCATCGCAAAGCCACTTCAGGGCCGTAGCCAAAATTAGCAGAGGAAGAAAGGAGAAATTAAACCGAGTGATGGCCTTCCAGGTCTGGCGATCAGAGGTAAAGACCAGGAGGGCCAGCAAAGCGATCAAGCTGATGCTTATATATAGGTACAGCCCTTTCTTAAAGTACTTAGCCACAGTCTATTTTAAGCTACTGCTGTCTTTCCCCTTTCTGGTCCCACATATTCCTTCTCCCAGATGGGATTGGTCAACTCCTTCACCTTATCTCCATAGGCTACCATCCCCTCATAATAGCCCCTGTCCTTTATCGCTGCCTCAGCATTGGCATCCACCGGCCAGGCTCCCCCCTCCTGCAAAGCCTTCCGAAATGCCCGATGATTGTCCCTGATCACACAAGGTGTCACCAGATTCCCCATCTGATCAGGCCTCTTCATATACCCATACTCCCTTTGCCACTTCCTGATGGCTTCAAAGAAGGGAGATGCCAACACCGTGTCCAGATCACCCCCCTCCTCATAAACCTTCACTATGTTATGGGTGCTATAGGGAACAAACACGCAGGGCATCACATCCCCATTCCAGTCTATGTAAAAATATCCCCCCGGCCTGCCCGCTGAGATACACCCATTGCTCACCGGCCCGCTATTCCAGAAATCGGCGATGAATATCTCCTTCTCCCTCACCAACTCCTGCTCCCTCTCATACATCCATAACCTCTGCTCGGGAGTGACCATCATATCTAAGCTATACCTCCGCCCTATGGGCATATACTGAAATATCCACCCATAGATCGCCCCCTGCTCTCCAAAATAGAAGTCTATAAACTTGTCACCTAACACCACCTCCGCATTCCCCCGCAGGGCAGTAATGGAGATGCCGAAGGGGACCCCCACTTTCCTTAAATTATCAAAGGCCTGCAAAATCTTCTTGTGCACCCCCTTGCCCCGACGGGCATCGGTCTCCGCCGCAAACCCCTCCACCGAGATAGCCGGCGTGATATTCCCCACCTGCGCCAACCTCCCGGCTACCTCCCTGCTTATCAGGGTCCCATTGGTGTAAACCAGGAAGAAGTTGTCCGCATGGGCTGCCGCCAAGTCGATTATCCCCTTTCCCCCATCGGACCACAGAAAGGGCTCCCCCCCGGAGATAACGGTAAAATGAGAGCCCCACTTTTGGGTCTTTTCCCTTACTATCCTGTCCACTACCTCATAACTGAGGCTCTCCTGGCTCGCCCCAGAGCTGGCCGCATAACACCCCTTACACCGCAAATTGCACCTCTTAGTCGGCGATATCGTCAGAAAACCTGGAGGGGCTTGGCCAAACTTCTCCCTAAACCTCTCCCTGTAGTTTACATCGTCAAACATAATCTCAGAAACCAGAACCTTAGAGAGGCTCTCCCTTACCGAAGGGGAGATCCTTCCCTCTTGCACGGCCTTAAGCAGGGAGTGGAACATATCCCGGATCGTATAGAATTTGTCCTCCTGCATCCGACGAGGGAAGCCCAGTCGATTTTTAATTATCAATTTGTTGTATATCTTCCTTTCGACCAATTTGACCACTGCCTTACTCAACAGCCCTTCCCTGGTGAGGATATTCACCAATCCTAAGATACCCTCCTTGAGTATGGCGTCCCCCCTGCCGATGGTCATTCCTTCCCTCCTTTCTCTCCTCAGGTTTTTAGTCCTCCCCTTAAGCCACATTCTCCATTTTTCCCCTTTCTGGTCCCACATACTCCTTCTCCCAGATGGGATTGGTTAGCTCCTTCACCTTATCTCCATAGGCTACCATCCCCTCATAATAGCCCCTGTCCTTGATCGCTGCCTCAGCATTGGCATCCACCGGCCGGGCTCCCCCCTCCTGCAAAGCCTTCCGAAATGCCCGATGATTGTCCCTGATCACA
>CAZVGK010000041.1:0-1386 GCA_964626665.1 uncultured Gemmatimonadota bacterium | reverse complement strand
GGCTCGCCCCAGAGCTGGCCGCATAACACCCCTTACACCGCAAATTGCACCTCTTCGTCGGCGATATCGTCAGAAAACCTGGAGGGCGATAGCCGTTTTTGTCCACGAAGGCCTTGAAATTGGGGTCATTCTGCAGCAATATGTGGCCTAAAAAGAGCTCAATCAACCCCCTTCTCACCTGGGGCGAGATGTTCCCATTCCCTAAGGCTTTGTCCACAGAATGGAACATATTCCTGAAGACATAGAACTTATCCTCCTGCACCCTGTGGGGGTGGACTGGTGGATCCTCCTCCAGCATTGCCTTGCGCAGCTTCCTCACCGCCACCTTAAGGGCCACCCCCCTGAGGATATCCTTCCTGAGCACCATATCTACCAAGCTAGTGAAGGATTGCTCCCATATAGATTTCCCCTTAGATAGCATTTTGATACCTCCTCGGTTATCTATCCCTTACCCAACTTAGGAACCAACCTGATGAGCTCTTCCACCCTTTGACTTAACTGATTCACCTTCCCCCTTAATTCCAAGAATTCCCTTCCCCAGGATACATCAGATCTCTTTCGAATAATCGCTTCCACATATGCCTCCAAGACCTCCTTTCTCAACCTGAAGCCTTCCATAAGGTTGTTGAGAATGGCTTTCCCCTCCCCTTGGGTTATTTTTCTTTTCTCCACCAGATCGGCAATAACCCTCTTCACCTTCTCCTCGCCCTGGGCGGTCACCTCCTCTGTGGCCAGAACCAGCTCCCGCACGGATCTCCTCCCCCTTCTGATCAGGTCCCGCAAAAGAGAGGGGTTTGCTTCCCCACCGCGGCTTAGCTCCCGGGAGAGGATTATTTGGGCCATAGCCAAGGAGGTGATATCCTCCCCTGTGCGATGGTCAATAACCGCAACCTCCTCTCCCTCCTCAATAAACTTGGCTACCTGGGAGAGGGAGACCAGGCTTTTAGACCTGGTATCATACAGCTTACGGTTGGAATATTTCCTGATTACCCTTTTCATAATTTTTACGCACCGTGTAATTATACATCTCTGTTGAGCCCCTGTCAAGAATTTTTTTGCAAAAATTGTATAGGGAAGTTGGAGCGGAAGCAAAAGAAGTTGCAGTAATGAGAGGGGTCCGCGCTCCAAAGGGAAGGGCTACCCGTCCCGCACCGGAACAGGCCGGGAAAGCTGGATAGAAGGAAACAGGGAACCGCAGATTAACGCAGAATTACGCGGATATAAAAATGTGCTGTCAGAAGTTACCTCCTGACAGCCAAGGTTTCCACCGCACTTTAGTGCGGGTTGTGGGCCTTTAGGCCCTTCTATGGGGCTAAAGCCCCCGGTAGAAAGCATTGTAGATTTCCTAAGTTGAGTCAAGCCGTTTTTTGGAAAAAATCGTTCTTT
>CAZVGK010000040.1:0-23221 GCA_964626665.1 uncultured Gemmatimonadota bacterium | reverse complement strand
CATCTTAGCATTTTCAATGTTTAATTTATTTCCAAAAGGTGGAATCCCTGCTTAACCTCGCCACTCTCGGTTAAGAGAATACTGCCTGCTGCCAAATGAAGGGCATCGGCCTCCAAGACGCTGGTTATTTCGGGGCTCAATACATTCACTCTCGTTGCGGCCCGATACCTCCCGCCTCCCAGCTTCACACAGCTCGTTACCTCCCTGTGCGTGGGATTTGGTGCTGGGCTGGTGGCTAACCTTTGCCCAGACCAGACTTGCACTGGTAAGAACTAATAAGCTTCCTCGGCGCACTCATTCTCCTCCTCCAATTACCATATTCTAACCAGCGGGAGGGCAAAAAGCAAGCCCAAATTGGGGCAGTTTATAAGCTCTATTATCAGGGGATTAAATTGGACTACTCACCACTACACCAGTGGGGATTGGTCTCGCTGAGGGGACTATCCGAGATGATATCACTAGCTGGCTTCATAAGGCAACTTCTTAAAATTTGTGTCAAGTTTTGCAGCCAGCAATTGTAAATTGTTCACCCCGTTAGATGATCTTATATCTAACGGGGCAAGGATTGTAAATTGAAAATATCAAAATGAAAGGCAAGATGTGGGTTTAACAGGGTGGAAACAATAATGATTTTTACTTTTGCACTTTGCATTTTCCAATTTGAAATTCGAGGCTATCTATGGCCCGGAGAGGGAGCCTAAATTAATGATTGGTAGAAATCACGGAAGGGAATCAAGGTTATCAGCAAGTCAACAGCTATCCCCCTAAACCAATACAAAAATCTGGCGGAGAGAGAGGGATTCGAACCCTCGTCCCGACTCACATCGAGAACACGATTTCCAGTCGTGCACCTTCGGCCAACTCGGTCATCTCTCCGCGAGGCCTTTTCTGGCGGAGAGGGAGGGATTTGAACCCCCGGTCCCCTAAGGGACAACGGTTTTCGAGACCGCCCCGTTAAGCCAAACTCCGGCACCTCTCCTAAGTTAGCTTCCTTCGGTCGCTAACTTCCAAGGGGCTATTGCCCCTCTGGCGGATTTCGGTGCTCCGCCAGCTCACACCGAAATCCTGTTACCCCTTGGGGGAAAGCACATCCTTTCCCCCAAACCCCCTGATGGCCGTCTCGGAACTTGTAGAATTTCCGAGAGGCTAAGTTGACTTGGTAGCTTTTCTCAATTTCCGAAAGAATGAACTAAGAAGCAGGGAACATTCATCCTGGAGGACACCACCGACCACAACGGGTTTCTGGTTGAGAGGATAATAGCTTTCCGTTATATTCATCACCGAGCCGCAGGCGCCAAATCTGGGGTCCGGGGCGCCAAAGACCAACCTATCCAATCTGGAAAGGAGAATAGCCCCCACACACATAGGACAGGGTTCAATGGTTACATAGATTGTAGCCCCTTCCAACCTCCAGGAATGGAGGAAACCTGCTGCTGCTCCAATGGCCAGGACCTCGGCATGAGCGGTGGGATCCTGCAGCTCTTCCACCTGATTGTGGCCCCTTCCAATTATCCGCTCCCCATACACAATTACAGCACCGACAGGAACTTCACCCTCCTCATAGGCCCTCTGGGCCTCCTGGAGGGCTGCCCTCATCCACCTAACGGTTTGATCCATCTCTTAGCGCGCCCGAAGGGAGTCGAACCCCCACCCTCCTGATCCGTAGTCAGGCGCTCTATCCAATTGGGCTACGGGCGCAAAAATCCCTGATCCAAATTTAATCAACACCTAAATAGATGTCAAGCCAATTTGGGTGATTAATAAAATAGGGACACTTCCTATTTTTAAGTCATTCTTCTCGCCCTGTCATATAACTTGGGTACCAATCTTCTTTGCCCAGTTTTCACCAACAAGATTCTCACAAATCTGTATCCCCTTGAGACGACTTGTCTTTGAGGGGGATTCTTCCTTGCCGGCGAAAGGGAAGACATGGTGGGAACTGGCGGGAAAAATGAAAAATGGGAAGTGTCCCCATTTTTTTACCAGTGGGTTGTAAAAAGATTGGGCAAGAGGTAAACCTGTCCACAAAGCTAAGAAAGAGCCCAATCTATCGCAGGATTATCATCTTTCTTGCCTGATGGAAATCTCCCGTCGACAGCCTATAAAAATAGACCCCGCTGGAGACATCTTTGCCCAGGTTATCCCGCCCATCCCAGCTAACAGAATAGTAGCCAGAAGCTTGTTCCTTATCCACCAAAGTCTTTACCTCCTCACCCAAGATGTTATAAATCTTTAGGGTGGTGCGGTGCGGCCTGACCTCTGATAGCTGATAACTGATCGCTGTATTTGAGTTAAATGGGTTAGGATGGTTTTGGAACAGGGCAATCTCCCTTGGAATCGGGGATATGTTCCCCTCCTTTATCCCTTCTTTTCCCACCAGCACCGTGACGAACTTTGTGGAATCGATGGCTGAGATCACGGTAAGCGTCTCTCCAAGCACAGCCTTAATTGATAAATCCTCAACACTTATTGAATCTATCCGGGCAGCTCCCCGAAAAATTCCTGAGGTAGTATCTGTCTCCGTGAGGGTCACCTGAATGCCCGTGGTATCGGTAAAGTTGCCTTTAAGGGAAACCGTGGTCTGATCACAGGATAAGGAGTCGCTGTCCAAGCCTTCCAGTTGGATATACATCTCCGCCCCAATCCAAAGGTCGGTGGTCAAATCGCTGGTATAAGTGCTGTCGGATTTTAACCTAAGGGAATAGACTGAAGCAGGGTTACCAATTACCGGAAGGGTAAGGAAAGGATGGAACTGGACCTCTGCCAAGGTTGTGTCATCGTAGTAGTCATAGATCTTTGCCTCAATAGAATCCAGATTTGTTGTTCCCCACCAGTTGTCAAGGGCACTGACATCCTCACCTACCTCGCTTAGGTAAACCTCATACTGGCCTCTATTAACCAAATTGTTCTCATCCATTACCAGCCAAGAGGAATCGGCAGAATAAATCCCACCACAGAGAGAATAAATCCCACCACAGAGGGTTGCCGAATTGTCGGCTATGTTGTTTTGAGTAATGATCAGGGGACGATGATAGTGGGAGACGCCAAAGGTGTATATACCACCTCCGGAGTCAGAGGCGGAGTTGTGGATAATTGAGTTAGAGCTTATAGTTAAGGCTGAGGAGTTACAGAAGAGGCCACCTCCATTTTCGGAGGCAAAATTATGACCAATTATATTGTGAGAGACATCCATCAATAGGGACGAGCTACAATAAATGCCCCCTCCATTGGCAGCTGAATTTCCAATTATCTTGTTTGCATTGATATCCCAGGCCATTGTACCGGACGTATAGATCCCTCCACCCAAGTGAGCAGCGGTGTTCCCCCTAATATCGTTGCCACTGATCAGGGCGGAAGCCTTGGGATAGTAGAGACAACAAATACCTCCTCCCCTTAAGGCCCAATTCCCCTCCACTCGGTTATCCGTAATAATGGGTGAGGACTTCCCATAGCAACAGATTCCTCCCCCATATTTGGCGGAGTTGCCCAAGATAAAATTCTCGGTGATGGTGGGAGATGAGCTACCACAGAAGATACCACCACCGTAGTCCGTCGAGGGGGCCGCGTTCCCCTCTATTCTATTTCCCTCAATCTTCGGTGAGGAACCATAGCAGGAGATACCGGAGAGCGCATTGGAAGCGATGAGGTTCCGATGAATAAAGGGCGAAGCCTGAGCTAAACAGATTCCCTTACCATATTCAATCCGGCATAATTCAATAATGGACCCGCCGAGCCAATTATCCAAGGAGTCAAAGCCAGCATCAACGCTGGTATCGTCGAACTTTATGCCTCCCCAATCACCTGGTTGCGGAGAAGGGGCATTAGAGGTGAAGATGATGCTATCCGTGGGATTTCCCCTAGCTATAAGGGTCCCCGCCACCTGGAGGCTGCAGGGGGGATCAAACTGCACCTTTACTCCGGGCTCAATGGAAAGGGTCACCCCTTCCAGCACCTGTACAGTCCTCACCACAATATAAGGATTTCCGGCAGCCACCCAGGTTGTATTCGTGGAAATAGTTCCTCCCACCTGGGTTTGGGCTGCTGCTGACCCAGAACCAACAACGGTTACAAGCAGCGCCATCCAAAGGTGCTTCATCTTCATCCTTTACCTAACCCCATTAGAAAAACCTCAAAGGAGAAAAATAGCGCCACGGGGAATCGAACCCCGGTCACATGGCTGAGAACCACGTATCCTAGACCTCTAGACGATGGCGCCAATTTATCCCGGATTATGCATTAAACACCGAAAATCACTGAAGTAAAAAGAGACCCGAAGAGAGGATTTTACCTAAAAAATGAAATGCCAATTTTTATAAATCATTTATATTTCGGTAGTTTCGGTGTCATTCGGTGTTTACTCGCATAATTTCAGATTCTGGCTGGGGAGCAGGGATTCGAACCCCGACACCGAGATCCAGAGTCTCGTGTCCTGCCATTAGACGACTCCCCAATTCTATTTAGCTAGTAAGCTGAGGGCATTCTCTAACCTTTTTAAAACCTTCTCCTTCCCCAAAAGTTCCAGCAGGTGAAAGAGGCTGGGCCCACCTTTTCTTCCCGTTGCGGCAACCCGGAGAGGATGAATAAGCTCTGCCGCCTTCACCCCCAGCTCTTTGGCCAGGGTTCTTAAGGCAACTTCGATATTTTCTGCAGAAAAATCCTGCAGCTCGGCAAGCCTCTCCCCCAACAAGACTATCTTCCTCTTTATTCCCGGGCTGCGAAGATGCTCCTCAACCGCCTGCGGATCATACTCTATTTCAGAGGAGAAGAAGTAGTTCCCCAAGTCCACAAAGTCGGTGAGCCTATGGGCCCTCTCCCTAAGGAGCAGAAGAACTCTCATCAACCATTCCCTCTTCTCCCCCGCAAGTTCCCCCCGGAACCATCCCTTCTCCTGGAGAAAGGGAAGGACGAGCCTGAGCAGATCCTCTTCCTCCAACCCCTTTATGTACTGGCTGTTCATCCACTCTAACTTTTGCAGGTCAAAGATCGGATTTGTGGGTCTAACCCTGGCCAGGCTGAAGGCCTTTACCAGCTCCTCATGGCTCATTATCTCCCGATCATCGCCGGGGGACCATCCCAAAAGGGCCAAATAGTTGATCAGAGCCTTGGGAAGGAAACCCATCTTTCTGTATTCAGTGACAGAGACCGCCCCATACCTTTTGGATATCTTGCTGCGGTCCTCGCCCAAGCCCAGGGGAAGGTGAGCGAACCAAGGGAAAGGAACCCCTAAGGCCCTATACATCAAAATCTGTTTGAAGGTATTGGAAAGATGGTCATTACCCCTGATCACATGGGTGATCCCCATCTCCAAGTCGTCCACCACACAGGCTAAATTATAGGTGGGGCGGCCATCTGAGCGCACGATGATGAGGTCCTCAATTTCTGAGTTATCCTTCTCCACCCGGCCACAGACCAAATCCTCAACCACCGTCTTCCCCTCTGGCACTAAGAAACGCAGGGCCTTGGGCTTACCCATCCTACCCAGATTTTGCCTCTCCTCAGGGGTAAGTTTCAGGCAACGACGATCATATTTGCTATCCCTCTTTTCCCTAATGGCCTGTTCCCTCCTCTCCCGTAGCTCCTGCTCCGTGCAGTAACAATAGTAGGCATTCCCTGAGGCCAAAAGCCTTTGGGCGTATCCCTGGTAAACCCCCATCCTCTGGGATTGAAAATAGGGGCCTTCATCCCAGTCCAATCCCAACCATTTTAAGCTGTCAATGATCACCTCAACCATCTCGGGGCCAGATCTCTCTAAGTCCGTATCCTCAATCCGCAGGATAAATTTCCCCCCCCTGTTGCGCGCAAAAAGCCAGTTGTAAAGGGCTGTGCGAACCGTCCCTATATGCAGAAACCCGGTGGGAGAGGGAGCAATACGAACCCTAACCTCCCCCATAGTTAAGCGGGTTCCTCTCGGCTTGGCAGCTCTGGGGGAGGGGAAGCTTCAGGACGTATCTCCTCAGCTAAGGAGAGCTTGAACCCGCCCAGCCACCCCGCTAAAAGGTTGTAAAGGCCAGCCAAGATGGCTGTGAAGACAGCTCCCAAAACGGCATAAAAAATGGCTAACACAAAGGACATAAAAAAACCAACAACACCTGAGAAGAAACCCATCATCGGGAGGGCTCTCTCCCCACTCAGAAAACCACCTATTAGACTAAAGACAAAAGTATAGAAGAAACCAACCAAAAGCCCGATGACAGCATCCAGAAAAAAGACTATCTTCACCACCGACCAAACATCAACTCTTTTCAATTCGAAATTCACCATACCCTCCTGAGCTTATGGTTTGGAATTAACTGGGGCGATGACCATAGGGAGAAGCTTGAGTTCCCGTTTCAGGGGATCAAGTGCCAACCCCAAGGCCTCCAAAGTGAATGCCCCCAAAAGGTTGCTGTCTCCGGGTGCGCCAAAGATTACATCTGCTACACCTATCCTCTCCCCATATTTAAAGAGCGCCCCCCCTTTTTTGCGGGTTATCGTCTCTCCATTCGCCAATTTAAACTTCTCCTCGGCAAGAGGTTTGATCCCCAGTTTATCTAAGATCCCTCTTGGCACCACGGAGTAGATAGCACCAGAGTCTACCAGAAGTTTCACCTCTACTCTAATCTCCGGTTGGGCAGGATTCCCTACCTCAATTTTCAGAAATGTTAGTCCCATTTCTCCTGAAGTTAGATTTGGCTGCCCCTTTTCTAAGATTTAATCAATCCCTTACCCTTTAAGATACTATTATAGTCCTCACCGCTAATTGGACACTCAAACAAATCAATAACCTGCCTAATTGTATCTAATCTCAACTCTTTCCTCATTCTTTTAAAGAGTGGTTTACTATAAGTTTTATACCTGCTTCCACGCGATGTATAGGTATAGGGACCGGTCCTCAACCCTTGATATTCGTGATAAAAATACCTATGATGTGTCTCTTGGACTACAAAACCTTTGGAGGGAAGATTAGACTCTATTGTTCTTCTTTCAACCTGCATGCTATTCCTCAACAAGCAAATTCTCGTAGAGATCTTTCAATCTCAAAGCATCGCCAGTAAGTTTGCTCTTATCAATTTCCCTGTAGTACTCATAAAAATGTATAATATGCAAACATAAATCCTGAAGGGCACCTTTAGAAGTATCTCCGGTGCCGCAAACAGCAAGGTTTTCATTCTCAGCAAAAAATAAATCCTCATCACGATAAATTCTTACTGCTACCGGTTTAGCAGTATAAAACTTCTTGGCTTCTGCATAGATTCTCCATATAGGACTTGGTTGATATTTCTTAATATGGCTGAAAATTTGTTGTGGAGCAATAGTAGAAGCCGTCCCCACCCCTCTAACTCTGGAGTCTATATAATTTTCTGGTACATACGCCGTTCTTTCTTTTATTATATTATAAGTGCTTTCAACCAATGAAGGACTCATTATATCATCTCCCCACGCATTACTTTTTTATACCTGTCGGTTATTAGCTCCTCGAATAAATATTTTGTATGTTGGTGACTTTCATCAAGATATTTATCTATTAAACCGAAAATCAAATTCTTCTCTTTAGCATAATCAAAATCCAAAATGATGACTTCTTGGATTTTATCGGGAGAAATAGCTGGTTCAATGTGCGTTGTTATACTGCCACCTTTGGTTTGAGATACAAATATTATGTTTAGATTTTTAAAATCAGTTGGTATGGACTTCGGTAACTCTATCTTAATATTTAAATAATTTTTTATGGGGATAACATCTTTTTCCCTGGTAAAAGGTATGATATTTATATACCGCAGTCCTACTCTGTTAAGTTTTTGTACCTTAAACAATTCTCCAAAAATGGAGAATACCCTCATCGTCTCTTTTTTAAATGGTTTAAAGCCCATGTACTTTTTGCAATATACTGCAACCTTATCGATAGACAACATAACTCCATTAGTGCCATCTTCACGTTCGAATTTGTATGGTTCTAAAGCCTTCGCTTTACCTTCAAATGATTTAGGAGCCCAAACTTTCGAGTAAACATCCCTTATCCTCTCATAAAATTTGTCCCTATTACATTCAATGGCTGGCTCTCCCGGAAATCTTATCTCAAAAACCACCTCGACAAGAGAAGCATTCTTATAAATTCCATCCTTGTCAGCCATTTTACTCAATATGCCTCAACTTCCTCTTAAAATCTGGCGGAGAGGGTGGGATTCGAACCCACGGTGAACTAAACGCCCACAACACCTTAGCAGGGTGCCGCCTTCAGCCAACTCGGCCACCTCTCCGATTCGCTATAGCGGAGGGTGAGGGACTCGAACCCCCAAGTCCGTTAAAGGACGGCGGATTTCAAGTCCGCTGCCTTACCAGTTAGGCTAACCCTCCAACCAAGGTAAATATAAGGTTTTTAACCAAGGGTGTCAACAAAAAGTTTAAATTAGGGTAATAGTCCACCACTGATAACCACGGACTGACAAAGAGATGGTCAATGATTGATGAACAATTATCAATGAAAAATGGCTTACATCTCCAGATTTTCTGGCTTCATTTCATTTTAACTTGCTAATTGTTAATTGACCATTGTATAATGATCCATTGCTTGAGATCCAATGGTGAATGGGCCAACTGAGGATTTTCCCTTGACATCTGAAGGGCTTTGAGATAATTTAAGGACAATGAGTAAAGCATTGCTTGTGATCGATATGCTCAAGGATTTCCTCTACCCTACAGGGAAGCTCTACTGTGGGGATAAGGTCAGGGGAATTATCCCTTTCGTGCGTCGAAAGATAGAGGATTTCCATAAAAACAATGAGCTGGTCATCTTCCTCTGTGACCTTCACCGGAAGGACGACAAGGAGTTCGAGCTCTTTCCCCCTCACTGTGTAGAGGGAACGGAAGGTGCAGAGCTTATAGATGAGCTGCCAGTTGGGGAGAAAGACCTGGTGGTCAGGAAGACGAGGTATAGCGGGTTCTATGGGACAGATCTCGCTGGCATCCTTAAAAGAAATGGGCTCACCAAGGTGGAGGTTGTAGGCGTCTGCACCTCCATCTGTGTGATGGACACTGTGGGGGGGTTAAGAAACAGGGATTACCAGGTGAAGGTCTATCGGGATGGGGTGGCAGACATCGATCCCCAGTTTCATAGCTTCTCCCTAAAGAGAATGGAAAAGATATACGGGGCTCAAATTGGCTGAGAAAGAGAGCAAATGGAAGAGAGGTAAAAGGCTTCCTCCTCAGGTTTTTGACCTTCCTGTGGAAAAGATAAAGAAAGGTTGGTATAGCGACAAGTATTTCGTCCGCACAAAAGATATCCTCATCAGGGATAACCATCACCCCCGAGTTCTTATGCAGGTCTTCCCCCGCAAGGACGGGGTTCTTTGCGGGATAGATGAGGCCATTGCTATCCTCACCCTCTGCGCTGAAAGATCAGAAAAACTGGTAATCAAAGCCCTCAGGGATGGGGACAGAATTAAGGCCTGGGAGACGGTCCTCATCATTGAGGGAGATTATAGCACCTTCGCCCACCTGGAGACCGTTTATTTGGGGGTTATGGCCCGGGCCACCTCGGTGGCCACCTCTGTTAGTACGGTTATTAAGGCTGCTCAAGGGAAAACAGTTCTCTTCTTTCCCGCCAGGTTTGACCATTATCGGGTTCAGACAACAGATGGATATGCGGCCTTTGTCGCTGGGGCCACCGGGGTTTCCACCGATGCCCAGGGAGCCTGGTGGGGAGAGGAAGGTCTGGGGACAATTCCCCATAGCCTAATTGCCGCTTACGGGGGAGATACCGTAGTTGCTGCTTTGGCCTTCGATCGCCAGATGCCCAAGGAAATTAAGCGGATAGTTTTGGTGGACTTCGACAATGACTGTGTAAACACCTCCCTGGCCGTGGCCCGGGCAATGGGGAAGAGGCTCTGGGGGATAAGGCTGGATACAGCCAGGAATCTGCGGGACAAATCCGTGATCCCTCGAGGGGAGGAGTCCTTAGGGGTCTGCCCAGAACTCTGCTGGCTGGTCAGAAAGAGGCTGGATGAGGAGGGATTCCCCTGGGTAAAGATAGTTGTCTCCGGAGGCTTCAATGTGCAGAGGTTGGAACAGTTCATCAAGCTCGGAGTCCCCTTTGATGCCGTGGGAGTGGGTTCCTCCCTGTTTAAGGAGAGGATGGATTTTACCGCTGATATTGTCCAGGTGGAGGGTAAACCCTGTACCAAGGTGGGAAGGAAATTCAACCCCAATCCTAAGTTGGAGCTGGTGAGATATTGACCATCAGACCAAGGGAGGAAGTGGCCTAAACCCCTCTTTCTACCGCACTTTAGTGCGGGTTAAGGACCCTTCAGGGCCCTAAGAGAATGGGCTAAAGCCCAGAAGAGGTTACCCCCCCGCTTTAGCGGGGGTAGAAGTTGTGGGAGGCACCTCCTGATACTAATAATCAAAGGTGTGGGGACTCCACTTTAGCGGAGTCCGAAGGAGCGGACAGACATAAATGTCTGTCCCTAACAGAGTAGAAATTGTTCTACGGTCGCTAAGTTCACGAAGGAGGAAATTTAAGGGGGACTGATCAGATGACTACTACCAATTCTACCCAACCGACTAACTTCATCAATGATATCATCGAGGAGGACCTGAAGACAAACAGATACAATGGCCGAGTCCATACCCGCTTCCCGCCTGAGCCGAACGGCTACCTACATATAGGCCATGCCAAATCCATCTGCCTTAATTTCGGCATTGCCCTCAAATACAACGGCCTCTGCAATTTGCGATTTGATGATACCAACCCCACCAAAGAACAAGAGGAATATGTAAAGTCGATCAAAGAGGATATTCGCTGGCTGGGGTTTGCTTGGGAGGATCGGCTCTTCTACGCCTCCGACTACTTCGATCAGCTATATGAATATGCCCTGCAGTTGATCAAAAAGGGCAAGGCTTATATCTGCGATTTAAACGCTGATGAAATCCGCCAGACCAGGGGCACCTTGACTGAGCCGGGGAAGAATAGCCCTTACCGCAATCGATCCATCGCGGAAAATTTGGACCTATTTCGCCGTATGCGGGCAGGCGAGTTTCCTGATGGTTCTCGCGTGTTGCGGGCCAAAATTGATATGGCCGCTGGAAACCTGAACCTGCGCGACCCAGTTATGTATCGAATCCTCAAGGCCAAACACCACCGGACGGGTGATAAGTGGAACATCTACCCGATGTACGATTTTGCCCATGGCCAGTCGGACTCCATTGAGGGGATTACCCACTCAATCTGCACGCTCGAATTCGAAGACCACCGTCCCCTTTACGATTGGTATCTGAATGAGTTAGGCATCCATCATCCGCAGCAGATCGAATTTGCCCGCCTCAACCTCAGCTATACCGTGTTGAGTAAGCGAAGGCTTTTAGAGCTGGTAGAGGGCGGCTATGTCAGCGGATGGGATGACCCCCGAATGCCTACCATATCGGGATTGCGCAGGCGCGGTTATACACCGGAGGCAATACGGGACTTTTGTGAGCGCATCGGGGTAGCTAAGGCGGATAGTCTGGTTGATGGCGCCTTGCTCGAGCACTGCCTGCGGGAGGATCTGAACAAACGGGCTCAGCGGGTTATGGTCGTGTTGCATCCCCTCAAGGTGATCATCGACAACTATCCGGATGACCAAATGGAAGAGTTGGAAGCCATAAACAATCCGGAGGACCCCAAGATGGGGACCCGCAAGGTCCCCTTTTCCAAAGTCCTGTTCATCGAACGAGATGACTTTCGTGAGGATCCTCCCAAAAAGTGGTTCCGTTTGGCCCCCGGGCGTGAGGTACGGCTGAGGTATGCATATTACATTACCTGTAGGAGGGCGGTGAAAGATGAGCAGACTGGTGAGGTGCAAGAGCTGCACTGCACCTACGATCCAGATACCCGCGGAGGTTGGTCCAAAGATGGGCGCAAAGTCAGGGGAACCATCCACTGGGTTTCAGCTCCTCACTCCTTTGAGGTCGAAGTGCGCCTCTATGATAGGCTCTTCCTAAAGGCAAATCCGGTTGGTGAGAAGGAGGGAGCTGACTTCAAGACCTATTTGAACCCACATTCATTGGAGCTACTTAGCTCCTGCCGGGCTGAACCGACCCTCAAGGGTGCTGCCCCCGGTAACCGTTACCAGTTCGAGAGAAAGGGCTATTTCTGTGTCGACTCAGTTGATTCCACCAAGGAAAAGCTAATTTTCAATCGGACCGTGCCGTTGCGGGACACCTGGGCCAAGATCGAAAAGACACAGGAAAAGGCATAGGGGGGCAGATCCCCGAGAGCTTCCAACAACCTCTTGGCTCCAATACGCCTTTGTTATCGGTCCGTGAATAATCCGGGCAACAAAAAAGGGGGGATATGTCATATCGATACCACGATAGGATTCTCTGGGGCCTTATCTTCATTAGCATTGGGCTCCTTTTCCTCTTAAAAAACCTCGGCTACCTCACTGGGGGGATAGGGAAGTGGTGGCCAATCATCCTCGTCATCGTGGGGATCCGTTTGTTCTTCTGCTCAGCAAGTCCCAAGAGGGAAGGCCACCCCCCGAAGAGGGAAGAAACCGATTCACAGTAAGTTCTCTTCCACAACCCTTTACCGGGCTTAACCCGGATTATTCATAAGTTTCCCACGGACTTGTGTCCCAATGGCCGCTCGGGTTACTTAAGCAATTAACCTCTACCGCACTTTAGTGCGGGTTCAGGGCCTTTAGGCCCCCTGTATAAGGTTACCTGTCCCGACCCGTTCCGGTTCGGGACAGGTTGAAGTAAGGCAGAAAATCTCTTTTTTGCTATCGGGTGCTAAATCCCCTTGACAATCCACCCCGGAGGGCATATTTTCTTACCAATTTAAAATCTAAAAGGAGGTAAAGGTGAAGGCAGTAGTGGACGCGGATAGTTGTATAGGCTGTGAAATCTGTGTCACCAATTGTCCAGAGGGATTTGAAATGGACGGCGATGTGGCTAAACCCAAGGCCAATCCCCTTCCTGCGGAGGCAGAGGAATGCGCCAAAGAGGCGGCTGAGGATTGTCCCACTGACGCCATAATGTTAGAGGAGTGAGGATTTCTCTCAAACCAAGGGGATGGTGATCCTTCATCATCCCCTTAACTATATATAGGTTTTGATATGATATTCAAATTTAGCCTAATGGTTGTGGTGCTTGGCTTTCTCCCTCTTTCTACCTCTTACTCTGAAGAGGAGCTTACTCAGGGACTGGGCTTTGCCGCCGGATATATCTCAGGTGCGGGAATGAGCTATAAAGTTCATACCCCTGGTAAACTCTGCCTCCAATTTACCGGTGGTATCTGGAAGACAAAGAAGAAGCTAAATTATGACCTCGGATTCCTTCTTCAGAGAACATTACACCGAACCGAGATTATCAGGTTTTACATCTTGACCGGAGTGGGCTACTTCCGCCAAAAGGAGAAGAAATGGGACAAGGATTTGCAAAAGAACCATTGGAAGGACCATCAGTATTTGAATACCGGCTTCGGGTTCGGAATTGAAGTCATTAAATCCTCCAGAATTGGCGTGGCAATAGATGGGGAGTTTACCTATCTTACTAACAGAAATGAGATCCTCTTTCTCCCTGAGTTAGCCCTCCATTACTACTTCAAATGAAACCCTCAGGATGCTTTCGTGATTAAACCCTGAAGGGCAAATCTTCTGCTCGTTGGGGATGTTATCATCCCCAACAAACTGTGGATCACCAATTAACCGCAAAGAGCCCAAAGAAACCACCAGGGCCGCCAAGATAAGTCCTTTATCGCCCCGTGCGGTCAGAGAACGCAGTTTATACCCATGTAAAGTATAGTTCTACTGCTCAATTCCTCAGAAAGGAGCTCTCTCACAAATACCCCTGTAATCCAATCATCAATGTTTTATTCCCTCCTATCCCCTATCAAAATCAAACATTTCCATCTTTAAGCGTAAATTTTTCTAAAGTTATTTTGTAATCAGCCGATAAGAAGGATAGGTCTATCCTTGGGAGCTTTTCTTTTTTGCTACTGGGAGCACTATGAAGCTTACTTGTCTTAGCAAAATCAGAAAAGCAATCCCAACCCCTGAATAAAGGTTTAGATTGTGAAGTGGCTTCATCATCCGGCTCTTCACATTGACGGACTTGGCTCCTTTCTACCGCACTTTAGTGCGGGTTCAGGGCCTTCAGGCCCCAACACGGGGCTAAAGCCGGGTAGAAGGAAATAGGGAACCGCAGATGAACGCAGAATTATGCGGATATGTGCCGTCAGATGCTCTCATCTAACAGTGCGAGCGAACAGAGGGAGAGCCATTCTTTGATTGCAGACCAGATAAAATTGCTGTCTATTTGAGGAGAGATCTAATGAAGGAGAGAGAGAAATCCAAAGGGCAACTCATAGATGAAATAGCAAACTTGCGCCAACAAGTTGCCGAGTTAGAGCTATCAAATAGCCAAACAGGGGTGGTCAGGGGAGAAGGAAGAGAAACTTCCATTCTCGATAGCTTGATTGAGCATGTGGTTTACGAAGATACGGAGATGAGGATTATCTGGGCCAATCAGGCCGCCTGCAAATCTGTTGGCCTCTCCCGGGAGGAGCTCATCGGCCGCTACTGTTACGAGATATGGCCCAAAAGGGAGGATCCCTGCCCGGACTGTCCCGTGATAAAGGCTATGCAAACCGGACATCCCCATAAAGTAGAAAAAACTACTCCTGATGGAAGACCTTGGCTCATCAGAGGTATTCCGGTAAGAGGTGCCAATGATGATGTGATTGGAGGAGTGGAGATAACCCTGGAAATCACGAAGCGAAAACGGGCAGAAGAGGCTTTGCAAGAGAGCGAGGAACGATTCAATCAGTTTTTCGAGAACGATCCCGAATACTGCTATATGATTTCCCCTGAGGGCATGGTTCTTGATGTGAACAAGGCAGCGCTCCACATGCTTGGCTATAGGAAAAAGGAGCTTGTGGGCAAACCGTTGAATACAATCTATGCTCCGGAATCGCAGAGGAAGATAAACCGGCTTTTCTCCAAGTGGAGAAGAATCGGGAGACTCAAGGATGAGGAGATGATCATCATTACCAAGGAAGGGGAGAGGAGAACCATGCTTCTCAGTGCCAGCGCAGTGAGGGAGAGAACCGGGAAGACCCAGTATTCAGTATCAGTGCAGAGGGACATCACCGAGCGGAAGAGGGCAGAGGTAGAGTTGTGGAAGGCAAATACCCGGCTCAATACATTGCTCGATACTATCTCCGATGTGATCTACTTCAAGGATGTCCAGGGGAGAAACCTTGTGGTGAACAAAGCATTTGAAAAAATGGTGGGCTTAGGGAAAAAGGAGATTTTAGGCAAAACCGACGACCAGTTGTTTCCGGGGGAATTGGCCAAACAATGTAAAAGAAGTGACGCGGAGGTCATCAAAAGGCATAAAGTGGTTGCTGTCGAGGAGCAAATGACCAATGAAAAGGGCGAGAAGATCTTCTTCGATACTGTCAAATCTCCAGTCATTGATGATCAGAGGAACATCGTTGGATTAGTGGGAGTAAGCCGTAATGTTACTAAACACAAGAGGATAGAGGAGACGCTGCGGGTGGAGAAGGCCTATTTGGAGAAGCTCTTCGAGAGTTCCCCAGAGGCAATCGCCGTGGTGGACACCGATAGTCGGGTGTTACGGGCAAACAGCGCATTCACCAGGGTGTTTGGGTATACGCTTGATGAGACACTGGGCCGCTCAATAGACGAACTGCTTGCGCCAGATGCTCTTCGTGAGGAAGCCTACTCTCTCACAAAGCAGGTAGTACGGGGTGAGGGGGGCGCCCTGGAGAGTGTGCGTCAATGCAAGGATGGAACCCTGGTCGATGTATCAATTCTGGGGAAGCCAATTAAAGTTAATGGTGGACAGGTAGCTGTCTATGCCATTTATCGTGACATCACCGAGCGCAAAAGAGCTGAGGAGGTGCTGCAAAGAATTACCAACGAACAGGCTGTGTTATTGAGTACAGTGCCAGCGATGATTTTTTGGATAGATAAGGAAGGTAATTTCATAAGAGTCAATGAGGCTTTTGCAGCCGCGCTTCAAAAACCCCCAGACGATATAAAGGGCAAATCTCTATTTGATTTATACCCTGAAGATATGGCCAGAAGATTTAATAACGACAATCTCGTAGTAATGAAATCTGGCATTCCGAAGAGACTTATTGAGGAACCAGTAGAAACTCCCGAAGGAATAATGTGGGTTAGCACGGATAAAATACCATATAGAGAAGAAAATGGTGACATTATAGGGATAATCGGTTTTTCAGTTAACATCACCGATCGCAAAAGAGCAGAGGAGGAGAAGGCAAAGCTGGAGAATCAACTCCGCCAGGCACAAAAGATGGAAGCAGTGGGAACCCTGGCTGGTGGGATCGCCCATGACTTCAATAACCTCCTTGGCGGAATCCTCGGCTATTCCTCCTTGCTTTTGAGCAAGTTGGCCCCGGATGATCCTCACCGCAAATATGTGGAGCTGATTGAGCGGGCCAGCAACAGGGCTGCGGAGTTGACCAACAGGCTGCTCGGCTTTGCCCGTCAGGGCAAGTATGAGAACAAGCCCGTGGACATTAACTACTTAGTCGGTGGGGTGGTGGAGCTGCTCTCTGCATCCGTCGACAAGAGGATAGAGATCAAGACAGAATTATGTGAGGACAATCCTCTCACCAAGGGGGATCAAAATCAATTAGAGCAGGTTTTGATGAACCTCTGTGTCAATGCCCGGGATGCAATGCCCAATGGTGGGCAGCTTTCCATCAACTCTCGGCAGGTGCATCTGGATGAAGGGTTTGCCTCCAAACACTTAGGAGCTACCCCCGGGGATTATCTCTGCATCACAGTCTCGGATACAGGTATGGGAATGGATAAGAGAACGAAGACCAAGATATTCGATCCTTTCTTCACCACCAAGGAGCAGGGCAGGGGCACAGGGCTGGGTCTGGCCATGGTCTATGGCATCGTAAAAAACCATAATGGTTACCTATCCGTCTACAGTGAGGCAGGCAAGGGAACAACATTTGAAATTTATCTCCCCCTTGCTCAGGATTCACTCATCCGGCCCGAGAGAAAGGAGGAGAAGGTATCCTTGGGAAGTGAGTCTATTCTGGTGGTTGATGATGAGGAGATTCTGCGCCATTTGATGAAGGACATCCTGGAGAACTTGGGATATGGGGTGATGTTAGCCTCTGATGGACAGGAGGCTGTAGATCTCTATCGGGAGCATCAGGCAAAGATAGATATGGTAATCGTTGATATGATGATGCCCAGGATGGGGGGCAAGGAGACCTTCCAGGAACTGAAACGGATTAACCCCGAGGTAAAGGCTTTGCTCGCCAGTGGCTATGCGAAGAACACTGCCGCCCAAGGGATATTGGACCTGGGGGTAAAGGATTTCCTGCACAAGCCATTCTCCCTGGAGGAGATATCCAACAAGGTGCGCAAGGCCTTAGATGCTCGGTAGCGTTTAACATTTAAGTGATTTTGGAGGGATCTCAGAAGTTTGAGGCCTTTAGCCCGGATTATTCACAAACCTTTGCCACGAAGACACTAAGAATATAAGACATTAGAGCACTTCGGTTTGTAAATTGAGTCGCTCTCCATTAGCCTCTAACCTTTTGTTTTAATCCCTATTCTATCAACACTTTGGGGCTTGGTGTATTTGTGGCATGAATAATTCAGGTTAGTAAAATACATCCCAAAATTCTTCTTGTCATTGTGAACAAAAAGATCTAACTCCGAACAGTCAGATTACTCCACTGAAGAGGAGCGAGCGAAACAACTCTAAGGTTTCTCCTCTAATTCTAAGGTTTTTGAAATGGTTCTGAAACAAGTATGAACCTCGGGTTCGATAAATCAAACCTCTACAAGGGTTTGAGATGTAGGGGTTGAATTTATCCGACCAGGACTGAGCGAAAATTTGGGGGTAAAAGCAAAAAATGTGGTTCTGGAATCCGTTGTAGCACAAGGGGTTCCAATGTGCAAAACGCCTATTCTATGTTGGAGGAATTCTGCCATCTCAGTTGTTCCAATCATAATAGCCGAGAGGAGTGGAAGAAATGATTAAAGTTGTCTTGTATATTTACCGATATAATTGGAGGCAAGAGGGAACAGACATACCTGTGCCTTCAAGGTTTAATTCTTTACTACACGGGACGTTTCGGAATTTCTAAGAGATTCCGCAACGTCGGGGGATGTTTGAATGGGGTATGCCCTCTTCAGTCTTGACAGCGGAGCGATCCGAGCGAGTGGGGGATTGCGGAGCGCCATAGGGTCAGGAGACTCTCTGGAGAATTTAGCGACCGCAAGGAAGCCAAGTTCATATAGAGGGATAGGTGCGGTTTTTAACCGGGGATATAATCCCCAAAAAAGGAGGAGGAAAATGAAGAAGGGTATATTGGCTTTGGCAATTCTTGGGCTGTTGGTTGTAGGAAGTGGTGTTGATACTCTGGCCCAGGAAGAAGAGGAACTCCTGTTTATGGAGATTCCGGTAGTGTTTGCATCCAGCAAGAGGCTACAACCCATTACTGAAGCGGCATCAAACATAGAAATCATTACTGCTGAGGACATTAGGGAGTCAGGAGCCACCAATATCGGTGATGTTTTAAGATCGGTTGCCGGAATAGATGTCAGAGAATCAGACGCCGGTCAGCATGTCATCGGAGTTCGGGGCTTTTGTGATACCGGCCATCTTCTTGTCACCCTGGATGGGAATAATGTCTTTATGTATCACGCGAACCATATATTTCTTGATTGGGCGCCGGTTGATTTGGAGGAGGTCGACCACATTGAGATCATCAAAGGGCCAGGGGCAATTTTCTATGGCGGTAATGCCTTCAGTGGTGTCATCAATATCATCACCAAAACTCCCCAGCAGTTAAGGGGGACGCAATTAAATGTGGTAGGTGGTAATTGGGAGACAGTCCGTAGCAACCTAATACATGCCGGAAGCTATAAGAATTTAGATTATAGCATTGCTGGCGGTTATCACCAGGTCGAGGAGTGGGAAGCCCCCCAACTGAAGGGTATAGAAGGAAAGAAGTTTTCAGTTGGTTATTTTGGTGGGAAAGCCATTTATAACCTGGACCAAAGATCATCATTATCCTTAATGGCTCGATATTCAGATGCTAAAAATGTCATCTCTACTGTATGTCAACCCAAGACGACATTTATTGCCTTACGTTGGGGTCAACCCGAATTCTGGGCGCGTTTTTTCTATAATAACCACGAAAAAACCTTTTGGGACGAGACCTATTCGGTAAAGGATGCTAACTATGAGTTGGAGATCTTTCGTTCTTTCAGATGGGGAAAGAATGTTACCTCTCTGGGTGGGTTTGTAAAACAGACTGCCTGGGAAGTAGAACCCCTTAAGGAAACATTCCCTGGAGGACCGGAAATCGGGAACCTCGAAAAACACGATGTAAAAGACGGGGCGTTAAACATAGAAAATGAATGCCGTTTTAATGACCAATTCATACTTTTCTTAGGGGCTCGAGGAGAGTATCATACGCATTTAGATTATCTCGGCCTTGGACGGGGCAGTGTTATTTATAAGCCAACATGGAATCAGGGGTTCCGTTTTACCATAGCCACCGGCTATTACATACCCTCTCTCTTTCAGCATACGAATGAAGGTATTGCTTATCCCTTTGCTTTAGGTAGTTACTCTTTGAGAGAAGAGAAGATTACATCCTATGAATGGAGTTATTACGGCCAGCCAACTGAGAAGGTTCAGTTAAAGACCGCCATTTTTTACAACGATTACCGGGACTTGATTGACAATACCCAGGCAGGTCCTATGAAGAATGTGGCCAATGCCCATCAAAAGGGTGGAGAAATAGATTTTCATTTCATTGTTTCGGATCGATTAAGAGGATTTGTCAACTATACCTACCAGGCAATTCACCGAGACGATTTTGGCGATCTGGCGGTGGACCCGGAACACAAAGTCAATTTCGGTTTAAGGGCCAAGCTTGCCAAATGGTCAGCGAATGCTACTTTCCATTATGTGGATGAGTATCACGAGATATACCTGACATCCAACCCGGTATTCGGTCGTATACAAGACACGCTTGGTACTGCTCAACCGTCAAAGGTAGAGTCTTACTATACTCTGAATGGTCGTATTGCCTACAGTCCCATAGACAATCTCGAGTTATCCGTAGCCGCTTACAATCTGCTTGAAAACAGGCATTATGAATCAAATCCTCCAGATTCGAATCCAGGTAACTGGCATACGGGAGATTTGATTGATCGCCGCATAACCGTAGGTGTCAGTTGCAAATTTTAGGAGATTTCATATAGATGAATTTGGGCATTGAAAATTTGTTAGCGAATTATCTAGTCAGCTTTGTGCAGATCTTCATAATCACTAAGAACTATAACATTAACGAAATAGGGGTCAATAACTGTAATTTTTAACCGGGGATATAATTCCCAAAAAAGAGGAGGAAATGAAGAAGGGTATTTTGGTTTTAGCAATTTTTGCAATGTTGGTTGTCGGAGTTGCTTCTGACGCTTTGGCTCAGCAGGAAGCAGATGAGGAACTGCTTTTTATGGAGATTCCGGTAGTGTTTGCATCCAGCAAAAGGCTACAACCCATCACTGAAGCGGCATCAAACATAGAAATCATTACTGCTGAGGACATTAAACAATCAGGGGCAACAAGTATTGCTGATGTGTTAAGGAATGTGACCGGAATACAGATAAGGGAAACTTCTGTAAGCAGCCATGCTATAGGCGTTCGTGGGTTCGCTGATGCTCAACATGTCCTGATTACACTCGATGGTAGCAGTGCATATCTGCACCATGTGAATCACACATATGTTGACTTAATACCTGTAGCTCTGGAGGAGATCGAACGCATTGAGATTGTTAAGGGTCCCGGTGGGGTATTCTATGGCGGTTCTGCTTTCAGTGGGGTAATCAATATCGTCACCAAAACCCCCGAACAATTAGAAGGAGCTCAAGTGAATTTGGTAGGCGGTAACTGGAATACAGTACGTGGTGATGTGCTCTACGGTGGAAGATATAAGAACTGGGACTATAGCATTGGCGTCGGCCATCTCAAGTCTGACTATATGTCTCCTCCCAGAGACTTCTTTATGCACGAAGATAGCCGAACCAACTACGTGTCTGGCAGGGTGGTCTATCATCTTGGTGACGAATCGTCCATTTCCGCGGATATTCGACATCGTTATAGCGATGATGCAATCACTCGCCACTGTACGAATGTAAAAAACACCTATTTTACTCTGCGGTATGACCGACCCAACTTCTGGATGCGTCTTTTCTATAATAAACAGTTTAAAAACGCTGTGGAAGAACTGATTAGTGTGAATGACGCAAACCATGAGGTTGAAGTTATGCGCATCTTCAAATGGGGCAAGAACATAACCAGTATAGGCGGATTTGGGAAGATGGTTGATTTTACAGTCAAAAACAATGTAGGTGACAGGCATGATAGCGATATCGAAGACTATGCCATAAAGGCAGAAAATGAATATCATGCCACGGATCAACTTATCCTTACCTTAGGAGGCAGGGTAGAATATTTTTCTGAACTGGACTTTGTTGGTCTTGGAAGGGGCAGCATTATCTATAAACCAGCTGAGAGACAACGTCTTGCTCTAACTATTGCCAATGGGTATTATCTGCCTTCTCTTGCTCAGCTCTATGGTTGGGGCAATATCTTCCCGTTTACATTTAACCCTTCTTTGAATGAAGAAAGAATTATTTCCTATGAATTAGCTTACTACGGCCACCCGGCCAAACGGATTAAATTAAATAGCGCCATTTTCTACAATGATTACCGAGGTCTAATTCCTAACGACTTAAGTATCACTCCGAGAAATGAAGTTAATGGCCATAAGCATGGAGTGGAATTGGGCCTTGATTTTCTGTGTGCCAACTGGTTAACAAGTTTCGTCAACTATACTTATCAGAGGATCCATCGCAGTGACTTTGGCAACTTGGAGATAGACCCCAAGAACATGTGCAACATTGGTTTACACACTAAATTTGCCAAATGGTCGTCCAATTTAACCTTTCATTATGTGGATAAGTTTTATGAGATGTTAGATGCAGCTAACCCGGCGTTGGGTCTTTTGCCTGCACCGCAAAAAGTCGCTTCTTATACCACTGTTGATGCCCGGATTGCCTATGTGCCTATGGATAATTTTGAGTTTGGGGTAGCTACCTCTAACCTACTTAACGACATACACTATGAATCAAATCCAATTGGGTGGGTTGGTGCAGACAAAGTCGACCGCCGCATAACTGCAAGCGTCAGTTGCAAATTTTAGGAGATCTCATATAGATGAATTTGGGCGTTGAAATAAGGAAAACCCCTCTTTTCTTGGCAATTGCTTGTTTGGTATTTTCTACTCTCTGGTGCTCTGCAGCAGAGCGGGCAGTAGTTTCAGTAGTTTTCCCATCTGATGTAGAAGCCTACAGGCAGGCTTGGGAGGGATTCCAGGGATTCTTTGATGCTAAAAAAGTGCCTCTATGGGTTTCTGAATACAACTTAAAGAAAGAGGAACCTGCAGCAGTTTATTCCCGAATAAACAAGGCAGAACCGGCTGTAGTTGTTACCCTGGGCACAAAGGCATCGAAATTGGCCAAAGAGAAGATAAAGAATATCCCGGTGGTGTTTTGTATGGTTTTCCACCCTGAGGAAATTTCTACCTCAAATATCACCGGGGTATCAATGGAGATTCCTGTTGAGATAAAATTACAGGGGATCAAAAGGATACTTCCTGATACAAAAAAGATCGGTGTGATATATTCGCCTGGATTGACTGCAGCATACAAGGAAATATCCCGGATTGGCCGTCAAATGGGCTTCAAATTTATTGGAAAAAGGATCGATTCAGAAGGAGGATTTCCTAATGCGCTAAAAGATATTTCCCGTCGGATAGACTGTTTCCTGATGATTCCCGATTCAAAGATATATTCTCCTGGTTCAGTAAAGCATTTACTGCTTCAAAGTTTAAGGGAGAAGTTTCCGGTTGTTGGTCTTTCTTCGCTTTACACTAAAGCAGGAGCGCTATTTTCTTTTGATTGCAATTACAATGACTTAGGCCGACAGGCAGCAAAAATCACCTTAAGGATACTTAATGGCGAAAGGCCAGCCTATATCGAGTGTTCAATACCGAGAAAGACCAAGCTATCTTTGAATCGGATAGCTGCTGAAAGGTTGGGCATAGATATCCCCCCTCAAATTATAAAAGAGGCAAGTGAGGTTTTCAGCGAATGAGTATCAACAA
>CAZVGK010000039.1:4817-23318 GCA_964626665.1 uncultured Gemmatimonadota bacterium | reverse complement strand
ATGATGATAAGCCTACCTTCTGCAGTTTCGGGCTCTAGGCTTTAATATACAAGGGTTAAAATTTTTACTTCCAGTTGAAAGCTTGTAGGAGGTAGCCCAATTCTCCCCATCGAAATGGGCATAGTAAACGTGATACCCCTCCTGGTCTCCCCACTGTCTCTCCTCCCAGACCACATGAGGATGATCCAGGGAATCCAGGGCTATCTTTGGATCACAAGAGTATCCCACAAGATTGGAGATATTAACCCAGCTTGACCAGGAGTTCGCGTCGTATTTTGAGTAATATGCCTCTATGTCCAAACCATAGTTCATCCATACCAAATGCACACACCCCTTGGAGTCAACGGCTATATTGGGATAGGCTGAGTCCTGCGGATCATTGGTGACATTCTGCGGGGATGACCAGGAGGTCCCATCGTAGCTGCTGAAGTAGATGTCAGATTGCCCTCTGATGTCATGCCAGCTTATGAAGACCCTGCCTGAATCATAAGCCGCTAAGCTGGGACAGGTAGAATGCCCGGGATTGTTGGAGATGTTCTGGGGAGGAGACCAGGAGGTTCCATTGTAAATAGTCCAGTATATCTCCCCAGACTGGTAATCTATCCAGGCCACATGGAGTTGTCCCAGGGCATCTACCGTTATGTCCGATGCTTCCGAGTCCGTTGGATCGTTGGAGATATTAAGAGGAGCAGACCAATGATCTCCGTTGTAGAAACAATACAAAACCTCGTTGTTCCCTGAGGTGTCATCCTCCCAAACCACATGAATGTGACCATATTTGTCCACCGCTAAGGAAGCATAGTTTGAGTGTCCTGAGGTGTTGGAGATATTCACCGGCGTTGTCCAGGCGAGGAGGGGATTTACGGGGACTAAGATAAGGGAACAGACTACAAGAACAATTTCCCTCAAAAGCTTTCTTCTAATATTCATCTTTACCTCCCCTTGTCTCATTCTCCACATTCATCAACCAATCCCTGTCTGTCATCGTTCTCTTCTCCTCTCTAAATTTAAGCTACCTTAACAAGACCATCTTCCTTGCTGCGGTAAATTCGCCGGCCTTTAGCCGGTAAAGATATACTCCACTGGTCACCTCCTTTCCTTGATTGTTTCTTCCATCCCAGACAACTTGATACGTCCCCGCCCTTTGCTCCTGGTCCACTAAGGTTATCACCTCCTCTCCTAAGATATTGTAGATCTTTAAGCTAACTGCTGACCGCTGGGAGGTGGTAGCGGATGGTAGTGGTCGGGTTAAACGGATTAGGATAACACTGTTCCAGCTTATACCCACTTGGAAATGGCCTCCACCGCTCTGGCTCTATTCCACTTAACTTATGGCTGCTGTAGTAAATCTCAGCACGGGTCCGATCAATGGCTTTGGTCCACACCACATGAAGATGGGTTGAATCTACCCCTATGTCAGCCAATAAACAAATTACCTCAGAAGAATCTGTAATATCAATGGGAGAAAACCAAGAAGTATCATTTCCAAAGGTATAGTAAATTCCATTCCCTGGCCCACCCCATACTACATGGCTTTTGTCTTTAGAATCAAGCGTAATAGCGGGATTATGACAGTCACTGCCGGAAAGCTTATAGGGAACAGTCCAATCCTCTCCATCGAAATGGGTGTAATAAACCTCGTAACCGTGCTCACGTTCCTCCCAGGCGACATGAGGATGATCCTGAGAATCCAGGGCTATCTTTGGATCGCAGGAGTATCCTTCAAGATTAGAGACATTAACCCAACTTGACCAGGAGTGCCCATCATATTTCGAGTAATATGCCTCTATATCTGCACCATAGTTCATCCACACCAAATGCACACATCCCTTAGAGTCAACGGCTATATCGGGATAGGCTGAGCTCACCGCATCATTGGTGACATTCTGGGGAGGTGACCAGGAGGTTCCATCATAAATGCTGAAGTAGATATCGGATTGCTCCCCCCCAATGTCGTGCCAAGCGATATAGACTCTGCCTGAATCATCGGCCGCTAAACTGGGGCAGGTGGAGTAACCTGGATTATTGGAGATATTCACCGGAGAGGTCCAGGAGGTTTCAGCGTAAAAAGTCCAGTATATCTCCCCGGACTGGTGATCTATCCAGGCCACATGGAGTTGTCCGAAGGCATCCACCGTTATGTCCGACCTTTCCGAGTCGGTGGCATCATTTGAGATATCGATGGAAGGATGCCAGGACTCTCCATCACAAAAGCAATAGAGAATCTCGTTGTTCCCTGAGGTATCATCCTCCCAAACCACATGAATATGACCATTCCTATCCACCGCTAATGAAGCGTACCTTGAGTGTCCTGAGGTATTGGAGATATTCACCGGCGTTGTCCAGGCGAAGAGAATTTGGGGGGAAATTAAGATAAAGAAACAGACCACAAGAACAATTTCCCTCAAAAGCTTTCTAATAACCATTTTTACCTCCCCTTGTCTCATTCTCCACATTCATCAACCAATCCTTGTCTGTCATCGTTCCTTCCTCCTCTCTTAAATTTAAGCTACCTTAACAAAACCATCTTCCTTGCTGCGGTAAATTCGCCGGCCTTTAGCCGGTAAAGATATACGCCACTGGTCACCTCCTTTCCCTGGTTGTTTCTTCCATCCCAGACCACCTCATACCTCCCCACCCTTTGCTCCTGGTCAACTAAGGTTATCACCTCCTCTCCTAATATATTGTAGATTTTTAGGGTGGTGCGGTGCGGCCTGATCGCTGACAACTGATAGCTGATAGCTGTATTAGAATTGAACGGATTGGGATGGTTTTGAGATAAGGAAAAAGAACGAGGCACAACCCCCGCCTCAATTCTCTGCATACCTTCCAGCTCAAACCAATCATTCAGAATATTCAACATTAGCGTATCCGCCTGGAGGGTGAGGATGTTGGTATCCGCACAGTCGACAATTGCCTCAAAACACCAGGGCAGAAAAACAGTCCTGAACCCTTCGGCACCCTCTAACCTAGTACCACTGTATTCTTCGCTTTTTCCTCCCTTGAAGATGTTCACACCCTGGGCTGTAGCCTCAGTATAGTCAGCCCAATTGGCAACCCCAACACATCTCGGATGTAACTCTACAGCGGTCTCATAGAAATTCCCAGATATGGGGTCATCAGCATCTACCCCATAGAATATCGTATCCCCAAGGCTGATGGTATCCTGCATATTGGGATCGCTGATACAGGATTGAACCCCTAGATAGTCATAGGCAAAGTCTCCAGGCTCAAAGCTGATCTCAACCCCAGTTTCTATACCCTTCTTCCAGAAATAGTCCTGATCAGCAAGAAAAAGCCTCCCTCCACTATCCAGATACCTGATAAGTGGATGGTCAGCCTCCAAACCATCCGGCCGAGGGAGGCTCCCACACCCCCATCCAAACCAGATTATAGCATCCCATCCCATTCCCTCATAGGTATGGAGAACAACTGAGCTGTCTATCCCATAATTCTCCTCAGCAAACCAGGTGGGTTCATAGGAGTAGCCCAACCTGTCCAACAGATTCTCATAGTATCTGGCCCTCTGCTTGCTAACATTCCCGTCCCCTACGAGTAGTATCTGTGCCCCAGGGTTCTGCGGCTTCTTAATGACAAAGGATTTAACCGCATCTCCCACCCATTTGTTGGGCTTGCCATCGTTGTCCACACAGGTACACCAGTAGGTTATAGTATCACCCGAGGAAAATTGACCTGGAAGATAACCGGCAGCAAGAAATCTGTTTCCTTCTTCCGCCTCTATGCTCATAGGGACCTCAGATGTGTCCCCTGAACCATTGACCGTATAATGAAGGGTAGCCTCAGCAATCCAGCCATCAAAATCGAACAGCAAGGCAGTTATCTTGATATTCTCCCTCAACCAGGTATTATTCCTCTGCCACAGAACCTGTAAGAAGGGGGGAACACCCTGATAATAGTTGACAACCGCCCTCATATTGAGCTCAGGACACCAAATACAAGGGGGTGGGGGCTCACATGGATGTCTCAAATTCCACTGCCAATGGCCATCATGACACCACGTGATTCGCCAATGTTGGGTACAATGGAATACACCATTTTCGTCAGGATAGATCGCAGGATGCAGGCTATAATCGTCATAAAAAATATGAGGCTTTGCCTCACTGTCGGACCCAAAGCCTACCGCGAAGAGGCTGTCCCCTGGGAATTGTAAGATGAATCCTTGATCCGAAGGATATTCCCTGAAGTCCTTCTCCTCCCAGCCACCAGTTCCAGAGATATCCCACTCGGCTGGGCCAGGCAACTCATTATCGGTTACTGGCCAGGGGAAGGAGAAATCACTGGAGAAGTACCCATACCTACAGACAAAGAGCTTTGCAGTCCCTGAGCTGGCAAACATACCGCCAACTTCATACAGGGAACAAGGGGCAAGAGGCCTGAACCAATTCACCATGCTGTCATAAGGGCACAGGTATTGGCTCAAATCAGCAAAAGGGATACCATTACACCAGGTCATAGTATCAATGACCAGACCATTAGTTGAGACTATGTGATGCCTCAAACCAGTATCATCAATAAGCTCAGCCTCTCCATGATTTACCGAGGTCAACCCAAGCTTGTAGTCCCCCGCACCTGAGGCATATAGGGGAATAGCGGCCAGGATAATTGCCAAGAATACAAATCCTATACTGATCTTACGCATTTCTCCCTCCTTGTTTTAACTAAATTTCTCCTGGGGCAAAACTGGTATATGTGGCTTTGTTCTCCTATGCCCCCATACGAGCACTAACGCCAAAAATCTTATCTGTTCCTTCATTGCACCCCCTTGGTAAAATGTGCCTCACAAATTTATACCCCTCTCAACCTCCCAAGTCAAGGAATTTATAGCAGATTCCCTTACCAGTCACTTGGGTCTCTGTTCCTCCAGTATTCTGCACCTTGTTCTTCGGGTTCCTGAGCGAAGAATTCTTTAATCTTCTGCCAGAGGCTCTTCTTCTCTTGAGGTTTTCCCTGGTCAAGCTCCAGGCTCATTTTTGGCTTCGGTTTTTTATAGTCGGATTCCATAACCTGACGCTTCTCCTATGGTGGAAGGTCTCGATCAGAGGCGTCAGAACCCCTGTTCTGACGCAATCCTGGTGGCAGAATCGGGGTTCTGCCACCTCGTTAAAGGTGATAGGAGTCCTGGCGGGCCCCAGACCCCTGATGAGACCCGCCAGGTTGTTGAGACAATGCGAGTGGCAAACCGGAATTCTGCGTGACCAAGCTCATCCGAGGGCACCCCTCCTTATCAATAGTCCTCCCCCTCTGGCACCATAAGGAGACTATCGGGTCACCTCTACCCTGCCTTCGCTTGCCTCCTGGTGACAATTCACCACGGAACCTCACTGAAAAAAGCAATTAAAAATTGAGAATTAAAAATGAAACTTTCCCCTGCTGGTAGGGCAGGAACCCTAAGAAAATAGAAATTTAGTCTGAGCTGGTAGGTGCCCTTAGCTGACAGTACCCCCACCGAGCCATCAGAACCCCGATTCTTACGGCAAAGGTAGGTGGCAAAATCGGGGTTGTGCCACCTCGATGTGATCTTTCTATCTCTTCGTGCAAATTCGTCTATTCGTGTGATTCGTGTTCCTTCTTGGCAGGGGTGGCAGGCAAGGGAGAGCCTGCGGGGCATCTCCGCTAATTTTGTTCCCCCAAATGCTGCCTCCAACCACCAAGCAAAGTTTGTTCACTTCGTTCACAAACTTCCAAGGGGCTATCGCCCCTATGGCGGATTACGGTGCTCTGCCAGCTCACACCGTAATCCTGTTACTCCTTGGGGGAAAGCACATCCTTTCCCCCAAACCCCTTGATGGAGGACTCTGTGATTCGTAGAATTCCAGAGTCCTCAAACAAAGCAGCACCGGCTTCTTTCTTGACTGCCTTTCAAGCCACGGACGCGGAGACATCTATACTTATAACCTTAGCAAATTCTGTGCCAGTTATGTTATCAAAACCGAAAATTTTAAGTGGTTATTTTTATTGGAGTTATATCTGCTAGCAAATGTCTCCATTTTTGGAGTTTAGCAGAATTCGTAGATTATCACGACACAAAAATCTAAATTTACTGTAATTGCTTTTTCCCCTGAAACTTAGATAGCCGTGGATATAAACGACAAATCCGTGGAAAAATACGAAGATGTTGAACCCAATAACTCAACCCTGGGGAATAAAAAAACCACTTGAGCTTTCTCAAGTGGTCAGTGTCTGAATTGCTGTTCAGCGTAGTAGATTTTACTTCTAATTGTCCATTACTTTCTCTAACTTGTATTTCTTTATCTTGCCCCGTAGCGTAGCCTCATGTATTCCTAAGATTTGGGCTGCCTTTGTCTTTATTCCATTAGTCCGCTCTAAGGCATCCCAAATGGCTTCTTTTTCAACAGAGGCGAGTTTGCTGGGCAGCGTAGGAGCATCTCCCTCTTCCGGCTGAAGCATTTTTTTAACCTGCTTTGGCAATAGCCCTACGCTAATCTCTTCCCCCTCCCTGGTTGCTATTACCATCGTCCCAATCATATTCTCCAACTCCCTTATGTTCCCCGGCCAGTCATACTCCATCATTGCCTGGAGGACTCCGGGAGCCATCCCTTGGACCTTCTTCCCATATTTGTCTCCATAAAGTTTTATAAAATGATGGGCCAAAGGGGGTATATCCTCTTTCCGTTCCCTTAATGGAGGTAATTCCACACATAGCACATTCAACCTGTAGTAGAGGTCCTTCCGAAATGTCCCATTTTCCACCTCTACCTTTAAATCCTTGTTGGTAGCCGCTATTACCCTCGTGTTTACCCTTATGGTTCTGTTACCCCCTACCCTCTCCAACTCGGTGGTGTCCAAAAATCTCAACAGCTTCACCTGGGTAGATTCTGACAGTTCTCCTAGCTCATTGAGGAAGAGGGTTCCTCCCTCTGCAAGCTCAAGCCGTCCCAGCTTGCGAGAGACAGCCCCGGTAAAGGCACCTTTTTCATAACCAAATAGTTCTGACTCCACCAGGTCTTTGGGAATTGCCCCGCAGTGTATCTCCACAAAGCCCGCATCCTTCCTGGCACTCCCCTGATGGATAATCCGGGCGATGAAGTCCTTTCCGGTGCCTGTCTCCCCAGTCAAGAGGGTGGGCGCATCACAACCTTGGGCTAACTCTATCAGTTTCAATATCTTCAACATCTGAGGATTATGGGTGAGCACCCCTGATCCCTTCATACTCCTCTTTAACTCACTCAACTCCTCTTCCAACTCCCCCTGTCTCTTTTCCGAAATCGCCTTGCCCACCCTCTCTGAGAGATAGTAGAAGAGGTCATATTCCTTGTCTAAGAACGGTTCCCCATCCTTTTGCTTTTGCTTTTGCCGATCCACATACAGGAAACCGTCTATTCTCCCTTCGGTCTTACTGGAAAAAGGGGTGATCATTACGCTACCTGCTCCCAAAGAGGAAAAACGATTGTCCAACTCGGTGTCATAGAGGATGAAAGGCTCCCCTGGCTGAAAACCGTTGTTATCGGTCAACAGGGAGAGAAGTTTCCTCGCCTCTTCCTCAGTGAGATTGTGGCTCCTCTCTACTTTCATTTCCCCATTGCTGGCATCCCTCCGATAAGCAACAAATCCCCTGGTTGCCTTAAGCTCCCTCACCACCCCCTCAAATACCTCCCCCAATTCCGGTGAGGCCAGGCCTTTTAAGACCTCATACTTCTTGGTTGTAGGCTGAGTTAGCCTCCTATTAAGCTCAGCCTTTATGACCTCAACCTCCTTGAGCTTCTCGGCTTCCCCCTTAGCTCGAAATATATCCTCAGCCTCTCGTAGATATTGGATTTCAGCCTTAAGAGAAGGGTCAACCTTAGCCAACTGGAGTTCGGCAAGCGCCTTATAAAAAACAGCGCCTTCAATCTGAGAAAAAAGGGCATAAGCCTCCCTAAGCAGACCAACCCTCCCGCTCAACTCTCCATTTGTCAGAAGACTATAAGCCAATTCAAACCGCTCCCCAATTGACTTGAAAATGGAGACAGATTTAGCAAACTTCTCTTGGGCTTTATCCTTTAGACCTTTTAAACCATAAGCCACAGCCAACGCCCGATGACAGCACCCCTGTTCGAATCTGTCTCCAAGCTTGGTTGAGACCTCCAGAGCCCTATGGCCGTATTCAATCGCCTTATCAGGCTCCTTTGTAGCTGAATACAAATCAGCAAGCTTGCGACACAGCTCTGCGACGACATCCCCTTCAGGAGATATCCGCTCCCCTACCCTCAAACCATCCAGATAACTCTTCTCGGCCTTGACATATTCTTTCCGCTCAAAGTATAACTCCCCTTCACTCTCCAGGCTCATCGCCAACTCGCGTGAAAGGGTATGTTCCTCACTTACCTTCTTCGCCTTCTGGATGAGCCGAGAGGCCTCCGACCATCTCCGCTCCCTCAGATATAAGCGAGCAAGCGAGAGCCAACTGTGGGTCAAAAGAAGCGGATCCCCTAACTTCTCCTTGATTTTGATGCTCTCCAAGAGGGTCTTCTCAGCAGCACTATGCTCCCCGAGAAGTATAGATACGGTCGCCAGGTTTGTGAGGCAAAGGGCCATCCCTCGCCGATCGCCTGACTCCTGATTTATTTGGTAAGCATATTTCAATCTCTTCTTGGCAGATGACCATTCGGATCCAATAAAATCAAGGTGAATTAAACCATTCAATGCCTCCAATTCACCCTGCCTGTATCCAATGGTGCGATATGTGCTTCGAGAATCCTCTAAGTATATACGGGCTTTATCCATATCACCCAGGTTTTTGTAAATCCTTCCTATACACCATTGAACTCTCCCCTTTAGCCTGTTCTCGGCGGAGTCCTTCAGAATCTCAAATGCCTTAAATGCATAAGGCTCTGCCTCCACATATTTACCAATCTCTATCTTGACTTCCGTTGCCAGAGTATATACCTGTGCTGCTTGAGGAGAGTCTTGCAATTGTGAAGTGATTATCTTTTCTGTAGCCTCATCAACCTTTGCCTCCGCCCTGTCCAGCCCCTTCTCTTTGTAAAGGAGAACCTCAATCTCCTTGATTAAAGCGTCTAATTTCGGCATTTTGCTACCCACGGCTTTGTCTCCTCAAAGAATCACTTATTGATGAAAACCCGTAGATAAAAGCCAACCTTCCAAATCCAGTTTTTATACCAAGGATAGTTCCTGATCTTCTTCACCTCTCCTGATTGATCAGATATAGTGGAACTCCTTTGAATAACCTCCCGATTCTGAGTGGGAACATAAGAATCTCCTGAATTGTTAGAGGAACCTCCTTTATTACCATGATAATACTCGTCCCACGGCCAGGCGGCCATAAGCAGACATTCCTCTGGCCCTTCGCTGGCAGATACCTTCTTCACCGGCAGAAGGCTAACTATGGAAAGAAGGAAGACTATGGTCAATAAGATAATACCCAACTTTTTCATCATTCATCACCTCACGGAGGGGGGATGCCTCTCCCCTAAAATGGCCTTTTCAAATTATAACAAAATATAACAATCTCAACTCCCAAAGTCAAGTTTTTTTTGGAGAAAAACAAACCGAAGAAAAGGACTTGACAAGCCATAATCGATGGGTTATATTTGACCCAATCACAAAGGGAAGGCCTGCTAATTTGCGCAACAAAGGATAGGTTTAAATCCGGAAAGCACAGATCTTAAGACTTCCTTTATGGAGAGGGAGCTTATCTCCCTTCGATTCACTTAATTTCCCCAAATTTTCTTCTTTGACCATTTCCTCTACCATTCAACTAATGACAGTTGCCGAGGTTTTGTCCTCATCGGGGGCGCAAAGTCTCCAATTCGCCATGGAGTTACTCTTAACCCAAAGAAAATGTCTCAATGAGGGGGTTTCTTGCCTCCCCTGAGAGGATCAAGAAACATTTTAAAAAGGACACAAAATGAGGGAGTTAGTTCTTCTATTTTCATTTTTGCTTATCCCCACCCTCTCTCTGGCCAATTCTGGGAGCTGGGATCTGGGTAAGGTGAGTAACATCGATTCCTTCCGGCTCTCCGCCGCGGCCAAAGCGAAGCTAACCGAGGAGGGGTTCACCGTCGTTCACAGTGAAAAAGAGGAGATCTTTCAAATCTATAAGGATGCTAAACAAAGAGGGGAGCCAATATTGGTTACCTCAGATCTCCTGCTACATACTTCCCACATCCTCTTTGACTATATGCTGAGGGCCGTGGAGGTAGAGAAGCTCAACGATGAGCTCCAGGGGCTGACCGAGGCTATGTTCAGGGGCTCTCTGAACCAGTATGAGCAGGCCAGGGGGGGAAAGGTGAGGGAGGCCGCCCTAGCAAATGTGGGCTTCTTTGGGGTAGCTGCCAGGCTCTTGGGGTTGGAGGCGGAGATTCCTCCAGCCATCCTCCCCCAGGTGGAGAAAGAGCTGGTGCTAATCTCCCAGCATAGGGGGTTTGCTCCTTCTCCCATCTTCGGCTACCTTGAGGACTACAGCCAATATCTCCCCCGCGGCCATTACACCCGTTCAGAGGTGTTTGAACATTACTTCCGGGCGATGATGTGGTATGGGAGAGTCTGCTTCTGGCTTGAACCAGGGGAAGGGATGTTTGCCGGGAAAGTGGATGTAAAGAAGAAGGGGAGGTCTCTCACCAGGCAGGCGATCCTCATCTGCACTCTCTTCAATGAGAACGATGCGGCAAAGAAAAGCTGGGAGAGGATCTATCGTCCTACCGTTTTCTTTGTAGGCAAAACAGACGACCTCGATATCGATGACTACACTAAGCTAATCAAAGATGTCTATGGTGATAAGTTCTCTATTGAGGCCCTCGCTGACACCACAAGGCTCGATGGTTTTATCAAAAAGGCCAAAGAGCTGAGGAAACCCAAAATCGTCTCCACCCTTGTGGAGGATGTAGAGGCCGCCAGGAAAGGGGCTGCGCAGCTCACTCAGGGTTTCCGGTTTATGGGACAGAGATTCATCCCCGACTCCTATATCCTTCAGAACCTGGTATACAACAAGGTGATCGGGTATACCGGTAATGGTCATCCTTTCACTATGGAACAGACAATAATGGGCCCCCAGAGATGTTTCCCCCGCGGGCTGGATGTGCTGGCAGTTTTAGGAAGCAAGCAGGCTCTGAAGATCCTGAGAAAGGAAGGGGATACTAATTATCGCAACTATGACCAGATGCTTGAGAAACTGAGGGAAGAATTTACCGAACTTGATAAGAAGACCTGGGAGGAAAACCTCTATTGGAGCTGGTTCTCCTGTCTGAGATGGCTGGTAGGGAGAAAGCATAACGGCTATCCTTCCTTTATGGGGAGCAAGGCCTGGGTCCTTAAGGAGCTGAACACCGCTCTCGGTTCCTGGGCCGAACTGAGGCATGACACCATTCTCTATGCTAAGCAGAGCTATACAATGATGGCCACTGGTTTGCCACCTCGCCCAAGGCTCACTAAGGGATATGTCGAACCCTATCCCCAGCTCTATGACCGGATAAAGGCTCTGATCACCCAGCTTAGAGAGGGGCTAAACAGCCAGGGGCTGCTCTCCACGGGGCCGCGCGGGAAACTCCAGCAATTCGAGGAGCTATTGAGCTCCCTGACGAGCATCTCCCGCAAGGAGCTGCAAGGAGAGGCTTTGGGAGATGAGGAATACAGGCTGATCTGGGAAATAGGGTCCAAGCTGGAGGGGATTACCAGATTCTCCCCAGAGTTAATGAAAAAAATAACATCCGGCACCGACCAAAGGATGGCCGTAGTGGCCGATGTGCACACCGATGTCAACTCCCAGCAGGTATTGGAAGAGGGGGTGGGGAATCCATCCATCATCTACCTCATCGCCCCAGTGGAGGGAAAGCTTACCCTGACCAAGGGAGGGGCCTTCTCCTACTACGAGTTCAAACAGCCGATGAAGGACAGGCTCACGGATGAAAAGTGGCAGGAGCTATTGGCCAGGCGCCAGGGACCCAAACTGCAAAGATGGGCGAGCGAATTTGTGGTTGAGTAAGCTTGAGATGTGCTGGTAGGACTCCTGCCCTGACGGAAGGTCCTCCCTTTGTGGATGATAAAATCCACAAAGAGCTAAGGAAGAACCACGAAACCTCCAACCCGGCTTTAGCCGAGGGCCCTTAGAAGGCGGCAGAAGTCCTCTTCTGTCACGCACCCTCAGATCAGGGATCTGACCGCTCAACAACAGAAATATTTTTAGGAGTAGATGGGTTTCGGTAAAAGATGCTTAAAAAAACCTTACGAAAGGAGGAATCGGTGAATTTGAAGAGGGCAACCCTATTTTTTCTCCTCTTTTCCATCTCCCTTGCCCCTCTCTGTTTTGGCTATGAGCTACTTCTCAATAGGGATGCGATAATTGAGAGGGCACAGGCGATCTCCCGGGCCAAATATCCCAATGCCCACACGGTTTTAGTGGATGACTATCAACGGGTAAAATACAACGAGGATGGAACTTATATCAACGAAGACGATTACTATGTTAAGGTGCTCACGGAGAAGGGGAGAAGGGAGAGCTCGGTATTCAAGGGCTACTATGACCGGGCACTCACTAAACAAAACATCGAGGCCATAGAGGTGATTAAATCCGATGGCCGCATCGTCCCGGTGGAGATAGACAAGAACCTCAAGGATCAGGTGAATCCCTCTCAGATGAGTATGAACATCTACAATCCAAACAACAGGTTGGTTACAGTCAATATCCCTGACCTGGAGGTGGGAGATCTCGTCCATTATCGGGTTTCCCGAATTTGCTTCCACACCAGATTGGCCAATAACTTCTGCGACCTCTGTCTTTTTCAGGAGTTCCAGCCAATTCTCCATTACAGATATGAGGCGGTGGCCCCGGCAGACCTCCCGTTGAGGAAGACTATAGTGAAAGGGAGAGATGCTGATAGGGTCTCAAAGGATATGGTGAAAAAAGGCGACAAGATCTACTATACCTGGGTGGCCAAGGATATGCCTCAGCTTATCGAGGAGCCGAAGATGCCCACCGTAACCAGGGTGGGAACGCGGGTTTTGGTCTCCACATTTGAGGATTGGCCAGCGGTCTCCAAATGGTATTATAACCTCACAGAACCGCATATGAGCGCCTCCGAGGGGATGATCAAGAAGGTCAAGGAGTTAACTGATGATGCCCAAACCAGAGAGGAGAGGATCGACAGAATCTTCCGTTTTGCCTCCCAAAAGGTCAGGTATATGGGGATAACCACGGAGAAGGAGGCCCCCGGCTATGAGCCCCATAACATAACTGAGACCTTTGAGAGGAGGCATGGCGTCTGTCGGGATAAAGCCGTCCTGCTGGCTGGGATGTTCCGGTTGCTTGGTGAGGAAGCCTATCCAGTGTTGATCTATGCGGGAGCAAAGAGGGATGAGGAGGTCCCCTTGCCCTATTTCAACCATGCCATTACGGCCATCAGGGAGTCCAGTGGCCATTATACCCTCTATGACGCAACAAGCGAAACGGCTAAGGAGTATCTGCCGGACTGGGAGAGGGACTGCAGCTACCTGGTGAGCTCCAAGTATGGCGAACCCCTGAAGCTAACGCCAGTAAGGCCGGCCAAGGACAACCTGCTGAAGACGGTGACCAATCTGGAGATCGTGGGCGGAGAGGCCAAAGGAGAGGCCAAAATCGAGTTTACCGGCATCTGGGATGAGGTCTATCGGGGCTTTTTTATCCGCCAGTCCCCAAAGGATATTGAAAACTACATCCACAGGATGGTAAAGAGGTTCAACAGCACGGCCGAGGTAGACACCTTTGAGCTCTTACCCACCAACCTAATGACCCAGATGGGAGAGAACCTCCAATTGAAGCTGAAGTTCACCTTGAAGGAGCCGTTAATTGAGAATGCCAACTATGCGCTGTTCCCCATCGATTATATCTCCACAGATTTCGGATTGATGAGATACATCTTAGGAGAAATGGCCTTGAAGAAACGCAACTTCGATTTCAAAACCCGCTTCACTGTCTCCTCGCAGGATGAGGTCAGGATTAAGCTGGCCGCAGATTATGGGGAGCTCATCTTGCCGCAGAACCCATTAGTGGACAAGGCCGGTTACCAGTTGCGCTATCGCTTCCAAAAGGATGGGCAGCGGAGTCTGCTCATCAGTAGGGAGTTTTCCCTCAACAAAGTGGAATTTACCCCTGAGGAGTACCTGCAGCTCAAGGATTGCACCCAGCGAGGGGAGATCGCCGACAAGAAGATGATCATAATTAAAAAGTGAGAGGTGAACGATGAATAGGAAATTCTATGTGCCCTTGGTTCTCTTCTTCTGCCTTGTCTGGGCAAATCTCTTCGCCTATGACTACTCCCAGATCCCCGGTAGGGAGACCCACCCCCGGGCGAACTCGGTCATTGCCCTTTCGGAGCACTATTGGGTGCTCAACGACGATGGAAGCTACACATCCTCCATCCATATAATCAGGAAGATCCTTAACCAGAAGGGGAGAAACCAGTTTGGCGAGTATCGGATAACCTATGCCCGAAAATTTAAAGGGGTGAAGATAAAAAATGCCCAGACGATAAACGCCAACGGTTCCATAGAGGTGGTGAGGAAGGAGGAGATCAACGATATGGATGATCCCTCGACCACCAAGGGACCAAGATACCCCGCAGTGGGCATTATGGTAGTCTCCTTCCCCTCTGTGGATGTGGGAGATGTGGTGGAGATAAACTATGAGGTAAGATGTAATGCCCATTTCCCTTTCTATGGCGCAGAATGCTTTCAATTCCATGATCCGCTACTGAAGAAGGTGGTAACTATTGAAGTGCCGCAGGGGGTTAGCTTTCATTTCAACCAACCTGCTGGGGTAGATTTTGCGCAGGACACAGAGGGTAGCCGGATTAGATATGAGTGGACTGCGGTGAATCAAAAGGGGATAGCCGAGGAGAGGGATCTACCTCCCTTGACCCAGTTGGCCCCCACCCTCTACTACAGCAATATCCCGGACCTAAAGGGGTTCCTCTCCGACCTTAACCGCAAAATGGTGGAGAGGGCCCAGGTCACTCCGGAGCTAAGGAAGAAAGAGACGCAGATTATTGGCAATGGCTCTAATGATTACCTGAAGCTAAAGAGGCTTTATGACTTCGTCGCTGGCCAGGTGAACTCCATCCCTTTAGGAGGGATCTCAATCATCGGAGGCTACCTGAGCGATGCGGCCACAAGCTTGCGGGATGGTTACGGGGACGGCTATGACAAGGCAATCCTTCTCTATGGGCTTCTCCAGTCCGCAGGGATGAAGCCCCGTTTCTGTTTCTTGTTAGGCAACAGAAGGTTGCAGCTTTACCAAGAGGATCTCAAGGCACAGTCCTTCTCCGCTATCTCCCGACCCCTGGTGGCTGTGAATCTGGGCAACCAGGAGTTATACCTCGACCCTATGCTCAAGGACGGCCAGTATGGCCCCTTAGCGATTAACCGAGATCTGGATGGGGACCTCAGTTACCTGGTTAATGGGGATAGCCTCTCGGCCATCCCGGTCTCCATTGCCGATAGCTTGCGCAATGGGAAAAATATCCAGACTGAGCTACAGTTAATCGCCAATGGCGATGCCTACCTGGTAAAGAGAGATACGCACTATGGGATGGATTACGCTCAGGTGAAAAAGATGCACCAGGAACTATCGCCGCAGAAATTGCAGCAGTATGCCCAGAAGAAGCTTGACCATATATCGCGGAGCGCAGTCCCCATTAGCGGCCTCCAAACCAAGGAGTCACCCAGCAAGTTCATCGAAGCCTTTAGCTGTAAGGTCCCCCACTACGGGATTGCTGACGGCGACTTCCTCTACTTTGACCTAAGCAAGCCCATAACCGAGAACTTGCGGGATTTTGTCCAGCTATCCACCAAGAAGAGGTATAACCCCTATTTTCACGGGGAGAAGGAGAGGACGACCGTGGACTTTAAGGTGATACTGCCCAGGGGATATCGGGTTGTTTTAGCTCCGGGGAGCTTCCAGAGGGAACTGCCTGGGGGCCTGGGAAAGATCAGCTACCAAAAAATAGAGGGAGACGGATCTTCCCTCTCCTATAGGTTAGAGATCAACCTTGCTGAGGCGATCCTCTCCATTGAGGACTACCACCGGTTATACTCAATCAAAGAAGAAGTTGTGGGGGAAAAATATGGCAAGGTTCTTTTAAAAAAGGAATAACCCCCCTGCCCACAGAGTAAGGCATCAAAAATACTCCTCCTCCCCCTTGATGGGGGAGGACTAAGGAGAGGGTGAGAATTGGCTCCGATTTCCCCCCTCACCCTAACCCTCTCCCACCAGGGGAGAGGGAACTATAAAGATGTCATTCATCCCCGTTCTGGGAACGGGGCATTCTGATAGGTTTTCGTAAAGGGAGGAGGTAGCAATGTTCAGAAAACAACTCATTGGCCTGGCGATAATTGGTCTCCTTTTTGTGGCCAGCAGAGCAGGGGCTGGGGAGGGAGGGAAAAGCTCGTTTAACCTAAGGGAGCAAGGCAGTAAAGGCTTTAGCCTCCTCGATCCGCAGAGGCTCTCCCTTACCCAATCTTATGGTCTCTACTTCTCCACAGGGAAGGGCTCCAGGAACTTTGCCCTTTACCAAAACTCTATCAGATATAAGCTGGCTGAGCCCTTAATCCTAAGTATGGATTTGGGTTACCTCCATCGCCCTCTGAGGGGAGATCTGCGGAGGGGATTCTTTCTCTCCCATTTAGGGATTGACTACAGGCCCAACCCATACTTTAATCTGCAGATAAACATAAGCAGAAGCCCCTGGGCTGCTCCCCCTTTCCGGGGAGAAAGATAGGGTTCTCCTCGAGGGCAGCGGCAGAGCCGCATTCGAGATTAATCTCCGTCAGGGCGGAGCCCTGATGGCACAGCAAACCGGTGACGAATTCGTTATTCAAAGGTTTTCCCTTATCAACCCGTAGGTATATACCGGAATCTGTCCCGACCGACGTAGGTGGTCGGGAGTTCTCTGCTTCTTTCGGACAGGGCTAAAGCCCTGTCCGAAAGAAGGGACCCGGCGTAGTTATAAATAATTTCGTTTCCAGGCATAGAACTTCCCAATGGCAAAAAGAAGAGTAGCCCCCCAAAAGGGGAAAAGAGGTGCTCTCACTAAAAAAAGAGGTCCCTCAGAGGTCACTATAGTCTTTTTTTCCCTTGTTGTGGTGTTCTTCCTCTATTCTATTATCACTCGCTCCCCCCGGAAGCCACCCGCAACCTCCCATGCGGTGACTCGGGTGCAGGTGCTGAATGGGTGCGGGGTAGATGGCCTGGCAGCAAAAGCAGCTAAATTCCTGCGCCTTAAGGGATACGATGTGGTGGATGTGAAGAATACCCCTCTCCTCTTAGAAAGCTTGGTCGTGGATAGGGTGGGAAACAGGGATGCTGCGCGCAAGCTGGCCAAACTCTTAGGGGTGAGTGAGGAAAACATCATCCAACAAAGCTGCGACTACCTGGAATTGGATCTCACCGTTATCTTGGGCAAAGACTACAAGGAGTTAAAGCTTAATCGAGTTGGAGAAGAAGAACAATTTGGCCCCAAATCCTGAGGAACTGGCCAGGGCTATCTCCTCCTTTGCCCTCTCCAAGAAGGCCCAGCAGATAAGGATTCTGGATCTCAGAGGCCTGACCGATATCACCGATTTCTTCGTCATCTGCTCAGGGGACTCAGATCTCCACATAAAGGCCATAGCTGATGCCATAATGGAGGGGACAAAGGGGTTACAAACCAAGGTCTGGCATATTGAGGGCTATAAGGCCTTGAGCTGGGTTCTTTTGGATTACATAAATGTGGTGGCGCACATATTCCGCCCGGAGACCAGGGAAAAGTATGCTTTGGGGAAGCTCTGGGGGGACGCCCCCACCCAGGAAGTGGAGAATGAGGATAAAAGTATATCTTCAAGATAAGCTGCGGGAAGCCATAGAGGAATGTGGTTGGGAAATTGGAGAGGATATAGAATTGACCAGCCCCCGAGAGTCCAGTTGGGGCGACCTGACCACCAGCACTGCCTTTTCCCTTGCCTCCCAGATAGGGGAAAACCCGCGGAGGATAGCAGAGAAGATACTAAATAAGCTAAGCTACTCCCCAGAACAGATTGAAAAGGCTGAGGTGGCTGGCCCAGGGTTCATCAACTTCACTCTATCCCGGAAGGAAATAGTGGCCTCCCTGCGGGAGATATTTGAGAGCGGCAAGGAATACGGGAGATGTAACCTGGGAGAGGGAAAAAGGGTGCAGGTGGAGTTTGTCAGCTCAAATCCCACCGGCCCCCTCACCGTGGGCCATGGTCGGCAGGCCGCCTTAGGGGATGTTTTAGCCAATCTGCTGCAATGGGCCGGATACAGGGTGGAGAGGGAGTATTACTTCAACGATGCCGGAAATCAGATGATGCTATTGGGAAAGTCCCTCCAGGCCAGATACGAACAGTTGTTCGCCCCCTCCTTCCCTTTCCCTGCTGATGGATACAAGGGGGATTATCTGGTGGAGCTCGCCCAAGAGCTGAGGGAGGAGAAGGGGGAGGAGCTGAGGGAGGAGAAGGGGGAGGAGCTGAGGGAGGAGAAGGGGGAGGAGCTGA
>CAZVGK010000039.1:0-4717 GCA_964626665.1 uncultured Gemmatimonadota bacterium | reverse complement strand
GGGAACTTCCTGCCGGGGAGGCGATTCCCCTTTTTATGAACTTCGCCAGTGAGAGGATCATCACCGGGATCAGAGGTGACCTGGAACTTTTTGGTGTAAGGTTTGACCAATGGTTTACGGAATCTTCCCTCCATCGGGAGGGGAAAGTGAAGGAAACGATTGAAATCCTGAGAGATAAGGGGTATGTATATGAAAGGGATGGGGCGGTCTGGTTTGCCTCCTCCCGGCTGGGCGATGAGCGGGACAGGGTGTTAGTGAAGAGCGGAGGGGAACCCACCTATCTGGCCACGGATATAGCCTACCACTTGAACAAGAGGAGAAGGGGATTCGATTGGGTTATCGATATCTGGGGGGCCGACCACTGGGGCCACATCCCCTCTATGAAGGCTGCTGCTCAAGCCTTAGGATTTCCAGCCGATTTCCTCTCTTATCTTATCCACCAGATGGTCAGCTTCAAAAGGGGAGGAAGTGAGCTGAAAATGTCCACCAGAGAGGGCAACTTCATCACCCTGAGACAAATGATAGAGGAGATAGGAAAGGATGTGGCCAGATTCCTTTATCTAACCAGGGGGGCAGACAGCCATCTGGTTTTTGACCTTGATTTAGCCAAGAAGGAGTCTGCGGAGAACCCCGCCTACTATGTGCAGTATGCCCATGCCCGGGGTTGCAGCATTTTGGAGTATGCCAAAGGGGAAGGGTTATCCCCAAAGAAGGAGGTTGACTTCTTCCTCTTGCAGGAGCCGGAGGAGATCGACCTGATGAAGAGTCTGGCTCGGTTTCCGGAAACTATAGAGGGGGCAGCCAGATCCCTGGAACCCCATCACATAACCCTTTATCTGCAGGATTTGGCCTCTGCCTTCCACCTTTTCTACCAGAGGCATAGGGTGGTAACCCAGGAGAGAGAGCTCAGTTTGGCCAGGCTGTTTTTGGTTCAGGTCAGCTTAACCGTGCTGAAAAACGGCCTAAAGATATTAGGCATATCTGCCCCGGAAAAGATGTGAGCAGGAGGTCAATATGGATCTGAGAGAACTGAAAAAGAAAAGCATAGGTGAACTTCTCACCCTTGCCGAAGAGCTAAAGATGGAGGACTGCAGCGAACTTCACAAACAGGACCTCATCTTCAAGCTCCTCAAGACTAAGTCCGAGAAGGATGGGCTCATCTCCGCCGAGGGTGTCTTGGAGACCCTCCCCGAAGGCTATGGCTTCCTCCGATCGCCGGACTACAACTATTTCCCCAGTCCAGACGACATCTACATCTCCCCCTCTCAGATAAAGAGGTTTGGACTGAGGACGGGGGATACGGTCTCCGGCCAGATAAGGCCGCCCAAGGATACGGAGAGGTTCTTTGCCCTTCTGCGGGTGGACATGGTGGACTATGTGGATGCCGAGAAGGCCCGACACAGGACAATCTTCGACAACCTCACCCCCCTCTATCCCCAGGAGAGGATAAAGTTAGAAAGGGATCCCCAGGATCTCTCCACCCGCATAATGGACCTGTTGACCCCTACGGGCAAGGGACAGCGGGGGCTCATCGTCTCCCCTCCCAAGGCAGGGAAGACGATCCTGCTACAGAAGATCGCCAACAGCATCACCGCCAACCACCCGGAATTAATCCTTATCATCCTGTTGATCGACGAGCGGCCAGAGGAGGTCACCGATATGGAGAGATCGGTAAAGGGTGAGGTAATTAGCTCCACCTTTGATGAGCCTCCCAATCGGCATGTGCAGGTGGCCAATATGGTCCTCCAAAGGGCAAAGAGGTTGATAGAGCTCAAACATGATGTGGTCATCCTCCTGGATAGCATCACCAGGCTGGCCAGGGCGCACAATGCCGTAATGCCCCACTCCGGGAAGATCCTCTCCGGAGGGGTGGATGCCAATGCCCTCGCCCAACCAAAGAGGTTCTTCGGCGCGGCCCGCAACATAGAAGATGGGGGAAGCTTAACCATTGTGGCCACAGCCCTGGTGGAGACGGGGAGCAAGATGGATGAGGTCATCTTTGAGGAGTTCAAGGGAACAGGGAATATGGAGCTTGTCCTCGATCGCCGGCTCTCCGATCGGAGGATCTTTCCGGCTATGGACGTAAACCGTTCCGGAACCCGTAAGGAGGAGCTCCTGATGACGGAGAAGGAGCTGAGCCGGGTTTGGATATTAAGGAAGTTCCTCAACGAGATGAACCCGGTGGAGGGGATGGAATTTTTGCTGGAGAGGTTAAGGAGGACAAAAAACAACCTGGAGTTTTTGGATTCGATGAATGATGTCCCTTGAGGTTCTCCTCCTTCCTTTGGGGGAAACCAATCTTAGGCTGCTGAAGTGGTTGCAGGAATCTCTGCAGGAGAGGTTGATTAGCCAATTCCCCATCTCTCCCCCTATCCCTCTACCCAAATCAGGATTAAACCCTCAGAGAAACCAATACAATTCCCGGGTCATCCTTAATTGGCTGAGATTCAATCAGTTTTCCTTTCCTTTGCTGGCCGTGGCTGATGTGGATCTCTACTCCCCTGGCCTTAACTTCGTCTTTGGGGAAGCGGAGTTGGGGGGCAAGGTGGCCATCATCTCCTTGGCCAGGCTTAATCCCACCTTCTATGGCCTCCCCTCAAATGAACTGCTCCTCAGGGATAGGACCCTCAAGGAGACCACCCATGAATTGGGCCACCTCTTTGGCCTCCGCCACTGCCCAAATCGACTCTGCGTGATGCACTTCTCCAACACCCTCACCGACACCGACCAGAAGGGCTCTATCTTCTGCGATCAATGTGAGAGGAGGCTACAGCTCTTATTACAGAGGAGGAATTAGCTCTCCCAATTCACCTCTATCTCCTTCTCCGCCTTCTCGATCTCCAACAACTGAAATTGAGCACAGCTCTCTTTCTCGAACTTAGCGACCGCAATGGAGCCAAGTTCTACCAAGAGGGCGAATTAGAAATCCAAAATTTACCCTACAGCATCCAGGGGCCGGGGAGCAGTTTCCATCCCCAGATGTATTCCAAGACGGTCCAGCTTGTTAGGAGTAGAGCCAAAGAAAAGGCCATATTCTCGTTATCTGTCTCCGCTCTGGTCATCCGGTAACCAAAGAGAATGACCAGAAGGATGAAAATGGCACAACTGGGATAGGTTATCCAGGAGGTTTCTCCCCCAAGTTCAAATTGATTTACCATCACAAAGTGCAAGAGCCATATGGCATTGAACCCTCCCAGTGAAAAGAGAAGTCCCGCAGGCAAATACCTCTTGATTCCAATAAGGGCAATTAAGAAAGTGAATAAGGCCAACAGAGGGAACATCTGCCACTCCGCGATGGCTATTATGCCAAGTTTTTCAACTACTTCCCCCAAAACTGCCCAGAGAAACAACCCCGAAAATATACCGTAATAATTGCCCTTCCTGGTATCTGAGGTAGTTATGGAGAAGAAGAGAAAGGTAATCCCCAGCCCTAAAAATATCAGTCCCATAATTATGGTCGCCCCAGTGCCCAGCTTATAGACCCCTATCAAAGCAATATAGGTACCGGCAAAGCCGAGCAACACAAACAACAGACATTTTAACCCTTTTTGGCCCATTGTTGCTTTTCCTTTCTGACCGTTTGATTAGAACTTAACCCCCTTAGGTCGCTTATTTCTCCATAGGATCTTCTGACCTTCTGATGAAGTTTGGAATGGAGAATGTAAAATTAAGAGTAACGTGTCTGGATGTAAGAATAGGACCTGAAATTCTACCCTATTATTCTTGACCCTTTCCCGCCTTCACTTGAACTGGCTTTGCTGTGGTAAGAAGTGTTGCTGTCATTGCGAGTCCCGATGAAATCGGGACGAAGCAATCTCGTTGTCCATACCTCTTGGCCTCAAAGATGGTTTCGTCGCTCCGCTCCTCGTAGTGACCGGATTGCTCCGCTATTTATAAAATTAAAGGAGACCTACCCCATTTACCTCTACTCCCTTTTGGTTACCAATTGGACTATTCCCCTCCACCCACATTTGTTGCTGGAAAGGTATAGGAACCAAGCTTCTCAACCTCAAACAGGCCACTTGGAGGATCAAGAAGTATCTGCCTCACCTTCTCCTGCTCCCTTTTCCAGAACCGTTCCCTCTCCTCCTGGGTGGCCTTGCCCTCGATTATCTTCTTCTCCAATATCTTCCGTTCTGGATAGAGGAAAATGTGCTTATGAAAGGTTACCTTTACAGCCTTACCGGTATCCTCCCGTTGGAAGACCATTATGAAATCCCCTTCTTCACCCAGATTTTCATCTACTGCAAGGGCACCTTTGTTCGCCTCTCCACATCCATAGAATGCCCTGGCGCCTGTAATATAGGAGGCAACATCGAGTGTCACAGATGAGCTATTGGCCGCAACCCTTATCTTCCCTCGCTCGGGGGCCTCATCTCCGTAGAGGGACTCAAGCCCCAGTTGGGTCAGCCTATAGGCACTGGCTACACCGATGCAGATGTGTCCTATATACATCCCCACATCTCCTATGGTAATCTCAAAGATCTCATCTTCCGGCCTTGTTGACCCCACCACAACCGCCATAGGGTCCTTGACCCTGATGGGCTTAACCTGAGAGTAAAAGTTCTGTGCCCACCTCACCCCGGCAACAACGGAACCAAAGCAGACTAGCATTAGAGCCAATGCGATCAATGTCCTTTTGAACATTTTCCCCTCCTTTAAATCCCACATTCCGGAAAAAATTTAAGGTCAAACACGGATAAATACAACGATTTCA
>CAZVGK010000038.1:0-24895 GCA_964626665.1 uncultured Gemmatimonadota bacterium | reverse complement strand
GTAACTACTTGATATACCATAATCTTTCAATTTTTTTTCCGGAACTGGGGGTATAAGACGCCACAATAGCATATGTCAGGGTCAAACCTTTAATTATCAATTTACACAAAGACAGCAAAACCTTGATCAAATTACAGTTTTCACCAAGCCTGCTGGTAGATAAAATAGAGAGTATTTCGGTCTCTGTCAAGTAAAATCTCTGCCTGAAAGGTCAGATTCCATCCGACTGAGAATATCAGAGTAAACTCAGCCACCTGCGGCGGGGCTTATTTTGAGAGGATAACAGGATTTACCGGATTTTTATTCCTGCTGTCTATTATTGTAACCCGCATTTGGATCGTAACATTCAAATCAGTTGCCAGAGGCACATTTGAATTGGGGGACCTGTCTGCATGCACCGCACAGGCAGGGAGGTCTCCAGACCTTTCAAGAGCTGTCAGGAGGTAACTCCTGACAGCACACTTTTGATGCGAATATACTTTCACCCCCTCCTTAGTCCTCCCCCATCAAGAGGGAGGTGACTGTCTTCGATGCCTTGCCCTGTGGCGGGGGGGTTATCCTGATCATCCCCTCCAAAAGTTGAAATTCCCAAGCTTAAGGGAATTTTTGGGTTGACCTCACAAAGCAAAATTGTTACCATTGGGCATCGGAGGTCAATCTATGAAAGCTGTGATTATGGCCGGGGGTTTGGGAACGAGGCTGCACCCCCTCACCGTTAATCTACCCAAACCACTTATTCCCGTGGTAAATAGGCCTTTACTAGAACACCTGATTCTTCATCTCCAGGGCCAGGGCATTACCCAGTTTATCCTCCCCCTCTTCTTCCAGCCAGAGAGAATAGAGGATTTCTTAGGAGATGGAGAGAGGTTGGGAGTTGAAGTCACCTATTTAAAGCCTGAAGAGGATTATGGCACCGCCGGCTGCGTGAAATATGCAGAGGACCTTTTGGATGACACATTTCTGGTGGTCAGCGGCGATCTCCTCACTGACTTCAACCTCAGGGAGATCATCTCCTTCCACAAAAAGAAGAGGGCAGGCTTTACCGTTGTGCTTACCAGGGTCCAGGATCCCCTTTCCTATGGGGTGGTGATCACGGACAAGGAAGGAAGGATATCCAACTATTTGGAGAAGCCCTCCTGGGGTGAGGTATTCAGCGATACCATAAACTGTGGCATCTATGTGGTGGAACCTGAGGTTCTGACCAAGGTCCCTCCCCAACAACCCTTTGACTTTAGCAATGACCTCTTCCCTTCCCTCCTCGAGGACGATTTCCCCCTCTACGGCCTTGTGGGTACAGGGTATTGGAGGGATGTGGGGAACATAGACGATTACCGATTGGCCAACTGGGAGCTCTTAGAGGGAAAAGCACAATTGCCTTTTAAGGGAGAATTCATCCACAGGGAGGGAGCAGAGGTATGGATGGCTGAAGGGGTGGAGGTGGAAGAGGGAGTTGTGTTTAACGGAAGAGTAGTAGTTGGGGAGAAGAGCAAACTTAAAAGGGGGGCCAGGATCTCCTCCTCAATTATCGGCCCCGCATGCCTGATAGGGGAGGGAGCAGAGATAGAGAAATCCATCCTCTTTCCGGGGGTAAGGATAGGGGAAAGGGCCAAGCTACAGGGGACAATCTTAGGCCCCCAGGCAGAGGTCGGGGCCGAGGCCATTCTCTCTCCCTCCTCGGTAGTGGGTGATGGCTGTCTCATCGGCCAAGGAGCCGTAATTAAGGAAAATGTGCGGATCTGGCCATCCAAGAGGGTCGAGGCCGGTTCTACCCTTTCCTCGGCCCTGGTCTGGGGTCAAAGGTGGAATAGGGAACTCTTCACCGAGGCCAAGGTAAGTGGCATCTCCAACTTAGAACTCACCCCTGAGTTTGCCGCTAAGTTAGGGGCGGCTGCCGGGGCATTTTGGGGCAAGGGCAGTTGGGTAGCCGTTACCCAGGATCCGAGCAGCTCATCTCAGATGATCAACAGGGCCTTAACCAGTGGGCTCCTCTCCGCTGGTGTCTTGGTTAAGGATTTAGGGGTTACCCCCCTTCCCTTGCTGAGGTTTGAGCTGAAATGGGGGGAGGAAACCGCTGGAATCCATATCCGTCAATCCCCCTATGAGGGGAGGATCTCAGACATAATCTTCTTTGACGAGGGGGGAAAGGACCTCTCCGTGCGCCGCACGAAATCCATAGAGAGGCTCTTCTTCAGGGAGGATTTTCCCCGCCCTTCCTTTGAAGCGATGGGGAAGCTGGAGCATTCCACCCAGGTAAAGGAGGTATACAAGGAGAAGTTCTTGGAGGCCATAGACCTCCCCCTTCTGGCCTCTCAGAGACCCAAGTTAGTGATAGATTATTCTCATGGATCTGCTGCCACCGTCTTCCCTCCCATTTTGGGGAACTTAGGATGTGAGGTCGTCTCCCTGAATGCCTACTTAGACCCCCAGAGGCTCACGCGCAGCCCAGAAAACTTCACCAGTTCCCTGAACCAGCTCTCCTCCATAGTAACCTCCATAGGGGCCGCGGTGGGTTTCCTCTTGGATGTCGTTGCCGAGAGGCTCTATATAGTGGACTCCTCGGGCAGAACCCTGAGCAACGATATGGCCTTGCTTTTGGTGGTCTTACTTTTCCTGGAGATATACAAGCCAGAGAAGATCGCTGTTCCCATCACTGCCTCCCAGGAGGTGGAGAAGCTGGCCGAGGAAAGAGGGGTGGAGGTCATCCGCACAAGGGACGATCACCGCGCAATGATGGAGGTTGCCGAGCTAGCCGGGGTGGGCCTTGTGGGGGGAACCAGGGGGGGATTCATCTACCCTGACTTTCAGGTGGGAAGTGACGCTATGTTTGCCACTGTGAAGATATTAGAGCTCCTGGCCAAGAGCGGGAGAAAGATAGCAGATTTGGTGGAGGAAATTGGAGAGCCAAAGCTGGTCAAGAGGGAGGTCTTCTGCCCCCGGGAGAGAAAGGGGAAGGTGATGCGCGCGCTGCTCAAGGAGACTGAGGGCATCTCGCAGGATCTAATCGACGGGATAAGGCTGCACTATCCAGGGGGATGGGTTCTCTTGCTCCCCGATTCCCACCGCCCCTTTTTCCGCATCCTGGCCGAGTTCGCTGATCCTGCTGAGGGGGAAAACCGCACAGAGGAGTTTATGGAAAGGATAAAGTTCATCCAAGAGAAAGGGGATGTAGATTGAGAAACATAACGGTTGTGGGAGTTGGTTATGTGGGGCTGGTAACCGGGGCCTGTCTGGCCGATTTCGGCAATAAGGTGATCTGCGTGGACAATGACCCCAAGAAGATTGAACTTTTGCAGGGGGGCACTATACCCTTCTATGAATCGGGATTGAAGGAGATGGTGAGGATAAATACCTCCAAGGGGAGGCTAGAATTTTCCCTTGACCTCCCCTCTGGGGTTGGGGAGTCAGAGGTAATCTACCTGGCCATAGGAACTCCACCCCGGCCAGATGGGGGCGTCGATCTGAGGGACTTTCTCCAGGCCGTGGAGGAGATTTCCCCTTTGATCGATAGTTATAAGGTTATTGTGGACAAAAGCACAGTCCCGGTGGGGACAGCCCACAGGGTAAAAAAGATATTGGAGGGTAAGATAAATAAAGGGATAGAGTTCGATGTCGTCTCTAACCCAGAATTTCTCAGGGAGGGATCGGCCATCGGGGATTTTATGCGGCCCAATCGAGTGGTTGTCGGAGCAGAGAGTGAGAGGGCCTTTGAGATAATGGCTGATATCTATCGTCCCCTCTACCTCTTAGAGACCCCGATTATCAGGACCAACTGGGAAACGGCCGAGCTAATTAAGTATGCCTCCAATGCCTTCTTGGCCACCAAGATCTCCTTCATAAACGAGATGGCCAATCTCTGCGAGAGGGTAGGAGCGGACGTACAGGTGGTGGCCAGAGGTATAGGCCTGGATGGCAGGATAGGTACAAAGTTCCTCCATGCCGGGCCGGGATTTGGTGGCTCCTGTTTTCCCAAGGATACTATGGCCTTGGCCTCCATAGCGAAGGAGGCCGGAATGGAGGCTAAGGTTGTTCAGGCTACAATCGAGGTGAATCTCCAGCAGAGAAGGGGAATGGTGGAGAGGGTGAGAAGGGCATTGGGGGAGATCAAGGGGAAGCAGATAGCCATCCTGGGCCTAGCCTTCAAGCCAAACACAGACGATATTAGAAACTCCCCATCCATATACCTAATTGAGGAACTTCTAAAATTAGGGGCCCGGATAAAGGCCTATGATCCTATGGCTATGGAGAATGCCCGGATGATTTTGGATGGGGCCGAGTTTACCCCTGATCTATACTCCGCCTGTCAAGGGGCAGATCTGGCCGTGATTATGACCGAATGGAACGAGCTGCGGGAACTGGATATGGGGAGGATAAGGAAACTTTTAAGGAAACCCATCCTTCTGGATGCTAAGAACATCTACAATCCAAGGGAGATGAGAAAGTTGGGATTCACCTATTATTCCATAGGTAGGGGGTAATGATGAGAGAAACCGAGATCAACCAGATAAAAGACAAGGTTACTGGCTTGCTTCAATCTGGGGGGATCGAACCCGCAATGAAAGAGAAACCCCAGCTTGCGCCCATCTCCATCAGCACTAAGTCTGGAATGGCCAAACTAATAGACCATACCCTGCTTAAGCCTCAAGCTACCCCAGTTGATATAGAGAGGCTCTGCCAGGAGGCGAAAAGCTTTGGCTTTGCCTCCGTCTGTGTCAACCCCTGCTATATTACCCAATGTGTTGCTAGCTTGTCGGATAGTGGGACAAGAATCTGTTCAGTGGTTGGTTTCCCGTTGGGGGCTAACCTCCCAGAAGTAAAGGCCTTAGAGACGAAGCTAGCAGTTGACCAGGGGGCCCAGGAGGTAGATATGGTGATGAACATAGGAGCATTGAAGTCAAATGACCTCCTTCTCCTTGCCCGGGATATGCAGGCCGTTCTCCAGGCCGCTGGGCCGAAAACTGGGGTAAAGATTATCATTGAAGCAGCCCTCTTAAGCGATGAGGAGAAGGTAAAGGCCTGTGTAGTTGCCCAATGGGTAGAGGCAAACTTTGTGAAAACATCCACTGGCTTTGGCCCCGGTGGTGCTACGATCTCTGATGTGGCCCTGATGAGGAAGACCGTTGGTTGGGGGATGGGAGTGAAAGCAGCCGGAGGGATAAGGGACTTTCAGACCGCGCTCCAAATGGTAGAAGCTGGCGCCAGTCGCATCGGAACAAGCTCAGGAGTAAAGATTGTTGGATGAGGGGAAGGGGGAAATTCCTCACAGCGGACAACTGTTTATAGGTTGATTGTTAGAGGTTAACCGCTGATTTCTGATTCCCGTGAACCGTTAATGGCTAACCATGTGGGGGCAAATATGCAGATTAAACTGACTTTCTTAGGAGCAGCGCAAAATGTCACCGGCTCCAGATACCTGGTGGAGACCAAAAAAGCCAGGTTTTTAGTGGATTGCGGGCTCTATCAGGAAAGGGAGTTAAAGCAGAGGAATTGGGAACCATTCTCCTTTCCACCGGAGGCCCTGGATGCCCTTCTCTTAACCCATGCCCATCTTGACCACTGTGGGTTGTTGCCTAAGCTAATCAAAAGTGGATTCCAAGGGAAAATCCATTGCACCGCGGCAACAGCGGAGATAACCCAGATTGTGCTCTTGGATTCTGCCCATATCCAGGAAGAGGATGCTGAGTTCAAACGGAGGAGACATAAACGGGAGGGGAGAAAGGGACCACATCCGGAGATCCCCCTCTACACGACTGCTGATGCGCGTAGCTCCCTTTCTCTCCTTTCACCATTAAAATATGAGGAGCCACTGCAGATAGGTGAAGGGGTAGAGGCCACCTTTTATGATGCAGGCCATATCCTCGGCTCGTCTATGATAAAAGTTAGGGTGAGGGAAAACGGGGAGGAGAGATCCATTCTTTTCTCCGGGGATATAGGCAGATGGGATAAGCCTATATTGCGTGATCCAACCCTATTTGATGAGGCGGACTACATCCTGGTGGAATCCACGTATGGGGACAGGTTACATCAGGATCAAGGAAACATAGATGAAATGCTCTCCGAGGTCATAAATTCCACCGAGAAGGCAGGGGGCAACATAGTTATTCCCAGCTTTGCTATCGAACGGTCACAGGAAATCCTTTATCACTTGAACAACCTGTTGATGGAGAATCGCATCCCTCATCTAATGGTCTTTATGGACAGCCCAATGGCCATAGGGGTCAGCGAGGTCTTCGAACACTACCCCGAGCTCTTTGATCAGGAGATGATGGAGCTCATCCGTCGGCGGGAGTCACCATTCGATCTCCCCGGGCTGAAGACAACCAGAACCGCTGAGGAATCAAAGGCCATAAATCACATAAAGGGGACGGTAATCATCATTGCTGGCTCGGGTATGTGCACCGGTGGCAGGGTCAAACATCACCTGGTCAAGGAGATCCATAGAGCGGAGAGCACCATACTATTCGTGGGGTATCAGGCCTCTGGAACCCTGGGAAGGCAGATCGTAGAAGGAGCCAAGGAGGTGAGGATATTGGGGCAGCCATATCCCGTCAGGGCAAAGGTGGCACAGATACACGGCTTTTCCGCCCATGCGGACAGGGACGAGCTCTTCAGATGGACATCTAGCCTAAAAAAGCCCCCCAAACAGGTTTTTGTCACCCATGGCGAATCCCATGCCGCTCACCATTTTGCTAATTTCCTCCAAGAGAAGAAGGGCTGGAAGGTCTCTGTTCCCAGCTATCGTGATGAGGCAGTGCTGGATTAGCTGAACTTAGATTGCTTTGGGTTTCTCCCCTCACTATGGGAAATAGAATAGGGACACTTCCTATTTTTTTTAGCAACCGGGCTTGACAAGTTGTGAGAACGGAGCTTTAGCCCGTTCACTGGACTCAAACCCAAGGGGCCTGAAGGCCCTTAACCCGCACTAAAGTGCGGTAGAACCTTGCCTGATAGGGCAGAGTCCTACCAGCACATATCCGCGTAATTCTGCGTTAATCTGCGGTTCCCCGTCTCCTTCTACCCACCTTTTTCTCTGCCGTCAGAATCAGGGTTCTGACGACTCGTCAGAGCAGGAGCCCACGATACTAAAAGCCCAAATACAAAAGCCGACCCACCGAAAATTAATCCTCCAGCAGCCCGGCTGTCCTCAGTTATTGAACTCCAGCTTGAAATGTATGTTTCAGACCCCGGGCTTTGTGCTTTAAAACCCTCTCCGCTACACTCCTTCCCGCAGGTCAAACGGGATTAACCCATTCCATATCTTGCTTTCATAATAACAAATCATCTCCTCCCTGTCAAGGACTTTCCAGGGGTGCTAATTTTTGCTAGGCCATCGGTTATTATTAACCTTGATTTATTTTGGCAGATTTATTATGATTTGATATTATTGAACGGTCAGATGCCCTTATCTGACCGTTATCGGCCAGTTATTAAGTGCCCTTACCACCACGGCACGGGGGAGGGTGGCAGAAGAGGGGTTCTGCCACCTCGGTGATTCTTATTCGTGTAGATTCGTTTATTCGTGTCATTCGTGTTCCAGAGATTCAGTGAAATCTGTGTAATCTGTGGCCCTTGTTTGGATAAGACATTGTTTGAGACAAATACGAAGGGAGAAAAGATGAAGCGTAACTTTCTTTCCATTACCGATTTCAGCCGAGAGAAGATTGAGGATGTCTTTGAGCTCGCCGCAGAGCTAAAGGTAAAGACTAAAGAGGGAAGATGTCCCCAGCTTCTCTCCGGCAGATCAGTTGCTTTAATCTTCCACAAGCCGAGCCTGCGGACAAGGGTAAGCTTTGAGGTGGGGTTGAACCAACTGGGGGGAAGAGGGATTTATATCACCGCCCAGGAGATTCAACTGGGCAGAAGGGAGTCCATCTATGATGCAGCCAAGGTCCTCTCCCGCTTTGTGGATGGGGTGCTAATCCGCACATTCTCCCACCAGGATGTGCGGGAACTGGCCAAGTGGGCAGAGGTGCCGGTGATAAACGGCCTCACTGAGCTGCTCCATCCCTGTCAAATACTGAGCGACCTCTTTACCATCCAGGAGAAGAAGGGTAAGATATACGGGATAAAGATAGCCTACCTGGGCGATGGGAACAATGTGGCCAACTCCTGGCTCAATGCCTCTACTCGTGTCCAACTTGACCTGAGAATTGGAACAGCTCCGGGGTGTGAACCAGACAGGGGAATCTTCAGGAAGGCCAAAAATTCGACCGTAAGCAAGGTGACCCTAACCCACGATCCAAAGGAGGCGGTAAGAGGGGTGGATGTGGTCTATACGGATGTCTGGGCCAGTATGGGGGAGAAGGAGAAATCTGCGGAAAAGGCCCAACTTCTCAAGGGATTTCAAGTGAATAGCGAACTTTTAAGCTATGCTCACCCCGACTGTTTGGTCATGCACTGTCTCCCCGCGGAGAGGGGAAAGGAGATAACCGATGAGGTCATTGATGGCCCTCACTCAGTCGTCTTTGATCAGGCGGAGAACAGGCTTCATGCCCAGAAGGCCCTTTTGGTAAAGCTTTTGGGGTAAACAAAGTATACCCAAACCACAGATGAACGCAGCGAAGCCGCAACCAAAAACCCATCTCCTATCGTCACTCGTAGCGCGTGGCTCGTTATCCCCGAATCCTACACTTCTACCCCCGCTGAAACGGGGGGTAAGAGGACCTTAGCCCTCAATAAAAAGGGCCTAAAGGCCCTGAACCCGCACTAAAGTGCGGTAGAAATCATTGGGATTTGTTTCGGATTTCGACATTCGGATTTAGGATTTCCTTACTTGCCCCGTAGGGTGTGAAACTACCCACGGGGCAGGCTCCCCGCTCGACGGTTTGCCCGTCCCAGGCCGGGAAGGCGAGGCTTCGCTAAATTTTACCTTTTAACCCCCAGCTCCATATCTATCCCCTCCGTTTCCCACCTGGCCCGCACCCGCACCGTATCCGGGTAGACCGTGAAGAACTCTGCTGGGAAAAAGGGAGAAAGCTTCCCTTGATCAAAACGGTGGTTGAAGTTTCTGTCCAGCCAGGCCCTTAAGATATAGCGGCCACAAATTAGGCTCTCTAAGGTATAAGGACCTGGTTCTTTCAGTGGCTTTACATAGCCTATTTGACTATCCACGCACTTACAGGAGAGGACAACCATCCCTTTTTGGGTTGTATCCGCTAAGGTTATCTTCCCGGAGAGGGAGCCGAGGGTATCTGGATTCAGGGTGGAAAAACCGTAGGCAAGGGTGGAGTCGCTCAGCCTATTTCCGGCCAGATCCTTGGCCCTATCTCCCTCTAAAATAATCTGAAGAGATGATGATCCAGGAAGCCTCTCCTCGGGAATATAGCAACAGAGGTTGGGAAACGGCCAGTTAAAATTCCCAGAGATAGTATCACCTTCCATATCCAATAAGCCAAAACCCTTCTCTACCGATGGTTGATCCATAGGCTCAGAGAAGAAGAGCTTAACCCTTGTCCCCAGGGGGACAGCTTTGGCCCCATCTGGTGGGGACATCCATTGAAGGCTTGGAGGCACCGTATCGGGGAGGGAAGAGCCGGAAAAATTCACCTCAACGGATGAAAGGCTCAGTGCATTCCCCCACCTATCTCCTATCCCCTTCATCCTCAAGGTGTATCTCTTACCTTCCTCCTGCCTATCTGTCCAAAGGTAAACCCTGTCCATTTTCCCATAATCCGGATAGATCCCCTTGATGGGGAGTTTCCCCCCGGCGAAGCTCAGGAAGTAGTGGGAGGGGTTGAAGATCTGCAGGGAGTCCATAGGGTGATCGAAGACCAGCCGAAGTTTTCCCCTATCCATCGGTTGCAAGGAGATGAGATTCGGCGGAGTGGTATCTCGCAAGGCCAGGCTTAGGTAAAGCCCTTTAACAGAACCAATCCCCGTTGTCAGGTCCACCCTCTTAGGCGGAACCGCCAAGGGTTCAGAGGCTGGGTCCCACTTACCATCCCTGTTCTTGTCTAAGAGGGCAAAGATCAGATAGTTCCCCGCGGCCAGATAGCCAAATTGGAAGTGGCCGTCAATTCCAGATTGGGTAACATAATCTGGCGGAGCAGCAAGGGGATTCGCACCACCCAGAGAACGATAGGCCCAGATGCTTGCTCCCTCTATGGGTTCCCCTTGGAAAAAGGTCCTTCCGTCAATGGAGCCCTGATCGATGGAATCCCCAGTGGAAAAGGCAAATGTGTAGGCCTGGGAAAGGGGATTCCCGTGCAGATCCCGACACCCAGTTCCCAGGGTGACCACATAGGTGCAATTGGGAGAAAGATTAGTCGCAGGAGTAAGGGTTAAGAGCTGACCTTTCCAGCAAGCCTTATGGGACAGAGGCGGGGAGATAAATATCGACTCCTCCACCGACTTGCGATCCATTTGCTCGCTGAAGAAGACCTTCAGCCTTCTTTGGAGGGAAACCTTGGTGGCTAAGGAACGAGGTAGGTGATCGAGGATCTGCGGGAAGGTAGTATCCTCCGGCCCACCTCTGGGCGGTTCCTGCCGGGCACAGGAAAAAAAAAGAAGAGCCAGGAGAATAAAGGAGGAAAACCTAACCACAACCACCTATCCCCCTAATTTCTGGAGCCGCGCCTTTATCTCCCCATTTTGGGGATCCAACTGGAGGGCTTTCTTCCATTGGGTTTTGGCCTCTTCATATCTCCCCTCTCGATAGTATATCTGGCCCAGATGATCATAGATGGTGGCATCATCCCCTATCTTCTCCAAGGCTTCCTTTATCCTCTTCTCTGCCTCCGGCAACCTCCCCAATCTGAAGAGAAGCCAACCATAGCTGTCCAGATAGGCCCCATTCCCCGGATCTATCCTGAGAGCCTTTTTTATCAATTCAAGGGAGTCCTTAAGCTTTATCCCCTTGTCGGCATACATATAACCCAAATAGTTGAGGGCAGAGCTGTTCTGCGGATTGATGGCTATCACCTCCTGAAAGGTCTTCTCCGCTGAGGCAAACTCCCCACTCCGCTCATAGGCTACCCCTAAGCCAAAAATGGCCCTCTCGTTTTTGGGGCTTAGGGAAAGGGAAGAGGTAAAGGCGGGTATGGCCTGGGTATAAAGCTTTGCCTGGTTTAAGGAGATGCCCAAAAAGTAGAAGAGGTCTGAGTTACCCTTTATCCTCTGGGTTGCTTTCTTAAAGACCTCTACCGCTTTCCTTGGCTTGCTCTTCCTCAAGTATACCAAACCCAAGTTTATCCAGGCATCGGGAACGGTATCGTCCAAGCTGATGGATTGGCGAAACATCCGAATGGCGGACTCATACTCCTTCTTCTCCAAGTAAACCCTACCCAAGAAGAAGGAGAGGTCGGGCCGGGAGTGCACCAACTGGCCAGATGATTTGAACACCTTCTCTGCCTCATCAAATCTCTTCAAGGAATAGAGGAGAAGTCCTAACTTCTTCCGAGCAACTTGGTCATCGGGGTGGGATTTGAGGATTTCCTCATAATGATGGATGGCCTGATCGAACTTTTTCCCCCGCAAATAGAGGTTTATCAGATGGTGTCTGAGGTTCAAATCCCGCGGCCTCAGCTTCAGCACCTCCTCATACTGAGCAGTTGCCTCGTCAACCTTCCCCTTTTTCTCGTAGATCATCCCCAGTCCATATCTGGCCTTGGAGAGGTTGGGCTTTATATCCAGGGCCTTTTTGTATTTCTTCTCCGCCTCATCATATTTTCCCTCCTTGGCTAAGAGGCCGGCCAACTGGTTGAAGACATCAGGGGAGCTGGGCATAAGCTTAGTTAGCTTATTTAGATACCTGATGGCCGAAGGTTCATCCCCTACTTTTTGGGAGAGAAAGGCCAGATAATAGTAAGCCCCTTTCTCTCTAGGGTTAATCCTGACAACCTCCCTATACTCCTTGATGGCCAGGGAGTCCATGGCCTGATGCCTGTAGGAATCGGCCAAGAGTTTATGGAGGCCCTCCCTCTGCGGAGTAAGCTGCACCGCCTCCTGCAAGATCTGGGATGAGTGGGCAAAATTCCCTTGGCGGTAGTAAAGCTGGGCCAAGGAGAACCTCAATTCCACCGACTGGGGATCCCACCTCAGGGCCCGCTGGTATTCCACCAGGGCAGAGTCGGCCTTACCTCGTAATTGATAGATCAGACCCTGGGTGAAGTGCTCGTAGGCCTGAGGACTCACTGTTGATACCCCAACCTCTTTCTTCACTATCAATTGGGAGGTTGAACCACACCCCACAAACAGAAGAAGGCTCAAGATTATGAGTTTCGTCTTCATCACCCTGAATCTACATCCTCAGAAGGGAAAAGACAAGGGAAAAATGACTTGACACCTTTAGGATGAGACATTAACCTTAACCAATGATTAATGAACTATTATCAATGGAAAATGACACCTCAGGATTTTCCCTCTTTTTTTCATTTTAGCTTGCTAATTGCTAATTGTTAATTGACCATTGTATGATGGTCCACTTTTTGGTTCCGTGGTGAACTGTTATTATCTTGCACACTGATATCTTACTTCAAGGAGATAGCATGAATCAAAACTCCCCCAAAGGACCTTTTGTCCCCCCCGAGAAAAGAATCAATGAGCTAACCCTGAAAGCCATACTTTTGGGGGCGCTCCTCGCCGTAGTTATGTGTGCGGCCAATACCTACCTGGGGCTCTATGCGGGAATGACCGTCTCGGCCAGTATTCCGGCTGCCGTTGTCTCTATGGGCATCCTGCGGGGCATTTTAAAGAGAGGAACCATCCTGGAAAACAACATCGTGCAGACCATAGCCTCGGCGGGCGAGTCCTTAGCCGCGGGGATAATCTTCACCGTTCCTGCCCTGGTGATCACCGGGGTGTGGAAAGGGTTCAACTTCTGGTTAGTTACCCTTATTGCCATCTTGGGAGGATCCTTAGGGGTGGCCTTTATGATCCCCCTGCGCCGCACCCTTATTGTGGAGGAGAAGGAGCTTGTTTACCCTGAAGGAGTGGCCTGTGCGGAGGTCCTGGAGGTTGGGGAAAAGGGAGGCTCCGGGGTTGGCCATATCTTCTCTGCCCTCGGTATAGGAGGAGCTTTTAAGTTCTTGGTCTCCGGCATTTCAATTATCCAGGGAACGGTGGAGGGGGCCATTCGGTGGGGGAAAACGGCACTCTATTTGGGAAGCGACATCTCCCCTGCCCTTTTAGGGGTGGGCTTCATCGTGGGGTTTAACATCTCCCTTTTGGTCTTCATCGGCGGGGCGATAGGATGGATAGCGGGAATCCCCCTCTTTGGCCTCTTTAAGGGGATGGGTTTCGAAAGTTCCCCCCTGGATTGGGCCTGGGGTGTATGGAGCTCACAGATCAGATATATGGGGGTGGGAACTATGGTGGTTGGCGGCATCTGGTCAATCATCAAGGTGCGAAAGGGAATCTCCCAGGGCTTAAGGGAAGCCTTCAGTGGGATAAGGGAAATGGGCAGGGAAAAGCTCAGCTTACGCACCGAAGAGGATCTGCCCTCATCCCAGATATTGTGGGTCGCCCTTTTGACCATAATCCCTATCTTCATCCTCTACTGGCATCTGACTGGGGGGCTGAAGGTTGGCCTGGTGGCCGGAGGGACAATGGTGATAAGCGCCTTCTTCTTTGTGGCCGTCTCCAGCTACATAGTTGGCCTCGTGGGAAGTTCAAACAACCCCGTCTCCGGGATGACCATCTGCACCGTGCTTCTGGCCTCCGGCCTCCTTCTCCTCTTTGGAATGACCGGAAAGAGCGGGATCCTGGCCAGCTTAGGTGTGGCAGGGATCGTCTGCTGTGCTGCCTGCACCGCGGGCGATGTATCCCAGGATCTGAAAACTGGTTATCTCGTGGGAGCAACCCCCCGCAAGCAGCAGATTGCCCAGTTGATTGGGGTAGGGGCATCGGCTTTCGTCATTGCCCCCATCCTCACAGTCCTCAACTCCGCCTACGGGATAGGAACCTCATCCCCCACCTCCCTCAAGGCGCCCCAGGCCACCCTCTTTGCCAGCATAGTGAAAGCTGTCTTCACCGAAAAGGGGCTGCCCTGGCTGATGTTGGGTATAGGGGTCTCCATTGGGATCGTCCTCATCCTCACCGATGAGGTATTGCGGGCCAAGGGAACCGGATTTCGGGCCTATGTGATGCCCGTGGCTGTGGGAATCTACCTCCCCCTCAGCCTCTCCGTCCCCATCCTCATCGGAGGGATCCTAAGCCTGGTAGTGAAGAAAATAGCCTCCTCCCGCGGGGAGGAAGTAGCAAAAGAGGCCAATCATCAGGGCATACTCTTCAGTTCGGGCTTGATCGCCGGCGAGGCTATTATGGGCATCATCATCGCGGCCTTGATTGTGGGGAAGATTAAGCTGCCGGTAAAGGTTTTAGAGAACAGCCCCGTTTCTCTGTTCCTCTTCGCCGGTATCATCAGCCTGCTGGCCTATAAGGCATTGAGAAGGAAGGGTAATTATTGATAAGCTGAACTTAGCCGTCTACGGCTGGGCTTTTTTGACAGGATAACAGGATATTTGTGCCGTCAGGGCTCCCGCCCTGACGGATGAAGATCCTTTGTGGATAATAACATCCACAAAGAGCAGGTAGCAAACCTTTAAGGATAAGGAGGGATTATGAAAAAGGGTTTTGTGCTCCTGTTTTTTCTCGCCTTCATCTCCAGCCCTGCCTTTGCAGATGGTTTCTTCTCCAGTGGAGAACGAACAGCAATAGACAAAGGGAGCAAGATGGTGGCGGGTTCCTTCAGTTTCTCCACATCAGGTGGAGAACTCTATGAAAGGAACGGTAACAGGTTGACTAGATTTCAGATCAATTACTCCTACAGTTCCTTCCTGGGTAAAGGCTTTGCCCTTGGCGGACACTTTAGCATCGCGCATACCTCACAGGGATCGTTCTCCTACTCCTCGTATGGTGTTGGGCCTCAGATTATCTGCTTCCCAGGTAGGAATCGACCTAAACCGCGCATAAAGGGGGCAAACTACCCATATTTCGGCTTAGCGTTTACCTACACCCATTACTCCGGCGATTTGGACGGCAGCATAGTGGGTTTAGGTGTAGGAAATATCCATATGTTGACCCACACCGTGGGAGTGCCCCTGGAGCTAACTTACCAAGTAGAGAGAGTGAAATCAGCAGATGGCAATAGCTTTAATGTTACTGCAGGTTTGGTTGTTTTCATCTACTAAGCAATTTAAAAATGGAGGGTAAGATGGATGAGTTAAGAAAGGCCGCCCAGACGGCAGTAAACAACTGTCTGCGGGTGCGAAGGGGGGAGACCGTGCTGGTGATCACGGATGAACCCTTAAGAAAGATCGGCTACCTCTTCTGGGAGGCAGCTAAGGATTTGGGGGCCGAGGCGATGCTTACTGAAATAGTCCCTCGGAAAAGCCATGGGGAGGAACCGCCACCTTCTCTGGCCAAATTTATGAAGGAGGCCGATGTCCTCATCATCCCCACCTCGATGTCCCTCTCCCACACCGACGCCCGGCGGGAGGCCACCAAGGCTGGGGCCAGGTGTGCCACCCTTCCGGGGATAAGGGAGGAGACGATGCGCCGGGCCCTTAATGCCGACTATGAGCAGATAGCTAAGAGGAGCAGAAAGGTGGCCCAGATACTAAGCGAGGGGAAAAGGGCCGAGGTGACCACCCCTGCTGGCACCCAGATCACTATGTCCTTGCAGGGGAGGAATGGCCATGCCGATACCGGCTTAGTCTTTAACCCCGGAGATTTCAGCAACCTTCCTGCTGGAGAGGGCTATATCGCCCCCATAGAGGGGACGGCAGAGGGAAAGATCGTCATCGATGGGGCCATCGCGGACACCGGGGTGATGGACGAGACCATTGAGCTCACCGTTAGAGGGGGCTTTGTGGAGGAGATCAAAGGGAGGAAATGGGCCAATTACCTGCGGGAATTGGTCGAGCCGCATGGAAGACCAGGTCGGAACATAGCCGAGCTGGGGATAGGCACCAATGATAAGGCCAGACTAATCGGCAATGTCTTAGAGGATGAGAAAGTGCTGGGAACGGTGCACATTGCAATGGGGGACAATGCCTCAATGGGGGGAAATGTCTCGGTAGCCAGCCACTTGGATGGCATCCTCCTCAGGCCCACCTTAAGGATTGATGGGAAGGTAATTATGGAGGGAGGGAAACTCCTAGTGTAAGTCCTAAATTGTTAATGAGCAATTTTTATTTATCAATTGACGTTTTCAAGCCGAATGGACAAAGTCTCCGCTCTTTGTGGATGTTATCATCCACAAAGGGATAGACTGAAGGTGTCCGGGCTGAGCAAAGGCATTGAGGAAAATTCCTACAACCCAGTGACTTTCTTGCTTTGTTATAGGTGCTGTGGAGGATAACATCCGTGGCGAGCTTGAGCGGAGCAGAACAAAATCCAACCTGCCCCGTCAGGGCAGAGGCTCTGTCGGCACAAAATGATAAAATCAAGGAGAGAAGAGATGGAAAACTTTAATGACCTGACCGATGAGATATTAAATTTTGAATGGGAAAGCCATCCCGTGGGGGCCACTGGACAGGGCATCCATCAGTATGATCACCTCTTGGGTGACTATTCTAAGGAGAAGCTGGAGGAGATGAATCAGCGAGAGAAGGAGTTCATCAGCATGCTGGAGTCCATCCCTGGGGAGAAGCTCTCTTCGGATGAGAAGCTCAATCGCTCCATCCTTATAAGTCAACTCTCCGCCCAGACGGCCGAGTTTGAAGAGTTCAACCCCTATCAGGCCGATCCAGGAATCTATCCTATGATTGGGCTGGAAGGAATTTTCCTCCTCTCGATACGGGAGTTTGCCCCCCTTGCTCAGAGGGCCGAGTCCATCCTTTCCCGGCTTCGCCAGATCCCGCAACTTCTCAAGGAGGGCCACGCAAACCTCAAGAAGGTCCCCCCTGTCTTTGCCCAAGTGGCCACTGAGGTCTGTCAAAGTGGCCAGATCTTCTTCGGCTCGGTTGTCCCCCAATTGGCACAGAAGATCCCCTCACTCAGCAAGGAGCTTGAACAGGCAAGCCAAAAGGCACTTAACGCCTTTCAGGATTATCTGGACTTCATCCTCAAGGGCTTTCCGAAGCGCGGGTTCGCCTACGGGGAGGATCTCTTTAACTATATGCTCAAGGTGCATCATCATCTCCCTTACGATTCCCAGGACCTCTGGGAGATGGGAGAGGAAGCCTTGGCCAAAACCGCAGAGGAGATGCAAAAGTTAGCCAAACAGATAGATCCGCTGCAGACTTGGATGGAGATAGTGGAGATGCTAAAGCAGGACCATCCACAACCCGCAGAGGTAATGGATGCCTACCGGAAGAAGATGGAAGAGGCCCGCAATTTCGTGCTCCAGAAGGATTTGGTTACCATCCCACCGGGGGAGAAACTGGAAATTATTCCCACACCAGTCTTTGAACGACCCACCATCCCCTATGCTGCCTATATGCCCCCTGCCCCTTTTGAGAAGGAACAGAACGGCTTTTTCTATGTCACTCCAGTTGATGAGTCCCTTCCTCCAGAGAAGAAAGAAAAGCAACTCCGTGGCCACAACAGGTTTGGGATGGTCCTCACCGCCCTCCATGAGGCCTATCCTGGCCATCACCTCCAGTTAGTCCATGCCAATAGGGTCCAATCCAAGGTGCGGAGGACATTCTTCACCAGCGTATTTGCCGAGGGGTGGGCCCTCTACTGCGAGGAGCTGATGTATGATCAGGGCTTCTATACCGACCCCCGGGTGAGGCTAATGCAGCTCAAGGATCAGTTGTGGAGGGCCGCCAGGGTGCTCATCGATGTGGGCCTACACACCCGCGGATGGAGCTACGAACAGGCAATTGGCTTCCTGACGGAGAAGGCCAAACTGGAGAGGACAAATGCGGAGAGGGAGGTAAAGAGGTATTGTGCGACACCTACACAGCCGATGAGCTACCTGGTGGGAAAACGTCAGATTATGGACCTAAAAAAGGAGTTCCAAACAGCAAAGGGCAAGGGATTTGAACTCAAGGAGTTTCACAATCAACTTCTCAGCTTCGGCACCATCCCTGTGGCCCTGGTAAAGGAGGGACTTCTTGGAGATAAGAAATAGGGATTTGGCCACCCCCTACCAGACAAAGGATGGATCCCTAATCAAGCCCCTTATGGACCTCTCCAACTCCCCGGCAAAAAGCCTGAGCTTAGCCCAAGCCACGGTGAGCCCAGGCTCTCAAACCTATCCCCATCTGCACACCCAATCCGAGGAGATCTATTATCTCCTCCAGGGGAAGGGAAGAATGCACCTAGAGGAAGAGTCAAGGGAGGTGGGGCAACACGACGTCATCCTCATTCCCCCACGAGCCAGGCATTACATCGAGAACATCGGCCAAGAAGACCTTGTCTTCCTCTGTCTCTGTTCCCCACCCTATACCCATCAGGGGACAAAGATCTTGGAAGAAGGGCTTTGAATAAGACCGCATTGACTGGGCTATAATAGCTGGCTTGAAGGACATCGTCGGCGGGGAGATAGAGGAATATACCAAGATGCTGGCTGAGTCCAGGGAACAATCCTTAGACAGAATGGCCGAACAGGCGGAGAAGATAGGAGCCAATGCAGTGGTCTGCCTCAGGTTCACCACCTCAGCCATTATGGGAGGTGCCGCCGAGCTCTTAGCCTACGGCACCGCCGTGATGGTGGAGTAAAAAATCAAATTAGCCAGTAAAAGCCTCTTTTCTGCGAGGAGCATACTTGGCTACCTCTGAAGAAACTGTTCTAACAAGATGGAAACGATTTGTGTGACTCTTAATCCCAGACTCTCCCGCCTCATACGCCATTACAGAAGAGCTCTGAGGGATGCTACTGAACTTAACCGTCAGTTCCGCAATGTCAGAGTTTAAACCTCCCACAAGTTTCAAACTTGCGGGAGGTTGCTATTGCGGAAACACTTGATATATTTTTGTTGAGAAATCCTGTAGTACCCGATAGTCCCTTGCTACCTACCAAAATGTGGAAAGTGTCCCCTATTTACCCGAGTGCCGCTCACTACTAATAGCGCCACCCACTATCTCGCCTTCCTCCCCCTCGTCGGCCTTCGGGGCGGGGGCGAGCCTCACCGACGTTAAGCGATTGCCCTTTCAAGTCTTTCCCATTCAAACCGTCGATTGCAGACTGCGCTTCAGCTTTAGCAGGCATCTCCACGAATCCGAACCCTCTTGATTGGCCACTGAACTTGTCCGTAATGATTTTGGCGGATGTGACCTGCCCGAAGGCCTCAAAAGCCTTTTGCAAATCCTCTTCGGTGACCTCGTGGGACAAATTACCTACATAGAGATTCATTCTGACCTCCCTTTTATCTTGAATGTTTATACCAGAAATTCGCCTAACTTAAAACAACCAAACAAGTTAGTCTATGCACGACTATGGGTGAAGCTCAAACAAAAAAAGGGGATCCTTAGCCTTTTCCGTCAAAATTCTCTTGATTTTCCCTCCTAGTTGAGTTGTTTTATTATCAATGGGAATAACTTGGGTTTAATTATAAACCTAAAAACTACAAAAAGCAAGGTTTTTTTTCTTGCCTTTTGATCTTTTAAATCTTCCTCAAAACACCTCTCCCATCATCCTCTCATAATTCTCCTGTTCTTCCCCTAATCACCCACTTCTCCATCTGTCCTTTCAGTATCCTTCTGAGTATCCTCCTTACCAAAGCGCCGCTGCCTTTTCTTTTCCTGTTTTTCTTGACGTTTCAGTTCCTTCCCTCGTTTCTTGCCCCTATAGACTCCCTTTCTTTTTGCCAATTTACCATCCTCCTGTGGTATTTATTTTAAATACCTCGTGAACTATCGTGGTCCTCCGACGCACAACCCAGAATGATATTCCTTTTAAGCGAGAGAGAGTAAGTTGGTTATCGGATACTGCGATACATCCTCGATAAGACCGAAGCTAACATCAAACTACAAAACCGTTGGGCATTTGTCCAGCAGTTTTTGCTTTTGATATAAAAAATCCCCACCTCAACATTAAACTGCTTTATGTTGGTCAAGAGTGGGGTCTCCTGGCCAGAGACGCGTCCCTCGGCAATTGAATTTTAGATAGATTTTGAGAGATTGTCAAATCAGGTAGCTTTATTCCCCTCAATGTAAAATCTGAGAATATCTTTCAACGTTACGATTCCCTCGATTTCACCCTTAGGTGAAACCACAGGAAGACATGATATATTATTCTCCAACAAGAGATTGGCGGCAATTTCTATGTGGGTGCCTTTGTCCACAGTTATTGGTCTTCGAGTCATAATCTGATGAATTTTCTTAGTTAGAAGAGTCATATCGCGTGACTCCTCAGAGAGCGTGCCTAAAAATGGACTGAGTACCTTTAAGACATCCCGATCCGATAGGATACCAACCAGTTCTCTACCTTTCACAACCAGAAGATGGTGAAACTCAACGTGCTCCAAGATATTACGAATTGTTCCGATAGAATCATCCATTCTTACCTTGAACACTTTCTCGGTCATAATCGATGCGACTTTCATCGCTGTCCTCCTTAATTTTTCCGGCCCATTAATATTCGTATGTCTGAAATAAGATTTAGCACCCAAATCTTTTACCCCTCCCAACAAACCAGCTTTCCAACCAGGCTCAAATTGGTGGCGATTTAATATAACGGTTTCGGGCTATACGAAGTGAGCGGAAGACTGATTTTGGCGAAACGAAGTGGAGGACTAATTTTTTGTTAGGCGCTGTTTCGACCCTTCAACAAACCCTCCTCTGCATTTTGTAATATGCCAAGCTGCGGGCCTGCAAAGACTTCTCCTATAAGGGATCTAACGAGGAGGCCATTTCCTCACTTTTTGATGGAGTATTGGCCTTTCCATTCCACAGTGTATATCGTCTTTGAAATATACTTTCCCTTATAGGTGCCATCCCCCTCGATGTTTTCGAACTTACCAGTCCCTTTTATATAAGAGAAGGTACCTTCAAATGTCGGCATAGAGGTGCCTTTGGTAGTGACTTTGCCTTCCCATTTGCAAAAGACGGCATTGCCCTTTTTGGTAAGTTTTAGATAGCCTTGATGAGGTCCGTTTCCCTTAACAAGATCACCAAATGACATGTTAACAACCTGGGCACCATCCATGAACTTATGCTTACCGGTACTAACATTAGTCCCCTCAGATTCACCCAGGGAAATGATGTGCCCTTCAATGTCACCAATATCAATCGTTTCTTGTCGAGTGTAAGCAACCGTCATTTTCCCTGCAATCTTGGTCTTCTGCTGTGCTATCGAAGGAATCACACCAAGAACAAAGATCAAAGCGAGACTAATGAATAATGCCGTCGATCGTTTGGATGTAACTATCCACATAGATCTCACCTCCTTTCATCAAAAAGGCTAGGCCCGCAGCTTCTTTCACAGTCTTATTATCAATAATGACGCCTAACGTTTACTGGATTATTGACCTATTTAGCTCATCTCGTTTATATCCGACAAATTTGCAATACCTCTCGTAAAGTTGAATCATTTTACAACTAACGGGGAGGGTTGGGTTTGATTATAAACCTAAAGCACCACAAAAGGCAAGGATTTTTCCCTTGTCTTTTAGTTTTTCAAATCTCGGCAATGACTGGAGAGGTTTCCATCCTCTTAAGGATCTCCTCTCTCTTCTCTTAGTCATCTTAGCATAGATGGCCGTGCTCTGGATATTCTTATGTCCTAAGTGATCGGCCTATACTTTAAGTACTCTCATCATTTCCAACCACCTCCCCAAAAACCTTCATCGCACGAAATAGAGATCTCCTGAGGTTTAGTTGTAAAGGGATTAAACCTTGTTCCATCCCCTTTTGCGAATTGCATTGTTCCTACACTATAGGTTTGTCCCGAACGGACCCTTGAGACCCAGAGACTAAAACCACCTCCAAGATAACCAGGATTTATTGTGAAAGTAACATTTGACCAGTCAAAATCATCGTTGTTTGTGATCATAAACTGGGTGCCCGTAAATTCCACCGATGCTCTGAGCGAGTTTTGGAGAGGATTCTCACCCGAAAAATAAGAGATTAAAACACCAATTATTACTATTACGAAGACGACAGTAAAACAACCCACGCACCCAAGAGGTGCCCCGTGCTCTTCACTCCACTTGGATGCTCTACTCCACTTGGATGCACTCTTTTGGGGCGATGGTTCCATAGTTACCTCCAGTAAATAATTGGATTTATGGGTTCATCTCCATTTTAGTTGATAGTATAAGTTACCTAATTTTAAGAGGTTATCCATATTCTGGATTTTCAAAATGGCAACTTTTCCCATTTTGAGTTTACTAAACTCCCTGTTTTTCATAATCATAGAGCGAGTGAATTTGTAGAAATGACTAGAATACTAACCGCCTAAATAATACAGGCTTAGCAATTTAGGGTTTTGTAATCTCCCATATTGCAAGCGAGATAGATCATTATACAACCCACGATTACTTCGGAAGTTACACGAAATTGCATCAACTAAAATGGAGAAGAACCGATTTATGTAATCAAACCCAAATGATACAAAAAACAAGGGTTTCCCCTTGCCTTTTGTAGGGTGGTCTTGGAGCTACCTGATCTTTTCTCAGAATTACTTGAGCAAGGCTATCTTTCTCTCATTTAGTTCCTGTTATAATTTCGTGCAAAATTTTCTTCGCTCGATTATCTAACCTTTGTGCGGAATTAGAATACTCATCGGCAATCTCCAACAACGCCCTGGTTTTGTAATATGGACCGTCTATGTTTTTGACTATCTGGAGGCTACGGTGGTATTGACCAGCCTTTGCATATCTTTCAGTAATGAAATATAACACCATGTCTTTTATACTGGGATCCTCGATCGATTTGGCAAGAAGAAGGGCCGAGGCCAATATCTCCAAGCCTTTCCTCTTTTGTCCAGCTTGGACATATCCGCCAGCTATCTCGGCTAATACCTTGGCTCTGAAAGAAGGTTTGTCAGAATGCTCAATTTCTTTGACCGCCTGAAGAGCCTCAGATAGTATCTCTAGGGCTTTTTCCTCTTCTCCAACTTCGGCATACTTGCTAGCTACAGTGGCTAATGCAGTGGGTCCTGATTCTCCAATCAAAAGCCAACTCAAACTCCCAGTCAGAAGCCACATCTCCTCGCCCTCAACAACTACCGTTTTGGCAACCTGAAGAGCCTCAGGTAGTATCTCTAAGGCTTTTTCCTTTTGTCCGATTTCCGCATAACCACTGGCTACCTCAGTCAATGTCCTGACTTTGTAAGAACGATCCTCAGTGGTGGACTCCTGCATTTTGGCAATCTGAAGGGCCGTGGATAATATCTCCAAAGCTTTTCCCTCTTTTCCAATTCGATCGTATGTGGTAGCTATCTCAACCAATTTGGTAACTTCTGATTGAGCTTCCATGCTTGAGGTAGCTTCTATTGATTTGGCAACCCAAAAAGCCTCTGACAGTATCTCCAAAGTTTTTTCCTTTTGTCCGATTTCATTATATCTGGTGGCTATCTCAATCAACGCTTTGGCTTCATTATCTGGTTTCTCTATTGTTTTGGCTATCTGAAAGGCGCGCTCGTATTCTCCAGTTTTCACGTACCCTCCAGCTATTTCAGCCAATGTCCTGGACTTCAAGTAGGGCTCATCACAGGCATATTCCAACTCTTTGACCAGCCGAAGGGCCTCGGACAATATCTTCAGAGCTTTCTCCTTTTGCCCGGCTTTAGCGTACCCCCCGGCTATAGCAGCCAGTTGTGAGGCTTTCCAAAATGGGGAAGAACTCAAGTAAGCTGAAGGGGACACCTCCTCAGTTTCCTGAAGGGTCATGGACAGTATCCCAAGGGTTTTCTTCTTTTGTCCAACTTCGACATACCGGGTGGCTACTTCGAGCAACTGATCGACTTTATCCATAGGATAGTCTATCCTCTTGGCGAAAAAAAGAGCACATGCGAGGGGATTTGTTTCAGCGAGAGCTCCCGTTTTTGCTTGGCAAACTTCAAGATTGGAGTAACAAATGAGTATGCCTATTCCCAACCAAACAATAATGATATGGGACAATAATTTTTTCATCCTACTGCTCCCTTCCTGCCTTTTAGAGCTTAAATCTCTCTCCTCTTTGCTAAAGCACAATATAACTGATTTTTTCTTCTTTGCCATATGATTTCTCATTACATTCCCCTACAAAACCTCCCATATCCCAAAGTGGGAAGTTTTGTCTTTTGTCCCCTACTCCCTTTTGTCCGCTCGGTTACTATTGAACTGATGCAAGTCGAATAATGAATTCATCTCTTAAACCTAAGTTGTTTGCTATAAAATGGATTGCCTCCCAATCATACTCCCCATTCATGGAATATAGAAATGCATTTACCTCTTGTCTCAAATCAACTAGAAATTCTCGGGTATTGTGCCTATTTGCACCAGGATAAGCTATCATTAGTTTTAAGGCAATTTCACAACCCCTTTGAATTCGCTTTAAATTGGGTTTAGAAGGTTCTATAGTAGGATCTGGCTCATTATATTGGCCTGTCCAACCAATTACACTTCTCTTCCTGTTAAGTAATTCACCCAGTTCAGATAATAACTCGTTCTCTATTGCCTCATCGACATTTAGGTAAATCCTCACAGAAGGCATAGTCCGGTCTTCGTCAGTTTTTCTGCTACAATACCAATCAGTAATTCCATATTTTTGCCTAATTCTCTCAACGAATGGGCTTACAAATTGAGTCAATGCTCTGTCCATATGGCCTTGTGATCTCAGCAAGATCCTTTTTGCTATCCACTTCATTGTTCACCCCCGGATATTTATTTCTTCACTATTATCAATGCGTAACTGTTTTCTTTTCTTCGGTTTGGCGTCTTTCGATCTTTTGTGTCATTCATAGTTTGTTTAGGTTTTTATTCAGACTCTCCATAAATTTCCCAACATTTTTCTTGCTCGCTCCATAATCAGGGATTCCACCTTTTGGAAATAAATTAAACATTGAAAATGCTAAGATGGTGGC
>CAZVGK010000037.1:0-25508 GCA_964626665.1 uncultured Gemmatimonadota bacterium | reverse complement strand
TAAAAACAAATAGTTAGATGTTAAAAATATCACATCCTTAAGTAGAAGATCCGCTGTAACTCCAAATGATGATAACCGTTTACGGACAGGTCTAAAGCCCTGCCCCCACTTTACCCACTCCGCGTCGAGACAGGTAGCTTAAGGCTTCACCCCTCCACTCGATCTTCTGATATTGGCAGAATCGGGGTTCTGCCACCTCGCTTTTGGGAAATTGTCCCTCTCAAAGAATCGGAAAAGTTTTTTGTGGCCTTTTTGATTGAAAGTGATTATATTTAAAGAAATCAAATTTGGGGAGTTTATATGTGTGGGATTATCGGATACATTGGGGATAAGGAAGCCGTCCCTATCCTCATAGACGGGCTGAAGCGAATGGAGTATCGGGGCTATGACTCGGCTGGGCTGGCTGTAATTGAGAAGGAGGGGCTCATCTGCGAGAAGACCGTGGGAAAGATCACCGATTTAGAGGCCTTACTAAAAAAGAGGAAGTTCCTCTCCACCGTGGGGATCGCCCATACCCGCTGGGCTACCCATGGGGGACCATCGGACTTCAATGCCCACCCCCATATCGATTGCAAGGGGGAGATTGCCGTGGTGCACAATGGGATAATAGAAAATTATATGGCCCTGAGAGAGCTCCTGGAGGGGAAGGGGCACAAATTCAGAACCCAGACGGACACGGAGGTTTTGGCCCATCTCATTGAGGAGTATTACCAGGGGGATCTTGCCGAGGCCACCAGGGTGGCCCTTACCCAGGTGGAAGGGACCTATGGCCTGGCTGTCCTCTGTCAGAACAATCCTGATCAGATCGTGGCCGCCCGCAAGGGAAGCCCTCTGGTAATTGGGAAAGGGATGGGAGAACATATAGTAGCCTCGGACCCCGCCGCCCTGATCAGATACACTAATCAGGTTGTCTACCTGGAAGATGGGGAGTTGGCGGTAATCACCAGGGATGGTTTTACCATCTCTACCACGGAGAAGGTGGAGGTGCCCCCCAAATTCCAGGAGATCTCCTGGAGCCTGGATATGATCGAAAAGGGTGGATTCCCCCATTTCATGCTCAAGGAGATATTTGAACAGCCCACTACCCTGCGGAATGCCATCAGGGGAAGGCTAAATGAGGAGGAAGGGACGGCCAGGTTGAATGGCCTCAGGCTTTATTATGCCGATCTTCCTCACATCAGAAGGCTCATCTTCACCGCCTGTGGCACCTCCTGGCATGCCGCCCTGGCCGGGGAGTATATGATAGAGGATCTGGCCCATATTCCGGTAGAGGTGGAGTATGCCTCCGAGTTCAGGTATCGGAGCCCCATAATCGATGAGGGGACGGTGGTCTTTGTCATCAGCCAATCCGGGGAGACGGCTGACACTCTGGCAGCAATGAGGGAGGCAAAGAGAAAGGGGGCCACCACCCTGGGTATCTGTAATGTGGTCGGCTCCACCGTCGCCCGGGAGACGGATGCGGGGGTCTATATCCATGCCGGCCCGGAGATAGGGGTGGCCTCTACCAAGGCCTTTACCTCCCAGCTTATGGTGCTTGGCCTGATTACCCTGATGCTGGGAAGGATGAAGGACCTATCCGCCGAACAGGGGAGGGAGATGGTCAAGGCCATCAAGCTAATTCCCGAGCAGGTGGAGAAGATCCTTGACCAGGATGAGGAGATAAAGAAGATCGCCTCTGTCTTTGCCCACTCCAACAACTTCCTCTACCTGGGCCGCAGCTACAACCTCCCGGTTGCCTTGGAGGGGGCCCTGAAGCTGAAGGAGATCTCCTATGTCCATGCTGAGGGGTATCCGGCAGCGGAGATGAAGCATGGTCCCATAGCCCTGATAGATGAGAATATGCCGGTGGTGGTGATAGCCATCAGGGGCTCGGTTTATGATAAGGTGCTGAGCAATATAGAGGAGGTCAAAGCCCGTAAGGGGGTGGTGATTGCCATTGGCACCGAGGGTGATGAGAGGATTAAGAGGATGGTTGACTATGGCTTCTATGTCCCTAAAACTATGGAATTTCTCACCCCGCTTTTGACCGTTATCCCCTTACAGCTTTTAGCCTATCATATCGCCGTTCTCCGGGGCTGTCATGTTGATCAGCCCCGCAACTTAGCTAAATCCGTAACCGTGGAGTGAGGATGCTAAAGGTGATTAGAACCGAGCGGGCTCCGCTTTCCATTGGGCCCTACAGCCAGGGGATAGTAGCCAACGGTTTTATCTTCGCCTCCGGGCAGATAGCCCTGGACCCGCAGACCGGGGAGATCTGTTCCCCAGAGACAGAGGCCCAGACCCAGCAGGTTTTGAAGAATATAAAGGCTGTTCTTCAGGAGGGGGGGAGTGACCTTGATCGGGTGGTGAAATCGACAGTTTATTTAGCCGATCTCGATGATTTCTCCTCCTTTAATCAGGTCTATGCCACCTACTTCCCCCAAGACCCTCCGGCCCGGTCCACCGTAGAGGTCTCCCGGTTGCCCAAAGGGGCCAAGGTGGAGATAGAGGTCATTGCCCTCATTTAGAGGGATTCACATTTTTAGACAGGATTGACAGGATGAATAAAACCCATTCCCCATACTTTCCTTGTGTGGGTTACATCTAAGCTAATTAGGATGTGGGAGAAATCCCCTGATGTTGTTAACCCGGATTATTCACAAGATCATATAAATCTTCTTGCAGGGCCATAGTTTTTCATTGTAGGAACTCCGATCTATCGGAGTCCGAGGAGAGCGGACAGACATAAATGTCTGTCCCTACAAAACGATACATAAGGCCTTAAGTTTGGAAAAGATATGCCAATTCGTTATCAGTTTGCGAATAATTCGGTCTAAAAGGTGTGCTGTCAGGAGTTTCCTCTTCCGCCAGGAATCCCGTCGGAACGGGGCTGACAGCTCTTGATGGGCACTTCTTCCCCAATTCAAATGTGTCGCTGGTCGCCGATTGGAATGTTACAATCCGCCTTTCGGAATTTTTTAGAAATTCCGAAAGGCGGAGGGATGTTTGAAGGGGGTATGCCCCCTTCAAGGGTGACAGCGGAGCAATCCGAGCGAGCGGAGGATTGTGGAGCGCCAGAGGGTCGAGAGACCCTATGGGAAGTTAGCGACCGAAGGGAGCTAAGTTCAAATGCGGGTTACAATAATAGATGCTGTGGGCAGGATGAATAAAAATCCTGTAAATCCTGCTCATCCTGTCGGAAAAGTCTCGCTGAAGGTGGCTAATTTCAGATGGTAAATGGGAAAACCTATCTAATTCTCTTTGTTCTGGTCTTGCTTCTTCCCCACCCCAGCCTGGCTAAGGAGAGGGAATGGAAACCTTCACCCAGAGGTGCCCTCCTGAGAGCCTTTATCTTCCCCGGTTGGGGTCAGTTCTATAATCATAAGTATGCAAAGGGGGTTGGAGTTATGTTAATCGAATCGGCCTTGATAGCCAAGCTTGCTCAGAGATGGCAGACTACCGACCAACTCTGGCAGGAGTCGAGGAGCTATCCTTCGGGATCAGGAGAGAGGCAGATCTACCAGGATAAGTATATGAAGGCTGAGGCCAGGAGAAATGCTTATGTCTGGTGGACCTCTGGTTTTATCGTCCTATCGGCCCTGGATGCTTATGTGGATGCCTATCTTTTTGGTTTCAAAAGGGACTTTGAGGAGAGAATTTCCTTCCAGGTGAGCCCTGCTTGGGGAGTTAAATTTATGTGGAGGTTTTAGTGATGAGCAGATCATTCTGGGAGAGGATAGAAGAGGAAGTTCTGGTTGGTGACGGGGGGATGGGAACGGCGATCTACTCCAAGGGTATTGCCAAGGGACAGTGCTTTGACGAGTTGAACATCTTGCGGCCAGAACTGATTAAGGAGATTCACTCCGCCTACATTGGGGCGGGAGCCCAGATAATAGAGACCAATACCTTTGGAGCCAATCGGGTCATCCTAAACTTCTATGGACTGGGGAATAAGACCAAGGAGATCAACTACCAGGGGGCAAAGATTGCCAAGGAGACTGCTAGAGAGGCCCTGGTGGCTGGCTGTGTAGGGCCAGTAGGCAGGCCCTATGAGTCGCTGAAAAAGCCCTCTGAGATGGAGGAGCTGTTCTCCGAGCAGATCCAGGCCCTGGCCGATGGGGGGGCAGACATCATCATTTTAGACACCTTCTCCGATATAGAAGAGGCTAAAGCTGCCCTGCGGGCCTGCCGCAAGGTGGGGGACCTTCCGATTGTCCCCCAATTCTCCTTCTTAGAGGATGGGAAAACCCTCACCGGGCTTACCCCTGAAGAGGTCGCCCAGGAGATGGTTGAATTGGGAGTAAAAATAGTGGGGAGCAACTGCGGGATTGGGGCACAGGGAGTTTTGGAGGCCATTGAAAAGATGGGAAGCCATTTTGCGGGGATGCTCTCTGCCTTCCCTAATGCCGGCCTGCCCAAGTTCGTGGGGGGGAGGTTCCTCTATCCCTCCAACCCTAACTATTTTGCCACCTATGCCCTCAGGTTTATAGAGGTTGGGGCCACTATTGTGGGAGGATGCTGTGGCTCCACTCCTGCTCACATCAGGGCAATCTCTCAGGCTGTAAAGGGCCACAAACCAAAGCACAGGTCCAAGCAAGATGTCGACATCTTGGTAAAGCCAAGCCGGGAGCCTTTAGAGGCCAAGCCCCTCTCCTCTTTGCGCGGGAAATTAGGGGAGAAGTTCCTTTTTCTGGTAGAGATGGCCCCCCCTCGGGGGGTGGATATGACTAAAGAACTGGAGGCAGCCCGCAGGTTAAAGGCTAAAGTCGTAGATGGGTTAACCATCTCCGATAGCCCAATGGCCCGGGTAAGAATGAGCCCCCTGGCCCTCTCCCACAGGGTGTCCTCTGAGGTGGGGATGGAGGTTGTCCTCCATTTTACCTGCCGGGACCGGAACATCCTTGGCCTGCAGTCAGACCTCTTAGGAGCCTATGCGTTGGGCATCGAGAACATCTTAGCCCTTACCGGCGATCCTCCCAGTGTGGGTGACTATCCCTATGCGGTAGCTGTATTTGAGGTCACCTCCGTGGGTCTTTTGCGGATAATTAAATCGCTCAATCAAGGGAGGGACCTTGCAGGCAACCCTTTAAGCCAGAAGACAACCTTCCTTGCAGGGATAGCGGCCAATCCGGGAGCTGCCAATTTGGAGCAAGAGGTGGAAAGGTTAGAGGAAAAAGCCTCCGCGGGAGCTGACTTCATCCTCACTCAACCCCTCTTCGCCCCTGCAGTATTAGAGCGGTTTCTAAGGAGGATTGCCCACCTCAAGCTTCCGGTAATCGTCGGCCTTCTGCCCCTCTATAGCCTGCGGCATGCCGAGTTCCTCCAGAATGAGGTTCCCGGCATCAATATCCCAGACCATATTATGGAGAGGATAAAAAGAGGAGAGGATGGGGTGCAGATTGCCATTGAGCTTCTCAGGGAGCTGAGGGGCAATGCCGCCGGAGTTTGCATTATGCCTCCTTTCCATAAATATGAGATGGCGGAGAGGATACTCCAGGGCCTCGGTAAGGAGGGCAGGTAAGAAATGATCAACTAACAATTGATCAACTAACAATTGATCAATTATCAATGGGAAATGACACCTCATTTTCCGTTTTCATTTCATTTTAACTTGCTAATTGTTTAATTGACCATTGATGATGGTTCTCCCCATGAGATTCCGTGGTGAACCGTTACACTAACTGGGAAGGAAACCAAATATGATTGCCACCGCAGTAGGGAACTACCCTAAGATACCCAACTCCCCGGGGGAGCCGAAGCTGAGGAGGGCCATAGCCAAGTTCGAGAGGGAGGAAATAAGTGAAGAGAATCTGAAGAGGATAGAGGATGAGGTGACGAAGGATGTCCTTGCCGAACAGGTGAGGGCGGGCCTCGACCTCTTGACCGATGGGCAGATTAGATGGGAGGATGGACAGATCTATTTCGCCCGTAAGATAGGAGGATTTTCCATAGATGGTCTGATCAGATATTTTGACACCAACACCTATTATCGCCAACCGGTAGTGGAGGGGAAAGTGGAATGGAAGGAACCTATTGGCTTCAGAGACTACGGGTTTGCCCAAGGTCTTGCGGAAAAGCCAGTGAAACCGGTGATCACTGGGCCCTATACCTTGGCCAGGCTCTCCCAGAACAGTTTCTACCCCAGTTTTGAGGAGCTGGTTATGGACCTGGCCTCTGCCCTCAACCGGGAGGCCCTTTCCCTGCAGGGGGCGGATCCCCCGTGGATACAGTTTGACGAGCCAGCCATCCTCAAGCACAAGGAGGATTTCCCCCTTTTTGAGAGGGCAATGAATGTCCTTACCTCCAATCTAAAGGTGAAGACCTCCCTCTACACCTGGTTCGGGGACCTTGAGGGCCTCTATCCTCAACTGTTTCGCCTCCCCTTTGATCTCTTTGGCCTGGATCTGGTGCGGGGGCGGGGGAGTTTTGAGCTGATAGAGGAGATACCTGAGGGGAAGGGGTTGGGGCTGGGCATTGTCGATGCCCGCAACACAAAGCTGGAGAGTGGGCGGGAACTGGTGGAGATAATCAAGAGGGTCTCTCAGATAGTCCCCCCAGGGAGGCTCCATATCAACCCCAGTTGCGGCTTAGAGTATCTGCCTCGGGAGATAGCCTACCAGAAGCTTGCTCTGGTGGCCCAGGCGGCGAGCCAAGCAGAGGAGGTGATCCGATGATGCTCTCCACAACTACCGTGGGAAGTTTCCCCAAACCTGGTTATCTGCTGAAGGCCAGGGCTCAATACTCCCGCGGGGAATTGAACAAAAATGACCTCTATGAGCTGGAAAAGAAGGCCACCCAGGAAGTGATTAAACTCCAGGAGAAAGTGGGCCTGGATATCTTGGTGGATGGGGAGATGTATCGCGGTGATATGGTTACCTTTTTTGCGGAGAATATGGAGGGCTTTCGGATAAGTGGACTGGTCCGTTCCTATGGAAATCGTTACTACCGGAAGCCCATTGTGGTCGGGAAGGTGAAAAGGTTAAAGCCCATAACTATTGGCTATTTCGCCTTTGCCCAGAGTCTGACCTCCAAGCCAGTGAAGGGCATGCTCACTGGCCCCTATACGATGGCCGAGTGGTCCTTCAACGAATACTATGGGAGGAAGGAGGATCTGGTGCTGGATCTGGCTGAGGCGGTGCGCGGGGAGGCTGAGGAGCTGGAGGGGGCGGGGGCAAAGTGGATTCAGATCGATGAGCCGGCCATCTCCACCCGCCCTGAGGAGATAGAGCTGGCTATAAAGGCTTTGGGAGTGGTCACCGCCCATCTCAGGGCGAAGACCGTTACCCATATCTGTTATGGCGAGTTTGAGAAGATCTATCCAAAGCTCTTGGAACTCCCTGTGGATCAGGTCGATCTGGAACTGGCCAATAGCAATTATGACCTCTTAGAGCTCTTCCGCCGTCACCCATTTACCAAAGAGATAGGTTTAGGGGTGATAGATGTGCACAGCCATCTAATAGAGACCAAGGAGGAGGTAAAGGAGGGGCTTAGGAAGGCCTTAGAGGTTCTTTCCCCTCAGCAGATAACGGTTGACCCTGATTGTGGCCTGAAGACCAGAACCTGGGAGGAATCTCAGGCAAAGCTTCAGGTTATGGTGGAGGCCACTAAGGAGGTGAGGGAGGAGCTGGAAGGGAGACTCAAGGAGTAGAAACCCTTCTACCCAGCTTTAGCTGGGGTAACCTCTTTTGGGCTTTAGCCCCTTTAGAGGGTCCTGAAGGGCCCCGACCCGCACTAAAGTGCGGTAGAAGTTTCTACTCAAGGCAACCTGAAAAAAGTGTTTTTATGTTTAGTTCTCTTAGTGGCTTCGTGGTTGAGGTTTATGAATAATTAGAGGAGAAGCTGTTTGTGCTGTAAAAAGGAGGGTTAAATGGCAGTCTGTTCTGTTGAGGTTGTTCCTTTGGGCACAAAAAGCCCTAGCGTAAGCTCTTATGTGGCCTCCTGTCTCAAGGTTTTGGATGACTATCCAGACCTGGAATACCAGTTGACCCCAATGTCCACGGTAATCGAGGGGGATATAGAGAGGATCTTTGAGGCAGTGCTGAAGATGCATGAGGTGCCTTTCTCCTTTGGAGCTAAGAGGGTAGTTACCAACCTGAAGGTAGATGAGCGGAGGGACAAGGAACTGACTATGAAGGGCAAGGTGGATGCCGTCCAATCTAAGCTATCCCGGTGAATTAACCTTCAGGGGAAAGGTTGCTCAGGGGTATGATAGATGGTTCAAGACCCCTCAGGGGAGCTATGCCGAAAGCTTAGAGAACGAGCTGATCACTGAAATGGTTAAGACCTCACCGGGGGAGCCTATATTGGATGTGGGATGTGGGACGGCCAATCATATGATTCTCTTCTCCTCCCGGGAGGCCAGGGTCTTTGGGGTGGATGTCTCCTGGGATATGCTCAAGATCGCCCAGGGGAAGTTAGAAAGTAAGAGCCAGCTGCTTTTGGCCCGGGGGGAGTTCCTCCCCTTTCGGGCTGGTTCCTTCCCCCAGGTTACCCTGATCACCTCCCTGGAGCTGATGGGTGACCCCATCGCCGGAGTGCGGGAAGCCCTCAGGGTGGGAGGGGGAGAAATCTTCCTTGCCGTATTGAATAGGCTGAGTTTCTCCGCCCTTACTCGGAGGATAAGGGCTCAGTTTAAGGGTTCTGTCTTCCGCAGCGTTCGGTTCTTAAGTCTCTGGGATCTAAGGAGGGTCTTACACAAAGCAATCCCACAGGGGAAGAGGTTCCACCTACTCTGGAAGAGCACCCTCTTTGTATTCCCCTTCTGGGCAAAGGGGTGGTTCAAGCCTCTGGACAGGTTCTTAACCAGGATCGGCTCCCCTTTTGGCGCCTTTTTGGCCCTGAGGGTAAGGGTCTTAAAATGACAATATTAATTTTTTGACAGGATGAACAAGATTTACAGGATTTTTATCCCAAATCATGCGAAAAAACACCGAATGACACCGCAACTACTGAAAAATAATAATGCTAATTTATCGGGACATCTTTAGGTGAAATTTTCCCCTCTATTTTCTTATTGTCTCGGTGATTTTCGGTGTTTAATGCTTAATATGGTTTATTTATTTTGTTCATCCTGCCTAATAAAAACTCCGATCTGCCATCAGGTGCCCTCACCTGACAGGGGAGGAGGTGGTAGAATCGGGATTCTGCCACCTCGCTTCTGGGTTTAATTAAGACGCAGGTTTCGCTGATAACTGCAGAAAATAATCCCAAAATATGCTTAAACCACAGATGAACCCCGTTAAATATACTTTCGTATTTCACGGGGTGAACCCCGTCAAATAAAAGCGAGCTTGAAAATGCAACGATGTCTATTTCTAAATTATTTAACGGGGTGAACACAGATTTTCACAGATTAAATAAGTACCTTCAAGAATATAGGCTTTCACCCTTTAAGTGAAAAACAGGTTTTGAATTCAATTCCTGTAAGAGTCCTTATTTTGTATATCTTGTGATAATCTCGTGGTTTCTTACTGCATAATCTGGGATAATATTTAAAATTATGACAATCTGCGTCCAAAAAGAAGTCTCTATGTTATCAAGCCATAGGATAAGTAAGGAGAAGAAGTAATTGGATGGACTGAGATATAGGTCCACGATCTCCCTGAGAATGACCCCGCTGGTCAAATACCTGATAGGTGCAAATCTCTTTCTCTTCTTCCTCTCCTTTCTCTTCGGTTTTCAAACCATCTTCAGGGCTTTTGGCCTTATCCCCTCCCTTGCCCTGGGTAGGGGGATGGTATATCAACTGGTCACCTATATGTTTCTCCACGGGGGCTTGTGGCACCTGCTGTTTAATATGTGGGCCCTCTGGATTTTGGGGCCTGATCTGGAGAGAGGTATGGGGGAAAGGGAATTTCTTCGCTATTATTCCCTCACCGGCATTGGGGCTGGGTTGGTCACCTGCCTCTTCTCCTATCACACACCTTATCCCACTATTGGGGCCTCTGGGGCTATCTTTGGCCTTTTGGTAGCCTATGCGCTGCGGTTCCCGGATCGAGTTTTCTTAGTATACTTCCTTTTCCCCATAAAGGTGAAATATCTACTGGTTATCCTCTTAGGTCTGGAGATTATGGCCAGTTGGGCCCACACCCCTGATGGGATTGGCCACTTTGCCCATTTGGGAGGCGCCGCGGTTGGTTATCTCTATCTCAGGTTTAAGGGTAGAGGGGTGAAGGGTAAGAACCCCCATTTGAGGAAGGGATTCTCCCTTTTTAATCGAAGGCTCTACCAGGAGGCGAGCCAGGAGTTTGAGGAGGCGTTAAGGACTGCTCCCCTGAACGGAGATGCTCACTACAGTTTAGCTTTAACCTTTCTTATGCTCGGCCTCAGGGAGAGAGCTATGCAGGAGTATCTCTCCCTCCAGGCGATAGATACCCATCTGGCTAAAAAACTCTTCCGCATCCTCTCTCGCGGGAGCAAGTAGCAAATTGGAGGTTTCATCTCAAATAATGTGTGAGAACACTGAATGACACCGAAACTACCGGAATATCAGGAAATTATAGAAAGAGGGATCCATTTTTTGATGAAAATTTTTTGGCGGTTTTGTTATTTTTCAGTGATTTTCGGTGTTTAATGCATAATCTTGGGTAATTATATAGCAAAGCTTCAAATGTAAAATGAAGAATGCCAAGTGTAAAAGTCAAAACGCTTTCACGCCTGTTAAGGCAATGTTCTATCTTTTATTTTGTATTTTTCAATCTGCAATTTTTAATGGCCGCCTTGAAAACTTGACATAACTTTAAGATCTTGCCTTACGAAGGTGGCTATTCCCATTTACCCCATCTCCCCGGCTACCTCCCGGGCTACATCTAAAGTGGAGGAGCTGCCCCCCATATCGTATGTCCTTACCTTATCTTCCCTGATCACCGTAGCTATGGAGTCTTCCAGCCTTTGGGCCTTCTCCGTCTCCCCCAGCCAATTGAGCATCAGCTTCACAGCTAGCAGCATAGCCATAGGGTTGACCTTGTATTGCCCCGCATATTTAGGGGCCGATCCGTGGGTGGGCTCAAAGAGGGCATACTTATCGCCTATGTTGGCACTGGAGGCAAAGCCGAGGCCTCCCACCAGTTGGGCAGCCAGGTCTGAGATTATGTCGCCGAACATATTTGAGGAGACAAGGACGCTGTAGTCCTGAGGGTTCTTCAGCAGCCACATACACATAGCATCCACATTAGTTTCCCAGAGCTGAATATCTGGATATTCCCTGGCGATCTTCCTGGCTTCCCTGACCATCAAACCGGATGTCTCCCGGATCACATTCGGCTTCTCCACCACGGTCACCAATTTGCGCCCATATTTGCGGGAATAGTCAAAGGCATCCCTTACTATGTTTTGGCAACCCTTCCGGGAGAAGATGCGGCAGGATATAGCCAGGTCGTCCTCTGGGACATCCTTAAACCTAAGCATCTTGGGGTGTTCCTCCAAAAGAAGGGCCTTCAATTCCTGGGGGACTGGATGGAATTCTACCCCGCTGTAGAGGCCCTCGGTGTTCTCCCTGAAGACGACTAAGTCAATGTCATCCCTGTAGTTAAGGGGGTTTCCCTCAAATGCTTTACACGGCCTCATATTGGTCCTCAGGTTGAACTCCTGCCTTATTCTCACTATGGGGCTGAAGTAGGCCAGGCCCTTCCCCTGAAGCTCTGGGGAGAGTTCCCGGGCTGCCTCCTCCTTTGGCTTGGAGGTAATGGCCCCGAAGAGGCAACAATCGGTATTTTCCAAGACCTTTATGGTGCGATCGGGGAGTGGGTTCCCTTCCCTTCTCCAAAACTCCCAGCCCACATCTCCAGGGACATATTCCGCATCCAAACCGATCTTATCAAGAACTAAGCGGGCTGCCTCCATCACATCCCTTCCAGTCCCATCCCCAGGCAGCCATGCTATCCTATACTTGGTCATCTGAGGGACCTCCCTAAAAGCCAAAATTAAAGGAAAACCGATGAGTATTGCCCAGGTCCGATCCGTAGGGAACCCAGGCGTAGTCTATTCCATAGTTCCGGTATTTAATGCCAAATCCGGTGGAGAAGCTCTTCTCGTCATAACCCGTCTGATGACCTGCCCTGAGGAAGAGTGCATCCAGCAGGGTATATTCGGCACCCAGATGGAGGGCAAGGCCGTTATCCCTTGGTTTAACCAGATCAAGGGTGAAGACTGAGAGGGGAAGCCAAGGTGGCGAATAACCAATGCCTGCCCTGAGAGTGGTAGGAAGGGGGAATGGTTGGGAGATAAACTTGAGTTTTGGGTCCAGGTTCTGGAGGGAAGCACCAAACGTTAGCCAATTGGTAAAGCTGTAGATTCCTCCCAGGTCAACTGCCCATCCCTTGGCGGTATTGGTATAGATCTTTTCATAGACCCATCTACAGGTGATTCCCAGGTCAAGCCTCTTTTGGATGGTTCTGGCATAGGTCAACCCAAGGGAAAAATCGTGGGCGGAGAAGGTCCCTAAGGGCTTAGCCGTTGGCCTATCCTCATAGTAGAGGATATCCCCTACCGTGTTCAGGGCAAGGCTTATCCCAAGGCTATGAGAGCCAAAATTTCTCCCTGCCCCAAAGAACTCATAAGTTATACCTTGAAACCAGCGGTTATGCATGAAGGTAACCGCCGACCCTTTCAGCCCCATCAGGCCGCCGGGGTTCCAGTAGAGGGAGTTAACCCCGTCAGAGAGGCCCACAAACGCTCCTCCCATTGCCACTGGCCTTGCCCCTACCCCAAACTTGAGGAAACTCAGGCCAGAGGTCCCCGAGTTGGGATGGGCCTGGGATAGAATAGGGGAAAGGAGTAGAAACACAAACAATAAAGGCAGAACTCTTTTCATCGTTTCCTCCTTAAGTATTGGTAAATCTTTATCCCGAATCTCGCGATTTTTGCAGGAGGTGCTTGGATAAGTGGAGATCCAGAGAGTATGTAGTGGCCGCATTTATGCGACCAGATCCTTGTAGGGGCTTGATAAATCAAGCCCTTACAAGGGTCAAAGAAACATTGTTGCATCGGACCTGCGAAATCCAGGATTATTTCGGCAATTTCCGGTGTTTAAGAATATTTGTGACTTCCCCACCAATTTTCCTTGCACAAAACTTAGATCTTGAGCGATGTAGTTATGAATCAGTTTCAAATCTTGCTTAGCTGGGATAGACCATTTTACCATGATTTCATTTCTTTTTTTAGTTCGTCAACCGGTACCGCCTTTCCGTCCTTAACAGCTCTTTTCCCCTTCCTGATTTTTTCAATAACATAAAGGCGATACATTATTTCATCAATACCTGCACCTTCAGGCAATGTAGATATTGCGTTTATCGCTTCTTCTTTCAAAGTTTGCATTTGATTTCCCTTCCCCTCGCTTATAGGATCGGGCGAATCGAAATTTTTTAGAAATTCCGGAATGTAGAACTACGTCGTTTCAAATTGTAGACTCTTTAACACCTTCTGTGAAACGCGTCTACTGAGACCGAGTATTTCAATTCCGACAACATTATCGTGGGCATCATAATCCAGGATAACACCGGGTTTGATCTCCTCAGAATCCACTATAGCTGATTCATCAAGTCGGAAATATAAGGCATCATTCTTGGGATCTACCTTTAATCTCATAGTTGCCCCTTCTTCTCATCCGATTCCTGTGTTTGGAACTACCCTGAAGTGGCAGAACCCCTTTTCTGCTACCTCTAAAAAGAAAATGGATACTCGGCCAATCATTAAACTCTGTTGAGCCACAGACTAGTCGAAATTTTGTAGACATCGGAGATTACGCTCCCAAAATACAAACTTTCTTCCCAGGAGGCAAGCTTTTTCTCATCCTGGCACCAACAGGAATTTTGAGTTGACTTCTCCTCAGTTATCATTATGTTAAAGCCGATATCCCTTGCAGAATTGATCCTACAAGCGGTACAGATGCTACTCCACCTTTTTATTAGACAGGATGGACAGGTTAGATAAAAATCATGTAAATCCCGTTCATCCAGTCAGAAAAGTCCTGCTGAAGGCGATTAAGTGCTTAAAAGGAGGTAAGTGATGGCCATTTATGTGATTTTGAGTCAAATCTCTCCTGAGGCTTTTCGGGATCCCAAGGATTTCAAGAAGTTGGCGGCGAAGGTCTCAGAGAAGGTCAAGAGCGAGTGCCCTGGGGTAGAATGGAAGGATAGCTACGCTACTATGGGTCGGTTTGATGTGGTGGACATCGTTGAGGCAGATGACCCCAAGGAGGTGGAGAAGGCCTCTATGATTATTCGTGCCTATGGCCACGCAACCACGGAGACCCTGCATGCCACACCCTGGAAGGAGTTCTTGGAGGCTTTGTAGAGAGGCCAACTGCTCCTGTGAAGGGGGTTTATATCCGTGAACTCACCATTGGGTTTTACAAGTAGGCCGACGATTTAATCATCGAAAATGTAGAGACAACCCCCACATTTCTGTTGACTAAAATATGGGGGTTGTCCCCACCTTTATTCCTACCTCAATCTGAGATTATTATATATCGGGCTGAGGGTATTTTTTATCCCAGATTGAAAAATATGGGAAGTGTCCCCCAATTTTTTAGACCAAAACAAGGAGGACTAAGATGAAGAGGTTTTATTTGTTTCTAATGGTAGCCATTTTGGTAAGCATAGCTCCATTGGCAAATTCAGAGGCGGGGGAATCTAAGTTAACTCAGTTGTTCCCAGGTGCGTCCGTAGTTTGGCAGAAGACTCTTCAAGGGATACTGACCAATTTTGTTATTGCTAAGGATAGTGGTTATGTGGCTATCTCAACAATGGAAGGGCCATCTGGTAACAGGAAGGGATATGTTTATTTCTTTGCTCCCAATGGGAGGCTTTTGTGGCAGCTTTCCAATGAAAGCAATACAGGTCTCAAGACGATTTGGGATATAAATTCGTCTCTTTCAGATAATGGCAAGACCCTTTTGGTTGATTGGTGTGGTGATTATGAATCAACTGAGAGACAGATTTATAATCAGTTAGGAAAGCTTTTATATAAGAGCTCCTTTGAGGGGATGTTTTCTAAGGTTTCGCCCGATGGCGAACACTTTACTCCGGGATTGTTTAGGAAAGATGGGACAAAGGTGGATCTTAGTCCACTTGATCCGCAGAAATGGCATTTTGACTCTTTCCGATTTCTTTCTAAGGACGAAATTTCGGTGATTGCAAAAGAAAGGTTCTCTAAAGAGGCACTGCAGGAATATTCAAAGAAATGGCTTACAGAAAGAAGGGCTGAACTATCAAAGAGCCAACTGAGTCCAGAGGAGCGGCGCAAGAAAGAGAGGATGTATGACCGTATTGAAAGAAAGCTTTCCCGGGGTTATAGTAGACCTTCGCCGCATATACCCTTACCTCCCCAGAGGAGGCAGTTGTGTTTTCTCTCCTTTCCTGATGGTAGATTGAAGTGGAAGCTTGACTTAGGGGTAAATGGATGGGCACGAGTTAAGAGGGTAGATAATTGTCTGCTTGTTCAAGCTGGAGGAGAAACTGGAGAGATCTTGCGCTGTTTTGCCGATGATGGAGTTGAACTCTGGGAAAGGGAAGGGTGTTACCTTTACCGGGGGGAACATGCCTGCTCCTATCAGGATGGTAAATACTTTGCTCTTTTCGAAGACAGGCATCATAGTCTTCACATAGTGGATGCCAGAACTGGAGTTGTATTAGTTTCTGACACGGTCGCATTTCAAGATCAATTTTCCCCTAGATATTCCTTTTTTTGCACAAAAAACAGAGTAATTCTATCAGGCGAATTAAGTTTTGGCGATTTTTCACCACCCTGGAACAGGACATATGTTTGGCGGTTCAGTGAGGATTTAAAGATCTTAGATAAGGGGTTAGTAAATGGTTTAGTTATTGGACGGAGTGATTCTAAATTTATTGGTATCTATGAATCTGATTCTGAGAGATGGGGGGACTCTAAATTCGTGAAAAGTTGCATCGGTTTTCAAATTGCTGTCTTAAAAGGGGGTGAGCAATGATGGCCCAAAAAGCGACTAAAATGCTTATTATAGCCATTGTTCTGATGGCGTTTTCTTCGTCAACCGTTTTTGCAAATGTCTGGCCGATTAGCGGTACCTCAACCTCCGACGATATGACATAACAGGGGCTGGGGTCAAACCTCTAAATACTAATTACGCAGTAGTAGTTATTTCTATTTTTCAGCCTGACCTCAATCCCCAACTGCCTGACTGGCTAGAAGAGAGAGAACCTATTCAGGGTGGTTACCATATGGGGTCATCAGCCACTTGACAAACTCTCCGTCGTTGCTTATAATAGCAACGCCATCAATTTCAGAATTGGCGCACTATCCCAAGACGCCCTTGAAGCATAAATAAGAAGAGAAAAGGAGGTCTTAGAGTGAGTCGCGCACCCACTCTTTCTCATAAAACTATATCCAGACCTGTCTACCCACAGGTAGATGTGTCTCCCTACCCTCAATCTGACTGATGGCTGATATGATGTCGGGCTGAGGGGATTTTTTATCCCAGATTGAAAAGTATAGGAGATGTCCCCAAATATTAACCTTAGATTTTGAAAGGAGGTTGTAGTTATGAAGAGGTTTACCTTTTTAGCCGTAATTTCCCTGGCTTTTGGCTTGTTTTTGGTCAGTTACTCCATTGCTCAGAATAAAGGGAATCAGGTTGAGTATAAGCTGGTCAAGGAGATTGAGTTGGGTAAAGGTTATGAGATTGAAAATCTGCCCTTAGAAGAGGAAAGAAGCCCGGAAATGTCGAGGATTATACGGACAGAAAAGTGGTTAGCACTTAAGCGAACTGTGCCGGGTAAACTCTTGTTTTATGATGAGGACTTTAATCTCCTTGCTACCCGATCTTATACTTCGGCGAGGGTTTCCAAGAATTTGAGTTATGTGGTTGCTTATACTACAATACAAAGCTCTATTTTAAAAGAGAGGCCTGGGATACACAGAATTGAACTCTTGGATAACAGAGGTCAGGTTCTTTGGACTAAAACTGAAAAGGAGGGTTCTGAGGAGTATGATCAACCGATATATCCCTCAGATAACGGCGTGACAGTTCGGCCTGGGTCAGAGATTACATTTCTGGATACAACCGGTAGAGAGATAGCCAAGTGTTCTGTGCGTGAGGAGCTTGGAATGTATGCCTATGGGGTAATAGACTTTTCTGCTGATGGTGAATATGTTGCAATTAATGCAACAAATTTCGATCCAGATGTTGGTTATGACACTGAGAATCCTCAGGGGCAACTGTTTTTATTTAACACCAAGGGGAAAGAACTGTGGAGATCTCTTATAGATGAAGATTGGCCTTCAAGCGTCGCCATTGCCCCCAATGGCGAATATATAATTACATCCAATCACCCGTATACCATACTCAGAAAGTCTGTAACTCGCCTCTTCAGTAAAAAGGGTGAACTTATAGGAAGATGGGACAAGTTTCTGACCCGTGAAATCCGTTTTTCCTCTTCTGGAAGTTATGTCTTACTCGAAGGTGTGGATTACAACCAATCCATCAATGGAAGGGATAAGGTGCGTTTAATTGAGACAAGGACTGGAAGGCTCCTGCTTGACTATTACCAACCTCCCAAATCGGTTTTTTCTATGGACATCGCAGAAGGGGTAAAGTTGATAGGGTTAGTTCTTGATAAAGACATATTCACGAGGGGTAAAAAAGTCGGCAACCCGGAGGTGTTGATAATGGACTTCGATGGAGATAAAGTGTGGTCTAAGTCCTTTCAAGATGAGTTTACAGCAGGCCAACTTCATAGATATGTACTTACCGTGTCCGATAGCGGAAATGATTTTGCGGTCGCCATGGGGAACAAGATAATGAGGTTTAAAATCGCCGAGTAATTGATATTTTTCTGATCTGGCCAAACGAAAGGAAGTTGAGGGGTTAGGTCTTGCTTTTTGCTATTTTCATTGATCTCCATCAGGGCAGGAGCCCTGACAGTACAGAAGTTCTTTCCAATTGTGTCCCCTGGGGTCTTTAACCTTGCTCCCCTAATCGTTGACCAGCTTCGGCCTGCCTGGATAGAAGAGAGAGAATCTATCCAGGGTGGTTACCATGTGGGGTTATCAGCCACTGTAGAGACTTTATTTTCTCTCCAACAGGCCACTATGTTGAGGAGAAATCAGGTTTATACCAGAACCATGAAGCAATACTGCTCCCCACTTCTTTTTCCCTTTCCCAGAACTACCCCAATCCTTTTAACCCCACCACCCTCATTCGCTACCAATTACCAGCGGTCGGCCGTCCGCCGTCACTCTAAAGATTTACAACTTATTGGGGCAAGAGGTAAGGACCCTGGTGGATGAAGAACAAGCTCCTGGTTACTACTCTGTGAGCTGGGATGGACGTGATACTCTGGGCAAGGAGGTCTCCGGTGGAATCTACTTTTTCAGAATTGAAGCAGGGGAGTTTACAAAGGCAAGGAAGATGATACTTTTGAGATAGCTTAAGCAGGGGAAAAGAAGGGTTCTTGAGCTGCCGTAGGAGTTATCCTGCGGCAGTTTTTTTTATGGGGAGCGTTATCATCTCCCTTAACTGGGCAGAGGTATTAGATGAACCACAATTTTAGCCCATTCCATCCTTGACTAAAGCTTTGAGATAATTATATTTCCTTTATGAGCCCAGCAGAGCTTGATCTTTTGACTCCTATCCAGTTTCTGAAGGGAGTGGGGCCGAAGCGAGCCGAAGCCCTCAGGGAGGTGGGGGTAGAGACGGTGGAGGATCTCCTCCTCTACCTTCCCCGCAGATATGTTGATCGTAGCCTGCTTACCCCCATAAACCGCCTCCAGGTAAACTCCACGGCCACCATCTTAGCCAAGGTGGTGGGGATTAGGGAGGAGAGGGGGAGGAGGCGGAGGCTGGTGGCGATTTTAGGGGATGGGACCGGTTTCATCGAGTGTGTCTGGTTTCAGGGATACAGATACATCAGGGGGCTTCTGCAGGGGGGGAAGAGGGTGATGGTTAGTGGCCCAGTGAGGTTCTTTGGCGGCCTGCAGATGCCTCATCCCGAGTTTGAGGTCTTAGAAGGGGAGGAAGAGGAGCTCATCCATACCGGGAGGATAATTCCGCTCTACCCCTCAACTGCCGGCTTAAAGGCCATCGGTTTATCCAACAGATCCCTACGGGGCCTGATCAAGGGGATTCTGGATTCCCTCCTCCCTCAGGTTGAGGAGACACTCCCCCCGGAGGTGATCCAGAGGAACTCCCTCCTCTCCCGGCGGGAGGCCATTGGCAACCTTCACTTTCCCACCTCCTGGGAGCTTACCAGGAAGGCCAGGGAGAGGTTGGCCTTCGAGGAGTTCTTCTTCTGGGAGCTGGTTATGGCCTTACGTCAGGGGAAAAGGATTAGGGAGAAGGGTTTGCAATTTAAAAAGCCGGGCCACCTGGTGAGAACGTTCATCGAGGGCTTGCCTTTTGACCTTACCTCTGCGCAGAGGAAGGTGTTGCGGGAGATATATGGGGATATATCCAGGGGGAGGCCAATGCACCGGCTTCTGCAAGGGGATGTGGGCTCAGGGAAGACCATAGTGGCCCTCATCGCCCTCCTCTGGGCGGTGGAGAATGGCTACCAAGCTGCCTTAATGGCCCCCACGGAGATCCTTGCGGAGCAGCATTACCATACCCTGCGTAACCTTATGGGCCAAGCAGATATAAAGGCCTCCCTATTGGTGAGCGGGATCCCCAGGGTCAGAAGGGAGGAAATTTTAGAGGGGATAAGGGAGGGGGTAACGCAGGTAGTGATTGGGACCCATGCCCTCATCGAGGAGGGGGTAAGCTTTAAGGGCCTTGGTTTGGCGGTCATTGATGAGCAACACAAGTTCGGGGTGGTGCAGAGGGCCTCCCTCAAGGGCAAGGGCTCCTCCCCCCATCTATTGGTGATGACCGCTACACCTATCCCCCGTTCCTTAGCCCTCACCGTCTACGGGGATTTGGACATCTCAGTTCTGGATGAACTCCCCCCGGGGAGAAGGAGGGTAAAGACAATCTGGAGGGACAAGAGGGCCAGGGGAAAGGTTTATTCCTTCCTGCGGGAGAAGGTTAGCGAGGGGAGACAAGCCTATGTCATCTGCCCTTTGGTGGAGGAGTCGGAGAAGCTGGACCTAAAGGCCGCCACCCAGATGGCTGCCCACCTGGGAAAGGAGGTCTTCCCAGAATTTAAGGTTGAGCTTCTCCATGGGAGGATGAAGAGTGAGATTAAGGAGGAGATAATGGGGCGGTTTAGGAGGGAAGAAATAGACATCCTTGTCTCCACCACCGTGGTGGAGGTAGGGGCTGATGTCCCCAATGCGGCCATTATCTTAGTGGAACATGCCGAGAGGTTTGGCCTCTCCCAGCTCCACCAGATGAGGGGAAGAGTGGGAAGGGGTGAACATCAATCCTACTGCATCCTCCTGGTCTCCTATCCCCTCTCCTCAGAGGCCAGGGAGAGGATAGAGACCATCTGTAGGACAAACGATGGATTCAGGATAGCGGAGGCTGACCTCAGGTTGCGGGGGCCGGGGGAGTTTATGGGGACCAGGCAACATGGCCTGCCCCAGTTTAAGGTGGCCAACTTAGCCTCCGACGGCCCCCTTCTGCGTAAGGCCCGCCAGGAGGCCTTCGAGCTTGTCTCCAGAGATCAGGTCCTGAAGGAACCATATATGGGGATACTTTTACGCAGATTCCGGGAGGGGGGGGAGCTTTTAGGGGCAGGATAGGAAGAATTTTCCTCCCTTTTTTTAGGGCCATTTTGGGTAGGTCCCTGATCTCAGGGGTTTCCCTTGTTTCTTTGTCCTCATTTTTTGGCACAGCTTTTGCAGGTCCCCAAATTGGTGAAAGGAGAGAAACTGAATTTCGAGGAGAGTGACGACCTCCTTCTTCTGGTTGAAGGGATTTTAGAGGATATCGAGCTGGAGAAAAGGAGGTTGAATTCGGTGGTGAGGAGGTGCCTGAGGCTCTCTCGGCTTGTGGAAGACAGGGAGGCATCCCTTTGGTTTGGCCTGGAGCTGGATGGTTTCTCCAAGGACAACCTCCCGCCAAAGGGGAGCAGTATAGGATTCGACCGTCTCCTTCTGAGGAGCGCCCGTGTCTTCACCAGGGAAGAGGAGGAGACCGGCCAGAAGAGGGCCTATCTAAACAAGCTCTCCTTGGTAGAGATAGAGGAGAAGATCAGGGAGTTTAAGGAGGAACTCTCCCAGACCAGGTACCCCCCAGGCCTCTTCTATCCTCAGGAATATGCGCCTCAGATAGAGGGCGCGCTGAACAAAATCGACCGGGAGAGGCTAAATATCTCCCGCCAGCTTACCGAATACCTCTTGGTCTATGAAAGAGTGAAGGGGAAGATCTACAATTGGGTTTGGGGGACCTGGACTTCCCTCAACTTCGCCCGTCTTCCCCACCATTTCCTGAGCCTTACCCAGAGGATGGTGGAGAGCGAGCTTAAGGAGCTCTGCCCTTTGGCTATCTCCCAGTTGGTCTCCACCTATAAGGAACTGAAGGAGAAGGGGGGAAATTGGAGTGAATTGGTTGCCGCATGTGGGAAGCTCTTGCGGTCCTTTACCGATACCGTCTCTCCCTTTCAGGTGGGGCCCATAGAGGGAGAGGATGGCCTGAGGAGGCAAGCGGCCCCGGAGCAGTATTTCCTCAGGTTGGCCGGTCTAATTAGGGAGAAGACAGAGCCCGGACCCAGGCGGAACCTCCTTTTGGCTCAGTTAAAAGGCCTTGAGGATCGGTTGGAGGTCTTTCTCCATCCCCCCCCTCAGCCCGATAGGGATGATGCCCACCTCTGTCTCATCCAGACCTATCTCCTCTTGGGGGAGCTGCTGAAGGTGATCAGGTAACCTGATAAACAATGATCAATGGGGAATAGCACCTCAGGATTTTCGGTCTTCATTTCATTTTAACTTAGAAGCTTAGGAATTTCCATTTTTAGACAGGATAATCAGGATAAACAATCCCATTCATTAAACACCAAAATAAAAGTGTGCTGCCAGGAGTTACCTCTTCCGCCAGGAATCCCATTGAAACGGGGCTGAAAGCTCTTGAATGTCTGGAGCCCTCTCCCACAGTTCAAGGGGGGCGGCGGAGCCCTCATTCAACTGCGGTTAGATCAGGGGATTTAACCGCTCGGGTATATTTTTAATTCTCAATTTTTAATTGCTTTTCCCCTTGAGCTATGGCCCCTTTGCCCTTATATTGCCAAGGTGAGCAATGGGTCGAAGTTCCCAGGGGAGAGTTTTGTGGCCTTCGATTTGGAGACCACTGGCCTTAATCCCCAAAAAGACTCCATCTTGGAGATAGGGGCAGTGAGGGTGATAGGGGGGAGATGGGCGAAAGAGTTCAGCCAGTTAGTTGATCCAGGGGTTCCCCTTCCCTCTCCTGTGGTTAGGCTTACCGGGATTACCCCGGAACAGGTCCGCGGGATGCCTCCGGTGGCCGGGGTGCTTCCCCAATTCTTTAGATTTGTGGGGGAATTACCCCTGATAGCCCACAACCTCCCGTTTGACCTTTCCTTCCTTAAAGAGGCTGCCCACCAAGCTGGGCTAGACCTTCCCCGATTTACGGGCTATGATACCCTGCAGCTCTCCCGTATAGCCCTTCCTACCTTAAGAAACCACAAGCTCTCCACCTTGGCCTCTTGCTATAGGCTCCCCTCTCAGGGGGGACATCGGGCCCTCTCCGATGCCCAGGTGGTGGCCCAGCTCTTCCCCCTTCTCCTTGCCGATCTGGCTCATCTTCCCCCCCAGGTAATCTCTTGGCTGATTAAGCTCACCTCTAAGGGGCCCCTGAACTCCCTTTTCCAGGGGCTTGCTGGATGGGCTACCCCTCCAACGGTGAAGGATGCCAAGCTCTTTAGGGATCTTTCCCCGCAAAGATTGGGTAGGCATATCCCTCCGGGAGGGGCGACCTCAGGGGCCAATCCCCTGGCCAAAGGGATAACCGATGCCTTTGATCAATCCCGGTTTGTCTTGATTGGGGGAGTAGGGGGAGAGTTTGTCTGGCCTCAGCCGGTGATCGGTTGGGCCGAGAGGAGCTCCGCCAGGGTGGTCATCTCGGCCTCTCCCAGCACCCTGCGAGATCTCCCTCCCCTGGCCCAGGCCGTCTTTGTCCGGGGAAGGGACAACTACCTCTGCTTGAAGAGATTTTTTACCGTCCTGGCCGAGGCAGATCTTCTCCTCAACGAGAGGGAGAGAGAGGCTATCCTTCCCTTGATAGTCTGGGCAAACCAGACCAGGTCAGGCGATATAGCGGAAAACTTCGGTTTCCACAGGTTTCATGAATATGGCCTCTGGCGGAAACTGAGTGCCAGGGGGGGCTTTTGTTTGGGGGAGAAGTGTGGATACTATCCCCGCTGTTGGGTGATCAACCAGGAGGAACTTTCCCAGGAGGCAAAGGTTATTCTAGCGGACCATTCCCTCCTTTGCTCCGATCTGACCTCAGACCGTCCTACCTTGCCCCCCTACCGCTACCTTATCGCCGCGGAGGCAGATGATCTGGAGAGGGCTGCAACCCAATCTCTGCGGGTGGAGTTTAACTACGAGGAGCTCTCCTCCATCTTGAAGGAGCTATACATCGGGGGAGCACGGGAGATGGGGCTCCTTCCCCTGCTCATCAGGGGCCTGAAAACCGCTCCCTCCAGAGGGATGCTTCTCCATAAGGTCCTGGCCCTTAAGGGGGTGGTGGTCGCGGCAAGGAGGGCCAATAAAGCCTTTTCCAGCAGGCTATCCCAATGGGCCCTGCAGAAGGTAGGTGGCCAGAGGGGGCCCCAGAGGATCAGATATGGTCCCCAATGGCCTCTGAGGGATGACCCCCTTGCCGAGAGGCTGGCCCAGGTGGGGAAGGAATTGGCCGAGATCTCAGCGGAGCTGTCAGATGGGGATAAGCTGAAACCCTTCTTTCAGGCCCAGGCGGCAGACTATGGGGAAATTACAGCTCAGGTAAACCATCTTCTCCACCCAAAGGGAGAGGATTGGGTCTGGTGGGTGGAGCTAAGAGGGAAGGAACCAGTGGCTAAGCTTGTCTCCCTCCCTTTAAATATAGCCCAGAGGCTGAAGCGGAGCCTCTACCAAAACCTTTCTGCCGGGGTCTTCCTCTCCAGAGGCGTGGATTCTTCCTATCTGACCCAAAAGCTTGGTCTCAACCTCCTAAGAAGGGGTCTGACCTATTATACCCTTCCCTCTCCATCTCCCTCGTGGGCCCTTCTTCTCCCCTCCTACCTTCCCCCTCCTGGGTCCGATAAATTCCCGGAGGGGGTAGGCCACCTGATTAGAGGGATTGGGTTGAGATTCCGTGAGAGGGTCCTCAGCATTTTTCCTTCCTCTCGGTTGCTTCAATTGGTCTATCACCAACTGACCCCCTGGCTTTGGTGGGATGAGGTTGGCCTCTGGGCCGAGGGGTTCGATGGGCCCAGGTCAAGAGTTAGGGAGGCGCTCCGTTCCTCTCCCTCCGTTGTTCTGACTACCAATAGCCTTTGGAGAGCGGGAGATCTGTTAGCCCGGCTTCTTATCCTGGTCAAGCTTCCCTTTCCCCACCCCCAGGAGCCCCTGGTTGAGGCCAAGATGGAGGATTGGAGGAAGAAGGGGATGGATCCCTTCCGCAGCTATCTGCTCCCCGAGGTCATCGATAGGTGGCGGCGGACCTTGCAGGGGTTGATGGGAGGTCAGGATAAAGGGGTTATCCTCCTCTTGGATCGTCGGTTGATAGAGAGGGACTATGGGGAGCTATTCCTTAAAGGTTTTCCCCACAAGCCTGTAATCTGTGGGGATGAGATGATGGTTATGAGGGAGATCGAGAGATGGTTGGATTAAGGGTAACAGTTGCCGGGGGTCAGAGAAAACACTGGCTGCCGGCAGCCGACAACTGATGAAATCCTGACTGTTGACCTCTGTCCCCCCTACTACAATTTTGCATGGTCTTGTTTTTTAACAAAGTTTCTCAGGTTGTCTTGAGGAGAAGACTTCTACGCACTTTAGTGCGGGTTACTATGGAGTGCGTCAACTCCTGTTGACGCAAGCTGTGACAGGGGTCACAGCACTCCAAACGGGCTAAAACCCTATCGGCCCCGGCTAAAGCCGGATAGAAAAAAGCTCACTCTGAGCTGGTAGATGCCCTCATCTGACGGCCAGGAGGCGGTGGCAGAATCGGGGTTCTGCCACCTCGACAAGAGATTCTATGGCGAATAGGTGTTTTCTTATCCATTTGTGTAGATTCGTTTATTCGTGTCATTTGGATTCCAAAGATTCAGTGAAATCCGTGTAATCTGTGGCTATTGTCTGGTTACGGTTCCCCCTCGCTGGTAGTCCCCTTCAATCTACAAATCTTTTTCTTGACTAATATGGCCTTGGGGATTATCTTTAGCTCAGGCGAGAGTGGCGGAACTGGCAGACGCGCTGGACTTAGGATCCAGTTCCCTGAAAGGAGTGGGGGTTCAAGTCCCCCCTCTCGCATTGGTTGGATTAAGGTTGTCCTTAAGCCCAGTGGCAGCCGATGGATGCTTTGCCGCTACTCCCTGTGAACTTTAACCGCTAAATTGGGTTATGAAGCGGATCTTCCAGAGGCGATTTCACCGTAACTCTCTGATAATTAAGAGGAA
>CAZVGK010000036.1:0-27735 GCA_964626665.1 uncultured Gemmatimonadota bacterium | reverse complement strand
AAACAAATAGTTAGATGTTAAAAATATCACATCCTTAAGTGGAAGATCCGATGAAGGTAAGGATAGAGAACCCCAGGCCCGGGCAGAGGGTGTTGGAAGTGGAGGTGCCGGCCGAGAGGGTGGAAGAGGAGTTTGGCTCCGTATATAATAGCTACAGGAAGAAGCTTGCTGTCCCTGGTTTTCGCAAGGGGAAAACCCCTTTCTCCGTTCTGCAGGCCAGGTTTGGCCCCAAGATAGAGAGCGAAGTTCTGGGCAAACTGCTTCCCCTGGCCTATAAGGAGGCAACCCAGCAAGAGCAGCTTACCCCCATTGAGAGCCCGCGGGTTAGCGATGTGGAGTTTAAGAGGGGAGCACCCTTCCGCTTCAAGGCCGTCGTTGAGGTAAAGCCAGAGCCGCAGTTAGGAGATTATCGGGGGCTGAGGGTTGCCAAGAGGTTAAAGGCAATAACCGATAAGGATGTCGCGGAAGCCTTAGCGAGTCTCAGGTGGGAAAAGGCCATCCTTACCCCGGTGGAGCGGGGGGCAGAGGGGGGTGATCTTCTGAACATCGGGTTGAGGGAGGAAGGAGGAGCTGAGGAGGAGCTAGAGGTGGATTTGGGTGAGGGGAAGCTTCTCCCCCAGTTTGAGTCCCAACTGGTGGGGATGGCCAAAGGGGAGGAGAGGGAGATTGATGTGGACTATCCGGCCACCTACCCGGATGCCCGCTACCAGGGGCGGAGGGTGAGGTTTCTGGTGAGGGTAATGGAGGTGAAGGAGAGGAAGCTCCCGGAGCTTGATGAGGAGTTCTTGGCAGAAGTGGGGAACTTTCGTAGCCTTGAGGAGTTGCAGGAGAGGATAAGGGCTGACCTGCAGGCTCAGGCTGAGGTGGCGGCCCAGAAGGAACTCAGGGAAGGGATTTTGGATCGATTGATTGAGGAGGCCTCCTTGGAGGTGCCCGAGTCGATGATCAAAACTTACTTGGACTATCTGGTCAGCCAGGCCAAGAAGGGAAATAAGGCGGTAAATGAGGAGCAGGTCAGGGACAGGTATCGCCCTCAGGCTATCAGGGAGATCACTTTCTCCCTTATCTTGGAGGAGATAGCGAAGAGGGAAGGGATAGAGACCAGCCCAGAGGAGGTAGAAGCCAAGGTGAAGGAGATGGCCAAACGTTATAATATGGGGGAGGATGAGGCCAGGGATTGGCTGGTTAAGACAGATCAGATGAAGGGGTTGGTGCAGAGGCTGCGGGAGGAGAAGGTCTTTAACTTTCTCATTAGTGAAGGGGAGATAACTACAGTTACCATTTGAGATTGGCTCGAGGAGGGGATATGATTCCGTTTGTAGTGGAGAAGACAGGAAGGGGAGAGAGGGCCTACGACATATACTCGCGGCTTCTCAAGGATAGGATAATATTTATCGGCCCTCCCATTGACGATATGGTCTCCAATTTAGTGATAGCCCAGATGCTCTTCTTGGAGGCGGAAAGCCCAGATAAGGACATCTATCTCTACATAAACTCACCGGGTGGGATTGTTTCATCGGGTTTGGCCATCTATGACACGATGCAGTTTGTCAAACCAGATATCTCCACTACCTGTATGGGGCAGGCGGCCAGTATGGGGGCCCTGCTACTGGCTGCAGGTGCTAAGGGGAAGAGGGCAGCCCTTCCCAACTCCAGGATAATGATCCATCAGCCTGCGGGGGGAGTCAGTGGACAGGTAAGCGATATCGAAATCCATGCCAAGGAGTTTTTGGTCCTCCGCCAGAAGTTGAACGAAATCTTCGCCAAACACACTGGGCAGTCTCTAGAGAAGATTACTGCGGACACCGACAGGAACTTCTTTATGTCCGCAGAGGAGGCCAAAGAGTATGGGCTGATCGATGAGATTTACGAGAAGGGGAGGAAATAGATGAAAGAGAAAACACTCCCTCCCGGACCAAGGTGCTCCTTTTGTGGTCGGGGGCCAGGTGAGGTGGAGAGGTTGATCTCCGGTCCCTCGGCCCATATCTGCAATGAATGTGTCCGGCTGTGTGTGGAGATCCTTGATGCCGAGGAGGAGAACGATGCCCTCTTTTGGGAGAAACAGAAGCTTCCCACTCCGGAGGAGATAAAGGCCTTTCTGGATGGTTATGTCATCGGCCAGGATAGGTCAAAGAAGGCCATATCGGTGGCCGTTTATAATCATTACAAGAGGATAAGATACGGGAGCAGGAAGAGCGATGTAGAGCTGGAAAAGAGCAACATTTTGCTCATTGGCCCCACTGGGACGGGTAAGACCCTGCTTGCCCAAACCTTAGCTAAGTTCCTCCAGGTCCCCTTTACCATTGCCGATGCCACTCCCCTTACCGAGGCGGGATATGTGGGCGAGGATGTGGAAAACATCCTGGTCAGGCTCCTGCAGGCGGCAGACTACGATGTCTCCAAGGCGGAGAAGGGGATAATCTACATCGACGAAATCGACAAGTTGGCGCGGAAACAGGATAGCCCTTCCATCACCAGGGATGTCTCTGGTGAGGGGGTGCAGCAGGCTTTGCTCAAGATCTTAGAGGGGACCATCTCCGGAGTCCCTCCTCGTGGGGGGAGAAAACACCCGGAGCAGAACCTGGTCTATATCAACACCAGAAATATCCTCTTTATCTGTGGGGGAGCCTTCTATGGGTTGGAGAAACTAATTCAGAAGAGGGTAGGCCAAAAGGTGGTCGGCTTCGCTGCCCCATTGAGGAATGGACAAAGGAACATAGGGGAGGTACTCTCCCAGGTGGAGACGGAAGATCTCCTGGCCTATGGAGTTATTCCTGAGCTTATCGGTAGGCTTCCCGTGGTAACCACCCTGGATGAGTTGGACGAGAAGGCGATGATTCGCATCCTGGTGAGGCCAAAGAACTCCCTGGTTAAGCAGTATCAAAAATACTTTGAGATGGAAGGGGTGGAGCTGAAATTCGCCCCAGATACCCTCAAGGAGATAGTGAACCTAGCCAGGAAGAAGGAGATGGGAGCCCGCGGGTTGAAGTCAGTGATGGAAAGGGTTATGGAAGGTATTATGTATAAGCTCCCTTCCATGCCCGGGGTGAAAGGGTGCCTGATAACCAAGGATGCTGTGGTCAAGGGGGCAGAGCCCATCTACACTATGGAGTCTAAGAGGAGAAAGAAGAGGGCATAGGGGATGCCCAGCCGGGTAGTGGTGGGGCTCCAGTGGGGGGATGAGGGGAAGGGTAGGGTGATAGACTCTTTGGCCGAGGAGGCCGATATTGTCGTTCGCTATCAGGGGGGCGCTAACGCCGGACATACGGTCTGGGTTGACAACGAAAGATATGTATTCCATCTCATCCCCAGTGGCATTCTCCATCCGGGAACGATCTGCGTTTTAGGAGGGGGGATGGTGGTGGATCTCCCCGCCCTCCTTAAGGAGATAGATGGGTTAAATCGTAGGGGGATAAACACCCAAGGACGTCTCTTCCTCTCCCTGAGGGCCCATTTAGTCCTCCCCCAGCACAAAAGTTTTGAAGGCCCATGGGAGAAGAGGATCGGGACGACCCTTAAAGGCATAGGTCCCGCCTACGCCCAGAAGTATGCCAGATTGGGATTGAGGGTGGGAGACCTCTATGAGGACAGTCTTGAAGAGAGGCTCTCGTTAGCGGGGGAAAACTCGCCGGGGTTGACCCAGGAGTTGCAAGGGCTGGGGGAGAGGATAAGGTCCTATGTTAAGGATGTGGAGCTATTTCTAAACCAAGCCTGGCAGGAGGGGAAGAGCCTCCTCTTCGAGGGGGCACAAGGGACCCTTTTGGACATCGATCAGGGGACCTATCCCTTTGTCACCTCCTCCCACACCACGGCAGGTGGGGCCTGTTTGGGCACTGGGGTGGGACCCACGGAGATAGGTGAGGTGATCGGGGTGACCAAGGCATATACCACCAGGGTGGGGAATGGACCATTTCCCACGGAGTTAAAGGACGATTGGGGAAGACTCTTGCAGAGGAAAGGGAAGGAGTATGGGGCCACCACCGGCCGTCCCCGGCGCTGTGGTTGGCTTGACTTAGTGGCCTTAAGATATGCCTGTCGGGTCAATGGGGTAGGAAGAGTGGCCTTAACCAAGCTGGATGTCTTAGATGAAATGCCAGAGATTAAGTTATGTATAGCTTATCTGCATAATGGAAAAAGGATAGAGGAATTTCCTCCCAACTTGGAGCGTTGTGAGCCCGTATATGAAGGGCTCCCGGGATGGGAGAATCCCACCAAGGAGATAAGGGAGTTTGGGAAGCTTCCTCCCCAGGCCAAGGCATATATTGATAAAATTTCCACCTATGTTGGGGTGAAGATGGCTTGGGTTTTCACCGGCCCCCAACGGGGAAATGTGGTGGAGATGGGGTAACAGTTGACGTTTCGGAATTTCTAAGAAATTTCGAAATGTGGGGATTGTTTGAAGGGGGCATGCCCCCTTCAAGGGTGACAGCGGAGCAATCCGAGCTGGCGTAGGATTGTGGAGCGCCATAGGGTCGTGAGGCCCTCTGGAGAAGTTAGCGACCGCAAGGGAGCTAAGTTCTAGGGGGTTAGTTTTCAGGGATGAGGGGGAAATCCGTTACCATTAAAATTAGCTGACCGCTGATTGCTGACTGCTGTAAGCTGTTTTTTTTGGGGGGGGCGTAGCTCAGTTGGTAGAGCAACGGCCTTTTAAGCCGTAGGTCGAAGGTTCGATCCCTTCCGCCCTCATATGCGCCGCTAGCTCAATTGGTAGAGCAACTGACTCTTAATCAGTAGGTTCGGGGTTCGATTCCCCGGCGGCGTACTATCTTGAACGGTCAAAGAGCTCTTGGAGCATAACGATCTGCGGGTCATCATAATCTATACGCATGAAATGGGCTGAGGCTGGTGCTGTGTATGCGTCCCGGTTGAAATTCTGTGAAAAAAATCGACGAAGCGTATTATGCGGAAACCATATAAAACGCTGGAACAACTCCTGTGCAGTCATAAGGCTTTGAGATGGAACAGCTTAGCGAAACTTCCTTGTGGTGGCTTATACTGAAGGGATACCGGAAAGTGGTCTTATCTGGAAACCATATAAACAATAGTTAGGGAGAAAAGAATCCCCATGGAAGAGCAAGATATTCAGAAATACATTCTAGACCAAGCGAACATAGAGGTCGAGCACAACAGATCATGGCCAACCAAGGTCATGGCGTTCTACGTTGCCATTAACTTCGGATTGGTAGGCGTCTTGATCGCTCTAAAAAACAATAGTTCTTCGTTTGCGCTTCCGTGTATTGCAAAAACGATTATCACGATCCTTTTTTCAATTCTCGCTTCTTGGGTAGTGCAAGTTCTCTGGAATAACCACAAAAATTATTTGACGTACCGAAATTTACAAATCTTTAATCAGAAAAAATTCCTGAAGGATAGAAAGGAAGAATTTGGCCTTCCTGAGGACTGGTTTAGGCCTATTGAAGTGCGTGCTTCGAAGCGCTTTCTTGGTTGGGGCCTTTATGTCTACATAGTGGCTGTGACTACGGCACTTGTGATCGTGGGAATGTGGCTAGTTGTGTAAACTCCCTAACATAGCGCTCAAGCCGACTCGCTACGTCGGCGCTTCGCGCCGACATCGCTTGCGGCTTAGCTCGGCGTTAGACTGCTCGTTCGTTAAGGAGGAGACATGATGCACGATCCGAAGCTGAAGGATTTCGTTGAAAGGCAGTATGAACGCTTGAGGTCGGAGTCACTGGGACACGCCCTCAGGGTGCAGAGTGAGATATTGAAAGCCACGGGCGATTTCCTGCGTCAGCAAGATTTCATGGAGATTTTGCCCGTGATTATGTCGCCGGTGACTGATCCACTCCGTCACGCGACGGGGAAGGCAGAGGTAGAGTACTACGAACACCGGTATCAGCTCACCAGGAGTATGATTCTCCACAAGCAGATGATACTTCTCGGGCATCGCAAGATCTTCGCCTTTTCACCGAACATCCGGTTGGAGCCAATAGAGCTGGCTGATACAGGGCGTCACCTGGCGGAGTTCACGCAGCTAGATTTGGAGGTGAAGGAGGCAACCAGAGATGAAGTGATGGATCTGGGTGAGGATCTGATCATCTATACCCTGTCGGAGGTGAGGGAGCGGTGCGTGGAGGAACTGGCATATTTCGAGCGGGAGCTTGTCGTACCCAGCAAACCATTCCGGCGGATACCGTACCGTGAGGCATACGATCAGTATGGAGGAAGCTTTGAGGTGATTATTTCGCAGCAACACCAGGAGCCGGTCTGGATAGTGGATGTGGCACTGGAAGCGCGAGAGTTCTATGATCGGGAGGATGATAAGTGGCCAGGGACGCTGATAGACATGGATCTCTTGTATCCAGAGGGATATGGAGAGGCGCTATCGGGAGGCGAGCGAGAGCACACCTACGAGCGGATTGTGAGGAGAATCGAGGCTGCGGGCCTGGATCCTGAAGACTTCATGTTGTATCTAGAGTTTGCGGCGCGGGGTCTTCCGCCATCAGCTGGATTCGGGATCGGGATGGAGCGGATGACGAGATTTGTATGTGGGCGGAAGAGGATTAGGGATGTGACGCACTTTCCGAAGGTACCGGGAAGGCTATCTCTGTAGAGTTAGCAACGTGGGGCATCAAAGATGGGCGTTTGGGGGACACATTTTACAATCCCTTTTGTTATAGTATATTAGGAACTAATTAAGTCTTTGAATCTCCGACCCTTTCCTGACGCAGAAAGCGGCTCGGCCTCCGTAAAAGCTCTCCCAGCAACTGGGGCCCACCAACAACCTCTTTGCTGCTCCTAAACGATTTCTCCTCTTCCGGCAACTGTTCTGTAAGCCGTCTCTTATCTGCTTCTCTGATAGCGTAACTATTTTCTGGCCATAGGGTCTGATGTTCAATCGAGGGGAAAATATTTATATCTCTGGCTTATAAGGGCTTACAAAAGGTGTCCCCTTTCTCACATACAGGCGTGAAAGCAAAAATAGAGATACCGAAAGAAAAACTTGCTGATTTTTGCCGCCGCAATCGGATTCGCCGTCTGGCCTTGTTCGGATCGGTGCTACGCGAAGATTTCACCTCCGGCAGCGACGTGGACGTGCTGGTGGAGTTTGAGCCAGGTGCGCGGGTGGGGTTCTTCGAGCTTTACGATATGGAGCAGGAGCTCTCGCGCCTTCTGGGAGGCCGGAAAGTGGATATGAACACGCCGAAGAGCCTGAGTAAGTATTTCCGCGATGAAGTTATGCAAGAGGCAGAGGTACAGTATGTCCAGGCGTGATCCGAAGGTGCGGTTGCAGCACATGCGGGACTATGCACGCAGAGCCGTCGATATAATCCAGGGGCAGAGACGTGAGGATCTGGATTCGAACGAGATGCTCCGGCTGGCCCTGACCCACTTGGTGGAATTGGTGGGAGAGGCAGCAAGTCAAGTTCCCGCTGACGTACAGGCGCAGTATCCGCAAATCCCCTGGCCGGAAGTCATTGGCATGCGCCATCGCTTAATTCACGGATACGACTTTGTGGATTACGACATCCTATGGGATACGGTTCAGACAAATCTTCCTGAACTTATCGAGGTACTCGACCGTATCCTGGATGAGGGGAAGTAATTGATGACCCGCGCGCGAAACGGCGAATCGAAAGGATAATGGGGTCACCTATGAAAAAGTTGCCACTCACCCCTGGGTATTATGGTAGTTTTTCTGTGCCGTAAAGTTTTCCCTCCTTTGTTCTTTGAGATTAAATAACTGTCCAATAGAGTCTTAAGGACTACTTGTCAGTCACCTATACGTGCTCAAGGCACAGTATATTATTGGACACCAGCCGCGCAATCAAACCGAGAACCTCAAAGGTTATGACCCCATGGTGCTAACTGGAGACCGCCCAATACGGGGTGCTCTTGAAACGGCCTGTTATATTTGAGCATGTAATACATCACCCTAAGCATGCTCCTGGCCACTGCAACTCTGGCCACTGCCTTCCCATGCCTATAAGCTACCCGGGCATACAGGGACTTATACCGTGCTGAGCCCCTTGCCGCATGGGAGGAACACTCAATCAGTATCCACCTTAACCACTTAGAGCCCTGTTTGGTGATAGAGCCCAGACGAGTCTTCCCCCCAGAGGAATGAACCGAGGGCACCAACCCGGCATAAGAGCAGAGTTGTCCATGGGTAGGGAAACGATCAATAGTGCCAATCTCTGTGGCTATCAGTAGGGCAGAGTAGTAACTAATGCCCGGATGGGTGTCCAGTAGTCGGGCCTGAGGACTTTCTATAGCCAAGGACTGAATAGTCTGGGTGATCAGCTCTGTCTCCTTGCCGAAGGAGTCTGCCAGGCGGATGTAGCTATCTAAGGGCTGGCGATAGCAGGGGCGTAGTTCCAACCCTTTAAGCCACTTAAGGCTCTTTTTGCCAAAGATATCGGTATATGGGGATTCCAGCCCATTCTTGGAGAGAATGGCATGGACTCTGTTCTTCAACCGGGTGCGCATGGCAACCAGGAAGGCACGGGAGCGAAGGACCTCTCTGGTATCTCTCACCTCTCTGGGGGGGATATAGGCAGTGGGCAGATAGTTGGTGCGCAAAAGGTCTGCCAGTATAGTTGAACTGATCTTGTCATTCATTATCCTGGCAGAGGCTATCGCTTTGGTCTTAGCAGGATGAGCAAGGGAGACATCAATATCATGCCCTTCAAGCAGCTTATAGAAGTAGTACCAATTATAAGTCGCCTCTACAGCCACTCCGCTGTGTGAGGGAAGGTAGTCTACATATTGGATGAGAGATTCCCGCTCATTAGATAACCTGAATTGTCGGCTGATGGTACCCCTTTCATCCATCTCAGTGATGTGTGAATACTTCTTATGAAAGTCAACACCGACATATAACATAGTTGCACCCCCTCTGCTTTAGGTTTCTTCCTCTAACCCTCATTATACAACCAAAATGCGAGATGTGCAACTTTTTCATAATATCAGGTCTTGACTTGATACATGATTGGCCTAACCATTCATTCCAGCCGACCGCTTTACAGCGGCGGCTGAACTCAAGCGTTAGCGATAATGACAAGGAAATATTGTAATAAAGAGGAGCAACAATATGGGCATGTTCAAGAAAAAGGTAAAAGTCTCCAACAGCCAAGACCCTGATCAATTTTTTGAAGAGGAGTTTTGGGTGGATACAGGAGCTCTTTATTCCTTTGTTCCTGAGGATTACCTTGAAAGGATAGGTGTGGAGCCATCCGTTAAGCGGAATCTTATACTTGCAGATGGACGAAAAGATACGAGACTGCTTGGCTTTTGCAATTTTCAGATTGAAGGTCTAGAAGGTATTATTCCTTGCCCGGTGATTTTCGCGCGAAAAGGCTCACTATTCCTGATAGGAGCTACAGCCTTGGAAAATTTCGGTGTGGAGGTAGATCCAATTCAAAAGAAACTGAAACCAATTTTAGCAGTCATCGGAGGATTTTTGGCTTCACAATAGTAATCGCTAACAGCTCGCTGGAGCCGACAGCGCTTCACACGCAAGCACATTTGGGGTCAAACCTTTAAATACCAATTATGGTGAGAGACTCTTAGCTCAGGGCAAGTGCCAGGCAACTTTAGATTGTCAATTGAAGGTTTAACCTCGATCTTTCTCGAAATTTGAGAATGGGAAGACAGGCGTAATCGATTTTCTCCCCTATCCTGCATTATTCATAAACTAATGACGGCCCCATTATCCAGAGGTTATCTGGTCATTCCGTAGGGACAGACATTTATGTCTGTCCGTTCTCCCCGGACAGGGCTGAAGCCCTGTCCCTACAACATAAAATCTATGAGTATCGGAGATCCTCACCCTAATTTATGAATAGATTGGGCTATACACAGAAAGGTGGTATCTTTGGGAAACTCAAAAATCCGGAATACTTCAAACGGTTTGAAGCCAACCGTGATTTGGGGACACTCTTCTGGGGAGAAGATGTAGACATAGCCCCTGAAACTCTTTACTCCAAAGCAACTTGTGAACCGCTACCAAAATGGATAGAACAAGAAATTGCAGCGGAGAAGACTACCTAACCAATCGTTGCAACGGACGGCAGATAAATCCGCCCTCGCTGAGCTTTGCTATTAGGCTAAATGATTTCAGACAAAGAGTATGTGAACGCTTATGGATAGAAGGGAAGTAAGAATGGGTGCTCCGTACAAAATTTTAGAAGAAGCATTAACTTTAAGGCCTGCAGAAAAAGCAGAGTTAATTGACAAGCTACTTTATAGCCTTGATAAACCTGATCAAGAAATTGACGATTTATGGGCCAAGGAGGCCGAGAGCCGAATCGATGCTTACGAACAAGGAAAGATTAAGGCTGTTACTTTGGAAGAGGTTCTTAAAAAATATAAGTAGGTTTAAAGGTGCGGATTCGGTTCTTAGAGATCGCCCAGATCGAACTGGATGAGGCTATCGAGTATTACAACCGTGAGGCCCCCGGACTCGGAGAAGTGTTTCAGACTGAAGTCTTGAAGGCTCTTGATAGAATAGGGAAATTTCCCGAAGCATGGTATCCTTACTCAAAGCGAACGAGAAGGTGTCAAACCTGGCGTTTCCCCTATGGAATCATCTACCAAACCCGAAAAGACGAAATTCTGATAGTCGCAATCGCGAACCTCCACAGAAAGCCAGATTATTGGAAAGACCGCATATAGAGTGAGCCTAACGGAGATATAGGGTCCGGTGGTGCCGAGAGTGTGTAAGGATTTGAAGGAAAAGTCTTTCAGCGACGGCTGCTATGAGACATTAGCTTTAGGCCAACGCAGCGAGGGAAATGTGGCTTAAGTGGCTGTGGAGTAGTTAGGGATGGGTAGGGGGCAGAAGTTGCCCGCCATTAGGCGCAACTAACTCATATAGCAATCGCATTATAGCCGAGAAAAAAGGGAAGAATTAAAGCACTCTCTGGACCACTGTTCCCTGTTTCCCTGATCCTTAATCAGTAGGTTCGGGGTTCGATTCCCCGGCGGCGTATTATTTTGGGGAAAGATAAGAACTTCTATTTTTCCCATAGGATGTTGGAACGACTTGGGTGTAGCCAAGAGCGGTTTATCTGGAGATCGTATAGGCATAATGGATAGGGGATGTGAAGTAGGGCCACAATTCCATATAATTTGGTAGGATATGGCGGGGATACCGCCGGTCAAAGAATACCGTTTGACAGCGCACGCCCGATTTGAGATGGGATGGCGTAACATCAAGGAGAATGAAGTTGGCTATGTTTTGTCAGCGCCTGAGCAAGCTAAAATCCTACGCCCCGGGCGAGTGGTCTACCAATCACGATTTGAGCGAGGGGGCCCACCCAAGGTCTACCTGTTGCGGGTCTTTGTAGATGTTCGCCGGGAACCGCCGGAAGTCGTGACAGCGTACTGGACCAGTAAAGTTGAGAAGTATTGGAGGGCAAGGAAATGAAGGTGGTTTATGATAACGACACAGACACGTTGACGGTTATTTTTGCTGATACGCCAGTGGCGGAGAGCGATGAAGGCAAACCGGGGATAATTCTTGATTATGATGCATCGGGGAACCTGGTTTCGCTGGAGATACTTGACGCTTCGCGACGGGTTGAATTGCCCCAGCGGATAGAGTATCAAGTGGTCCCAACAGGGGCCTCGTCATAATTTGATGTTAAGATGGAGCCAAGAAATAGAAATAACTACCAAGTATCCTGAGAGTTTGCTCAAGAACCTTTCTCTATCCTGAGCATCTCCAAATATAGGTTCCCTACGATTCCCCCGTGCTATCACATGATAGAACGCACCAGGATATTCTATTCTCGGTTTCCTTGCCATCGTTAAATATTGTGCCACATCTTATCGGCTCTATCAAACATAATTTCTATTTTTCAGCCTGACCCCACTCCTTTTATTTTAGGATGTAATCGGTTATCTCCTGGCTTAGCTTCTTTAGGTGATCAGCTTTTATCGTGCGCAGGGCCCTTCTTTTTGCCTCCTGGTAGGTGAGGTGGCCCTCCCTTCCCTCCTTGTCCAAGGAGGTGATGAGCTGGTTGTTGAGCTTATCCCAGACCTCAAGCTTGAAGATCCAGCGGACAAACTTCCATCTCTGGTCGGAGATTCCGCTTTTCTCCCATTGGAGCCTTCCCTTGACAAGGATATCCTCAGGTTTTCCCTGGGGGGCCACGGAAAGCCCCTGCCCTACCAGCGATTCAGTCAAGGCTGCGGATAGCTCCTTCCCGTAATCTCCTTCTATCTTTACCTTTATGGATATCCCCTGCAACTCCTCTGCGAAATTCTGGGTCAACTGCCCTGGGTCATATCCCGGTTTCACCCCTTGCCCCTGGGAATCAACAACCCTCAAGTCGGAGTTTAGTGCCTCCCGTAGGTCTAATTTGTCCATTGCCTTTTTCAAGGTTCTTATCCGCGGCAGTTTCCCCTGGGCTTTGGTAGCCAGGAGCTGCTCGATCTCCTGGTCTAAGCCCTTGATCCTCTCCCGCAAGGAGGTCCCCACCTGATCTCTATCCAGGACTGCCAGGGCATACCATCTCCCCGATTGGGGATTCTGGTAGACCTGGGCTATTCTTACCTGACTGAGCACCTTCTGGGTGGAGAGATCGATGGAGGATTTTAGCGAGAATCTCTCCTCCTTCACCTGGTTGTTTCTCTGGACATATCTCTCCCTGATCTCCTCTTGAGATTTTACCTCAACCTGAAATATCTTGGAGATGCCCGCATAGGCACTGGCCTCTGCATCCTTGGCCGTCTCTCCCTCTCCCACAGCGGTGAGGTAGAAGCTGGAAGGGTATTTGGGGGAGGAACCGCCTATCCAGGAAGGGGGTTCAGAACCCTTTAGCTGAGTTGTTCCACAACCTAACCCAACAAAGGCAAGGAACAAAAACAGGTTTCTCAAGTCCATCCTCATCTTCCCTCCTTATTTGAGGCAATAGCCCTCTAAAACCCGATAACCACCCTTTTCTAAATTAAACTTTGCAAAGGTATATTCCTGGAGGATTTGACCTCTCGAAGAGATGAACCGCAACCCCGCCCGATGGGAACCAGGGGGGAGGATAAATCTTCCCAAGTATATCTTGGCCGGAAGGGTCCGCCAACAACGCAGGTCCGCCCTCTCCGAGGCTTTAACTACCTCATCCAAGCCGAATTTCAACAATCGGTTAAAACCCCCTCCTCCCATCTTCTTCTTTACCTCCTGATCCGCCTTGGCCTTGGCTAAGGATCGAGCTACAGCCTTGGCCTCAATCAGGGGAAGTCTGTCCTCCAAAACCTTACGGGCGATGACCTCGATGTCTTCGGCCAGGATCAGGGGCTGGATTTCCCCATCGATGAGAACCTCTGCAGAGGCTATCTGAGAGGGGCGGGGGGCAAAGCGAGGAAGGGCCAGTTTAAATGTATATCCATTGCCCTTCTTGTCCTTCTTCTCCACGGTGAGGCTGAACTCCTTCTTCACCGGTCCCCGACCAGAGAAGGCGAGGACAAGGACCTCCCCTCCCCTTTCTATTTCCTCCTGATTCCTCCATTTTATGGGAGCAAATTTAGCCCGCAGTCGGTGGAAATCATCCTCCCTCCCCAAGTATTGGGAAAGCCTGAGGAGGTCTTTAGCCAGGAAGGAGGGAAGGGGGAAGGGATAAATCTGAGGTTGGCCCTTGTATGCTTCAAAGGATTTGTGGTAAGAGATATAGGCATCATCCCACTTTCCCATCAATTCATAGATAAAACCTGAGAGGTATTGGGCTAGGCCATCCTGGTGGTACCTCCCCTTCCCCTCATATTTGTCCCCTAAGACAGAGAGTTTGTGGCCGATCTTCCTGGCTTCTACCAGGGCATCTTCAAGGTTCCTTAGCTGAAGGTAGTTTATGGCGGCAAAGAAGTTGGTGAGGACCTTTTCAAAATCTTCCCCCTCATAGGGCAAGAGGTTATCATTGACCAGAAGTGAGGCAGATTCGTCCCTAATCCTCTTGGTATAGAGCTCTTCCATCTTCTCCTCCGCCTCAAAGAAAAAGGAGTTGCTCTCCGGAAACTTCCCTCCAAAATGGAGAAGCAACCCCCTATCCAAATCGAAGAGGACCCTATTCCTCTCCCCATATCCTTTGGACCAACTCTTGGCCACCGCCCCCTCGGCTCCCAGCCAATCCCCCTTATCCATCTGCTGCTCAATAAGGCGGTAATGCCTCAGAGGAGTGGCACAGCCCAGAAAGAGGAGGAGGAGAAGAAGAGGAATCGCTCTCGGGCTGCTCATTCCTTAAAAGATGACCCTCTTGCGGGTGAGGAGCTTTTTTATCTTCTTTTGCCCCAGCCAGGCCTTACGGTTTGTCTCCATATCTACCAGTCGCAGATCCACCTGGTAGTAGATGACCTTCTTCCCTCCGGATTCATCAAGTATGGAGTTGATGGAACCGATGAGCATAAAATCTGCCCCGGCCTCCTCTCCTGGCCTCTTGGCCGATTCTTCAGAGGCATGCTGGGCCTGGTCCAGCCTTTCCTCCCTGATCTGTTCCCTTTCTGACTTTCCGGCCACGAAGTTCACCTTTCCTGAATTGGTCAACTCCCTCTCCAAGTTCTGGACAAAGGTCTCCACGCTGATATGCTCATAGCTTTCGTTCCTTATCTTACCCACTATTACATCTGGCTTCTTTCCCTTCTGGGAGACGAAATCCTCCAACCAGGGCCTGGAAAGTGCATCCTTGATCATCTCTTCGGCCACCAGGCGGGAGTCGGTGTCGTTCCAGCGGCCACTGAGGTCAACTGTTTTCTCCAACGCTATCCTGGTTACCTTCCGAGATGTGCCACACCCCAAAATGAAGAGTGGCAATAGGAAAAGGGTAACCACCAACCAACTATTGCCTTTTCTTTTCCTCTGCCGATAGTTTCTGAAAGGTTTTTTCTGCATTTCTTCTGACATAGTCCCTCACCTCTGCGTTTAGTTCCTTCATCTTGTCCAGGCTGGCCTGGAAATGGTCGAGGTCGAGCTTAGCCAAGGAGTAGATAGTTCCATCTCGGGGGTCCGTCCAATGGTCGACGATTATCACCCCGGAGAGGGTGGCCGAGGAGAAGGTCTTCACTGCCTGTTCGATATGTTGCTCCTCGGAGGTGGCCGAGAAGTCGCCCGCAGTGGTGGAGGCCATATAATCCCTCATCAGGGAAGCGGTATAGACCTCGAAGACCTTGCCAATCTCCGCCCGCGCTCGGTTATCTGCCGCAGTGATAGCTAAGGCCTTATTTTTTACCCCTGAGACCATACCAACTCCATGGAAGGTTTTGTCCCCGGCGAAGGCGCCTGATCCCTTAAGCACCCACCCGGGCTCCTTAACCTCGCCAAATTTCGGATGGTGGGAGCAGCCCACAACCAAGGCCATCCCTCCCCAGATGAGAAGGATAGGCCAAAGCTTCCATACCTTCATATTCACCTCCTAAGTTTAGGTTTCACTAACGAGGGGTTCGATAACCACAACGCTCCCAACTATACCAAGCCCCTCCAAATAAGTCAAGGGATTTTTTGAGCCCTTAAGTGCCTGCATTATTCATAAAAATCTGCACAGTAGCTTTAAATTACCCGTAGCTGAGCGGTTAGCTCCCCTGATCTGATTGGGGCATCCCGATAAGTCGGGATGCCCCAATCAATTTTACGACTTTGCGGGTTGCCTTTTTACACATTTCCGCGACCTCTAATTGCTTTTTGAGAATGTGCAGGTAGGGCTCCTGCCCTGACGGGGGAGACTTTCTTGGGTTCCCTGAGTAGCCAACTTCTACCGCACTTTAGTGCGGGTTCAGGGCCTTTAGGCCCCTATATGGAGTGCGTCAACTCCTGTTGACGCATGCTGTGACACGGTCACAGCACTCCAAACGGGCTAAAGCCCTCGCAACCCCGGCTAAAGCCGGGTAGAAGTGTATGGTGCGGGGATAACGAGCCACGGGTAACGATCTACGATGACCTTTTGGTTGCGGTTTTGCTGCGCTGTGAAAATCTGTGTTCATCTGCGTTCGTGCATATTTTGGGTTGAATCTCTGGTAATTGAACCTGTTTCGGATTTGGATATTCGGATTTCCTTATCGGCTTCGTGCCTCATCGGTTTGCCCGTCCCGAGCTGGAAAGGCATAGCTTTGCTAATACTCCACCAACACCCTCCCTTTATCCCTGCCCAACAACTGGGGGGTCTGCTCCCGATCCATCTGACCGGCTAACCGGGGGACATTGGTCTTCACATAGTTGAATAGTTCCCCAACGATAATCTTCTTATCCCCATTGGTATCAGCTATCCCCTTGAGTCCCTTGAGGAAGAAGTAGCTGAAAAGTCCATGCCTCTGCTCCGGGTAGCCGGAGCTTATCTCCCTGCCCGAGGCGGCGGCAAAGACGGTAATGTCCCCATAGGCCAAGGGACTCTCAATGGTGATCCCTACCGGTCGGGCATTGGCCAGCATCATCTTCTCCTCCCTGCTCTGCCCGGAAAAGCAGGCATCCACAATCACCGTTACCGACTTGGCCTTGAGGCTATGCAGATTCTTGTACAGTTGATCCAGGGGGAATCCGGTGTTGGCATAGTTGGGATCGATGTCATAGGGGATGAGATAAGGGGATTTGGTCTTGATGTCTGGTGCCCCGTGTCCGCTGTAGTAGATGAAAACATCGGAGTTTGCCGTCACCCGCCTGGCCAACCAGCCATCTAGCTCAAATAACTTCTTAAACTCCCCTGCTGTGGCCCCATCGTTTACCCGATAGTAGGTGTTCCTCTCTGGTATGCCCAGCACCCTGGTGGCATAGCCATAGAAGGCCTCCGCATCCCTGTTGGCAAAGGTTGCTTTGGGGGCATATTTGTAATCCTCTATACCAATGATCACCGCAAAGCCATCTGGACGCTTGGTCTGGGAATTGGTGGGAATATTGTCCACATCAGATTTGGCCACCTCGGCGATGGGCTTGATGGTTGGCTTAGGAGCCTCTATCTTGGCAATCCTCACATCCACGATGTTCTGGGTGCGCACATTCATCTTCAGGCCCAGGTCAATAATCTTGCCAAAATCGCCCCTAGCCTCGGTCAGTTGCACCTTCAAGGGGATATGCTCAGCGGAATAGCGGCTAGTAGCATAGAAGTAAAAATTCACAGGCTTGTAATCACCAGGTGCAACATCACCTAAGGTAAAGGTCTTCCCGGCATCAGGGCAGGAGATGTACCGATCTGAGGTCTCCAGCCTTATCGTCGCTTTTACATCCTCAGCCTTGCCTGTGCCAAAGTTCTGCACAAAGCAAGTGACCACTATAGACTCATTGGGCTCGATGATGGAGTTGCCATTGCCATAGGCATCACTCCCTTCTTCAGTTCTATCATTGATGGCAATCTGCTTGATCTGCAGATCAGGGGGCTCAAATGCCTTGGTAGCAAAGCTGACAATCACCGGATTGGGATCAAAGCCAAACTCCTCTGTAACCTGGATGCGGAATTTGCGGGATAGGCTCTCCACCTTCCCATCTGCGGCTATGGGAAAGCTCACCGGAACGGTGGATTTTCCTTCCAACCTTTCAATGGTTTTGCTCTTGCGGTAGGTGAGTCCCTTATCTGAGGAGAGAGGGGAGATGGTGATCTGCAGGTTCTGGGCCACACCACGACCTCTGTTGTGAATGACAAACTGCAGCTCACCGGATTCATATCCATCCAGGGCCTGGTTGCCCGATGGCTCAACCAGCTTCACATTCTCAATATGCAGATCAGCAGGGAAAGAAGGCATAACGAATATCCCCTGAGTAGGAACAGTTATGGAAACAGGAGAGGCGGTGTATCCATCCTCCGTGCTTACCTTTATGGTGAAGGGAACCTCACCGGCCTTGAGGTTCTCTGAGGCATGAAGGGTAAAACTGACGGTCTGGGAGTCGCCTGGTGAAATCTGCCATATGCTCTGGTGGGTGTCAAAGAAGATGTGGGACTCTGTAATTGGGGTAGAAAGCTCTATGCTCACATTATCTGCCGTGCCCTTGCCACTGTTCTTCACCTTCACCACAATCGTTCCCTTCTTGCCAACTTTGAGCTTGCCCTTCTCTCCGGTAAAAGAAGCAGTAGCGGAAAGCTCTGGGGGATATGGCGGTTTGATTGGGACGGCCAAGAAGACCGTAGGCGCAGTGTAACCACCTTCTGCACTTACATGTATGGTAAAGTCCATCTCACTTGCTTTGAGGCTCTTATTTGCCCTCAAGCTGAATCTCACGCTCTTTGAGTTCCCTGCTGACAGGTTGCCAATGCGTAGGGCCTTGTCAAAGGACATATTCCAGTTGTCTGTAGAAAGGGACACGCTGACACCTCTGGCATCCCCCTTGCCGTTATTTATCACATTGACCGTAATAACACCCTTCCCATCTGCTTTAAGTTTGCCATTCTCTCCGGTGAACGAGGCAGTGGCAGTAAGGTCAGGATGATAGGGAGGTCTAACAGGTGCACTTGAGGAGACAAATCTTGCATCTCCATAAAGTCTGCCATCGTTACCATAGGGTGAAGAATCGTGAGCGATCCGCCCTGATGTTTCGTTGAACTTGTAATAGGCAACAAGCCCTCGTTCATTGCCGGTCAATTCTTTGTTCATATTCGCCTTGATTTCTCTCTCGGATAATGCCCTATTCCAGACGCGGACTTCATCATAGATGCCAGGGTAATAACTACGGATCGTGCCATCACCATTAACACCTGTACCAATTCTCAAAGCTTTAGATGTTGTTCGAATCTTGGAACGCTTTCCTTTCTTGGAGACAAGATCTCCATTGACATACAGACGGGATGTGGACCCGGTGTAAGTCCAGGTGATGTGACGCCATTCTTTGCGGGACCACCTTGATCGGGATATGTGATCAAACACTCCAAAAACTGTGCCTCGAACAGACTTTTCGCTGCCCGCGCAGGCGTAACCGCGATTCCCATTTCCGCGTTTGCCTATTATCACGTCTGAACCCGATGTCTCCATTCGTCCCCATACTTCGATTGTAACTTCCTGGCTAAGATTTAGAGAGCTACTGTGCGGAATTTCAACATAATCTCCGTGCCCATTCAACTTCAAGCAATTTCCTTGCGCACTAACATTAGTCGATACTCCTTGTACAATAGCACACAAAAGGAGCACCCCTATTAACCACCGGCTATAGTTTATCAACGCCACCTCCTTTCTCAAAGTTTTCGGTTTTGAGTTCGTGCTATCTATCCCCCTAAGCACTCAATACCTCACCAGTACCCTATTTTTATCCCCCGTCACCACTGGGGTTTGGGGGCGCTGGAATTTGCGGTTTGACCAGTAAGGGATACCATTATTGGGATCAGTCAGATACCTTTGCATTTCTCCTACAGTTACCTGTTTGTCTCCGTTGAAATCCGCAGCCCCCTGCAAGCCCTTGAGGAAGAAGTAGGTGAACATTCTGGCTAACCTACCCCTTTGCCAGGATCCTTTAATATTCCTGGTTAACCTTGTCAACGCATTTACACTTTGCCCTTACCTTTACAATTGGGACACTGGATTTTGCCTGACCCGCCGCATTGAGTACACTTGGTGGGAAGCACTGTGCCCGTGCTTCCACTCCCCTTGCAACGAGGGCAAGTGATTATCCCTTCTCCTTTACATGTTGGACAAGTAGCCATTACATTCACCCCCTTTGTCTAATTTAATTGCACATTGAAACCTCTTATCCCATAATGGATTCCAGACCGCAGTTTTTGCTATCACCCTCAATTTTCGCTCCGTCCAGGCCGGACAAATCAGACCCCTATATCTCAAGCCTCTGTAGGGGTTCGATTTATCGAACCCGAGGTTTCATACTTAATAAAGAGTTCCTCTTTTGGACGTAGATAGTCGCAGATGCCCAAGATTTCAAATATCAGTTCTCTGTGTTTATCAACAAAAATCTGCGTTCCAATTAAACAGTGGCTTATAAATGGATCCAGTTAAAAGGTGCTATATGCCATCCGTGTAATAGATCTACAGCAATTCCAAGAATCGCTCGAAATCTATGTGAGCTTGTTTTAAAATGTGAGCGAGTGTGGAGCGCTTGACCGGGCGATGGGCAGGAACGGTCGACTTGAACACTTCATCCCCAATGTGCTTTTGTAATCGAATGTGGCTACCTCGCTGGCGGACGACGATCCACCCATTCCTCTGTAAGGCGCGGATGATTCGAGTGTAGGGTAGACTCGGAATTTTGGTCACACCACCAACTCCCGTACCACCGAACCTTCTTCGACAACCCAGTCATCCTCTACTGGCTCAAGGTAAAGTTCTATCGCCTCCCGGATGTTCGCCAGTGCCTCCTCAAGCGTGTTTCCTTCACTGATACAACCGGGAAGCGAGGGGACATAGACGGTGTATCCTCCTTCATCACTGGGCTCTAACACCACTTTAAACTTCATTTCTGCCTTCCTCCTTCCTGTGGAACCAATGCTCCTATGCCACAAAGGTACCAAGTGTTGATAAAATTCAGACTAAAACAAGAGTTCACACCGCAGGAACTTCCATTTTGGACGCAGATAGACACAGATTTGACCAAATAATTCTTGTAAATCCAGAGAATCTGCGGTAATCTGCGTTCCATGAAGAGGGCTTCTGCCACCTCAGTGGCACCCTCGGCTAGTCTTCTGTCAGGGCAGAGCCCTGACAGCACAAGGAACTTCCATTTTGAACGCAGATAGACGCTGGTCTTGCCAGATAATTCTTGTAAATCCAGAGGATCTGCGGTCCAGTTAAGCAATGGTTGCCCCACTGTCGGCCAGACTCGGAATTTTGGTCACACCACCAACTCCCGCACGACCGAACCTTCTTCGACAACCCAGTCATCCTCCACCGGCTCAAGGTAGAGTTCTATCGTCTCCCGGATGTTTGCCATCGCCTCTTCGAGCGTGTCTCCTTCACTGATACAACCGGGGAGGGAGGGAACATAGACGGTGTATCCTCCTTCGTCACTGGGTTCTAACACCACCTTGAACTTCATCTCTGCTTTCCCCCTTCCTCGCTATGTCACCTTGTATCTCACCCCGTGTTGCTCTATCAGAACACCAGGAGAAAGGATTCTGTATCCCTCCTTATCCTTAATGAGAAATACTTCCTCCCGGATAACAAATTCATAACTAGTCCCCTCCTTAAACTGAATTCCTACTGATGTAAAAGATACTCCCACCCCCTTTATAAGCATTACATAGAACCTATCTTCTGCTTCGAAGATTACCGATTGGAGAATCCCCTTGTGAGAGAACCCGTTTGGGGTTGATAATCGAGGATGAGGACTCTTCCCCAGGCCAGTGGTTTCAGTTCCAGTGAGGGTTCTTGCCAAAGGGACTTCTCTCTCCGGGATATGTATAGTCATCGGATATACGCCTGCAAGGTTGACTATATCACCGTCCTCTATTTCAGACAGTTTTATTTTCTTACCTCTTAGTTTTGTTCCGTTCTTGCTTTCTAAGTCTTCGGCGACTACTCTGTTCTCCAAGAGACTAACCCGCAGATGGGTTCCACTTATTTTTGGATTTTTGATGCCAATGTCATACCCCTTTCCTGAACCATACCTGCCAAAGATCAAACTGTCTTTCTTAAAAAGATATATTTCCTTTCCTACTTTTTCTGGGATAAATCTAATGCAGTTGAACTTTCTGTTTTCTTTTATTTCCTTAATTAACTCCTTAGCTTCATTCAGACCTTTATCCACTTCTACTGATTGAATCAGCAAAGTCTCCGCTTGCTTGACCTCACCGGTCTGTAGTAGCTTTTTTGCCTCCCCAAAGTAGGCACTGCTTGTTTCCAACCTTTTTTCAATTTCTCCCTGTAAAGCGCCGATGTTGTCTGGTGCTGGCAACTTAGGGGGCTCAATTACAGCTTTAGCTCCACCAACCTTATGGGTAAGGAATTGATATTTGTGCCAGTCAGGATCTTCATTCAACTGTTTCATTTTGAATGCTGCAGTTTTTAGTTCTCCCCTCTCTATGAGCATCTTGGACTCTTCAATCTTTGATCTAAACTTTTCAGCCAGCTCAAGAAATTTAATGTATTCGTCATATTGTGCTACGAACTCGTTGACTTCCGGGGACTCCAAATACCTGGGTAAATCCTGGAGCTCAAGATACTCGTGGGCTTTTAGCTTTCCTTCTCCTAAGATTCTGCTTTTGAAATTCTGATATTTTACAAATGCACGCTCTGCCTGGATTGGATTGCCTTTGGTCACTATATTCAACCTATCGTTTATCGCGTTAAACTCAGGATCATCTTTAAGATAGAGCAACGCCTTTGTAAGTTGTTTTCTCGCAGATTCAAAACTACCACCTCTGACCAGCAATTGGAGCTGTTCGAGGATTTCAGCCTTCCTAACCATAATCTTCTTTCTCCTCCGGCTGGTGATAGCGATTCCCATTACAAGGTAAATGAAGGAAGCACCAAAGATGCCGCCTGAAATACGATTTGCTTGAGTGAGTTTCTCCTTCTTTATGTTATAAGAGATTTCTCGAGATGGATGAGTGAAGACTGCTGTTGACTCAACTATCGCCACATTTCTAACTGCTGTGGTGAGTTGTACCAACCCCTTATTGCCTTCAACACTTTTCCAGTTTAATTGTATTTGGTAGTCTGGCACGGTTACCGCCTTTTTCACCTTTTTGAGGATAATAAATTTGACCTTCTCAGGGTTCATTCGACCTCTGATGAGTAGTTCATTTCTCAAACTGTCTACCTCTTGAGCGTACTCTTTTGGATTAACTATCACTGTAAAAGGGCTATCTGGATTTAAGAGACCGATATGAATCTCAGGTATAACGATTCTCTCAAGGTCTTCATCTTTTCGTGGACCTGACATATTTACTGTCTCGGATATCGTACCCCGAAAATTCTTGGCACGGCATTGATTGACAAGACTATTCATCAACCGCTCAACCGATTCCTTACATGGGATAGGCTTGTTTGCGTTAATATAATAGCGGGAGTATGTAAAAATCCCCATGCAAAGAACCATCAGGCCTATAGGAACTATAATTCTCAGCCTACTCATTTGAGTTTACTCTTCAGGATTTTAATCAAACCTGGCCCTACTTTGCTAAAAGCGTCCCAGCCTGCCCCTGATATAGTGACATGCTCACCCTTTGCTGAGGGACCTGGAAGAGCGAAGAGTTCTTTCCCTTGCGGAATAGAGTAAAAGGCAATCCTGCTTGAGGCCCTTGACCAACACATTCCATACATGTCCGGCCCACCACCGGAAGCATTTATTTCTACTGATAGCAGATAGTCTGCATTTAGAACCTGAGCCGCTTTTTTGTCTTGATTGGTAACCTTCTGACCTTGAATCGCATGGTCAATTGTGTCATAACCTTTGTCAAGTAGTATTTGCTTTATCTCATCTACAAACCCTGAAGGTATAATCCTTTGTTGGTTGTTGAGGAACACTACTGATACCGCTATGGTTTGTATCTTGTGGAGGTAAATATGGCATATAGGCATTATAGACTTTTGCTCTGGTGGTATTCCGATCTTCTTTGCATCAAGTTTGATTTCCAGGACTGCATGGTCTTTTGATGCGTCTATGTGCTCAATTACTATGTCTGCTAAGCCATCAGTGGATGTTTTTATTCCGTATGTGATAATTTCCTCTCCCCCAGTAGGATACACTATCTTGACAACAAGGGGAATGTTTGCAACCCTCGTTTCCGATTCTCTTTCTTCTCGGTAAGCTACATATACCTGAGGGTTTACACTTGGCTTGCCCTCTGCATCGTAGCTGACTTTTTTGTCAAGTGGCTTGATTTCAAGGTTGTTAATGAGAGTGGCAATCTTACTTTGAGTAAAGGAATTGAGTTCTAACTTTTCACCATTGATTTCCGTTTCTACAGGCGTTCCCCCAAAGAATTCTTTAATCTGATTTCTCGCTTCTATTAGATTATTAAGTGCAAGGGCGAAGTTCTTACCAGTCATTGCCTCTAATCCAGGCTTTAAGAATCCAAGAACCTTTGCCTTTTTCCTCCGTAAGTCTTCAGTGACATATTCATCGTATTTTCTTTTACTAAGCCAGCATAGCCCAGTTACATAGCCCTGATCAGGATAAGGATAGTAATAATTGCACTTAACTTCGTGCAGAACCATATCAGTATAGGAGTCGATGTGGCTATTAAACCAGCTTGTGTTTACATCAGCTTTTTCGCTTACTTCATATACAATCGTTGCTTTAACCTTGACACGAATCCCTTTAGCTAAATCGGCTCTTGCATCTTCCGTTGCGTTCTTGATCGCTTCATCAAGTTTAAACCTGTGGGTATTTACTACGCCTTCACCTACGAAAAGCCTTGGATCTCGCTTTTTTTCACTGACCTTCCTCTTGTTTTGCTCGATCTTAGCAGATTTCTCTATCTGCTTAAGGGTCGGTCTCTTAAAGGATGTGCAAGAACCTGTAAAGATAATGAGCACAAAGAATAAATATAATCCCCTCATAGTTCATACTCCCCTCAGATGTAGCGGGAACTTCCTCCCCTCAGGCATCCCTTGACTTAATCCTTTTAATCTCCTCCACAAACTCATCAACCGAGGGGTATCTTTTCTCCTTCTCCGCCTCCAGACATTTCTTGATTACCTCATCAACCCCCTGCGGCTGTTCAACCCCAAGCTCGGAAGGTGGGACATACACCATCTGCCTCTTCTGCTCATAGAGATCTACTCCCCTGAAGGGCAACTGGCCAGTCAACATCTCATAAAAGGTTACCCCAAGAGCATAGATGTCACCCCTTATATCACACCTTCCCAGATGTTGCTCAGGTGGCATATAGGCAAGTGTGCCCGATGTGTCCCTTTGACCAGTGACAGACGAAATCGTCTCCTTCGCTTCCCTGGCAATACCAAAATCCATAACCTTGGCATACCCTTCCCTTGAAACCATTATATTCGATGGCTTAAGATCACGATGGATAACTCCATTCTTATGGGCAAACCCCAATGCCTTGCAGACATCCCCTATTATCTGGACAGCCTCCTCCCAACCAATTGATCCCTCATCAAGAATCTTTTCTACCGTCTTCCCTTCAATGTACTCAAAGACAAGATAAATCTCATCATTCTCTTCAATGATGTCATAAATATCAACGATATTGGGGTGGTGTAATTCTGCAACTGTGCGTGCCTCCCTCAAAAACCTTTCTCTCTCCCTCCGCCTAATCCTTATCTCCTCCCGCATCTTCTTGATCGCCACCTTCTTTCCTAATTGCCTGTTTAACGCCTCATAAACAATACCCATACCTCCACTGCCTATTTGCCGCAAGAGCTCATACTTACCAGCGTGAAGACCAGTGGGTTCCTCTCCTCCCCCTGTAACCGTCCCTCTCGTAGTTACAACTGGTCTGCGAGGCTTAACCCCCGAAGCTTCTTTGCCCTCAGGCCTAATGGTCTCTTGAAGATGGCGATATCTGTCCAATACATCTTTGTATATGATGTTTCCGGCAATAAACTGTAAATACACCTCTAACGCCAAGCGGTATTTGCCCACCTCTTCACAGAAAGCAGCAAATTCATAGTAGAACTCAGGTGATCTATCGACGCTTATTGCTTGCTTTATTTGGGAGAGTTTCTTCTCCGCCATATCGGTCAGGTTAAGCCTTACATAAAGCTTTAACTGGGTGAGCTGTTCCTTCATCCCCCATTCAGTTTCAGGCCTTGAGGTTAATACCCTTAGTGCTTCTTCATCATGACCTCTCTCCATCAGCAAATCAATAACTTGCAGACGTTCCTCAGCAGTTAAGCCTCCAAAGATGGACTTATAATCTCCCCTTTTCCATATCTTTACAAGCCTTTCCTCAACCAGGTCATCCCTGTGCAACTTGAGAGAGATACTGAGAGAAGTGAGGTGATCCTCTTGACTCCACTGTGACGCAGGTATGCTATCTAATAACTGGAGAGCCTCTTCGTATTCACCTCTTTTTATCAATATATCAATAGCATCTCTTTCAATGCCTAAGCGAGAGCATATCCGAAAGATAGTGGCATAATCTTTACTTTCAGAAAGAAGAGTATTGAGCGTGGGTTTTGTATTTACCTTTGGGAGGATCTGCTTAACGTGACCAATGAGTGCTTTCTTTGTATCCAACTCTTTAAGAATCTGTTTAATGTGAGCAACGAGTGCTTTGTCCTCCAGTTCCTCCGGGGATCCTATCAAATGCAGGAGATAGAGCTCAATGGCCCGTAAAGAAGGAGAGGAGAATGTGTCAAACAAATATACCTTACCATCGTTTGAACCAGCCACAACGCCAGCCTCGCCATCGTCTGAACCAGCCATAACGCCAGCCACAACATTGTCTGAACCAGCCACAACACGGTCTCCATCCATAGTAATTCCCAAATGGAAGAGCATATCTCCAGTTTCATATTCCCGCAGTAACTCACCCTCAGAACCAAGTAGATATATTTTATCAGGCAGGGAACTGGCCACAATGCGACTCCCATCCGCGGGAATGGCTACACTTGGATATACCTCTCCCCCAGTTCTATACTTCCAGAGCAGCTTACCCACAGAGTTAAATAGATATACCTTATGGTCACCGGAACCAGCGACGATCCGACTCCCATCCGCAGAAATGGCTACACCTTCTACTGAATCCCCAGTTTTATACTCCCAGAGCAGCTCGCCCGCAGAGTTAAATAGATATATCTTATGATCATCGGAACCAGCGACAACCCGACTCCTATCCGCAGAAATGGCTACACGCCATACTATATTCCCCGTTTCATACTCCCAGAGCAGCTCGCCCTCAGAATTAAACAGATATACCTTATAATCATCGGAACCAGCGACGATCCGACTCCCATCCGCAGAAATGGCTACACCCAATACTGAATCCCCAGTTTCATATTTCCAGAGCAGTTCACCTTCAGAGTTAAATAGATATACCTCACCAAAGGAACCAGCGACGATCCGACTCCCATCCGCACTAATCCCCACACACTGTAACAACCCAGATCCAAGGGGCAGATCATACTCCCAGAGCAGTTCACCTTCAGAGTTAAACAGATATACCTTATAATCATCGGAACCAGCGACGATCCGACTCCCATCCGCAGAAATGGCTACACCCAATACTGAATCCCCAGTTTCATATTCCCAGAGCAGCTTGGGCTCAAAAGCACCAATGCTTTCATAGATTTGTGCCGCTTCCTTGAATAATTTCAGTCTTTCAAACTTTTCTGCAATCTTAACAGAAGGAGGAAGGGCTTTAAGCTTCTCCACATATATCGGTCTGAGCTTTTGGGTATTATCCTTATCACTAAGCTTAGCATAGAGTTCAAAGGCATCTATGATATTGCCCGCTTTTTCATAGCATCTCGCTATTGCTCCATCGTCCTTAATTTTTTCGTAGAGCTTAATAGCCTTGTTGTATTTGCCCTTCTCCTCGTACCTTTGAGCTTTCTTCCTTACTTTGGCGTCCTTCCCCATTGTAAAATCCTACCTCCTTTTTTGATTACTTGTATGTACCGTCAGGGCTCTACCCTGACGGAGAAGGACTTCCATTTTTAGACAGGATTGACAAGATGATCAGGATGACAACATTCGTTAAACGCTGAAAACCACTGGATATAAGAATGCTAAGGAAGAATGTAGAATGTAATCTTTCTATGTGTTTGGTGTCCCTCGATGCTTTCTTAAAAATCCTGTTCATCCCGTCAGAAAATCCTCATCCCAGACAGCTAAGTTCACACTGTGACAACTTCTATTTTGAACGCAGATGGACGCTGATCTTGCAAGATAATTTTTGTAAATCCAGACCTCGTCAAATTAGCTCAAAATTGTGCCACTTTTTTGGACACTTTGCTGAT
>CAZVGK010000035.1:0-28584 GCA_964626665.1 uncultured Gemmatimonadota bacterium | reverse complement strand
CAAAGAACGATTTTTTCCAAAAAACGGCTTGACTCAACTTAGGAAATCTACAATGTTTTTCAACGGGGTTTTGAGCCCCGTAAAGGGGGCCTAAAGGCCCTTCACCCGCACTAAAGTGCGGTAGAAGTTTTGTACTCAATGGGCTTTGAAAACTTTACCCTAAAAACAAGATCTGGCAAGTTTGTAGTACAGGGTGGGATATTATCATAGCTCTTCATAAAGCTTAATGCTCTCTAAGCCTTCATAAATCTTTGGATTTTAAAGAATTTCTGTAGCCATTTGATAGACAAAGGGGGAAAACGGAATTTCCTAATATGGCTTCAATTCAGGGGGACGGTTTCACAGTCCAATACCCAATTGACAGGGAGGTGGCCTTATGAATAGCTTGAGGGACAAAAATGGTAAATCCCCTTCCCTTCTCATAAATGAGCGCCAAACATAACCCCAGGCACATTGGCCTTGCTTTAATTTAAAAGGAAGGATATACTCGTTGTATGACTAAATCCGCAATGCACCAATCGGATTTTTTGGTAATCGGCAGTGGCATAGCTGGCCTCACCTTTGCCCTCAAGGCATCTCAAAAAGGGACGGTCACCGTGATTACCAAAAAGGGGGAGGCGGATGCAAACACCAACTACGCGCAGGGGGGAATAGCCGTGGCCATCTCCCCGGAGGATTCATTTGCCTCGCATATAGACGACACCCTCACTACCGGAGATGGCCTCTGCCATCGGGAAGTGGTGGAGGCAGTGGTCACCAGTGGTCCTCGGTTGATCCTGGAGCTTATGGAGTGGGGGGTCAATTTCAGCAGGGCAAAGGACGGGGAGAGGCTCGATTTGGGCACCGAAGGGGGACACTCCCGGAGGAGAGTTGTCCATTCCTCAGATCTCACCGGAGAGGAGATTGAGCGGGCCTTGGTAAAGGCGGTGCTGGAGGAAAAGAGGATAGAGATTCTGGAGGACCACTTAGCCCTTGACCTTATCGTCACCAGCGAGAAGGGGAAAAAGGTCTGCCAAGGAGTCTATGTCTTAGACCCCAAATCGGGTAAGATCATCCCCTTTATCTCCTCTCATACCTTCTTGGCCACCGGAGGCTGTGGGCAGATCTACCTGCATACCACCAACCCAGACATAGCGACTGGAGATGGGATAGCTATGGCTTACCGGGCAGGAGTCAAGGTAGGCAACTTAGAGTTCGTCCAATTTCATCCCACCAGCCTCTACAACTCCGGGAAAAGGGCCTTCCTTATCTCTGAGGCCGTAAGGGGGGAAGGAGGTAAGCTACGGCTCTCCTCAGGGGAAGAATTTATGCGTAAGTATCACCCCCTCCGCGAACTAGCCCCGCGGGATGTAGTGGCCAGAGCTATAGATATGGAACTGAAGAAGTCCGGCCAGCCCTGTGTCTATCTCGATGTTACCCACCCACCTCCAGGCAAGGTAAAGGACAGATTCCCTCACATCTATGAAAAATGCCTGAGCTTGGGTCTGGATATGACTAAGGATTGGCTTCCTGTTGTCCCGGCTGCCCACTATATGTGCGGGGGGGTGATGACCGACGGGTGGGGCAGAACAAGCATCAAAGGACTTTATGCCTTTGGGGAGGTGGCCTGCACCGGACTGCACGGGGCAAACAGGTTGGCTAGCAACTCCCTCTTAGAGGCACTGGCCTTTGCCGATTTTTCCTATCAAAAAGCCACAGAGGAATTGGGTAAAGAAAAGGCCTCTGATATTTCCATCCCGCCTCTAGAAGAGCCAATTGGGGGTGAATTCCGGGAAAGGGGATGGAGGAAGATCTCTCCATACAGGGAACAGATAAAGGAGTTGATGTGGAGACTGGTGGGAATAGCCAGATCAGACAAGAGATTGCAGATGGCCAAGAAGGAGATGGAAAGGATATTGGCGGATGTGGAGTCCTTTTGCCAGGCCAACCCCACACAAGCAAAATCTGTTGAGCTGAGGAATATGGCTCTTACTGCTTGGCTCATAATTAAATGTGCCCTGCAGAGGAAGGAAAGCAGAGGATTACACTATAATGAGGATTATCCAGACAAAGCCAAGGAGAATTGGAGAAGGGACACGGTCATCGAGCCAGAGGACTGAAGGAAGGGAATGGGTGGCCATTATCGACTTTGGTTCCCAGTACACGCAGCTTATTGCCCGGGGGATAAGGGAACTGGGGGTCTATTCCCAGATCTTTCCCCCACAGACCAACTCTCTCCATTTGGCAAATCCCCATCTCCGGGGGATCATCCTCTCCGGTGGGCCTTCCAGCACAGCCAAAAAAGGGTCTCCTCTCCTCTCCTCCCCCCTTCTCAGGAGCGGACTTCCCATCTTAGGGATCTGTTATGGCCTGCACCTCCTGGCCAAGGCATTTGGTGGTCAGGTGGTCAGGGCAAGCCGGAGGGAGTACGGCAGGGCCAGGCTGCAGATCAGGGAGAGGGGTAAACTGCTTAAGGGTTTAAGTAATGGAAGTTTGGTCTGGATGAGCCATGAGGACAGGCTGAGCGACCTGCCTCCGGGTTTTACCCTTCTGGGCTCCACCTCCAATGCCCCTTATGCGGCAATTGAGGCCAGGGGGGGAACCATTTATGGGGTGCAGTTCCATCCGGAGGTGGCCCACACCCGGGAGGGGAAGAGGATATTGGAGAATTTCCTCTATCGGATATGTGGCTGCACCGGGGGGTGGACGGCCAGCTCCTTCATCTCCCAAGCCGTAGAAAGGATAAGGGAGGAAGTTAAGGATGGAAAGGTGGTCTGTGGGGTCAGCGGAGGGGTGGACTCCACAGTGATGGCCGTTCTATTAAAGAGGGCCTTGGGAGAAAGGGCCATCCTTCTTTTGGTGGAGAATGGCCTTCTGAGGAAGGGAGAGGCAAAGGAGGTGTTGCATACACTCACCAAGATAGGGCTTAAGGTGAGACTTTTGAACGCCAATAAGCTTTTTCTTCGCCGGCTTGCGGGGGTGAAGGATCCAGAGAAGAAAAGAAAGATAATCGGCCGCAGCTTCATAGAAGTTTTTGAAAGGGAGGCCGCCCGCATAGGGGCAGATTTCTTGGCTCAGGGGACCCTCTATCCAGATCTGGTGGAGAGCAGATCCGCCTTTGGCGGGCCATCAGCGGTGATCAAAAGCCATCATAATGTGGGGGGGCTCCCCCCGGAGATGAAGCTGAAGCTGATTGAGCCCCTAAAGGAGCTCTTCAAGGATGAGGTAAGGGGAATGGGAAGGGAATTGGGGCTTCCTGAGGAGGTGCTCCTCAGGCATCCGTTTCCTGGGCCAGGGCTTGCCGTGAGGATAATCGGGGAGGTAACCGAGGAAAGGCTGGGGATGTTGCGGGAGGCAGATGCCGTCTTCATTGAGGAGTTAAAAAAGAGGGGTTATTACAACAGGGTTTGGCAGGCATTTGCCGTTCTGCTTCCCCTCCGCTCCGTGGGAGTGATGGGCGATTACCGCACCTATGAACGGACCATAGCCCTGCGCGCGGTGACCAGCAGGGATGGGATGACAGCCGATTGGGCTAAGCTACCAGATGGCCTCCTACGGGCTGTATCGGGGCGGATAATAAATGAGGTTAAGGGGATAAACAGGGTGGTTTATGATGTCAGCTCCAAACCCCCCAGCACCGTTGAGTGGGAGTAGAGCATTAAAAAGGGGGTCATATCTTTACTTTTGACTTTCCAATATTTTAAGTTATAGTAGAAAAATAGGGACACTCCCCATATTTCCAACATTATAGAGCGCGCCAGGATATTCTATTCTTAATTTCCTTGCCATCGTTTACCACCTTTTAGCGAATCTATCAAGCATAATTTCTATTTTTCAGCCTGACCCCATTTTTGCAGCAAAGAGAAAGACCTTGACAGGATAGATCTTACTTAGTATCTTGACGAAGAGCTTTGATGATGGGGAGTTAGAAGCAAAAACAGGGTGGTTCCACTTTTTGCCCCTACCGCAAAGCTTTACGCCGCCAAGGTTCCTTGGAGAAGTTAGCGACCGAAGGGAGCTAAGTTCTATATGCACAGGGTTATGAGTAAAGACGAGGTTGTTTCCCTCATTAGTAAGTTCCTCGAAAAGAGGATTGAGATCTTGTTTGCTTATCTCTACGGGTCATTTTTGCATGCAGATAGTCCAAAAGACATCGACTTAGCGGTCTTTCTCCGTGGGGAAGAGCAGTTTAATTACCTCAAGTATTCTCTCCAACTGTCCAGAGAGGTAGAGGGTCTCCTGAACCCCAGGTATGGAGATGTAGATGTTAGGACGCTAAACAGTGCCCCCCTCTACTTCCAGTATGAGGTAATCAAAACTGGGAATCCCATTTTTGTCCGGCATAAGGGGGAGAGAGTACGATTTGAGGCAAGGACAATCATCGAGTACCTGGACTTTTTATTCGTCTTAGACGAGTATAATAAGTCCCTGAGCAGAAAGATTGAGTTATGGTAGAAAAAGAGAGCATTCTCAAACACCTTGATGAGTTGAGCAAATTTTTGGAGGACCTTCAGCGGTACAAAGCTAAGATCTCGCAGGAAGAACTCCTCTCCAATCGTGACCTACAAAATATGGTGCTCTATGCAGTGATTGGCGCCATTCAATCTTGTATTGATATTGGAAGTCACCTTATTGCGGAGCTTGGACTGAGAAGGCCAGAAAGATATAGGGATGTCTTTAGGTCTTTGTGGGAGGGGAAATTCTTAGAAGAGCCAGAGTATATGAAGCTTGCAGATCTTGCTGGTTTTCGCAATCTTGCAATTCATATCTACTGGAGGGTGGATTTTGAGGAGGTGTATCGGGTTCTTTCGGAAGAGGTTGCTGGCTTAAAGAAATTTGCCAAAAAGGTTAATTCTCTCCTGAAAAGCGATATGTAGCCGGAGAGCTGAGGTAAAAATGGGGAGTGTCCCCATTTTTACCCACAGACGGGCTAAGGCTGGGTAGATCGAGATTGCTTTGTCGCTTCGCTCCTCGCAATGACGATTCCCTTAGCCGTCATTGCGAGGTTTGCCCCGAGCGGCAGCGAAGTGGCAAGCCGAAGCAATCTCCAACTTTTACTGCACTTCAGTGCGGGTTAAGGGCCCCCTTAGGACCATTATGGAGTGCGTCAATTTCTGTTGACGCATGCTGTGACAGGAGTCACAGCACTCCAAAGAAGCTAAAGTCCTTTTAACTCCGGCTAAAGCCGGGTAGAGGTTGTGGGAGGCATCCCCTGATGCCGATGGTCGAGGTCAGGAGACCTCTCCCACATAGTCAATGAATTGCAGGAAAAAGGTGTTGACAGAACAAGCCTGAGTAGTTATCTTCAAAGAAAGGTTCCTGATGATGAGAATACCTTACCATTCAGACAGGACAGGATTGGGTGAGGGGGAGTCGGGAAGCGAAAACAATAGTTCTTCAGCAGGCATTCAAAGCTGGAGTCCAATAGGAAGAAACAGCCGATCTGCCAAGGTATCTCACTTGAATGCAGGTCGGTTTTTCTTTGGCTGTATCAGAAAATTCTACCGCACTTTAGTGCAGGGTTAAGGGCCTTTCAGGCCCGTGGGTTTGAGTCCAGTGAACGGGCTAAAGCCCTATCAACCCTCGGCTAAAGCCAGGTAGAAGAGTGTGGGAGGCATCTCCCGATGCCGAGGATCGAGGTCAGCAGACCTTTCTCACATAGTCAATTACTTGTAGGGAAAGGGCTTTAGCCTTGTCCGAAAAGGATAGGCTTGACTCCGATATATCGGAGTCCGATAAATGATAATGGACAGACATATTACTCAGGTCACATTATAGTTTGCACATTGGTATTTCAAGTGTCATTGCGAGGAGCGTAGCGACGAAGCAATCTCATAGTCTAAACCCCCATTCAGCGTTTTGGATTGCTTCGCTGCGCTCGCAATGACATGTAACCTATTTGTGGCCCCAGTAGTAAATGTCTATCCCTACACGGAAAACCTTTAAAACCAAGGGGGTATTATGAAAAGAGGATTTGCCATTGGAATGCTCTGTGTCTTGGGCTTATTGTTCGTTGGGGTGGCTTGGGCAGCCAGGATTACCCCTGGCAACAATCTTACTGATGAACCCACACCAGCACAGAGGCAATTGGTGCTTTCTCAGGAGTCTGTGTCCGTCAATAGTCCCATTTTCTTTGTGGTTGGAGTAGGGAACAATATTTATCTTTATCCAAGCAATGGCGATACCACATTTACTGCCAAAATCTTGGTGGACAGTCTGGGCTCTGAAGCTATAGGCGGGACTATTGACGACTTCAACGGCGATGGCTTATTGGATATCGTGGCAAACGATCAGAATGGAACATGCATTTTATATCTTAACCAAGGTAGTATCTCCTTCGAAAGAGATACAATTACCACAGATCTACCTTATCCCTCTACAGGATTTCCTTTCTCACGACCTGCTTGTTCGGGAGATTTTAATAACGATGGCCTACACGATTTTATTATCTTTGCTGATGCTCAGCTTTACTTTTTTACCAATCAAGGGGACAATAACTTTGTTATGTCTACCAGCGATGTCACCTCTTCTTGTTGGGTGGGTGATCTGGGTTATGAAAACATTCGGGATGTCGATGTTGGAGATTTTGATGAAGACGGAAATCTCGATTTCGTCTTGATGCATTACTGGGATCCGAGTTCAGGAAATGAAATGTGCCTTTATCTCGGTAATGGAGATGGCACTTTTTATCACATTGGTTCGCTTGAAACCACTAACCCAGGAGGTTCTGGACAGAGTGGCTCAGTTACTGTTGTGGCAGGAGATTTTAACGGAGACGGCCACGATGACTTAATTCAAGGGCAAGACGATGATGGAGATCCAGGACAGACCTGGCTTTGGTTAGGAAACGGTAATGGTAGCTTCACCAAAGTTGGAGAAGCATACGATGCTAACCCCTCTGATGAGAGCGGCCAAAACAAAGGCGGAGCTGGCTATGGTGATGCATACGACTTTGACCGTGACGGTGTGTTTGATGTAGTTTGCACTGCTTCCCAAATAGGGGTTTGCTTTTTCAAGGGGGATACCACATCTGCCACGTGGTTCAAGAACCGAATTATTATTGGTGATTCTTTTGAGCAGATGCAATTTGTTTCTTCTCCACCCATCTCGTTTCAACCAGAGCCAACCCTCACTGTAACCTCACCGAACGGAGGGGAAAACTGGATGGTGGGCTCCCAGCACGACATCACCTGGACTTCGCAGAACTTCACCGGGAATGTCAAAATAGAATACTCCACCAATGGTGGCACAGATTGGACACCAATTGTGAGCAGCACGGAAAATGATGGCACCCACCCCTGGACAATCCCTGATGATCCTTCAACCAATTGCCTGGTGAAAGTCTCCGATGCAGCCGACGGTGACCCTTATGATGTAAGCGATGCTCCATTTACCATCAGCCCTCAACCACCGGGCGTTATTGCTGGGACCGTCACAGAAATTCGTTTTCCACCAGCACCTCCCATACCAGATGTGTTAATCGAGGTTATGCAGGGGTTCACACTCATTGATTCTACAAGGACCTTAGGGGATGGAACTTATAGCCTTGAGGTCAGTCCAGGCGTTTATATCGTCTGGGCATCAAAGTTGGGTTATGTCACCAAAACGGAGGCAGATGTTGTTGTCGCAGAAGACGAAACCACAACTGTAGATTTTCAACTACCAACAACTAACATTACCCTCATCTCACCCGAAAGTGGAGAGGTCTGGTTTGGAGGTGATACTTACCCCATCACCTGGACTACTGAGGGAACTGGTATAGACCATATAAGATTGCTCTGTTCACGTGACGGTGGCACTACATTTTCGGATACAATTACTGAAAGCACTCCTGATGGTGGATCGCACTCCTGGGAAACGCCTCGGATAGGTTGTCGAACGGTTGTAGTTCGAGCTTATGCTGAAGCTGCCGATGACTACATTTGGGATTGGGGTGAACATATGTTCACTCTGGGATTTGGCGAGTTTGTGCTTAATCGGGACGGGTACAGTTTCAAGAATTACAGTGATCCAAACCCCGACGATGATTGGGCTCAATTTGTGGATGCTTTTAACCTTCAGGGGGCGATTAATCAGTATCCTGGCGCCACCGTTTATGCTGAAGTTTTCGAAAAAAGTCACAACAGCATCAATGATGAAGGTAGTTGCTTCGGCATGTCGGCTACCAGTATACTCTTTTTTACCCGCGTTCTTGATGTTACCGACCAGTCTTTGGTTGGACAAGAGGCTGATTCTACTTACGGGCTTGATCGCTATAAAGATGGGCATCTCATCCCAGAATTAGACCACCTGATCGAAGAATACCATTGGCATCAGAAAAGTGCTGAGGTTCTGAAGTATCTGCACGAGTCACCCGAAAACAGTGACCCTAAGACGGTATTTAATCTGCTCCTCGATAATATTGAACATGGGAATGACCGCCCAAGCACCGTCCATATTGCCCGCATTAGAATAGCTGATGGCGATACATCACGCCGAGGTCATGTAATGGTTGTAATAAATGCCTATCCGGTAACCTCCGATAGTGGTGAGATAATTGTCTACGACCCCTCTGCACCTGGAGTAGGAGGACGTAAGATTACAGTTAATCTGACACAAAACACTTGGAGTTATCGTGGTTGGAGTGGAGCTGATACCATAAGAACTTTGTTTGCCGTCCCAGATACAATACTCGATGGACCGCACTCATTACCAGAAAAAGATGCCACTATTGTTGTTACCTTCGCTATGGGGCCGGTGCAAACCCTTTTTACTGATGACCAAGGACGACATCTGGGCTGGATAGACGGGGATTTCCGAGCGGAGATTCCTGGCGCAGGTCCGATATTATTCTGGGAGCAGGATACAGGAGCGATTCCTGAACATTATTTTTTGCCGTTTGACATTTGCTACACGACCTCCATTACGGGCGTGGACACAGGTGCCTACGACCTTGACCTCTTTGCCGGCGGCAATTTGTTTCAAATCAAGGGGGCGTCCGTTGACACCACTACGATTGATCGGGTTTCCTACGTTGACAGCACCAGCACAGCAAGTTACATCACTTCTGATTCGACAAAAAGTTACTCTTCCTCCCTGATTAAGGTACTACCCGACACATCTGGCGAGCGGATCTTCACCGTGCTCAACACCTCCATCTCCGCTGGCGATAGCGTGAACTTTGTGGTCAGTCCTGATCTCGCCTCTTTCTCTTATATCAATTGGGGTGGGCCCAAAACCTATGACCTTATGATTGAGCAGAAAGGAGCTCATGCCGACTCCACTTTCTATTCTGATTTTTCCCTTGGTGAAAGCACCACTCACAAGTTCACCCCGCAAGATTGGGACTCTCTAAGCGAAAGTCAAGTTATCCTTGAGATTGATGTGGGTAATGATGGCAGTATAGATAGCACAATTGTGTTGGAGCCTGGCGTTCCGGTGCCCTCCAGACACTTGTCTGGATTACCGACAACCTTCTTCCTCTCCCAGAACTATCCTAACCCCTTTAACCCTATCACTGAGATCAGGTATGCCTTGCCCAGGGATTGTCGGGTGAGGTTGGAGGTTTACAATATCTTAGGGCAGAAGGTGGCAACTCTGGTTGATGGGAACCAGAAAGCCGGATATAAGACCGCCAGGTGGGATGCAAGCTCATTCACCAGTGGCATCTACTTTTATCGGTTAAGGGCTGGGGATTTTGTGCAGACGAGGAAGATGGTTTTGATCAGATAGAGATAGAGAGTTGAGATAGGGACCGCACCACACAACCCTGGGAGGTGACAAGGCACAAGTGGGAGAACTGAAGTGGGTCGGGATCAGTAGTTAGCTATCAGCAGTCGGCTGTCAGCTTGAGAATCCAAGCCCTCTGAGGGAGCTGAAAACCTCTCTCAATGAGGAGGAACCCTGAAAAGAGGGATATTTCCTATATTTTTTGACAGTCTGGTTTGGCAAATTGAATTTGAGTAAAAAAGGGGTGGGGTGGTGAGGCACGAGTCCAAGTACTGGGTATGAGGTTGAGAAAGCCCAGGGCGTCAGGACAAAGCCTTAGAGGCTAATTGATCCATTAGTGGAGCGCCTACCTCAGTGTGCATATCCACCCCACCCTGAATGTCATTGCGAGAGATGGGATTGCAAACAATTCACAGTGGGGACGTACGAGTTCAAAATATGCGATAAACACCGAATGACACCGAAAGCACTGAAACATAAATGTCTTACAAAAAATGGTATTTATCTTTCAGGTGAAATCTTCTCTTTGGATCTCTTGATATTTCAGTGATTTTCGGTGTTTAATGCATAATCCGGGATGAATAATTCGGGGTAGGCTCTCTTCAATTATGACAGCAGAACAATCCGAGCTGGCCGAGGGTTGGTGAGGTCTTATGGGAAGCCAACGACTGAAGGAGCTAAGTTCAAAGGGTCTTAGTCAAGTTCTGAAGCCAATAGTTATTGACATCATTCTCAAAAAGCCTTATATTAGTTGAGACTGAGCAATTTATGGAAAGGAGATAATGTATGACTGTAAAAGAACAAGTCTTGAAAGTCGTTCAAGAGCTTCCCCAGGATACTTCCATTGAAGAGGCTATGGAGCATCGTTAGAATGCTCATTTGGGAGGTAAAAATGTCTAAGATAGCTTTAGAAGTTGATCTTAGAGAATTGAAGAAAGCGCTCCGTTCCCTTCCTATAGATACCTTAGAAAGGTTCCTGATGGAAGTTAAGGAGTCGAAGTCAACCTTACAAAGATTCAAGGAGGTAAAGAAAAAGCCAACTAATTGGGAGAGATGGGGGAAGGCTAAAGGGATTTTTGAAATAGGAGGTGATTCTGTCGCGGATGCAGAAAGAATATACGACTGAAGTAATTTTAGATGCAAGCTTCGTCATCGCTTACTTAGATATACGAGACAAATGGCATGATGTGGCAACCTCTGTATATAATCAACTCAGAGACAAAAATTTACGATTTCTGTATCTCGACTGTGTAATGAATGAGATATTGAGTGTATTTGGAAAACGGTTAGAAGAGAAGGGGTTAAGTCAAGAGTTCAGAACTAAACTCCATGATATTAAAAAACTAATGCCAAAAGATGAGCTTATATGGACCTATACGAAAGTATTGGATTGGTATGATGAAATACTACAAATAATGGAGAAGAGCGAAGGGAGACTCAATTTTCATGATGCACTTATAGCACTCACTGCCCGTGAGCTTGGAATAAAATATATAGCGAGCTTTGATAAAGATTTTGATGAGATAAAATGGCTTATGAGGATAAAAGGGGAGGAACGAATTAAAGAGGACAGTGAAAGCTCTACCTCATCTTTGAACTGATTCGACTCCTGGGTGTGGTGGAGGTTAAAAACACTTTCCATATCCTGTTCACCCTGGGAGTAAGGGTTGATAGTAACCTCCCGCAGATTCTGAATCTGGGGGAGGTTTAAGATTTCTGGCACTCCCGATGGGGCCTATGGGAAAATAGGGACACTTCCCATATTTCCAACATGATAGAGCGCACCAGGATATTCTATTCTTGATTTCCTTGCCATCGTTTACCACCTTTTACCGAATCTATCAAGTATAATTTCTATTTTTCAGCCTGACCCCATTGATCTGCTGCAGGTAAGAACTACCGAACACCTGACTGCTGATCCCTGCAGTTCAATGAACCTCCCGATTGGATAACAGTGGACCAGGACTCCCTTGGAGGCAATGTGCAAGGGTTTGTCACAAATTCAACGACCTGCCCTCTTAGATCTCCACTTCCCCTACCCTTCCCACGAAAGACTCCACCTTTATAGTGGCGATGAGCCCAGTTCCTGGTTCATCCAAATCTATCTCCACATCCTTGAGGAGCTGAGCGATCTTTCGATCTGCTTCCTTGTCCTCCACTAAGGCCAGGATGGTCTTGGAGTATGGCCTCCCACCCTCCATCCCGAACCTCAGGCCGGCAAAGATGGGCACTTTATAGGCTAAAACCCTTCCTAATGCCTGGCTCTCCAAGATGGAGGCATCGGTTATCCCCAGTTCGATCAGCACGGAGAGGACATCCTCCAAAATGCCCTCTTTGGTCAGTATTATGATCAAAAGATACATTGTTCCTCCTCAGTTATTCCCCTGTAAATGATTATTGGTTCACCTATAAGAGAACTTAGTTCCCTTCGGTCGGTCTCTATGGGACGCAGATTAACGCAGATCCTTAGGATTTATGAAAATTATCCGGCAAAATCTGTGGTTATCTGTGTCCAAAAGGGAAATTCTTATGCTATCAAGGTTAAATTTCTGGTTCGCCCTTAAAGGCCAATTTCAACAGTATTGGAGTGACAATGGCGGTAACGACCACCATAAGCACGGTTCCAGAAAACTCTGTTTGTCCGATTAGATTATTGGTTATTCCAATTGAGGCTATTACCAGGGCAACTTCACCACGAGGTAACATTCCTATCCCTACTCTGAGGGCCCCTATAGGTTTAAGGCCGGAGAGACGACCCCCTAACCCACATCCCGCGATCTTCCCCAATACAGCTACAAAGAGCAGGAGAAAGACAAATAAATATCCCCCGTTCAGGCCTCTAAGCTGCGCCTCCAAACCTATTTCCACAAAGAAGATGGCGATAAAGAGGGACTGTCCCATGGTTTCCATCGCAGCCAGTATCCTCCGTTTCATCAAGGTCCTCCCCAAAAGAAGCCCAGCGATGTAACCCCCGGTGATATAGGCCACACCAGCGTATTCTGCTGACCAGGCATTGAGGAAGGCAATACCCAGGGAGATGGCCACCACACCCTCACTGACATGAAGCCTTGTGGCAAAACGCATTATCCTACCGAAGAGAAAAAATCCTACAGATAGGGAGAGGAGGAAGAAAATTACCATCTTGCTCAGAGTAAGCCATAAGTTAGATGAATCTCCAGCAAATCCCAGGATAAAGGTCAAAAGGATGATCGCCATTATATCATCCAAGACTGCCGCTCCTAAGATCATCGTCCCCTCATTAGACTTAAGCTGTTTCATATCCATTAGAGTCATCACGGTCACGCTCACGCTGGTGGCGGTAAGGATGGTCCCGATAATGAGGCCAGTTGTCAGGTTATAACCGAAGGCAAGGGAGAGGCTAACACCGAGGAGAAATGGGATCAATACTCCACCAGAGGCTGCCAGGAGGGAAGACTTCCCCACTCGACGCATCTGGGGGATATCAGTCTGTAGTCCAGCCATAAAAAGCAGGATTATAACCCCTATTTTTGCCAGGGATTTCAGCACAATATCAGCCTGGATTAGGCCGATGCCAGATGGTCCCAGGATCAACCCCAAAAGCAGCATTCCCAGTACCGGAGGCTGTCTGAATTTGTATCCTAAGGCCGAGGCAAGTTTTGATAGGATGATGATAACTGCCAGATGTAAGAGGATCATTGAACCTTCTTAGAACTTAGCTCCCTTCGGTCGCTAACCTCCCATAGGTCTTGCCGATTTCCCCCAAATGCACATTGGACTCGGCGCGTTCTCTACAACACGGGTCGGATAAATCCGACCCCTACAAAAACTGGTGTTTGCAGACGAACTGGGGATCATATAGATTCTTACCCACTTTTCCCTTTCATCCAAACCTGAAATAATTCCAGAAGATTTAGGTCTCCGATGACCTTCATATCTTTATCTACCACAGGGATCTCTTCCAGCCTGTTCTCCATCATCTTCCTGAATGCTGTTTCCAGATCATCATTATCATCAGTGACATAAGTTGGGGAATGAGGTATAAGGTCCTTAGCGGTTTCAGAACTGACAAGGTCAATTATCCCTCTTCCTATCAGATCCTCCTCAAAAAGGTGAGGGAATATATACCTGGTCACTCTCCTCAAGTCCACAATACCGATGAGATTGGAGTTCTTATCCACAACATAGAGTGCCCTATGCTTGGGATCATCAATGATTGCTTTTACCACCTCTTGGATAGGAGCGTCCTCAGATATAATAGATGGACGATGGGTGAGCAGATCTCTTGCTTTTTTGACTTTGATGTTTTTCATAACTTCAATAGATTGGGAATTCCTTTTTTGGACACAGATAAACGCAGGTTGTCAAGATTTTAACTTTCTGCGGGTATCGGCGAAAATCTGTGTCCTAATTAAAATCTTTATTAACGGTGGGTTCTTCGCTCCCCACAGTTGCTTCTCCTGCCCGTTTTATAGCAAATGAGGTAAACGGCGGTCCCACTATCTCATTTATCGCTACTGAAGCGAGGACAATGTTTATCATCATATCGCCATAGATTTTAAAGGCCGGATTCTCATGGGCAATAAGCACAAGTCCCACAGCTACACCAGCTTGGGGAAGGAGGGCGAACCCCAAATAAGTTTTTACTTTGGGTGACACCTTGGAGAAACATCCGCCAAGCCAAGCTCCGCCGACCTTGCCCAACATCCTGGTAAAGATAAAGACTACCCCCAAAAGACCCACTAACGAAAGGGTTTTAATTCTAAGGTAGGTTCCCGCCAGGGCAAAGAAGATGGCATAAAGAGGGGGGCTGATAAATTCAAGGACGGTGATGAATCTCTGATCTTTTTTTCTCCCATTTACGATTATAAAACCTAGTACCATATTCGCTAAAAGTGGTGATAATTTAAATATCATCGCCGTCCCCGATGCTAAGCAGACCGTCCCCAACGAAACTATCAGGAATCCATGATCCGTCCTCAAGTATTTGGATATAAACCTCAACAGAAAGCCAAGACAAACTCCCAAACCCAAAGAGCCGACAATTTCGACAATAGAAGTCAAAATGATTTTATATGCCCCCATCTCACCACCCATGAGGGTTGAGGCTACAGAGTTTGATATTCCGAAGATACCTATGGCCAGGGCATCATCCAGGGCAACAACGGCTAAAAGTGTGGTAGTAAGAGGCCCTCTTGCCTTTAATTCATTTATCACGGCGACGGTGGCGGCCGGGGCCGTAGCCGTGGCTATCGCTCCCAGAACGAGGCAAAAGGGGAAAATCGTAGAGAGGGGAAAATGAAGGATCAAAGGTGCAATTAAGCTCACAGAAATTGCTACTAAAAGAAATGCTCCCAGTGATTGCATAAATGTTATCCAGGTGATGCTTTTACCAAACCTCTTAATTTGTAGGAGGTTGAGACTTCCCCCGATGGAGAAGGCGATGATTCCCAGGGCAATATCCACTATGGGATCCAACTCCTCTTCAAGTATCGGTTCTGGAATGAGCCTGAGGCAAGAAGGGCCTATCAATATCCCCACAAGGATATAGCCCGTTACCTCAGGTAGTCTTATTCTCCTGGCCAATCTGCCACCAAAATAGCCGATCAACAGAAGGAGAGAAATGGCGAAAATGAGATTCATCAAGCTCTCTTCAGTAAGAGGTAATATAGCAGTTCACAGAGATCAGGGAAGCTTCGAATGTAAAATGAAGAATGAAAGAGCATCTGACTTCCTGATCCCTGGAAACTGACCTCCGTGAACTGTCAAATAAAGCATAGTAGGTCCAGTTGATAGAGCCGACTATGGTCAGTTCATCATCAACAAGGATAAGTTTGTTGTGGGTAGTAACCTGGGGATGGTCAAAGAGGACCTTAACCCCTCCCCTTTTTAACCTCTGGGCAAAGAGCTTATTCTTCTGGGTATTCTCCTTGTTCTAGTCGGAGGAGTCCAAGATCACCACCACCTTAACCCCCTTCTCGGCAGCCTCGATTAGATCCTCCAAAAGGAGGTTGGTATTGCTGTAAGGTTAGCCCTCCCCATGAGTATAGTGCCGGGCATATTGGGGCGGTTCGGTGTAGTATCTGGCCAAATACATTATCACCCAAATGAAGCTTTTACTTGGCCAAAGATTTCCTCTACTATCGGGAAATAATCCCTGTTGTTCAAAACCTTTACTCATTTGGCAGTTAGCTGGGGCGTTGCGGCCTGTGCCGCGATCAGACCTAGAGAAAAAAGGACAATTGTGGCCGCCAATGAGAGAGACCTTCTCATCTTTTCCCTCCATTTTGTGGTGGCGAAAGGACGCAGACTAAATTCTGTGACTACCAGGGAAGATGTGTGAAGCAGAAAGGGGGTTCTGCCAGCTCATAGGAACCATCGACTACCCGTCCCGACCCAGGAAAACCAGGTAGAAGGAGAACTTTGACCACGGAACTACACGGAATTTCACGGAACATGACCGGGGCAAATCCCTTTCTGGGTTGTCTGTGCTAATCCGTGGTGAGGGTCTGGTTTTCTACCGCACTTTAGGGTAAGGTTTCTTCCTGAGCCGTCAGATGCCCCGTCTTACGGTGGTGGGTGGCAGAATCGGGGTTCTGCCACCTCAGTGAATTTTGTGGGAAAGGTCTCCTGACCTTGATAATCGGCATCAGGAGATGCTTCCCACAGCAGAGAATTTAGCTTGGAATTAGAACTTAGTTCCCTTCGGTCGCTAAGTTCGTCTAAGGGGTGAAGTCAGTCTTCTCATCTATCTTCATTATGAAGGAGGCCAACAGCTTGGAGACATTTTCTAAATCATCGAGGGAGATAACCTCCACTGGCGTATGCATATAGCGATTGGGAATACCCACTAAACCGGCGGCGACCCCTCCCTTAGTGGTCTGGATGACATTGGCATCTGTCCCTGTCCCTGATGGAGCCCCGGCTATCTGATAGGGCATCTTCTCCCTTTGGGCCGTCTCTATCAATAGGCTTTCCACAACCGGATTTATGTTTGCCCCCCGGACGATCACCGGCCCCCCCCTCAGTTTAAGATCACCGAACCTCTCCTTTTTGTCCTTTGTGCCGGGGTGATCGGTGGTGTGGTCCAGATCCACAGCAATGCCCACCTCAGGGGAAATGCCAAAGGCGCTGGTCCGTGCCCCCCGCATTCCCAATTCTTCCTGCACGGTGGCCACGGCGTAGACGGAGGCCTGGGGATGGGCCTGGGAGAGAAGCCTGAGGGCCTCTCCTACGGCAAAGCTTCCCACCCGATCATCAAAGCCCCTTCCCACAATCAGGTCTCCCCGCAACTCTTGAAACCCCTGGTCGAAGACTAGGGGATCCCCCACAGAGACTAGGGACTCGGCCTCCTTCTTGTTCTTGGCCCCGATGTCAATCCAGAGCTGATGGAACTGGGGTACCTTCTTCCTCTCCTCTTCATCCATCAGGTGGATGGCCTTTCTCCCCACTACCCCAAACACCACTCCCTTCCTGGTATAAATCTTCACCCTGCGGGCGGAGACAATACCCGAATCCACCCCCCCAATGGGAACAAAGAAGATAAAGCCCTCATCGTTGATGTATCTGACCATAAATCCCACCTCATCACAGTGGCCAGCCAACATCACCCTGGGCTTACCACCCAAATTGAGGGCGGCAATCACATTCCCATGGAGGTCGACCTTCACCTCATCGGCGAACCCTTCCATCCTCTCCTGCCAGATCTTGCGCACTGGCCCCTCAAACCCCGATGGGCTGGGGGCATCAACCAGTCGTTTCAGAAAATCTACAGAACCCTTTTCCATATTTCTCCCCTTTCTCTTTTAAGAATTGACCAATTGTAAATACCCAAAACTAAACCAAAAGATGGCAGATGTCAAACCATTTCTATCCAAACCACCTTAATTACCACGACTCAGCAACCCAACAAGGATCACGGATTGCACTGAGAAGAAGACCACTACCGCAGATTGGGTATCGCAGCTCGTTACTCGCAGGGGTTTTTGAGGTAGCAGAACCCCTATTCTGCCACAGTCAGATCAGGTAAATCCCTTTGTTTCTTGTGGGGGCTCCGATGAATCGGAGCCCGTTCGGGTTGCATAAATGCGACCCCTACCCATCTACCCAGCTTTCCCGTTCCGGTTCGGGTAACCCGTTTGGAGTGCTGTGACAGGGTCACAGCCCACGTCAACAGGAGTTACCACACTCCATATAGGGCCTAAAGGCCCTTAACCCGCACTAAAGTGTGGTAGAAGTTTTGTACTTAATGGGCCCTGCAAATTTTAGCCAAAAAACAAGATCTGGCAAGTTTGTAGTACAGCCAGAAAAACTAACATCGTAGCTCGTCACCTATCTGGCTTCATAAGACAGGATCTTATGATCTGTGTCAAGTTTTGGGGGCAGGAAGAAAGAGATGGACAGTGAGCTTAGCACCAGGCCCTTGCCTTGAGGTTCTTTCATCCTTAATTCTGACTACCCCACAAAAAGGCTTAAAAAACTGATAGCCGCAACCTTTAGGTTGCGTAAGTGATTTATTGTGGGGTTCATCTTAGCTTACTAAAGCCTGCGGCAATCGATTCTATGGCTTTTGCCCTATGGTTGACCCTACATTTTCATTCTGCATTTGAAGCTTCGCTGGCCTGGGGGGGAGCTCCCTACTCGGCGGGGCGCCAGATGAAGAAGGCCTCCTCCTTCACCTCACATCTCCCCTGGCAGGTGTAGCGGGAGGAGGAGTTGTAGTCCCAACCCAGATATTGGGAGTCACCCCCTCCGCGGGTAGTGACAAAGAGGCGGTTGGATAGTGATCCGATGGCGGCTATCCTGTCTGCTCCATACCTTCTGTCTCCCCTACTGGGGTCTACGGGCACCCAACCATATCCTGGCAGGTAGACCTCTGCCCAGCGATGATAAACCCCGTCCACCGAGGTCTCATCTCCCCTCATCGCCGTCCCTCCGGCAAACCTGGCGGGAAGACCACTTGCCCGGCAGAGGGCGATGAAGAGGAAGCTATACTCGGAACAGGACCCCGTTCCCCGCTTGATCAGGGTAGGGGCCACATCCCATCCCCCTACCCTCTCATACTCCAGGTGGCTGATTACCCAATTAAATATCTTCCGGGCTATCCAGTAGGTATTCCTCTCCCCAGCGGTTATCTCTTTGGCCTTGCCCTTTACCAAGTCCCCGCTGATTAGATACCTGGAACCATCAACCAGATACCTATCCCTCACCTCCTGGGGTATCTCCTTTAGCCTCCCCGCCCTCTCTGGGAAAAGTGTGTAGCTGATCTCCCCTAACCTAACCCTCAACCTGTAACCTACCTCCACCCGCTGGTCAGGGCCCAGGTCTTGGAGAGAATAAAGGGCAACCTTTTGCCCCCAGCGATCGGTGACCACCTGAGCAGGCTGGGGCTTATACCTGATAGGGGAGAGTAACTTCTGCTGCGGGGAGTCGGTGGGCAGGGCTATGGCTATCTGACCTGATTTTACCCTGCCCGGGCCCTGATTTTCCAATCTATGGATAAACTCCAACTCCACCTTTCGATAGTCTGTGACCCGAAAGGGGAGAAACTCGGCGGGATCAATCCTGTAGAGGCTATCCGTCTGAAAGTCCACATTCCAAATCGATTTCCCATCCCAGGCCAGGCCGCAGGGATAAGGGCCGGGGGAGGCCAGCGAGGTCACAGGTATTCCGTCCTGGGGACGAAGAGGGTAGAGCTCATCCCTCCGCCGGTCAGCCAACCAGATATATCTCCCGTCAAAGCAGACTCCCTGGGAGCCAAGATAGGGAGCGGGAAAATAGTCCAAGGTGGTTCCATCCAATGGATTAAACAGATAAATCGTCTTGCCAGCGGCAGTGATCAGGGCATGGCCATCCCATCCCAGGCCGGCAGGTGCAGACCCAGGGACCGGGAACCTCACCCTTACCTCCCCATTATAAGGGTTATAGCCATAGATCATCCCCTCCCCATCAGCCACAAAGAGATTGCCCTTGACCCAGGCCAAACCGGTTGGCCTGGGACAGGGTGCAGGGAAGGTTCCCCTTACCCGGCCCGACTGGGGATCGATCTCATAGATCTTGGCCTCCCTCCAGTCCGCCAGCCAGAGGCTACTCCCATCCCAGGCCAGCCCCGCGGGGCAACGGGTGGGAGCGGGCAGGGCAAAACCCTTCAGGCCAGAGGGGCAGAGGAAAGCGGAAAGCAGGAAAATAAGCCAGACTATTCTGAACATTTCACCTCCTTAAACTTAGCGCCCTGCGGGCGGGGTTTTTTGACAGGATAACAGGATTTACAGGATTTTTTTTATTCATCCCCTAACCTGCACTGGAGTTGGGGGAGGAGGTCTCCAGACCTTTCAAGATCTGTCAGCCCCGTTCGGGCGGAATTCCTGGCGGAAGAGGTAACTCCTGACAGCACACTTTTGAATAGAATAAACCAGGCTATCTTTGTCATCTCACCCTCCTAAATTAGCTCCTTTTGCCCTGGCCTGAAGCCAAAGGGCTCTCCTGCTGATAAGAAGGGCCCCAAGGCCGAAGATTAGCGTGAGGATCCTCACTGGCCAGCCCAAATAGGGGACTTTGGCCAAAAGGGTGAGGATGATCAGGCCTAATACCAAGGACCAGATCGGCGATAGACTCTTTTTAAAGAAGATCCCTAAAATTTTACCTCCGATGAAGACGCCTACAAATATCTTGCTCAGATAGAGGCCCAGGATATAACCAAACAGGACAAAGACCGCCAGAGGTAGGCCAATCACCGTAAGCAGGAGGATAAATATGGCCACGGGCAGACAGATAAGGACGAGCAATCCCCAGCCTAAGCTCTTCCAGGGGGAGGAAGCCAGGGTCTGTGAGACCAGAAGGGCGTTTCGCTGGGAAAGGCTTACCGCAATTATCCCCACGATAAGGAGACCAAGGAAGAGGGCAACCTCCAGGAAGATTGAGAGCATCCCCCTTCCCCCTTTCTTCACCTCCGGCCTCACCCATTGATAACCCCCTTGGATTTTTGCCCCTTCAGGGATTGCCATCTCCGTTGGCCCCTTGTAGTTAAGCTTCCCCTTTATAATCACAGTGGGGGAGAGAATTATCCTCTTGGCCTTGAGGTAAGCATCCCCCTCTATTCCCCCACCCAACCAGATTGTCTGGGCGGAAATGTGGACATCCCCTTTTATGGTTCCGTTTAGCTCCGCCTCCTTACACCCCACCCTAACCTCCCCCCCAATTACTCCACCCTTGGGTAGGGAAAGAACTTGGCAACCGGCGAGAAGGTCACCCCCTAGCTCTCCCCTAACCATTATCCGGCGTCCCATCCCCCGCAGATCTCCCCCCACCTGACCCAGCAGATCGATCTCCTCCGCTATCCCCCAGAGATCCTGACGGACGTTCCCCTCAACGGTTAATCCTCTGGCCAGACAGAGAAGATCCCCTCCGACGGTCCCACTTATCCTCACCGTTTCCCCAGTCACCATAGCATTCCCGCTCCACCTCTCCCCCTCAGCCAGGGAGACTGTCTCCCCTCCCCGTAACTGAGCAGGATAGGCCCCAACCGATGGCCAGAGGAAGGTCAAAACTAAAAATAAGGATAAAAACTTGATGCCCTTTCCCATCTTACCTCCTTTCTTGAACTTTGCCCCTGTGGCGGGGTTTTCTGACAGGATAACAGGATTTTGTTCATCCTGCCCGTCCCGCCTATGAACGCCCCTACAACTCAAATAGAATAAAAAAAGTATGTTATGACTGCGCTGCAAAAAGGTCGAAAAATTAGGTAGCCGCAACCCTTAGGTTGCGTAATTGGTTGATTTAATGTGATTTCCTTCCGCTTACTGAAGCCTGCGGCTACCGATTCTATGGTTTTTGCAGTGGAGCCATGTATACAAAACCTGAGAGTTAAGCAAATCATTACGGGAGTGTAAAATAGATTACCTGTCATTACGAGCGCAGCGAAGCAATGTATCATTTGGTGTCATTGCGAACGAAGCGAAGCAATCTCCAAGGGATTGCTTCGGTCAGTTCCCTCGCTTGCCCCCTCACTGCGTTCGGGGCTTCGGCTCGGAACATGCTTCGCAATGACACCTAAGAGACCAATGTGAGAATATTACGGAAAGTATATTGGTGCATAATTAAATTGTCTTTGGGTGGAATCCCTGTTTACAGGAGAATAGCAAAGGGAAAGCCGTTTGTCAATTTCTAAATCAACCATAGGAGAGGTTTTTCGGAAACCGGCCAGCCTGCTGATGCCGCAACCCACCTCCGCGGACAGGTTCTCCCCTCCCCAAAGTTCCTCATCCTCCGGTCTCCTTCCATAAAATCTCCGAGCTAAACAGGGGATTCGTCACTAAAAACTTGACAAGCAATGGAGGATTTATTATTTTTCTCCAAAGCAATGGGAAAGAAGTCAGGTTAGCGCCAGATGTCAGGGTAAAACGAACCTTTTGAAGAGGCCCTTCGCAGATTTAACCGCATAGTTGAGCAGGAGGTCATCCTATCTGAGGTTAAGAAACACCCACACTCCGAGAACCCAAGCGAAAAGAGAAGGAAGAGGCTAAACAAAACTAAAAAGAGGAAATAGGAAAGGGCAATCAGCCAGCCATGAGGCTGGGAGCTGATTTGCTCTCTTCATTATACTCTTCTTGCCTTGGGCCCATTTGGAGGGGCAGAAATGGGTAAACGCTATAGCAGGATGAGGGGGTTTCCCCTTTGGCCTGGGCAAAGGGGAAACCGCGGTGGCGGGGAGAAATCCATCTTTCCGGGCAATCTCCATCATTCCAAGGGAAAATGATGGATCATACCCAAAAGGTCTTGGAATTTGACAAGATCAGAGGGTTTCTCTCCCAAAGGGCCACCTCTCCCCTGGGCAGGGAACTTGCCCAGAGGATTGTCCCCCTCAGGGGGAAGGATCTCATCGAGAGGAGACTGGATACTATCCTTCAGTTGAAGGAGGTGGCTCCAGACTTCCCCTGGGGGGGGCTCCTGGATACCAGGTCTTCCCTGCGCAGGCTGAGGAGAAGGGGGACTTTCCTCGAGCCTAAGGACCTTCTGCAAATTCTCTCTAATCTCAAACTCTGCTGGGATCTCCTCCGCTTCTCCCAAGGGTGTGAGAAGATCTGTCCAGAACTTTCTTCCCTCCTTAAAGGATTTCACCCCCACAAGGAGATCATCTCCTCCATAGAGAGGGCCGTCGAGCCAAATGGAGAGATAACCGATTCGGCCAGCCCCCAGCTTTCACTCATCAGGAAAAGAATAAGGGTCATCAAGGGAAGATTAAAGGATAAGCTTGCCTCCATTATGACCTCCTCTCTGGGAAGGAACATCCTCCAGGAACCATTCGTTACCCTCAGGGATGGCCGCTTTGTCCTCCCCGTAAAACAGGAGGAAAAGGGAAGGATGAAAGGGGTGATTCACGACCGTTCTGCCAGCGGGGCTACCCTCTTCATCGAACCCCTAACTGCGGTGAATATGAACAATCAACTGCGGGAGCTCCTCTCCGAGGAGAAAGGGGAGGAGGAGAGGATACTGCGGGAACTCGCCGATAACCTGCGCGCCAAATTGGATGAATTGGAGGAGGAATTAGGTCTCTTAGGGGAGATAGATCTTCTTTGGGCGGCTGCTCAGTTAGCCATAGATCTAAAGGCGGAGAGGCCAGACCTGGGAAAGGGAGGGAATTTAAAGCTTGTGCAGGCCAGACATCCCCTCTTGATCCTGGGGGAGAAAGGCCCTGTGGTCCCCCTCTCCCTTACCCTGGGGGAAAACAGGGTGCTCCTCATCACTGGCCCCAATGCCGGGGGCAAAACGGTTGCCCTAAAAACTGTTGGCCTCTTGGCGCTTATGGTCCAATCTGGCCTCCTGGTCCCGGCCAAAGCGGAGAGCCATTTCCCCCTGTTCACCAAGATCTTCGCGGACATAGGGGATGAACAATCCATCGAGAAGTCGTTAAGTAGCTTTTCCTCCCATATTCAGAACCTGGTGGAGGTCCTCAATGGGGTCGGTGCCCATACCCTCAGCCTTTTAGACGAATTAGGAGGGGATACGGACCCCAAGGAGGGGTCAGCCTTAGGGGAGGCAGTCCTGGAGGCTCTGGCCCAGAGGGGAGGGATGGTGGTAGCTACTACCCACCATACCCCACTGAAAGCCTTTGTCCATCAGCACCCTCTTATGGAAAATGGCTCGATGGAGTTTGACGAGTCCACCCTCCAGCCCACCTATCGCTTCAGGGCCCAGGTCCCTGGCCGCAGTTATGGCTTAGAGATCTGCCGCCGCATGGGTATGCCCCAGGAGGTTACCCAAAGGGCCGCAGCTCGGCTGGGCAAAGGGGTCTTTAGGCTGGAGGGCCTGATAGCCGATCTGGATCGCACCACCCGGAGGATGAAGGAGGAACAAGAGGCCTGGGAGGTTAAGGAAAAGGAGGCTTCCCGGCTCTTAACCCTTTATGAGGAGAGGCTTACGGGGGCAAAGGAGGAGGCCAAAAGGATTAGGGAGGAAGCTCGCCGGGAAGCCCAGACCCTCCTCTCCCAGACAAACAGAAGGGTGGAACATCTCATTGCGGAATTAAAGGGGAGGAAGGCAGAGAGGTCGGCTATCCTCCAGGTCAAAAGGGAATTGAAACAGGCAAAGGAGAAGCTCAGCCCCCAGCTCCCCCCTCTGCCTCAGGAGGAGGAGATCAAGGTGGGTGACCTGGTGCGGCTGGGCACATTGAGTGCTCAGGGAAGGGTGCAGTCCATCCTCGGTGGGGGGAGGGCAAATGTACGGGTGGGAAGGGCCAATATAATAACCCCCCTCACCGAGTTAAGAAGATCAGAGGAACCAGAGGAGGACAGGCCGCGGCCAGGGGTAAGGTATAACCTTCCTTCCCAGGTCCGCTTAGAGATTGACCTGCGAGGCCAGACTGCCGAGGAGGCCCAGGAGAGGATAGATAAGTATTTGGATGAAGCCCTTCTGGCCGGATTAGAGCGGGTAAGGATTATCCATGGCAAGGGGACCGGAGCCCTGAGAAGGAAGATTGCCTCCTATCTAGAGGATCACCCTATGGTCAAGTCCGCCAGGCTAGGTGAATTGGGAGAGGGGGGGAGTGGGGTGACCGTGGTGGAACTGAAAACCTGACATCTCTAAATTTCCATTTTAGACAGGATAAACGGGAGAAGCAAAAATCCTGTAAATCCTGTCCATCCCGTCAAAAAGGTCTCGCTAAAGCGAGCTAAATTCATCAGGAGAGAGCCTTTGAGCCCCAGATTAAGCCAGGAGCTAATAGACAAAATCAGGGAGAGCAATGACATCGTTGAGCTCATCTCCGAATACGTCCCTCTGAAAAAAAAGGGGGGAAACTGGTTTGGCCTCTGTCCCTTTCACACCGAAAAGACCCCCTCCTTCAGCGTAAACCGGGAGAAACAGATATACCATTGTTTTGGCTGTGGGGCTGGAGGGAACATCTTTACCTTCCTCAGGGAGCACGAGAAAATGGGATTTGGGGAGGCATTAAAATTCCTGGCCCGCCGGGCAAACATCCAGATTCCCCAATCTGGAATGCCTCACCAGGAGAATGACCTCCTCTTCAAGGCCAACCAGTTAGCCCTCTCCTTTTTCCAACTCAGGTTGCAGGACTCTTTCAAGGCCAAAGATTACCTGCGGGAAAGGGGTTATGAGGAGGGGCTTTGGGAAGAGTTCAAGTTGGGCTATGCCCCTGCGGGATGGGATAACCTGTTGAGGGAGGCTCAGAAGAAGTCCCTTTCCCCAGATCTACTCTGCAAGGCCGGTCTGGCTGTCAGGAGCCAGAAGGGATCAGGGTATTACGACCGATTCCGGGATCGGCTTATCTTCCCCATCTTTAACCTTTCCGGCGGAGTAGTGGCCTTTGGAGGGAGGGCATTCCCCGGTGCCCAGGAGCCGAAATACCTAAACACTAATGAGACACCCATCTATCACAAGGGCTCCCTCCTTTATGCCCTTTTCAATACAAAGGAGCACATCAGGAAACAGGAATGGGCCATCGTTGTAGAGGGATATACCGATCTTCTCACCCTCTACCAGGCTGACTTCAGAAATGTGGTGGCCTCTCTGGGCACATCACTCACCCTGGACCAGGCCAGACTCCTCTCCCGCTATGCCTCTAAGGCGGTAATCAGTTATGATGCCGATGCGGCAGGTGAGACCGCGGCCCAAAGGGGGATGGAACTCCTCTTAGAGGCTGGCTTGGAGGTGGAACTGCTCACCCTTCCCCCCGGGGAGGATCCGGATGGCCTGGTGAGAAAGGGAAAAGGGGGATTTGCCAGATGCCTTGCCGAGGCGGAGAATTTCTTGGATAGCCGTTTGCAGAGGCTCAAAGGACAACACAAGACCACTACCGTGGCTGGCAAGCTAGTGACGATAAAGGAGATTGGCTCCACCTTAGCCCATATAAAAGACCCCTTAAAAAGGAGGCTGTGGGTAAGGAAGGCAGCCCAACTCCTCCATATCGAGGAAGATTTTATCTCCTCTTCCCTCAAGCAGAGGGGGGGTGAGCTCTCCTCCCCCCCCTTATACAGGCCAGAGAGGGCAGAGGTTGCCATTCTTGGTTACCTTCTCATCCATCCGCAGAAGGTGGATTGGGTAAAGGAAAGGCTGGAAATAGACAAACTTAGATCATCTCCGGTGGCCCAACTCCTTAGCTCCATCTACCAGACAGCTCAGAGGGGAGGGAGTTTCTCCCCTGCCTCCCTCATCGATGAACACCCGGAGCTAACCAGGTTAATTACCCAGGCTTCATTCAGGGGGGAGGAACCCGAGGAGGCCTTAATCGACTATGTCCGGGCCATCAAAAGGGAAGCTCTGAGGAGAAGGATGGCCCAGTTGAAGTCTCAGATGGAAGAGATGGAGGAAAGGGGAGAGGAGGTCAAGGAGGAGGAGTTGCTGAAGGAATATCAGATAATCTCATCCCAATTGAAGGAGAAAGCCTAATGTCCCAGGACTTCGGGTCAAAGGAGATCTCCAAGATAAAAAGGCTAATCAAGGGAAAGGGGGAGATCACCTATGATCAGTTAAAAGAGCTCCTCCCTCAGGAGGTCCTCGCCTCCGATGAGATGGATGACCTTCTGGCCATGATTAGGCAGGAAGGGATCAAGATCAGCGACTTCGAAGAGGAACCCTCCTCCGCGGAGAAGAGGAAACCAGCGGAGAGGGGCCCTTCCCTCGGGGCATTTAAACACGATGATCCGGTCTGGTTGTATATGAAGGAGATGGGCAAGGTCCCCCTCTTGGATAGGGAAGGGGAGGTGAAAATCGCCAAGAGAATAGAGGAAGCCAACAACAGGATAAAGGGGGCCCTCCTCAATATTCCCCTCTGCATCAAGGAACTCCTGACCATAGGGAAGAGGCTCCGCAGGGACCAACTGCGGGTAGACCAGGTGGTGCGGCTCGACTTCAACCGCTGGACCCCCGCGGCCATCATCTCCCGGAAGAGAAAGTGGATCTTGGCCCGGATGGAGGGGGCCAGAAAATACCTCAGCGTAGAGGATGGAGGGGAAAAGGCCAAAAGGGAACTAAAAAGGCTCAACCTCCATTCCCGGGTGGTCTCCAAGCTTACCGATAGCCTGCGCAACTTAGTGAAGAGGATAGAAAACATAGAGAGGGAAAAGGAGGTTGTCGGCTTAACCCTGAGGAGGATAAAGGAACATAAGGGTTTAACCCTGAAACCATTGGCTGAAGAGGTCTTGGCTCAGATAAGGGGCAGCAAGAGCAAACTGCGGAGGATTGAGGCCCAGTCAGGGGCAAGGATCTCCAAGCTTAAGGATAGCCTCAAAGAGGTGGAGCGCTGGATGAGGGAGAGGGAAAAGGCAAAACGGGAGATGATCGAGGCCAATGTGAGGCTGGTGGTGAGCATCTCCAAATGCTACACCCACAGGGGGTTAGAATTTCTCGATCTTATCCAGGAGGGAAACCGCGGCCTAATGAAGGCTGTGGAGAAGTTCGATTACAGGAAAGGATATAAGTTCAGCACCTATGCAAGTTGGTGGATAAAGCAATCAATTATCCGGGCCATTGCCGATCAGGCCCGCACCGTCAGGGTGCCCGTGCATATGGTAGAAGCCATAAACAGGGTGGTGAAGGTCTCACGCAAGCTGGTTCAGGAATATGGACGCAAACCTTCCTTAGAGGAGATCGCCCAGAGGTTAAACCTCCCCGTGGAGAAGGTGGCCGCTATGCTCAAGGCCGCTCAGGAGCCCGTCTCTCTGGATCGACCGTTAGGAAATGACGAGGAGAGCCGTTTCCTGGATTTTGTGGAAGACAAAAACGCCGAGTCCCCGGCCCGTTCGGTAGCCATCCTTATGCTGCAGGAGCAGTTGGAGAAGGCCCTTACCACCCTCACCCAGAAGGAGGAGAAGGTGATTAGGCTGCGGTTTGGATTGGGTGATGGGCGACCGCGTACCTTAGAGGAGATAGGAACCATCTTCAATCTGACCAGGGAGAGGGTAAGACAGATAGAGGCCAAAGCCCTGCAGAAGCTAAGACACCCCAGCCGAGCCGAAAGCCTCAGAAGGTTCTTTGACCTCTCCCCATAATAAAATAGGGACACTTCCTCTTTTCCGTCATCCTTCTAAGGCCAGGTGGCAGAATTCCGATTCTATCACCTTCCCCATGGTATTAGGTAGGCTGGCCGTTGATGATCAGATGAGGCCATCTGACTGCTCAATCAAAGAAATTCCCCCATACTAGATGGTAAAAAAATAGGAAGTGTCCCTATTTTACCCGTAGGTAGTGAAAGGAAGCGGACTGAAGTCTGCGGCCAACAGGTAAGGACAGACATTTATGTCTGTCCGCTTCCCTCGGACAGGTCTAAGGACCTGCCCCTACAGTTTTTCTACCCGGCTTTAGCCGGGGTAACCTTTGCTGGGCTTTAGCCCCTTTGATGTGCCGTAAGGCGAGGTGGCAGAACCCGTGCAGCGCAGCTATCTGCTGACCTTGTTGGTGAGAGTC
>CAZVGK010000034.1:0-29181 GCA_964626665.1 uncultured Gemmatimonadota bacterium | reverse complement strand
CGGATGGGAACCTCTGATCATAGGACGAAAATTCTATTTTTAAACAGCCTCTTAAAAGAAAATAGGAATTATAATTGAATAGCAACTCAAGAATTCAGTAGCGAAGGCCCAAAAATCCCAAAGGTAAAGATTTATTCCTTGCCTTTTGTAGTGCTTGAGTTTATAATTATACCAAACCTTCCTGTAATTATAAAATAATTCAGATAGAGAGGAAAGTCACGGCAATCTGAACGGGATGGTTAAGAATCCTGTCTTTTTGTTTATGAAAATACTGAAGCAGAAATGAGAGGAAACCCTAAAAAAGGATGAGACAAATTGATACCATTTGAACCTCCAGCTTTTCAGAAAACTGCTTTCAATTGTCCGCATTGTGGTGCATTTGCACAGCAGACTTGGCATGATTTTACCTATATTGGAAGGGGTTTTCAAAGTTCTCCTGCCGTTAAGTTGGCTTTTTGTAAACACTGTCATAGATATTCTATATGGTGCGAAGGGAAAATGGTCTTCCCTGACACCCCTGGTATTCAGCCTCCAAATCCCGATCTTAGCCAAGAAATACAAGATGATTATATGGAAGCGTCTTCTATTTTAAATAAATCTCCTCGAGGTGCAGCTGCCTTGCTTCGATTATGCATACAACAGTTATGTCAACAATTAGGTAAACCTGGTAAAAATCTTAATAGTGATATTGCTGCCTTGGTAAAAGAAGGGCTGCCCCCTACAACCCAGAAAGCACTGGACATTGTCCGTGTGATTGGAAACAACGCAGTCCATCCAGGAGAGATGGACATAAAAGATGATAAAGAAACCGCTGGCAAACTATTCAAGTTGGTAAATCTCATCGCTCAAGTTATGATCACACAACCAAAGGGAATAGCACAATTATATAAAGCCCTTCCAAAAGCTCAGAAAAAAACAATTGAAGATCGCGATAAAACTTAACGCCTTTTAATACAATCGAAGGTATATTTTGTGAACTTCAAGGGGTATTCCCGTGGCAATGAAACAGGATTTTTAATTACCCAAAACCACCCCAAGTTTTTACTGTAATCTGCAATTAGCCTTCAGTTTCACCCATCCAATCCTAAAAATCCCTTGACACAAAGGGATTAAAGCTATATACTCCAATTGCAGAAAATATACATTTCCCGTAATTAGACCCTAATAATGTTAGAACAAAGACTACCTAAATGCCTGACTAAAGATCAGGTCATAAAATTTCTGCAGAAGGCTAAAAGCAGTAAAAGAGACCTAGCGCTTTTCTATACCATCTACTTCTATGGCCTGAGGGTGCAAGAGGCCTCTAATCTTAACCTGGAAGATTTGGACCTTGACCGCAACAGAATAGTAATCCGCAGGCTCAAGGGTGGGATCTCAGGCGAATATCCCATACCCAGGGAATTAAGAAATAAAATCAACACATACCTAAAAGAAAGAGGAGACAATGACTTTGCACTTTTTACCGGCAGAGAGGGAAGGTTAAAAGTAAGAAGGATCGAGCAGCTTTTTAAACACTACACCAAGAAGGCAAAACTGAGTGAAGACTTCACCGTCCACAGCCTAAGGCACTCTATTGCCACCCATCTCCTTGAGGATGGACAACCCTTAGAGTATGTAGCTGATCACTTAGGACACAAGAACATCCAGAACACGGCCATCTATGCCAAGATAACTAATAAGAAACGAGAGGAGACCTTTAAGAGAATGGAGACCTCTCCAGCTATAGCAAAGATTTAAGAAACCGAGAAAACCGAAGTGAAAGAGATGGATGAGGCAAAGGAATTCGAAAACACTGTGCGGAGATTTCTTTCAGAACTATGGGGACTTCAACTAGAAGAGCGCACAGTTCACTTGACCGCCACTGCCAAGAAGAAATTCGATTTGGTTTCTCAAAACCAAAAATACGTTGGAGATGCCAAATATCTTAAAAACATTAAAACACCGGCCGCTAAATGGAGTGGTATCGCTGAATACGTCTGGCTTTTGGAAAAGGTGAACACAGACCATAAGTTTTTGGTTTTCGGAAAAGACAAAGAAGTCGCTGCGCGCTGGCTTAACAGATATGGTTCTCTCATCAGTGATATAAAATTCTATTTCTTCGACGGAACAACTCTTGAAAAACTCAATTGAAGAATACTACTGGAGGAAACTTCATGCGGTTTTCACAACGAAAGGGCTTGGTCCCAGTCAAAAAAAAGATCCAAAAGGAATCGATGGATTCGGATCTTCGAACTGGCTTGTGGAATGCCTTGTTAATCAGTTTGATAAATCCTATAAGTTATGGCCACCACCCTTTTAACACTCCTATCCGCTTGCGTTTACGTTCAGAATTCTCTAAGCAACTATGGACTCAATTTTTCAAGCGACCATTGGATACCCTTGATGACCATTGGCCCAATACAACGGAAGAGATACGCGCATGGTTCTTTGATGCAGAGTGGTATCTAGTCTATGATTTCCTTGAATTCGTTGCAGAGCATTTCCCATCTCCTCTTTTAGAACTCAACAAAAATCACTTTATTCAGTCATGCAACTCTTGCATGGAACGGGAACTCTCAGCTTACCGATTTATCGGTAACGAGATCGGAGAGATAACCAGTGAAGGTGAAATTGCTGCAATAGAAAACGCGCTCAAAGATACTTCTCCTCTATCTGGAGTGAACGAACATCTCCGCAGTGCTTTAGAGAAGCTCACAGATCGCAAGAATCCCGATTATCGAAATTCAATTAAGGAAGCCATTTCTGCAGTCGAAGCTCTAGCTTGTCTGATCACAAAAGATCCAAAAGCAACTCTTACTAAGGCTATTAAACGTCTGAGGAGTCAAGGTTTGCAGTTACACCCTCTATTAGAGAACTCGTGGATTAAGTTGTACGGCTATACAAGTGACGAAGGTGGTATCCGCCACAAGTTGTTGAATGCGTCTAAGATTCAATCTAGAGATGCGAAATACATGTTAGTGACGTGTAGTGCATTTGTCAGCTACCTATTGGAACTCTCGCAAGAAGCTGGGATTAAGCTCGACTGCACAACCTAATTTACCTAAAACCGATTTAAAGAATTAGGGATAAAACGAAATCCTATTCGGTATAATCTTAAGTTTAACTTATACTTAAAAAAGACCACCTGTGTTTAAGACACTCTATTTTCTCCTTGACAGCCCCTTTTTAATCATATACCCTTCATATTAGGTAATAACTCAGTATAAATTGAGTATTGACTCAGTTATACATACTGCATATCAAGTACTTACTTAATATGAGCTCAGCAATCTTATGAAAAAAATCTGTATCACCAACCAAAAAGGTGGAACCGGCAAATCCACAACAGCCATTAACCTGGCCAGTTGTTTGGCCTCTCTTGGTAAGAAAACCTTGCTAATAGACATGGATCCTCAAGCTCACTCCACCATCGGCATTGGCATAGACCCCAGCAGCCTCGAAAAATCTATGCATGATGTTATGATCACACCAAAACTTAGTTTGAAGAATGTAGTTATCCCTTCTTATATCGAGAACCTTGATATAGCTCCTTCCCATATCAAATTAGCCTCAGGAGCAGAACAGATGTATTCCCGGATGTTCAGGGAAACTATTCTACTTAATTCTATGAAGGGTTTGGAAAATTCCTATAAATTTGCCATTATAGACTGTCCCCCGGCTTTAGGGGTTTTAACCACTAACGCCCTCTATGCCAGCGATTTTATCATCGTCCCGTGCCAGATGTCTCGGTATTCGTTGGATGGTTTAGCTGATCTTTTAGATACTATTGATATCGTTAAAAACAAAAACTCCTCAGAGCAGGAGGAGATGGAGCACTTGCGCATATTATTAACTATGTTTGACAAGAGGAATAAGATCACCGTGGACAATGAGTTTAGACCCAGGCCCCTCACCCTCAGGTTTTTTCATTCTTAATTCTAAATTCTTCACCCCGTTAAATAGCAAGTTTCACCAAAAATTAGAGAGGCGGAAACGGAGTTATGAGAAGAAGGATTCAACCTTGTAAAATAAGCAAATATTTAACGGGGTGAATTTCACATTCGAAGCTTCGCCCAGTTTATGCTGTCATAGCTGGACGGTTTGAGGCGAAGCTTCGCTGCATTCCTGAGAGATGGAGGAAAATGAGTGATTGCCCTTACATTCAAACAACTTTGCCGTCAGAACCCTTGTTCTGACGGCAAAGGAAAAGGTGGCACCCCAATAAACCGGGATGCCACCTCAAGCTAACCATCAGCAACATACCTTGGCACCTTCACTAACTATGGTATAGCGGGCACCTTCTTATGAAGAAAAATAGGAAGCGTCCCTATTTCCCCTCCCCCAATATCCTTCTTGCCCCGGCCAGGCTATACATCTTCTCCCTGAGCAACTCCTTGATCCTGTAGATAACCTGGAGGCTCTCCTGGTTATATCTCCTTTGGCCGCCTGGAGTACGCAAGGGGATCAATATTTCGGGGAATTCCCTCTCCCAATATCTCAGGGTATAGATAGGCACATCCACCAGATGCGATACTTGACCTATCTTCAGCAGAGAATTCCCCCTGCCTATTGCTTCCCTCCGCGCCATAGCTTTATCCCTTCCCCCCTACCTGATGAAGTCAATTAAGCTGGGGAGAAGTATTCTCCCTCCTAAGGCTAAAGACGATTGATAGACCACCTGCTGTTGCTGAAGATTACCTATCTCCTTGATCATATCGGCATCTTCTGTATCGGAGAGAAGTTTAACTATGTTCAAGTTCTCATCTTGCAGCCAAGAGAGGGCAGTTTCTACCCTGTTTGCCTTAGCCCCCATCTGGCTTTGAGCTACGATTAGCTGATCAGAGGAGGTGTCCAAATCATCCAAGCTGGCTCTTATCTGATCCGGGTCATTCCCATTTAAAGCATCCCGGAGATCAATTAGGGTCTGAAATATGTCCACATCCTTAGTGAAGACATCATCCCCCGAGATGTTAATGGAAATCTGCACCCCTGAGCCGATCTCCCTTTTCATCTCCCCATCTAAGCCCGCTGGGTTAGGAGCCACGGCGGTGATCTCCCCGGTAGTTCCGTCCCTGGTTACCGTATAGGGTGGGGTAGTTGTCTCTGTGCCACCAAAGATATATTTCCCCTTGAATTTAGAATTGGCCATAGAGAGGATGTGTTCTAAGATCTGATTGACCTCCTGAGCCAGAGCCTTTCTGTCCTCATCATTAAGGGTGCTGTCCGAGCCCTGGATTGCTATCCCTTTGGCCCGTATGAGAGCTGTTTGGAGATCTCCTAAAGCAGAGTCATTGAAATTCAGCCAACTACTGGCGTCCTCTATGTTCTTTTGGTACTGTAGGTTCTGCTTCTCCAAAAACCGAAGGTTTAGGGCCTTGCTGGTGCCTATGGGATCGTCGGAAGGGCGGTTTATCCTCCTCCCGGTGGAGAGCCTCTCCTGTGTCTGGATAAGCCTGGTGGCATTCTTCTCTAAGTTGAGCAGGAATATCCTGGAGAGCATATTGTTGGTGATCCGCATATCTACCTCCTCTGAGTCACAGTATTCTTAACCCAAATAGTTGCCGGGGAGAAAGACTTGAAAGTTGCCGAAAACATCTATTCTTCAATCTTGCCGGCTCTTGTTGTCTCGACTAAATTTTTCAGTTGCCTTGGGCAGAAGTCTTCTACCGCACTTTAGTGCGGGTCAAGGGCCTTTAGGCCCTCCCTTGACTCACCCTTTAGACGGGCTAAAGCCCTATCAACCCCGGCTAAAGCCAGGTAGAAGTAGAGTAACGAGCGAGCCTTCTTTTAACTTGCTGATTGTTTAATTGCTAATTGACTATTGTATAGGATTCCGTGGTGAACTTAATTTTACATTTCGCCTTAAGAACTATACTCCCATCTGGTTGATAATTGTGTTCATCATCTCATCCACTGTGCTGATGATGCGGGCGGCGGCCTCAAAGGAGTGTTGATAATTTATCATATTGGCCATCTCCTCATCTAAGGAGACTCCGGACACAGACTGCCTATGGTTTTCCAATTGGGTAAGAAGAAGAAAGTTGTTCGTATAATTCTGCGAGGCCTCCTGGCTGAGGACGCCCAAGCCTCCCATCATAGACTGGTAGAAATCCCCAAAGCTAGCCGAGTTACCGTTCATCGTAAGTTGATTGGCCAAATCAGAGATGGCCAAGGCATTGCTCCCGTTGCCTGGTGAACCATCGGTGGAGGCAGCAATTAAAGAGACATCCCCCTGGATGGCCTGGTCTATCCCAATATCCGAGGCATCACTGCCGGAGAAGAAATCCTGGCCGGTGGTTGTGCCATCCAAGCCATAGCCAGCGGAGTGGAGGGAATTCACCCTGGTGATCAATGTAGAGGCCAAGGTGTCTAAATCTTCCAGGTATTGGGGGATCACCTCATCCCTCAGGTCCATAAGCCCCTTGAGCTCCCCATCGGTGAAATTGAGGACTCGTTCACTCTTGCCATAGGTGACATCGAAAACTGTGCCATAGGTGGAGGAACGAACGGATGTCCCCAAAGCCACAGTATTAACCCTCTCCACCAGGGAATTTCCGGCTATGGAGACGGTTACTGATCCATCAGCAAGCTCCACGGTGGATACATCGGCTATTTTGGATAATTGGTCGATGAGAAGGTCCCTTTGATCCCTCAAGTCATTGGCATTTTCCCCCCTGATCTCAATGCGAACGATCTTTCCGTTTAGCTTGGCTATCCTCTGAGCCAATGAGTTTATCTCCTCGACCCTTCCCTTTATGGACTGGTTTATGTCCTCCTGAACCCTCCGCAACTTTGATCTCAACCTATGGAAGGTGTTGCAGAGGAGTTGACCTTTCTCCCGCACGCTCACCCTGGTGGCCATATTCTCCGGATCGTTGGCTAGATCTTGCCAACTATTCCAGAATTCGGATAGGGCGTTGTTTAGGCTGCTCTCGGAAGGCTCATTGAAGATGGTCTCCACCTCCCCCAAGAACTTCTGCCTCTCCTCCCATTGCCCCACCGAGCTCGTTTCCCCCCTCACCTGGAGGTCCAGGAATTGATCCCTCATCCTCTGTATTTCGTCTACCTTTACCCCAGTGCCCAACTGACCGGGACGAAAATCTATGGGCAGGGTAGTGGTGAGAATCGGCCTCTGGCGGGAAAAGCCCGGCGTGTTGGCATTGGCCACATTGTGGCCGGTGATATTCATAGCCAACCTGTAGGTCATCAGGGCCCTCTTTCCTATATCAAGTATACCCACCAGACCGCTCATCTTAATCTCCTCTTCAGCGCCCAGGCCCAAAGCCCGCAAGGAGCCTTGGCGGGGCTTACCTAACCAGTTTTCCCCTGGCTCAAAATGGCTCCAGAGGCTTTGGACCTAAGCTTTTCTATCTACAATTCTTCTCTTTATCCCCTTAGGGGCGATCTTCCCCTCTTGGCTATAGAGGGAATCGTCCCCCCCCCCGATCTGAGTCAACAGCTCCACCTTTTTCTGAATAAGCCTTAGGGAATTGGCTAAAAGGAGGGCATTGGTTCGATTAACGGCTTGGAGCTTTCTCAGCCCTTGGTTTAGTTTGTTCCCCATCTGTCTCAGCCTGCTCGCATAAGGCTCTTTTAAGTGGGGCAACAGTTCCGAGAGGGTAATCCCCTCCTCTCCCAAACCCAAGGCCCGGCCTATCTCTCTGGTGGTTTTGACCCTAGCCAGCTCGGCATCCTTCAGTTTGGAGACCAGCTCTTCCTGTTCCCTGTTTTCCTGGTTTAGGGAGCGGACATCCTCTGCCACCAAGGATTCCTTCTCCTTTTCACAGAGGAGAAGCAGCCCGTTCAGGCTTTCTATCTCCCCCGTCAAGATGGCAACCAAATCCTTGAATAACTTCATCCTATTTCCTATTATCGGCAGAAATGATGGTTTCCTTTAATGGTTTTCGTGGTTGGTTTTACTACTGCGAACATAAAGTAGTTTGCTTGTCATTGCGAGCCCCGTTAGATAATAATCTCTCTCAATGTCAGATTCTCCTGAGATCTCTAAGATCTCATCGATATCTAACGGGGCGAGCGCAGCGAAGCAATCCAAACCTCTGAATGGGGTTTAGACTATGAGATTGCTTCGTCGTCCCGAAGCCCTATGGGACTCCTCGCAATGACCAATGAAATACCAATATGTAAACTATAATGTAACCTGAGTAATAACTGCTTGTCGGGGGGCGGCCAGATGAGGGTGGCTGACCGCTCAGCCTTGCAGATAACCCGCGGGGACCTACGAATAAACCGGGCTAAGGGTTAAAATCAAAGGGATGGGTAGATGAGGTCAAAGAGGTTCTTGTAGTTTAAGACCCCCTTTACATACTCCCTGGTTTCCTTAATGGGAGGGATGGAGCCGTATCTTTCCACTACCTGCGGGCCGGCGTTGTAGGCGGCCAGGGCCAGCGGGAGATTCCCCCCAAACCTGCTGATGAGCGACTTCAGATACCTACAGCCACCTTTGATATTCTCCTCCGGGTTGAAAGGGTTGGTCACCCCCAAATCCCGGCTTGTCCCATCCAGAAGTTGCATCAACCCCTTAGCCCCTTTGGGAGATTGGGCCTGGGGTTCACCCCTGGATTCCTGAACTATCACCGCCCTGACGAGGTTGGGGCTCAAATTATTAGAGTAGGCCGTATCACTAATCAAATGGCCGTATCTTTTAAGCTTTCTGATCACCTTTTGAGGTATCTTAGACAGGGCTGGCTGCCTATAGGTCCGGAGAAGGGTGCCCTGGGACCAGAGAGGACGAACCTCCCCTCCCCCGATCTGCCCCCCTTCCCTCGGGCCCAAACTCTGCCAGAGGAGAGAGGAGAGACCCAAACCTTCCCCCTTAGTTAGATCAACGGCCAAATTCTGATCGACGATATCGGTGAAGACACCCTTCCCTATCCCCCCTTCCAGAAGCCCTGATTCGGGTATGGTCTTTCTCATAACCTTCAGCAGATGGGAGAGGAAAAGCGATTCAAACTCCTGGCTAGCCCTCTTTAATTTCCCTGCGTACCCCTGGTCAGGGGGAAGAGCTTGCTCGCGGAGAGGCCTTAGGTGCGTGGTTCCCTGGCTCATATGATCACCAGCTTGGCCTGCAGAGCACCCGCCTCTTTCAGGGCCTGAAAGATGGTGATTATCTCGCGGGGGCTGAGGCCTAAGGTGTTCAGGGCATCTGCTACCTCCCCCACGGTGGTGGATGGGGGAAGGGAAAAAAGTTTCCCCCCCTGTTCGGAGACAATGCCTTGAGGAGCGGTGCTAATTGCCGTCTGGCCCAGGGAGAATGGCCTTGGCTGGGATACCGTAGGTTGGGAGGTAATCTCAATCTTTAAACCTTTATGGGCTACGGCCACCGAAGCAATCTCCACATTCTCCCCCACCACTACTGTGCCCGATCGTTCATCTATCACCACCTTAGCCGGAGCATCGGGAATGACCCGCAGGTTCTCCAGTTGGGAGAGAAACCCCATTGCCATACCCCCATTGGCGGAGTCTTGAGGGACCTTCACCTCCACTGAGCCGGCATCCCGGGTGATCGCCGTCTCCTTCCCCATCTGCTTATTGATCGCCTGGGCCACCCTGTATGCAGAGGTAAAATCCGGCTGATATAAGCAGATGTAGATCTTCCCATCCCGGAGGAAATCCTTAGGCAAACCCTTCCTCACCAATCCTCCATTGGGGATCCTCCCCACTGTAGTGAATTTAGCCCTATGGGGGAGATAAGATGTGGAGATGGGCCCCACCTGGCCTGTGGAGATGGCTCCCTGGGCGGTGATATACACCTGTCCATCTGGCCCCCGCAAGGGGGTAAGCAAAAGGGTTCCTCCATCAAGTCCCCTGGCATCACCCAGGGAGGAGACGGTCACATTTACCGCGTTCCCCTTTTCCATAAAGGGGGGAAGGGTTGCGGTCACCATAACCGCGGCCACATTCTTCGCCTCCAGCCTGGTCTGGGAGACCCTTATGCCCATTCGCTCCAACATATTCACTATGGTCTGGGCGGTGAATATGGTTCTGCGGCTGTCCCCTGTTCCTCTCAGGCCAACCACCAGGCCATATCCTATCAACTGTTCCTCATCAGGCCCCCTGATCTTGGCTATGTCCTTTATCCTGGTGGAATAGGCCAAGGGAGAGGAGGTAAAGAGGATTAGCCATAAGAGAAGTGATTTTAAGAGATATCTTCTCATCCTAATTTCATCCTACCGCTTTTTAACCTGAACTATTCATTCATAGCACAAGTTTTTTGAAATGCCGTTTAGCCTGTATTATTCACAAAAACCCATCTATCCCGAACTACTCATCCCAACTACGAGGTGGCAGAACCCCGATTCTGCCACCCTCCCCCGTGCCGTCAGGTAAGGGCCCTTGATGGCTGGCCGATAACGAATCTGTTTGAATGGTGGGGAACTTCTAATCTCAGCAGCCAACTTCTACCGCACTTTAGTGCGGGGTCAGGGCCTTTAGGCCCCTGAGGTGGCAGAATCGGGGTTCTGCCACCTCAGGGGAAAGGCATTTGTGGGAACGGGTTGTAGGGACAGGTCTTTAGACCTGTCCGAGAGGAGAACGGACAGACATAAATGTCTATCCCTACAAAACAAACGGGGCTAAAGCCCCCAAGCGGTCACCCTGGCTAAAGCCGGGTAGAAGCGTAAAGGTCGCATTTATACAACTAACTATTTGTGCCATTTGGGTTCCAAAGAATCCGTGGCTCTTATTTTGGGACCTGGTGCCTTTGTGGCCCACGAATTATTTGGGTTAAAAGAACCAATCGAGTATGCGCAAGATTATCCCCTTCTTCTGCCCCGCATCCACCGCCCCCTTCCCCCTGTACCCAATCTGGGCATCAGCCACATAGATGGAGAGGACGGTGTTGTCTGGCCCGATGTCCTCTGGCCTCACCAAACCCTTAAGGGTGATTACCTCCTTATCCTGATTTACCTGTACCGTCTTCTTCCCCTCAATCCTTAGATCCCCATTGGGAAGAATCTCCACCACCCTGGTGGTGATCGTGGCCCAGAGCCTCCCCTGGCGCGAGGTCCTCCCGGTCCCATCGTGGAGGTTTTTATAGTCCACCCCTGCCGAGAAGAGGGGAATGAAATCCAAAACCCCAGTCCCCCCACCTGATGTGGATACCTCGTCCTTCTTCCGCGTGTAGGTCTTTGCCGTTCTGGAGGCGGATGATTCCTCGCTGATCAAAACGGTAAGGACATCCCCTACCCGCTGTGCCCTCCTATCGGTATAGAGGGAGTAGGAGGGAACCGAGAGGGAATCCCCCCATACTATTGGGGAAAAGAAAAAGAAGAAAATCAGGATTAGGGGCGCAAATCTCTTCATAGTGGCTCCTCATCAATTCAGGACCAACACTTTGCCCTTCTCTATCTTGGCCTGCAGCTTTTTCCCGGATGCCAAGACCTTTACCTTGATCGTATCCCCTTCCCAACCATCGCTCAGCGCCTTACCCTTAGCCCTCAGGTAGAGGCCGGGGCGGTACAAGGTGAGAGTTACAATCTCTCCTTTCTCCACTAAGGGGAGGGGCTCTACCAAATCGATAGTGATAATCGTCCCGCGGTTGATCCTCCTGGTTGATCTTTTACCCACTGCCTTCTCCAACCCTCTCAGGGGGCGATGGCCCAACAAGGGCAATCTCCTCTCCTCTAATTTTAGGTCGTCAGGGGTGAGGGTCCAATGCCTGGGGATCAACCTTTTGGCCACCAAGACCTTCCCCACTTCCTTTACCCTAACCACCAAAGGGATCTCCCTCACCAATACCTTTTGGGAATACCCCCCTAACTTAACCAGATAGGTACCCAGGTAGCTCCTCCGGGGAGAGGGGATAATCTTTAACTTTAGATCCTCATCGACATCTTTGGGGATATGTAACACCTCCACCTGAAACCTTCCCCCCTCCTCACCTGTCTGCCTAATGATATAATCCCTGATCAGGGAGGCTATCTGACCCTGAGGGACATATCCGGCCTGCGATGAGGGATTTAAGAAAAGGAGAATTACCAGGGTAAGAAGGATGAACCTAATCCCTTTCATCTAGGGAGCCTGTTGATCAGGGAGAGCATATTGTCTGAGGTTTGGATAACCTTGCTGTTTATCTCATAGGCCCTCTGAGCCATGATCATTGCCACCATCTCATCCACCACGGCAACATTTGAGGCCTCCAGTTCCCCCTGGGATAGTTGGCCCAATCCCTCCTGGGTGGGCTCCTCCAGAAAGACCTCCCCTGATGCGGCAGTAGGGGTATAGAGGTTTCTGCCGATAAACTTTAGACCCCCTGGGTTGACGAACTTGGCCAAGCTAATCTGCCCCAGCTCCTCAGGTTCGGCCTCCCCTACCAAGGTGGCAGTTACCTTTCCGTCGGGTGAGATGGAAAGCCCAGTAGCCTCTGCTGGAATAATGAGGTCGGGATAGAGGGGATAACCATCGGAGGTAACTATCTTGCCCTCGGCATCCATCTGGAATGAACCATCTCTGGTGTAGGCCAGGGAGCCATTGGGCATAAGCACTGGAAAGAATCCCCTCCCCTCTATCATCAGATCCAAGGGATTGTGGGTTTGCACTATCTTCCCCTGGGAGAAGTCACGGTTAGTGGAGCTCACCTTAGTCCCATTCCCCACCTGGATAAGGAAGGGGATATTGCTCTCCTCCCTCTTCCCCCTAACGCCATAGTGTTGATAGAAGAGATCCTGAAAGCTTACCCTGCTTTTTTTGAATCCGGTTGTGTTCACATTGGCCAGATTGTTGGCCACCACATCGACACAGAGCTCCTGAGCCGACATACCGGTGGCTGCCGTTAACATCGCCTTTAACATAACCAATTCCCCTTTCTTCCACAGGTTAACCGGTAAACCCTATTTTCAAAGCCCTCTCTCAGGTGAGAAAGGTTTTAATCGGCATCGGGAGATGCCTCCCACAAGAGATTTAGATCAACAACCTCTTTACATCTGCATTTTTCACTGGCTGGTTTCAAAAACTTGTCTTATTTGTTAAGATCTTGCCTTATGAAGACGGTTGATATTTGCTTCGGGAATAGATTGGATTAGGTTGGCTGTAGGTAGCTCCATTCGTTGGGTTTTGCAAACGATGTGCCACTTACAAGGTGGGTTTCAGGGAGATAAGAAAAGGGATGAAATCATTGTGATTTCATCCCTTATATGAATTTTTGGCAGAAGTGAATAACTTAAACTGAGCCTTCTCGCCGGGGAAAGGTTTCCCCTCAGGGGAACTTTTTTCCCGCTTATCTCTGCAGGCTTATCTCAACGAAGAACTTCTCCCTTCCCACCGTAAAGGGGAGCAGGGTTCCTTCCCCATCCATCTTCGACTCCATAACAAAGTCTTCCCCAGCGATGACAGTGGGGATGGATATATCAAAGGAGATGTCACTTCTGAAAAGCTTCGTCTTTGCTCCTCCGGCCACCATATTAGCTATCTCCCCCACTGCATCCTCTACATCGTCATTGATCTCGTTTATCTCCTCCTCCAGGATATTTGAGGCGATCTTGATGGCCAAGTTCTTGTCGAAGTGAATGCTTATGGTCCCTCTTGTCTTACCGGCTATCCCCACTATCCCCGAGATGCCACCGTTCAAGGGGGATTTGTCCCCTGAGATGGGCTCCTCAGGCTGGGGATCCATAGAGATCATCGTCTGAAATATGTCCAAGGTCGTATCCCTGACCGCCTGGAGAAGTTTACCGTCCATATAAGCCTCCCATTTTTACCTCCCTAACAGCTTGCCTATCTTCTGCTGAATTACCTGCGGGGTAAATGGTTTGGCCACATAGTCCGAGGCCCCAGCCTGCAGGGCCTGGACTATCTCCTCCTTGGCCGCGTTAGTGGTGACCATCAAAATAGGGATGCTCCCATAGGTCTTCATACTCCGCAGCGATTTCACAAACTGCAAACCATTCATATTGGGCATATCCCAATCACAGAGGATGAGGTCCACCTTGTTCTGCGCAAGTTTGGCTAAGGCATCTATCCCATTCTCCGCCTCTAAAACATCTTTATGCCCAATCTGGCCCAAGATGTTCGTGATTACCTTCCTGGTAGTGGAGGAATCATCTATGACCATAATCTTGTAGCCGGAGATAACCTTCTCGACCTTCTCCTTCAAGGCCTCAGCAGTGAATGGCCGGACAATGTAGTTGTTTGCCCCTATCTTTGCCGCCTTCAAAGCCCCCTGCGCCTCCCTCCTGGTGGCCTCATTGGTTACCAAGATAATGGGTATGCGCGCAGTGATGTCACTATCCTTTACCAACTGGATGAACTTTGTGCCATCATTCTCATCCATATTCCAATCGCTGATGATCAGATTGAAATCCTCCTTGGCTATCTTGCCCAAAGCGCCAACTCCGCTCTCCGCTTCCACGACAGAGGTGTAACCAATCTGGTTCAGGGTATTCTTCAAGAGGCCCTTTCCCACATAGGGATCGGTGATGATCATAACCTTTGCCTCAGGCATTTTCCTCCCTCCTTGAATGAGATTTCTCCCTGAGGGTCCCCTTTTTAAGTCCCGATAGCTCAGTGCTATTTATATATCGGCAAGATTCCCGAAAAACTTTAACTAAAATTAGTTTGGAATTTGCGAATTTTCTCAGAGCCAAAAGCCCCTGCCTTTCCCCTTGACAAGGGGAAGGAAAGTTATTATTTTTCCTCTGAGGTGAACAGGGGGATGATTACTCAATCTTTTTCCCTCTCCCCCAGGGAGAGGTATGTTTTCCAATCGGTTGTCCACCATCATATCCTGACTGCTCAACCGGTGGGCTCTAAGGCCTTAGTGGAGGCCTATAGGCCGGGGGTGGCCTCCTCCTCCATCAGGAATATCTTCACCCATCTGGAGGAACTTGGCCTTCTCCAACAGCCTCATACCTCTGCCGGCAGAGTCCCCACAGAGGAAGGATATAGGTATTACATCAACCTATTGATGAGACCAATGGGGCTCCCTCCAGAGGAGAGGAAGAGAATGGAGGAGGAGCTCGCCTCCGCAGAGGACGATGTGGAGGCAATCTTAGAACATGCCTCGCGGGCCCTTAGTTACCTTTCCCGCCAGCTCGGGATCACTTTGGCCCTCCAGTTCGATCAGGCCATCTTGGAGAAATTGGAACTGGTGGCGGCCTTTCACGACCGGGTGATGTTGGTCCTCCTGGTGAGCTCCGGATTGATCAAGACGGTCCTTTTGGAGATAGACTTTGAGGTGGACCCGGAGAGGCTCAGCTTAACATCTTCCATCCTCAACGAGAGACTGAGTGGCCTCACCCTCCGCCAGATTAGGGAGACGGGGATGGAAAGGCTGCGGGATATAGCTAATGCCCCGCCCTTAGTAGGCTTCATCCTGAGGAGGGCAGGAAACCTCTTTGACTTCTCCGGTGAGGAACATCTTCATTATGGGGGAGCGGCAAACATCACCAGGAATCCAGAATTCCAAAATGTGGAGAGGCTGCGCACGCTCCTCGAGTTTATTGAGGATAGCTCCACCCTTACCCAGGTGCTCGCCTCCAGGATGGCCCAGGAGGGCATCAAGGTCACCGTGGGGCGGGAGAACGCTTACGGCCAACTGCAAAACTGCAGCTTGATCACCTCCACCTTTCAGAGCGCGGAGATGAAAGGGATGGTAGCTGTTTTAGGACCGATGAGGATGAGGTATTCCATCGTCATCCCCTTGGTCAGATATACCTCAAGCCTGATTGGCCAGGTCTTATCCAAACATAGGCCTTTTGTCCGTCCCCTTGCCGGGACCGATTCCCAGGTGAGATTACCCCGTCAGGGGTAGACCGCTCAGGCCCACCAGATTGGGAAGTGTTAACCGAGGAACCTCTACGGTATAGGGGTTTTTTCTTAGATTTCAGATCAACCATCCTGCTGATAAGCCTCTTTAGGGAAACATCTTTTGCAGGAGGTGACCTACGGTAAGAAAGAGAACAAGCTATAAAAAGCTCTCTGAGGAACTGACCTCTCAGCTCAAGGAGAAGGAGAGGGAGCTTGCCGAATCAAAGGATAAGCATCTCCGGTTGGCCGCTGAGATGGAGAACTTCAAAAAGAGGTCGCAAAAGAGAATGGCGGAAGTTCTGGAGATGGCGAATCAGGACCTCATCTTGCAACTTCTGCCTATCTTGGATGACCTCAGAAGGGCATCCACCAGCAAGGGGAAGGGGCTGAAAAAGGGGGTTACCCTCATCTATCAAAACTTGCATTCCCTCTTAGAAAAAGAAGGGCTAAAGGAGATCGAGGCTGCGGGGAAAAGGTTTGATCCCTTTTATCATCAGGCCTTGCTCCATATGGAGAATAGCCAGGTCCCCGCGGACCACATCGCCCAGGAACTGGAGAAGGGCTATACATTCCGGGGCAGGGTCCTCCGACCCACCAGGGTGGCCGTCTCCAAGGGAGGTAAATGACCAAGAGGGACTACTATGAGGTCTTGGGTGTGGGGAGGGAGGCAAGCGAGGAGGAGATAAAGAAGGCCTATCGGAAGTTGGCCTTAAAATACCACCCAGATAGGAACCCCGGGAACAAGGAGGCAGAGGAGAAGTTTAAAGAAGCCACCGAGGCCTACGAGGTTCTCAGGGACCCCCAGAAGAGGTCCCAATATGATCGCTTCGGCCATAGTGGACTAAAAGGCGGCTTCCAGGGGTTCGATTTTCAGGGGTTCGACCTCTCCGATGCCTTGCGGGCCTTTATGCGTGATTTTGGCGGCTTTGGCTTTGGGGACTTCTTTGGGGAGAGAACGGCCTCCCGCCACGGGCTAAGGAGGGGGCCGGATCTTCAGGTGAGGCTAAAGCTGTCTTTAGAGGGGATAGCTGCTGGAGTGGAAAAGACCATAAAACTGAAACGTTTTCAAAGATGTCCCACCTGTGGGGGAACCGGTGGCAAGCTGCGCACCTGTCCCACCTGTGGGGGAAGGGGTGAGGTGAGAAGGGTCTCCCAGGGCATCTTTGGCCAATTTGTCAATGTGAGCACTTGCCCCACCTGTGGGGGAGAGGGGAGAGTAATCGATCAAGCCTGCTCCACCTGTGGGGGGGAAGGAAGGGTAAAGGCACCCTCTACAGTAACGGTAAAAGTCCCCGCGGGGGTCACCACTGGCAACTACATCCCTATAAAAGGGGGAGGGGATGTAGGACCCCGGGGAGGCCCCTCCGGGGATCTGATTGTGCTCATCGAGGAGAAGGAACATCCCAATTTTCAGCGACAAGGGGATGATCTGCTCTTGGAGTTGCCCATCAGCATTCCTCAGGCCGTTTTAGGTGATCAGGTGGAGATCCCCACCTTAGAGGGAAGGGTGAACCTGAAGATATCTGCGGGGAGCCAATCGGGGATGCTCTTCCGGCTAAGGGGAAAGGGAATACCTCACCTGCAACATTATGGGAGGGGGGACCTTCTGGTGAGGATAATGGTTTGGATACCAAGCCATTTGGGGCCAGAGGAGAGGGTGCTCTTCCAGAAGCTATCCCAGATGGAGGCGATAAAGCCACCCAAGGAGGATAGGGGTTTCTTCCATAAGATCAAGGACGCCTTAGGGGTTTAGCTTGAATTATTCATAAACCGTAACTGATTAGCATAACTTTCTCGAAGTTAATGTTTTATGCATTTGGCTTGTAGGGACAGACCTTCAGGTCTGTCCGCCCCCTCGGACAGGTCTAAAAGACCTGTTCCTACGACAAAAACCCCTGGTAATTTAGGATTTGCTACTGATTTATGAGTAGATCGGGTTGGCTGGCTTCATAAGGCAAACCCTAAAATTCATCCGACTTTGCCGATGATAAGGTTGGAAAATAGATGTTCTGTGGGGAAGAAAGAAGTGGACAATGTGTTTAGACCCAGACCTTTCGCCCTCAGGTTTTTTCATTCTTAATTCTACATTTTTCATTTTCGAAACTTCGCCAATCTAAAATGGAAACATTCTATACCCCTCCTGGGCTAATTAAAGGACAGTGGGTCTCCCTGGACCAGGAGGAGGCCTGGCATGCCCACAAGGTGCTTCGGTTGAGGCCCGGAGAGGAGATCAGGGTGGTAGATGGGCAAGGAAGTTCCTATAGGGTTACTATCCGTAAGCTGACGAATAGAACTCTGGAGGGGGAGATAACCGCTACCCACCAGGCAGACAATGAGCCAGAGGCAGATGTTTCCCTGGCCTTTGCTCCCCCCAAGGGGAGAAGGGCGGAGATCTTGATAGAGAAAGGAACGGAGTTGGGGGCTAAGGCCTTCCTTCCCCTGCTCACGGAATATACTATAGTCCACCCCTCCCTGACCAAAATAAGCAGATGGAGGAGGGTAGCCCAGCAAGCAATGAAACAGTCAGGACGCAGCTTCTGGCCTACGGTGGCCAAACCCCAGACCTTCCCTCAACTCCTTAAGGAAGCAGCCCGCTATAGCCGAGCCTTTATCTGTTGCCTTCACCCCAGCGCCAGCCCGCTAAGGGCCGAGAAGCCTGTAGTAGGTCCTTTTCTGCTCGCCGTGGGCCCAGAGGGGGGGTTCTCAGCAACCGAGGTAGAGAGGGCGCGGGAGAGGGGTTTCCATCTGCTAAGTTTGGGGAAGAGAAGGCTACGCACGGAGACAGCGGCAATCGCCTCCCTCGCCATCCTCTTCCATAGATTGGGGGAGATCTAAAGATGAGCCACAAGACATTTTTTGCCCTTCTCATCTTTGGCTGGGGCACTTTCCTCTCCACTGCTCAGGCGGATAAGCTCCTCATCTATATGGACCTGGAACAGGCAGATCACTTGAAGGCCTATGGCGTTGCCTATAAAGCCCTGGAGTTGGGCTACAAGGTGGAGTGGCTTTTAAACTACCGAGGGGGGTCATTTATGATCCCGGAATCTCCGGATATAGCCCGCATCTGCCACCTGAGGGGGGTAGCCTATACCATAGTGGGAGGAAACCAGATAACTCAGATCTACAAGGAGATTGAGGAGAAGAATATGGAGGATGTCCTCCTGGAGAAGGCCCCCTCCATAGCCATCTATACCCCACCCAACAAGGAGCCCTGGGATGATGCGGTCACCTTGGCCTTGACCTATGCCCAGATGCCCTACACCACCCTTTGGGATGAGCAGGTCTTGGCCGGGAAATTAGAGGAGTATGACTGGCTCCATCTCCATCATGAGGACTTCACCGGACAATATGGCAAATTTTACGGCTCTTACAGGAATGCCCTCTGGTACAAAAAGGAGGTGGCCATAAATCAGGAGATGGCCAAACGGCTGGGTCTCTCCAAGGTCTCCGAATTGAAAAAGACTGTGGCCAGGGCGATCAAGGACTATGTGGCCAGGGGAGGATTCCTCTTCTCTATGTGTTCGGCCACAGACGCCTATGACATTGGCTTAGCGGCCGCGGGGGTGGACATTGTGGATGCTCCCTTTGATGGAGACCCGCCTGACCCAAATTGTCAGGCCAGGCTCGACTACTCAAAGACCTTTGCCTTCACCAACTTCAAGTTGATCACCAATCCGCTTGTCTATGAGTTCTCCGACATCGACATCAGCCCCCAAAATGGGTATCCGGCCCGCGGGCCTCTACAGGATTCCTTCTCCCTCTTTGAGTTTTCGGCCAAATATGACCCCGTGCCCACTATGCTCACCCAGGACCATGTCTCGATAATCAAGGGGTTTATGGGGCAGACCACGGCCTTTAGAAAGGACCTCATCAAGAAACATGTGATCATTATGGGCCAAGGGGTGGCCAATCCCAATGCGGTCAAATACCTGCACGGGAACTATGGACGGGGGACGTTTACCTATTTGGGAGGCCATGACCCGGAGGACTACACCCACTATGTCTATGATCCCCCCACAAACCTGGCCCTTTACAAGAATTCCCCTGGCTACAGGCTCATCCTGAACAATGTCCTCTTTCCGGCGGCCAAGAAGAAGAAGAGGAAGACTTAAAAAAGGTGCTGTCAGGAGTTACCTCCTGACAGCTTTTAGAAAATAGATGGGATGGAGGGGATGAATAAAAATCCGGTAAATCCTGTTATCCTGTCAAAAAAACTCCGCCGCTTACGGCTAAGTTCAAGATAAAGGTGAGGGTAAAACGGATCTTGGCGGGGGGGACCTGCCCTCTGGGTCTGCAGCCGGGCGATCAGTTTAGCTTCGAACACCTCCCCCCCCAAAACTTCTGCCACTGGGCCTTCTATGTAATCCTCCCCTTTGCCACTGCCCTCAGGTTTGGCGGAAACATCCCCTGGGAAAAGGAAGAGGGGAAGGCCACCCTCTGTTGTCCGGACCCCCAAAACCCGGTGGTCTTTGAGCTGGAGAGAATCGAGTCCGAATAGTCTGTAGAAACACCGAATGACACCGAAACCAACGAAATGGCGGGAGGTTGTACCGTCAGGGCTCCGCCCTGACGGATAGGCGTTCGTTCTACCGCACTTTAGTGCGGGTCAAGAGCCTTTAGGCTGTTCTATTCATAAACTTAGGAGGAAGAGATGGCTAAAGTATGCGATATTTGCGGCAAACGGCCGATGTTTGGCAATCGGGTCAGCCATGCCAAGAACCGCACCAAGCGCAGATGGTATCCCAACCTACAAAAGGTCAGGGTGATGGTGAACGGGACCCCAAAGAAACTCACCGTCTGTACCCAATGTCTCAGGTCCGGTAGGGTGCAGAAGATTATCCAACAACCAGTCAAACCCCCTGAGTCCACTTAACAAAGAGGAAGGGTAGGTTTTACAACTGGCCGATGTCTCGAATCTCAGGATAGATTCAGAGGGATGAACTCAACCCCGTCCGATTTCGATTAAAGTGGGATCCTTACAATTGCGGATGATAACCCCAAGGGGAGGCTGGATGATAAACGATACAAGGGGTATGGGAAAAGACACCTCCAACATTCTCCTCCCCCTTGATGGGGGAGGACTAAGGAGAGGGTGAGAATTGGCTCCACCAGGGGAGAGGGTAGGGGCTTGATTTATCAAGCCCATGCGGGTCGCATAAATGCGACCCCTACACTTCTACCCGGCTTTAGCCGGGGTAACCTCCCCTGGGCTTCAGCCCAGGGGGCGCGACTACATTGCAATGCCCTCAGGGCCTAAAGGCCCTGAACCCGCACTAAAGTGCGGTAGAAGTTGGCTACTCAGGGAACCCAAGAAAGTCTCCCCTCGTCAGGGCAAGAGCCCTACCTGCACATTCTCAAAAAGCAATCAGAAGTCGCGGAGATGTATACAAAAGGTAGCCCACGACATCGCCTAATACCTTATTGAAATGTCAAATCCAATCTCCTTAGAGTTATTTCAACAGTTTTCCTAAAAGGTGCAAATCCCCTTCCTGGGGACTGCTCACCGAAGGAGGGAAAATGCTAAGAAAGTGGCTTGTCGTTTCAGGGTTGCTTCTGTCGCTGGTGCAAGTAGCCTACTCCCAGCAAACTTACGAGGAGTGGCTCCGCCAGCAGAGGAAGGAGTATGCCCAATTCACCCAACAGGTGACCAAGCAGTATGCGGATTTTCTCAGAGCGGACAGCATTGCCTATGCTCAGTTCAGGTATGAGGTAGAGCAGAAATGGGACAAATTCGCTAGCTCAACCGATAAGGATTGGGTGGAATATGGTGATGACCTAAACTCCCGTAGCGTGGTTGATTTTGAGAAGGGTGAGGCTAAAGTTGAAGTGATAGTAACCGAGCAAGAGGATAAATCTCAACCCAAGTTAGCAACGGAGAAGTTAGCCAAAACGGTTGAGAAATTGGTTGCCGACAAGGGCAAGACAATGGACTACGAGGTCAAGGATCAAAAGCCTCGTCCTTTAAGCCCCCAGCAAGTTCTCCAAGGTCAACTGAAAGACAAGAAGGGAAGGCCGGTAACGGCAAAAAATGCCCTCTCCTTCGCCAGGGAAATTGTCAAAAAAGTGAAGAGGAAGGTGTTCCCTTCCAAGGATGGGGTTAAACGGGTTAAGCTTACCGTCACCTTTCCCCTGGTTCCCAATCATATCAGAATTCGTGCTCAAAGGTTTCTGCAGACGGTGCGGAGATATGCTCAGAAATATAAGCTGGATTCCAGATTGGTCTTCGCCGTAATTCACACCGAATCCTACTTTAACCCCAAAGCCAGATCCAATGCCCCCGCCTTCGGCCTTATGCAACTGGTCCCCTCCTCCGGGGCAAGGGAAGCCTACATATTCATTCACCAAGAGGACCGACTCCTCTCCCCAAATTATCTCTACAATCCACAGAAGAACATCGAACTGGGATGTGCCTACCTGCACATCCTTGGCAAAAATTACTTTGGTGGGATAAACAATCCAGACAGCAGGCGCTACTGTATGATAAGCGCCTACAACACAGGTCCCGGAAATGTGAGCAAAGCCATCATTGGTTCGAAAAAGGTAAACCGAGCGATAGGACAGATAAACAAGATGGGGCCCAACAAAGTATTTCAACAGCTAAAACGGAATCTACCTTATGAGGAAACCAGGGACTACCTGGTAAAGGTAGATAATCGGATGAAACTCTACAATGAGTGGAAACAATAGGACTCAACTTTATAACATGATCTAAGACTAGGCACGCCATATGACTACAATTTAGTATGCTCACACGGCTCTTTGGAGAACAAAGACAAACAGGAACGCCCTAACAACTTTGGCCGCTAAGCTGACAGACCACAAATGGTCTTTAATAGAACTCTTGAAATATTGTATTCTACAAAATTAAATGGAGACATTAACCTTATTTTCAACCCTAATAGAAAAGGGGGTAAACGAAAATGAAAAAAGTGATAGGACTTTCATTAATCTTTGCTTTTCTTCTTTGTTATAACAACTCAGACGCGCAGCAAAAGTATGGGGTAATACGAAAAAGTAGATGGTATCCACGTAAATCGACTAACTTAATTTCACTTGCTGGTTATGTTGGTAATAGAATAGGCTACAAAGTAGGAATAATACATCTGCGTTATAAGTACTTTAATTACGGAGTCGGAACGGGTATTGGCAGCAACAATAAAAGCATACAACTATGGCTTCCCGTTGGTCTGTATTTTCCTCTTTCGAGTAGATTAGGGATCAACTCCTGGTGTAGTTTAGTATCTTCCGACAAGGATAATGACGAAAATATTGATTATGATAGTTATAAAACACCCTACATTGGAGAAATAGCTCTTCGATTAGATTCTGAGGTTTTGCTTTCGATTTCTGCTGGATACAGGTTTCAGTTTGGTGAATGGAAAAGAAAAATGTCTTTTACCGACCTGCGTGGAATTGTAGATGTTGGCAGATTGGATGGCTTTTTTATTGAAGTATCCGCTGGGGTTCAATCCTTCGAACTGAATAGAAGAACCTATAAAACGCGCAAGATTCGTCTCCCCAATCCATCCTTGAGAATAAAAACTAAATTCCCTGACTATGAGAACTCCATTGTAGGGGGGAAGGAAAAAGATTTACAGGTTACTGTTGAGAATGAAGGCAGGGGGCTTGCTGAAGATGTGGAATTGGAATTAAGCCTGAGTGGCGCTTCAAGCGGCGAGCTTTCATTTGCCGGAAACTATGAGGTTGGCAACATCGAACCTTACAGCGAGAAGACAGTAACCATTCCCCTTAAGGCTAATAAGGACTTGGAAAGAACAAAGGAAGCAAATATTTCCATCAAATGTTTGGAAAAGGATGGCTTTACTGCAAGTGGCAATGTAAATCTACCCCTTGTGCCGTATACAGTAAGGGAGAAATTCCCGCCAATTTTGGCAGTGGATGCTACCCTGAAGGAGCCAAGCGGAAATATGCTTCTTGATGCATTGGAGAAGGGCAAAATACGAGTAACGATAAGGAACAATGGGAGGGGGAATGCATGGAATCTGGAGCCGGTAATTAGGATAGATAAATCAAATATTACCAAGCATCTGACTTTTGAGATTGACAAACCTCCCATACGCAAGATTGTGCCCTCTGGCACTGCAAAGATAATTATTCCTGTCTCTGCAGATTGGGATGTTCCCAGTGGAAAGGCGACAGTGCACATACAGTTCAAAGAAGGGAATGGTTTTGATGCTCCACCACTCAACTTCTCATTTGGCACACAGAGGTTTCTGGAGCCAAAACTTGTCATTACAGATGTGGGTATTGATGACAGTGAAAGTGATAACACATCCGGGGATGGTGACAATATCATTGAGAATATGGAGACCATTGAGGTTACAGCTATCATTCAAAATCAGGGTCAGGGAAAGGCTGAAGACGTTAAGGCAAAAGTGAAAGTTGATGATAAGAACATTTCATACTGGGGTCCTAAAGTGTTTTCACTTGGAGACCTTGAAAGGGGAGATTTCAAAAGTGTGAAGTTTTGCTTTTATATTAACAATCGCTATTTAGGCAGTTCGAATTTGCCAATCACAATAGATTTAACCGAACATTACAACAGGTATGGGATTTCAGGGAAGAGTCTTGGTCTTCAATTGAACAAAACCACTTTAGCAGCAAAAGACATTGATATTGAGGGGAAGAAACATCAATGGCAGGAGATCCCAGGAACCCCCAAACTCACCATTGATATTGAAACCAACATCCCCAGAACGAGTAAGACCAATAAGAATGCAATTGCGGTAGTTATCGGCAATCGGAATTATACATCAAAGGACGTACCGCCTGTTGATTTTGCGAATCGTGATGCTCATCTTGTGAGAGAATATTTAATTAAGGCACTGGGCTATCGTGAAGGGAATATAATTTGTAAACCAGATGCCTCTCTGGCAGATTTTAACAGTATTTTCGGCACAGAGAAGAATTATAAAGGTAAACTCTTTAACCTTGTTGACCTTAGTCCAGCAGATGTTTTCATATATTATAGCGGACACGGTGTACCCGAGCCGGAGAGCAAAAAGGGATATTTTATGCCAGTAGATTGCGACCCTTCATTGGTTTCTCTAAACGGGTATTCATTGGACACATTCTATAGGAACCTCTCCAAAATGAGGTATAAATCGTTAACTGTGGTCATCGACGCCTGTTTCAGTGGCTCATCAGAAGCAGGGATGCTCTTGAAGAATATCTCACCTGTCTTTATCCAGGTTGACAATCCTGTTACCACCAAAAAGAACAGTGTGATCTTAACTTCGGCTACAGGCACCCAGGTTTCCTGCTGGTATCCAGAAAAGAAACATTCACTTTTTACCTATTATTTTCTGAAGGCATTGCAGGGAAATGCAAACAAGAATAAGGACAGAAAACTTACCTTGGGCGAAATCAAAAGCTTCATTGATGACAATGTTCGATATATGGCAAGGAAGTTGAGTAATCGAAACCAGACGCCACAAATATCAGGTGATATGAATAAGGTCATCGTGCGGTATTGATGTATGTGCGCCTATACCTGTTGTAAAGTTGCTTCGAAAGATATAAGCAAGGAAGGTCAAGGTTGCAGAGGCAATGTGTGTCTATACGATTGTAAGAGAATTTTAGTAACTATGGTAAAGTTTGTAGGTTAGACCCCGATCATTAGGAATCAGTGTTCATATTTTAGCCAGCACCTAAAAAATGTTGCCATCCCCCTTCAATGTGATTATAATATCCAAGAAGTAGGGACAGACCTTCAGGTCTGTCCAATCTCCTCTTATACGGAGGTTTCAACAAGTAGGTTCCATAAACCTTTAACCAAGGAGGGAAGATGAGAGAGCTCAAGCTCTTTGCAGTCCTTCTCCTGGCCGGCATTCTGGCCTCCTGTGCCGGATCATCACAGAAGGTGAAGTCCGGCTCCAGTGGCCCCTGCCCTGACTGGTTCTCCAATGTTCCGGAGGATCCCAACTATTCCTTTGGGGCAGCTACGGCAGTCTCCCGTGATCTTCAGATAGCCATCAACAAGGCCAAGACCGAGGGGACAGCCGAAATCGCCAAGCAGGTTGAGCTGCACATTAGCGGGTTGACCAAGAAATTTGACGAAGAAGTAGGCTTGGGCCAGGATGCCAACCTCTATGCCAAGTTTACTCAGGCCACCAAAATTGTCATAGACCAGACCCTAAGGGGCGTTAAGGTCAGGTATCAGGATACCAAACAAGAGGGGACTGCCTGGAGGGCCTGTGTGCTAATGGAGTGTAACCTCAACGAGGCGGACAAAGGGTTGGTGGATGGTATTAGCAAGGATAAGGAGATGTATACCCGCTTCCGGGCTTCTCAGACCTTTAAGGAACTGGAAAAAGAGGTAAAAGAATATAGGGAATACAAGAAAGAGCAAGGTCTCCCCTAAGCCCTTTGATATGACCCATAATAAGTGGGTAAAGCCTTTTCTCCTTTTGGGATTTGTCACCTTTCTGGCCGGTGGGTGTGGAAGGGGGTTACTAAAGAAGGGCCCTCCCAGGGAAACCCGGCCTTACCCCCGCTGGTTTACGGAGATGCTCCTACGGCGAGGAGCGATCCTCGCCGTGGGGTATTCTCCAGCTTATATGAACATAAAGTCATCTTGGCAAGAGGCCAAGGATAATGGCCTCTTGAACTTGGCTAAGGCATATTGGGTATCCATCCGCGGGGAGCAGGCTTTTGTCTCCGGCGAAAGGGGGACAGCTTACAAGGGGAGCACCGTCTCAGAAGAGGTTGACTCCACCCTGCTGAAAATGCTCAAGCCTAAACTAACCTGCTTGGACAGCGCTCAGGTTGGTGGAATGGTAATCGTTCTGGTGAGCACTAAGGAAATCAATGTCCACAACAGACCTATCTCCCTGAAATCCGAACCCACCTGGATAAAAAAGCTGCCTTCTAACCACGACTACGATTATGCCCGCGGCGTTTCCCCTGAATATCTCCACGAATCCAACTCTTGGCTGGAGGCGGAGCGGAGGGCCCGCATCCAACTTGCGTGGGGCCAGAAGACCAAATTGCAACAACTTTCGCGAAAGAGTAGAGATAACCTTCACCAGGTTACCGTAGAGAGCACAGGTGTAACCCTTCGGGAAGCTCAGATAGTCGCCCGTTGGGTGGATCCCGGGGCGGGGGTGCATTGGGTCTTGGCCCGCTGTCCGAAAAGGACAATAATTCACCACTGAGCGCCACGGACTCCCCCCAAAATGGTCAATGATCAATGAACAATTATCAATGGAAAATGGCATTTTCTCTTTTCATTTTAACTTGCTAATTGTTTAGTTGAACATTCCGTAAGTTTCCATGGTGAACTGTTAAACAATGGAAGTGTGGGAGAGATGGCCAAAAACATCCGGAGGGAGATTCCGGATAGTCCAAATCCGTCCGCCAATTCTGGAGCAAAATGACAAATGAGAATAAGTGAACTTGCCAGAAGATTTAATGATAACCCATTAGAAGATAGAAATTCCTGGTTAACAGGGATGAAGAGCGTCTTACCCTTTCCAAGTTGACTGAGAATTACGCTTCGGAGAAGATAAAGTGATCAGACTGGGCAGGATGGACCAGGTGTATATCAAAGGAGTTGCCCCTGAATTAAGGGATTTGGATGTGTACCTAACCGAGGAGAGAAAAAGACATATCATAGAGCACCATCCAGAAACAGAGAAAATGATGGATATGCTTTCTGGTGTGATAGAAAATCCAGATTTTACCCAACGAAACAGAAAACAATATGCAATCCGTTTCTATAAATTCTATAAAGAGTTGAAAGTAGGTGAGAGGAATTTGCATAATAAGTTTCTTATGTGCATTGTGCGACTGAATGTGAATTTGCCATCGGGATACCGAAATTCTGTTATAACCTTTCATCTGCTGAGCGAACCAAAGGGAGGAGAAATAATATGGCAAACAAGCGGTTGACGATCACTTATGATCAAGAAACGGATATAATGGAAATAGCTATTGGCCCGCCTCGGGCAGCTATAACTAAGGAAGTGTTACCTGACCTTTTCGTGCGCTATGATTTAGCAACCTTCGACGATGAGAACAATCACGGCAAGGATATTGTCGGTTTCTCAATTGCCAATCTATCTCTGTGGACAGAGGATGACCTGAAAGTTCTGGACCAAATGTTTCCCAGTGGAGTGCTCAAAGACATCCTGCTTTGGGCCAAAGATAAGTTAGTGGGTAAGCAATTAGAACTGGTCACCTCATAAGGCAAGCTCTTACAATCTATGGTCGCCTTCTGCCAGTTCATTCGTGGTTCTTCTACTGAAGCTTTGCTGAAATACCTGACTATCAACTACTGACTACCGATCACTGACAGCTATAAACCGGCGTGTTTTCATCTGCGCACATCTGCGTCATCAGCGTTCTATTTCATATCCTGTAAACTATCACCAAAGGTCTTATGAAAAAGCCACTGTTTTTGATCTTAATGCTTTGTCCTCTACTGTGTTGGCCTTTGACCACCGGCCAGGCAGCCCCAGCCAAAGATCAAGGATCAAAGGAATCCCAGGTAAGCAAGGGCCTTTCTCCCCTTAAGTCCGGGGAATGTAGATGGGTAACCGTGACCTCCAAAATACACGGCCTTAATCGCACCCCAGAGGAAGCCAAGCAGGAGGCCCGGCAAGAGGCAAGGAAATTGGCTGTGGAGAAGGTATTGGGGGTAAAGATCCATGAAGTGCAGCAGCTCTTCAAAGGGGAGACGAATAAAGGGATTTATGACAACTTCTCCCAGTTGATTCACTCGGAGGTTTCGGGGAAGATAACCGAGGAGAAAGAATCTAAATACCGATCCTTTTTTGAGAACCAGATACCCATCTACACCTGCCGATTGACGGCCAAGGTATGTGCGGAAAAGGGGGAGCCTAATCCTGGGTTCAAGGTCAACCTGATCTTGAACCACAAGGACAAAATCTACCGGGAAGGAGACGACCTCATCCTCCAGATCCTTCCCTCCGAGGACTGTTATCTAACGGTATTCAATGTCCTCTCCAATGGCCAGGTGAGGCTCCTGTTCCCCAACGAGATGATGCCCGAAAACAAGATCACCGCAAATAAATGGTCCTCAGTTCCCTCTGAGGCCGATCTTGCTCGGGGCATTCATTTTCGTATGGGGATCTTGCCTGACAAGGATGAGGATACGGAGGAGATCCTGGTGGTGGCCACACTTCAGGAATGCCCTTTTATTACCCGTGAGAAGTCAAATGACGGCTTCAGCTACATTCCCACCTATGTGGGGGCATTTTTGGAATTGAACAAATGGCTAATCGCTATCCCCAGGGAAGAGCGTACCCAAGCAGAGGCTATATACAGGATCATCAAATGACTGAGCTCATCGCCCTTCAACCAGACTCAATAGGACGCAGATTACCGCAGATTCTCTGGATTTCAGACCTCGTCAAGTCCAGTTTCAACCTGACGGTTTATGCTTGGTTTAACAAA
>CAZVGK010000033.1:0-30350 GCA_964626665.1 uncultured Gemmatimonadota bacterium | reverse complement strand
GCTGGGGCCAAAGGCAAAGGAAATAATTCCAGACCTTATACGGTACTTAGAGAATGATGATTGGCGGATTAGGTATTATACTGTTGAAATACTCGGAATGATAGGTCCAGATGCTAAAGCTGCTGTCCCAGCTTTACAAAAGGTATCAAAAGACCCTGATCGGAAAGTTCGGAAGAGAGCTTCTTGGGCACTCGATGAAATATCAAAGAATAATACTGGCAGATAACAAATCGCTCCACCTGACTGGCAATTCGCTAGCGCTCATTGCCAGCAGGTGAGCTTGGTCGTTAGCTGATAAAATAATGACAGGAAAGGTAGCATATTGAATATTCGTTATTACATTGATCCAGAAACAGAATTACCTCATATCTGCGGACATGATGTTGAGGAAACAGAAGTGGAAGAGCTTCTCTCAAATCCTGGAGAAGATCGACCAGGCCGAGAAGGATCAAGAGTTGCTATTGGACGAACATCAGGCGGACTTTACCTTAGAGTAATCTATGTTCCCGACCCAGCTCCGAATAGCGTTTTTGTAATCACAGCTTATGAACTACGAGGTAAGCCATTAATTGCATATCGTCGCCGTAGGAGGAGAAAGAAAAAATGAAACAAAGTAAATTCCCACCAGGCTGGGACTCTGAACGTGTAAAAAGGGTGATAGCTCATTATGAATCACAGTCTGAAGAAGAAGCCGTTGCTGAAGACGAGGCAGCACTTGAGGAGTTGGGTCAAACGGTGATGGAAGTCCCAAGAGAGCTAGTACCAAAAATACGCGAGCTAATTGCAAAACACAAGGTAGCATGATAACGGCTAACAAGGCACTGCACCTGACCGCTATTCCGCTGTGTTACATAGCAGCAGGTAAGCTTTGTCGTTATGCAGAGATGATAGACTGGGATTTTAATGAGTGTTATTCGTGTTCTAAGGATTCACTGAAATCTGTGTAATCTGTGGCCTTTTTTAGTTGCGGCTTTGCTGGGCTGTTCTCATCTGCCTAAAACGGTGCCAGGGCACGGAGATTGAGATCCACCAGCCAGCGGAAGGCGGCTTTCTTCTCTCCTGCTGGGAGATGGTCTATCCAAAAAGGAAATTGGGCGCGTACTGGGCCGAGCTCTATCCCCACCCAGGAATCCATCTTAGGGGATTTAAGAAGAAGTTCTAACTTCAAGATCTTAGAAGGCTAAAGGTGAAATGTGTGAAGAAGAGCGAGGTTCTTCCCCCCTCCTTTTCAATGTTTATCCCCTTTTTCACTAACCGACAATATGCTTATCCCCCCATTGGTCGTGTTAAGCTTAACTAGAGCACCTCCTCCGTTGATTTTTCCCTTGATATTTCTGCTGTTAAAACTACCCTTGACTTCCAGGGGTAAATCAGTGTGAATCCTTCCATTGGTGGTGCGGGCCGAAATATCAGCTTTAATGGTCTGGGGAAGACAGACTTTTATACCACCGTTTGTGGTAGTAAAGCTCATTGATTCATCAGGGCTAACTTCATTTAACTCCACCTTGATGCCACCATTTGTGGTGTGAGCATTTACAGAGCTGGAAACCCCTGAGATTCCAATCCCCCCGTTGGTGGTCCTTGCCTCTATTCCTCCCTCGATATCGGTTATCCCGATTCCCCCGTTTACCGATCTTATATCCAGATCAGTCCTGCGGGGGAGGGTAAGCTCATAGTCCACTCTGCACACCTTTGACCTCTTCTTCTTCCCAAAGAGCGATTTCCACAGGCTGATCACTTTCTCCCTCTTCGTCTCGATCTGAATCTGTTCAGGTGTCTGATCGATCGCTATCGCCTCCTCTGCTATCTTCCTCGCCTCTTCTCTATTTTGAGCCTCAACCCTCAACTCTGCTCTCAACCGCAGTTTTTCCTGATCCCACGCCCTAACGGTGACCTTACCGTTGGTATTGATCAAGATGAGCTCACCTCCGGGCTTTAGAGCGAAAGTCCTATCCAAGGTTTCCTCATACTGGTGAGCAAATGATGTTTGAACTCCGAAGGAGAGGAGAACCAAAAAAGCAAATGTGGAATTTATTTTTCTCCAAAACATTAGATCCTCCTTTTGTTAGGGAACCAAATTAACGATTAAAGGTCAGATACCCTCATCTAACCATTCCCTGACGAACCGTCAAGTGCTTCGCCTGACGGTAGGAGAAGAAGGTGGTAGAATCGGGGTTCTACCACCTCACTTTTAGGAAATACTACTGGGAGCGTAAAGTAGGGTGCATGTCATTGCGAGCGCAGCGAAGCAATCTGAAAACGCCGAATACCTGTTGAGACTACGGGATTGCTTCGTCGCTACGCTCCTCGCAATGACACTTGAAATAGCAATGTGCAAACTATAATGTGGCCGGAGGAATAACTGCCTACGCCAACTGACCGCTTAGAAATTCATAGTAAAGTCGGGCTATCGACCATAAATTTTGACCAAGGGATTACCCTAATCTCTTGAAGCCTCTTTGGTCTGCTCTGAAGTTTCTGTGGTTTTTCCCTCTTGAATCTGAGTCTTTTCCGATAATAGAGCCCTCGTGCCAAATCTGGTGAGAAATACAGCCCCAAATCCTACCGTCCACCCGATATAGAGGGTTAGCCAGCCTATAATGTGCAAAACCGAGGAGAGAGGAGCAAGAATCCCCCCTCCTATTCCCGTCAGGATGGCCAAGCAGGGAAGGAGTTCTATGATTACTCCTCCTACTAATACCTTGGTTAGAGGGGAGGAGAGAGTTAGACTGGTGGTTTGGTTTATCTTTTCCCCTAAGAAGAGGCTGATTCCGGCAAAACCCAGGATCATAGCTACAAAGAGGACGATTGGCTCTACCAAAAAGGCCACAGGAATCCCTATAATGGTGATGCAGAGCATAACAAAGACCGGCAAGATGAGTATATCGACCAAGAAGCCCACTAAACCGGCTTTCAAAAATCCCCCCTCTATGGAGGCATTTATCCTCTTAATGTGATTTGGCAAAAAGAGGGTGATCAAGAGAGAGAGGCAGAGGAAGACGAAGAAGAGGACAAGGGTGAATCCAGCCCCTGGGGTGAAGCGAGGATGGGGACAGGGAGGAGGACCTCTCCAACCTTTAGTGCCCCAGCGAAATAAGAACTTGGGGGGGAAGGGGGTGCCAATCCTGGAACCTCTTAGCTCGGCTCCAGGCTCTTTGGTTACCTTACCGCCTACACTTACCGCATCACCCCTGATCACGGCTGTGGATTTGGCTACCACATCTCCCCCCACGGCTACTACATCACCAGCTACAGTGCCAGCTATCTGAATGTCCCCTCCTATGGCCACCACATCCCCACTTACCACCTCTCCTACCTCTATGATGATGTCCTCACCAAACCTGACAATGTCTCCACTCTCCGATTTAGAGGGGTGAATAGAACTCAATTTGGATAGCTTTTTCTTATCAATGTAAACCCGCGTGGAGGCCCTTCCCCTCTTCTCCTTAACAATGGTTATCCCACCGTCTCCAATGTGAACCTCAGTCGCTATTCCCAAGGTAGTGTCTGAAACGGAATCCTGGAGGCCTGAATCTTGGCCAACCACAGTCAAGGGAGTTAGGAAAAGCAAAAATAGCCAATATCTTCCTTTAAAAAATTTTCCTCTCATTATCCCCCCTTTTTTAATATCTATATATTTGATAATCAAGTCGTTGCTGGGCAGTTAGCTGATCTCCATCTAACCACCTGTCTCAGCGGCCGACACTCGTCGGCCGGATTTGAACCCCACCCGTCGCCGGAGGGGAGTGTTGCATCCCCTTAGACTCCCCCGCAAACTTTTCCTGCCACAAGCGACGGGCTTGCTTCTGAGTAAGTCTTTTCAAAGCCACAATTTAGGTATACTCCAAAAATTCTAATGCTGTCAAGCAAGTTAAGACATAGGGCTGAAATTAGCTCTAATAAGTGCTTGACCTTTTCTCAATCTTTTTTCTCCTGAGGAGTTAAAAACCATTTGCCTTTCTCTTTATGATACAGGCCGGTATTCAATTTCTCATCACCACGATAGAGTATATAATCTACATACCACTCGCTTGGGCCACTAATCCTCGAGCCGGCTCCGATCAGATCTTCTGGTCTGTTAGCAACGCACAAAGTAAAAGGAAGTTTCTTATTGAATGGATTCGGCATACAGGAAATAAAAACTATCCCTTCGCCTTCGTATCTTTTTCCTCTAAACTCTATGGCATCTTCACGAAAACCCAACGGAATCCCAGTTTCAAGCTGGGCAAGGAACAAGTTGTCCCTCGCGTTGCCGTAAATAAAGGCGACCTTATCCTGCCAGTCGAGCTTTAGCGCCTCTTTATCGCTCACGATTACAGGCTCTATACGAGTCGAAGTTAGAAATCCCGCAAAGCCTTTCAGTTCTTTCTTTAACATGTCGATTGATTCTTCATCAACGGCTGTTGGATATACAATATGGATGCAATCGGTGCGATTGAAAATAGCATCTAAGGGACCTCTAAAGTCTGTTATCCTATCTGGTAGGTCTTCAACAGAAATTTGACTAAGTCTTTTAGCAATGACTGGCACAAATTGGCTGAAGGTCGGATATTGCTCGCGGTGGATTTCGTAAACGTCAAGCAAACTTTCAATATATCTAATGTACCAGAACCCCTTTCCTTCGTGGTATTTTAGGGATTTCTCCTTCTTGAAATCTCTGTGGAGTTTGGCTCGAAGATGAATCTCGCCACAAGCACGCACTAAATGTTCATAAAGAGTAACCCTCCAATTGGGATAAGCCTGCCTTTGCATCATTCTTTTGATAGGTCTAAATAAAGCAATAGATTTCTTAAAAAGCTCATAGTGTTGGTCCACCATAGGATTGATAAAAGGATGGCTCCATTCGTGTAATGTCATACTTTCAAGGTAGTTGAGGCAAGCAAATGTTGTGCGCTTGCCCTTAAGTGAACAAGGGCCGATTACAGAATAGAGATCATATTTTTCTTCGGCCTTTACTGGTATCCCATAGTTCCCTGAAAACAGAGGCGAGAGAATAAGATTATAGCTATTCCTCGATTCACCATAGAAATCTTCGAGGGCTTGAACATAACTCTTCCCTTCAAATAAAGACTCCACTTCGGCAATCAAGGTGTCATACAGAGGTTTATGGGCCTGATAGAACTGCATAAAGCCTGTCTTGCGAGCAAAATCTCTGAGTTTATCGGCGAACTCCATCAGATTTTCCTCGCCGCCCGCTCTTTTAATCAGGTAGTCCGAGTATGGAGTTTTTTGCACAAGCGCCGGAGGATTACTATGGTAGAGCATGAACTGAACTGGCGCATCGTAAGCAAAATTAGAATTAATCAAATTTTCAACGTAATCTACGGCTGGATGATCTTTAAACCTTCCAAAATAATGGTCGATGTCATCCTTGTATGCAGTCTCGCTCTTTATATGCCCTTTTTGAGCCCAGGAAGTGAAGTGCTGAACTACAGTCAATAACTCAATTCGGGGGTCCACGGTAATAGAAAGCCTTTTTCCCGAAGCTTTCTCTACTTTAACCGCTGCCTTCTCTGTTTCCCTTACTTTCTGTGTAGTGGCACAGCCGACAAAACTTGCTATCAGCAATCCTGTCAAGACTGCCACCATTAACTTCCTCTCTTTGCGCATAATTCCCTCCTTATTAGAAACAACGAATGCCGTTAACTCTAACCCTTACAAAGATATTGCTGCCTCTACCTGTTCTCACCTTGCAAAACAAAGTATTGCCTAATGTCAGATTGCATGGAGCCCCCAAATTTGATGATATGAAATAAAGTTACTACTTCGGTCACATTATAGTTTGCACATTGCTATTTGCTATTTCAAGTGTCATTGCGAGGCTTGTCCCGAGCGCAAGCGAGGGAACTGGTCGAAGCAATCCCGTAGTCTCAACATGTATTCGGTGTTTTGAGATTGCTTCGCTTCGCTCGCAATGACATATAATCTACTTTACGCTCCCAGTAGTAACTCCACCGTTCTCTTAATCGCGGTTTTGTCGCAGAATCCTCCTACTGGGAAAGTTCAATATCCCCGCTTGAGGTAGTTATCCTCACCGTTGATCCTCCTTTTCCTACTTTCCCCTCCAAGTGGTTCCTGGAAATCGAGTTTATAATCAAGGGGGCTTTAACATTGATATCACCGCTGGCGGTATCGATTATTAGGTTAAATGGATTGTTTCCCATTACCTTAAAGCCAACATCCCCGCTCGATGTGTCCACCTGGTAGTCCTTGCCCTCCTGAAGGGCAGCCTTTATGTTGACATCCCCACTGGTTGTCTCCACCCTCACCCCACCCTGGACCTCATTAGCTTTTACCTCCCCGGAATGAAGAAATATCTGCAAGTCCCCTCTCAGTCTAACTATTTCCACATCCCCACTTGTTCCTCCCACCGTCAGGTTACCTTCAATGTCCCTGCCCTCTATGTCTCCGCTGGTAACGCTTATATCTACATCCCCCTTGATGCCTGAAAGCTCCAGATCCGAGCTGGTTCCCTCTATATTGACCCGCCCCACTATCCCTTTTAAGCTTATGTCACCACTGGTAGTATGCACGTTAGTCGACCCCACAAAACCCTCTAAGCAGAGATCACCGCTTGTTAGCTTAATAGCTATCTCTCCCTTTACTCCTTCTGCCCTTATATCCCCACTGGTGGAGCTGACCTCTAAGTCTGTCCCCGGAGGGACAAGGAGATTAAAATCGACCCAACTGGAGACCTTCTTCCAAAATCCAAAGAAGACCCTATCCCCGTGGCGCCCATCCTTTACCCAAATACGGACCTTTCCCTTCTCCCTCTTCACCTCTACTTTTATCCTCTTGGCCTCCTTCTCAGCACTTCGTTCGGAAGGGACCTTGATCACCTTCTTTCCCCCTATGATTAGCTGGCCTGGAGCCCCCTGGCTCATCCTGATGTCGCCTGATAAATTCTCTATGATTACCTTGGCCCCAGGTTCAATCTTAAGGTTTTGGGAGAAGGGATACTCGTATCTACTCCTTGCTCTTACCCCCTGGGAGGTCAGGAGGATAAAAACTGTTATAAAAAAGAGAACTTCACGCCATTGCATCTTTTCCTCTTTGGTTTTACTTGGCTGTTAACCCTTGTTGTTGTTGACCGTCTTCATCCCTTGAGGTTGCCCAACTATGTCCTGGCTCTTCCTCTGACCAGATCAGGAGATCTGATCGCCCAGTTGATTCAAAGCTTCATCCACCTGCTATAAGAAACTTTTTAGCTTCTTCTTTAAGAGCTCACGGGCGCGGAATATCCTCACCTTTACCGTTCCTAAGGGAAGATCTAAGATTTGGGCTATCTCCTCGTAGGATCTTTCCTCCTTGTGTTTCAAGCTAATAACATCCCTATATTTGGGCGGAAGTGAACCAATGGCCCGTTCAATGGAGATCATCCTCCTCTTTTGAAAAAAAATCTCATCAGGACGGGTGGAGGTGTCCGGGATCTCTCGATGCAACTCTCCTGTCTCCGTCTCCATTCCCTGATCCAGAGAGACAGTCTTTATCTTCCTTTTCCTCAGGTGATCAATGCATCTGTTGGTGGCAATCCTAAAGAGCCAGGTAGAAAGGGCATACTCGGGCCTATAATAGCGCAAGGATTTAAAGGCCCTGATGAATGTCTCCTGGGTGATATCATCGGCCTCTTCCCTATCCCTGATCATCCGATATACCAAGCCGAAGACCGCATCCCGATAGCTTCTCAAGATGCGGGAGTAAGCCTCCTGGTCACCGGAGATGGCCCTTTTGATAACCTCTGTCTCTTCCTCTTTCATCTCTATTTACGGTGAACAATTAAGGATTGTTTCACCTTTTATACTTAAAAAAGACCCCTAAGTCAAGTCAGATCTGACCTTTCCCGAAGAAGCTTAGAATCGGGTTGACTTTAGGCTTTTTAATCATTAAATTGGGGGCAACAGTTTACCACAGAGTCCCACAGAGAAAAACAATTAAAAGTTGAAAATTAAAAGTGGTTATCAGTGGTGAACAATCACAACTTGATGGCATAGGAATTCCCATCTTTAGACAGGATTGACAGAATGAACAGGACAAACAACCTCATTCAGTGTTTCCTTGTATAGTTTGTGGTAAAGATCCTGTAAATCCTGTTTATCCTGTCAGATAAGTTCAGAGAAATGGAGGTGGAGATGGTAAAGGAAAAAGAGGACCTGAAAACGGTAGAGAGATTAGCCCAGGCCCGGGATGGGATAATAACGGAGATGAGAAAGGTCATTGTCGGCCAGGACCAAGTTATCGGGGAACTGCTTATCGCCCTTCTCGCTGGGGGTCATTGCCTACTCATTGGCGTCCCTGGCCTGGCCAAGACCTTAATGATCAGCACCCTTTCCCGCATACTTGACCTGAAATTTCAGAGAATTCAATTTACCCCCGATCTTATGCCCTCGGACATTACCGGGACGGAGATAATTGAGGAGGACAAGGCCAGTGGAAGGAGAGATTTTAAATTTGTGAAGGGGCCTATATTTGCCAACATCATCCTGGCCGATGAGATTAACCGCACCCCCCCCAAAACCCAAGCTGCCTTGCTGCAGGCTATGCAGGAGCATGAGGTCACCGCTGCTGGCACTACCTACAAGCTGGAGGAACCATTCTATGTGCTGGCCACCCAAAACCCCATAGAGCAGGAGGGCACATACCCTCTGCCTGAGGCCCAGTTGGACAGGTTTATGTTCAATATCTATGTAAACTACCCCTCAGACCAGGAGGAGAACACCATCGTGAAGACGACAACCAGTGCCTATTCTCAGGAGCTATCCACGGTGATGAGGGCGGAGGAGATAATTGGGCTGCAATCCCTGGTGAGGAGGGTCCCCGCCTCCGACCATGTGATTGGCTATGCGGTGAGGCTGGCCAGGAAGACCAGACCAGTTGAGGATGAGGTGCCGAACTTCATCAAAAACTGGGTTAGCTGGGGAGCCGGCCCGCGGGCCTCCCAGTATATGATCTTGGGGGCCAAGACCAGGGCGGTGCTCGATGGCCGCTATTCCCCCTCCTGTGAGGACATCAAGGCCGTGGCCAAGCCCGTCTTGCGGCACCGCATCGTTACCTCCTTCACCGCCGAGGCAGATGGGGTGAACCCAGATCAAATTGTGGACAAGCTCTTGGAGGTAGTGAAGGAGTAATGGCCCAAGACTATCGCAAGTTCCTCTCCCCCCAATTTCTCTCCAGGCTCTCTAAGATGGAGATAAAGGCCAGGTTTGTGGTGGAAGGCTTCCTCATCGGCCTGCACCGCAGCCCCTATCATGGCTTCTCAGTGGAGTTTGCCGAACATCGCCAGTATATGCCCGGCGATCCCATAAAGGACATCGACTGGAAGGCCTATGCCAAGACTGATCGGTACTATATCAAGGAATACGAGGAGGAAACCAACCTCAGGGCCTATATCCTCCTGGATGCCAGTGCCTCTATGGGCTATAGATCAAACGGGATAACAAAGTTGGAGTATGGCTCCTATTTAGCGGCCGCCCTCAGCTACCTGATGCTCAAACAGAAGGATGCTGTGGGCTTAGCCGTCTTCGATGAAGGGATGCGCAGCTACCTCCCCCCTCGTTCAGCCAGAAGCCATCTACATGATCTGCTGAAGGAGCTGGTCAGGCTGGAGCCCTCCCACGCCACTCAGGTGAGCTCAACCTTTCACCAGTTGGCCGAGAGGATTAAGAGGAGGGGACTGGTCCTGATCATCTCCGATCTCTTCTCTGAGCCGGAGGATATCCTTATGGGCCTTAAGCATTTCAGGTATAAAAAGAACGAGGTTATCGTCTTCCACATCTTGGACCCTATGGAGAAGAGCTTTGCCTACCAGAGGGAGGCCATATTTGTGGATATGGAAACCGGGGAGGAGATCCTCACCCAGCCCTGGCAGATCAGGGGAGAGTATCAGGGGCAGATCAGGGATTTAGTCCAGCTCTACAAGACCCAATGCGGGGAGAGCAGGATTGAATATGTCTCCCTGGACACCTCCATCCCTTTAGACTATGCCCTCTTCGCCTACCTACAGAAGAGGAAACACCTCTTTTAAGCGGTTATGTTTAATCTCACCTTCCTAAATACGGCATTCCTCTTTGCCCTTGCTGTTGGCGTCCTCCCCCTGCTTATCCACCTCTTAAACAGGGAGAAGGTGAAGAGGGTTTACTTCAGCACCCTCAAGTATCTCCACCTTCTGCAGAAGACACGAATGAAGAGGGTAAGGATCAGGCAGATAATTCTCCTCATCTTGAGAACCTTAGCCCTCCTCCTCTTGGCCTTGGCCTTTGCCCGTCCGGCAATAAAGGGGGCCCTCTCTGGTTTGGTAGGGGCACACGCCAAGCTCTCGGCGGTGCTCCTCTTGGACAACTCTCTGAGTATGGGGGCAGGGGGGCTCTTCCGTGAGGCGCAGGTCAAGGGAGAAGCCCTTTTGGGTATGCTCAAAGAGGGGGATGAGGCTGTTCTGGTTAGCTTCTCCGACCACCCCCGTTCACTTCTTCCCTCTCCCAGCCACAACCTTTCCCTGGTGGAGAAAGGGCTAGCCAAGCTGCAGCTCTCCGATGGGGGAACAAACCTTAAGGAGGCGCTTACCAAAGCCATCTCCATCATCTCTCGTTCCAAAAACCTCAACCGGGAGATCTATCTAATCACCGATCTGCACCGATACGGATGGGGAAAGCTCCTCGCCCGCGGCCTGGAAATACCTTCCGGGGTGAGGCTATACATCATTCATCCCGGGCCCAACCAACCCAGAAATGCCACCGTTGAATCTGTAAACTTAAAGGGCGGTGGAATGATGGAGAAAGGGAAACCCTTATGGTTAGTTGCCAAGGTAAAGAACAACTCCTCCTTCCCCTTTGTCAACCTGACGGCTGAGCTCTTCCTGGACGGAAAAAGGGTGGATCAGAAGAACATCGACCTCAAACCAGGAGGCGAGGGGGAAGTTAAGTTTGCCATAACCCCTGAGGGTGGGGGGAACCATTGGGGATGGGTGCAGCTCCCCGATGACGGGCTAAACAAGGACAACAGAAGATACTTCAACTTCACCATCCCGGAGAGGATAAAGGTCCTCTGTGTGGGGGGCAAAAGGGAGGATGTTTTCTATCTGCAGTTGGCCTTAAACCCCTTACAGGAAAAGGGGTTCTCTGTGGGGACAACTCCCTGTGAGGCGAGAGAGCTTTCTGGATTTCTCCTCTCCGACTTTGATGTGGTGGCCTTAGCCAATGTGGGAGATCTCAACCCGGATCGGGTGGCGGCAATTACTGGTTTCTTGCAGGGGGGAGGGGGGGTATTCATCTCCCTGGGGGGGGGGATAGATCCACGTCTCTTTAACCAGGGCTCCTTTGGCGAGATCTTCCCCTTGACCTTAGGGCCACTGGTGGGAATACCCCACCAGAAGGAGATCTACTTCTCCTTGGAGAAGCTGAACTACTCCCACCCCATCTTCAGCATATTTCAAGGAAAGAAGATTGCCCCTCCTTCCTTCTACCTGGCCTATCAAGGGGAAACAAAGAAGGAAGGTCAGGGGTTGGCCTGGTTCTCCAATGGACTCCCCGCCCTGGTGGAGGGGAAAGTGGGGAAGGGAAGGGTAATAGTTTTTACCTCAGCCTTAGACCTGGAATGGTCGGATCTGCCTCGATCAGGATTCATCGTTCCCCTCCTGCAGAGGGCTATGCGCTACCTGGCGGCCGGCAAGTTCCAATCATCTAAGAAGAACCTCGTGGGGGATAGGGTGGAGGTAACCCTGAAGGGAAAAAAGGGAAAGATAACCTGCCTGCGCCCAGATGGGGAGAGGGTAGGTTTAAAACCGGTCGTCCGGGGGACGAACTTCCTCGTCCGCATTCCTGAGGTGGACCAAAAGGGGATATGGGAGCTCTCCTCCGATGGGCAGGAGATAGAAATATTTTCCGTCAATCCTAACCCGCGGGAGTCCGACCCCTCCCAACTAAAGCCTAAGGAGGTGGAGGGGCTAATCAGGGGAGGGAAAACCTTCTTTATCCCCTGGAAGGCAGATCTGGAGGAGGAGATTCAGGAAGCGAGGCATGGGAGGGAGCTCTGGAGGTCAGCGCTCTGGTTGGTCCTGGGCATCTTAGCCATAGAGGTCCTGCTGGGAAGGCAGAAGGGATAGAGGTTGTTGGTCAACTATAGAGATGCATATCCGACGTACTTCGGATATAACTCCAAATTGGAGGTATATCCGCAATCAACTGCGGATATAAAGAAGTTAGGCGAAACGGTAGCTCTTTTTTGTGAACAGTTTTATGTCATGAAATGTGGATACCTATCATTTTCCGATCTTAGGAGGTGAAATAATGGAACTGGCTATTCAATTATTTGGTTATCTAATACTTACATTCGTGGGGGTTGTAGCTCCCATTTTAGTAGTTCTATTATCTATGTTCAGAGAAGGAACATTAAAATTAGCTACCCAATATAAAAATGAAAAGTCCCAAAGTGAAAAAAATATCAAGGAACAGCTCAAAAAGATAGGAGAAGCAGAAAAGACAGATGTGGCGGAGATAAAACAGGGTTTAGAAAAACTGGAAGCCATCAAAAAAACCGCAGAAACTAAATTGTCTTATTTAAATCCTAAAAAGCAAATATTCCGGCTATTTCTACCCCTTTTGATTTCCTTTTTAGGAGCAATATTAGCCATTTTAACTAAAACCAATATTTATTGTGTAGGATTATCCATCGCAGTAAGTTTAATATGTTTTGCCTATGCCATAGTTGCTTTGTGGAAGTTGTTAGGTATCATAATTGAAGTAAGAAAAACTATCGATGATGATAAAAAGGATATGGATATGAAAACAATAGAATTATTATCAACATTAGTGGAAAAAGCGGAAGAGGGAGCTCAATACTTTTTAGAGAATGTTTATGTAACCATAGATGACGAGGACATTAAAAATGATGCAGGTAAAATTGCAATATCAGCCAATAAGAAACAAGAATTAAAAGTAGGAATAAGAAATAGTGAACCCCGAATGGCAAAAAATATAGAAATCGGTTTTATTTTCCCGTATGATTTTATCATTGAAAAAACTGGTTACTATTCAATCTATACTGATAAGACGAATCAGATTGTTCGTTATACAGCGCCCTTAATCCACGGAGATACATATTTAGTATTGGGCTCTTTAATTATTACACCACTCAAAAAAGGTGACTACAAAATAGGGACCTTTATTAAAGCGGAAAACATTGAATCTAAGTATCTTGATTTGACTCTTAAAGTTACAAAAAGACCAGCAGAAGAAATACTTAAAGAAGAGATACTCGCAGAATAACAAAAAGGAGGACAATGATGAGTTTTACAGTGATAAAAGTAATTGATGGAGATACTTTTGAAGTATCACCTAATTGGAAATGGAATGAGCAGACGGGAAGTGTCGTAAGGGCGAATGGTTATGATACCCCTGAGGAAGGTGAACCAGGGTATCAAACCGCGAAGGACAGACTTACAAGCTTGATACTCAACAAGGAAGTTGAACTTAAGAACCCCATCAGGATTACCTATGGTCGCTTACTATGTGATGTTTACTATAATGGGGAGAATATAGCTGATTATTTTCCTGAATATCAATGAGAGTGGGTACATCGCTTACCCGCCGTCCGATAAGCTAAATGGCGCTGGCGTGTGCCACGAAGCAGATGTGTAACCAAACTTGGTTCCTAGTGCAAGCCAACTGACGAAAAGGAAGTGTTACTTAGCTTATTGTGGCGAAACAGCGACTTTGCCAGATAATCAATGGGAGGAGATGAACTCTTGATAACCAAATGGAAGCACCCTGGGGGGAAACTGAGAGAGCAAGGTGCAGACAGCCTCACCGATGCAGAGCTTCTTGCTATTCTGATCTCAACGGGCATTCGAGGGAAACCTGCAGATAAAATAGCCGAAGAGGTTCTCGAAGAATTTGGTTCGCTTGAGGGGCTGGCGAATCAACCGCTTGAGAAATTGTTGGAGATCAAGGGCTTGTCCGATGTAAAAATCATTCGTATTGCCGCAGCTTTTGAATTAGCACGCCGTTTTATGGATCGGAAAAAGCACTGATATGGTGAGAAAAAAAACGAAACTCACCGAAAAAGCCGTCCGTATCCCTGAAACGCGCCAGGTGCAATGGGAAGATACTATCCCACAATATTTGCGCGAAGTGGGGCAACTGAACAAAGAATCAGCACGCTCGCACCGCTTTGCGATGCTTGTCCAGCAACTCCTCAGCATTGAACCCAACTTCATCGAGACCTATAGCACTGGCATTGAGCAATATCTGAAGGTGAGGCAGAAAGATCGTATTCTGAAAGGCAGAGCGGACAACCTCTTTGGCAATATCATTATTGAGTTTGAGGTAAATATTCCCAAAAAGCGCGGCGAAGCCGAAGAGCAATTGCGCCGCTATGTGGCGATTCTCTGGTCCCAGGAACCCCCCGATGCCCGCACACCCTACCTCTGTATCGCCACAGATGGTGTCCACTTCATAACCTATTCGCCGACATTCGTCAACGCCATCACCAAAGATGTGGCGCCAGATGATGTGTGCTTACAAGTGCTTGAAGAAGCGGATTGGACAAAACTCAAACCTCAAGAGATTTTCTACTGGCTCGACCGCTATTTCTTACGCAAAGAGATTCTACATCCGACCAGCGAGATAATTGTGCGTGATTTCGGCGTGAAAAGCCACGCCGTTCAAACCGCCACGAGCGCTCTTCTAATACTGTGGCAAGAGATTAAGGCACAGAGCGCCTTCGCGGTCATTTATGATAGTTGGGAGAAGTATCTCCGTATCGTGTATGGTAGTGAGGTAACTGGCGATGAACTCTTTGTTCGTCACACCTACCTGGCCACTCTGGCGAAACTGATGTCGTGGATGCGCATCAGCGAAAGCACGAGACTGCCTGAAGACGCGCAAATCGTCGAGATGCTTGAAGGGCAATTGTTCAAGGCTCAGGGGATTGAGAATTTCATCGAGGAGGATTTCTTCTCCTGGCTGGCACGTGCAGAGGCCGTAAAAATTGGTGTCAGTGTGGTGCGCTGGTTATTTAGCCTGTTGCAGAATTACAATCTGCGTGAACTCTCGGAAGATGTGTTAAAATCACTGTATCAAGAACTGGTAGATCCCGAAACGCGGCACGACCTGGGTGAGTTCTACACCCCCGATTGGCTTGCCCACCGCATGGTCCGCAAATTGCTTGATGCCAACCCGCACGGAGCGATGCTTGACCCCGCCTGTGGTTCAGGCACATTTCTCTATTTAGCCATCCGCGAAAAGCGTGAAAGGCTCGGAGGCTCGTTACAGACGCTCCGCCATATTCTCGACTCGGTGTATGGCGTGGACATTCACCCCCTCGCGGTTATCATTGCCAAGACCAACTATATCCTTGCTCTCGGTGACTTGCTGAAGAAACGGAGGGGCACGGTTACAATCCCCGTCTACCTTGCAGACGCGATCAAGTTACCGGAGTTAGTAAAACAGCAAAAAATAGGTGTAACAAATGGAGCCCTGGTAGAGCAGTTGCCAGGCTACCGCGTTGAACTTGACGGGAAAGAAATCCATCTGCCTGAGTTGCTGGTTAAGGATGTTGGACTCTTTGATCAAGCGATTGAACTGGCGAAAGAGTTCGCACGGCAAAACAAGGGCAAACCTATCACATTGGAACCATTTCGTAATTTCCTCGTGGCACAACATTTTCCCGGAATCGACGATGATGGTCTCGTTCTCTCACTCTATGCTATTGCGGAGGTATTGAAACACTTTATTGATAGCGATCGCGACACGATTTGGGCGTTCGTCCTGAAAAACATCTACAAACCGCTCTTTTTCAAACGCAGATTTGATTTTGTTATGGGCAATCCACCGTGGCTCGCCTTCCGCTTCATGGAACCCGTCTATCAGGCTTTTCTGAAACGGCAAATCACGCAGGAGTACAAACTCCTTACCGGACGGGGTGAACTTATTACCCAGATGGAGGTGGCGACGCTGTTCCTGGTGAGAGCGGCGGACTTGTATCTTAAAAGCGGTGGGACGATTGCATTCGTTTTGCCCAGGAGTTTGTTCAGCGCCGACCAGCACGACGGACTGCGCAAGCGTGCCTTCAAATTCAGCGAAGACGCAAGGCGAAATCTCTTTTGGGGTGAGGTTTGGGACTGCGAGAACGTTAAGCCACTGTTCAATGTGCCTGCCTGTGTTTTGATAGCTGAGAAGAGCCAAACCGCGAAAGTTAAGTATCCCGTCGCGGGGCAACTCCTGAACGGAAAACTGAAACGGAAAAACGCCTTGCTTGCCGAGGCTGAGAGTGCACTCACGGTGGAGGATGTTGAGTTCTCGGTTCATATTCGGGGCCAGCGTTCCTTCTGGGCCACGGGGACCGCTATGATCACGCGAGGGGAGAGCTACTACAAGAAGCAATTTATGCTGGGCGCAACGATTTTCCCCCGATCGTTCTGGTTTGTACAATTGAGACCATCACCGCTCGGATTCAACCCTAATTTGCCACCGCTGGAAACGGCTGACCAGGCAAAAGAGCAAGCTAAGGATGCATATAAAAGTGTATTTTTCCAAGATATGGTGGAAAATCGCTTTCTCTATGCGACCCTTCTCTCAACAGACTTGCTTCCCTTTGGGCATCTTGATTACCGTCTTCTCGTGCTGCCAATTGAGCCAGAAGGAGACCACTATAAGCTGATTGATGCTAACGGAGCCCGTCAACGCGGCTTCTTGCATCTGGCGCAGTGGCTGGAGAAAGCGGAGGAAGAATGGGCCAGGCGGCGCAGTGCAAAAGCAGCACGTATGAACGTCTACGAACGGCTTGACCGATTTCATGCGCTGACGGCACAAAGTTTACAAGCCGAGTATCGGATCATTTACAATACTTCTGGCACATTTCTGACCGCGGCAGTCGTTGAAAACGAGCCAATTGAGTTTGAAATCGATGGGCAGTGTCTCACGGCGCATGGATTCCTTGCGGATTACAAGACTTATTACTACGATACAATCAACAGCTACGAGGCCCCTTACCTGGCGGCTGTTCTCAACGCGCCCGTGGTTGACAAGCTGATTAAACCGATGCAGAGCCGCGGTTTGTGGGGTCCGCGTGACATCTGCAAAAAGGTTCTCGAACTTCCCATCCCTCAATTCGATGCGAAGAACGCCGTCCATCAGCGGCTGGCAAAGTCGGGCAGGGAATGCAGCGCTAAAGTAGACCAATGGCTGGCAAGCGGTGGCCCAGGAAAAATTAAGAGCATTGGCAAACTGCGCGGAATGGTACGGGAGATGCTGAAAGACGAATTGAAAGAAATTGACGCGTTAGTCAAAGGGATTCTTAGGTGAGCGAGTTCGCTGGATCGCCTAACTTCTGAATCTATTGAAGAACTGTGTTTTCTCCGGAATCGAGTTTAACAGAATCAATGCACGGATTTAGGAGGATAAGTGACTTTGCTCCACTCCGCCTAAATTCGCTTACCCGCCGTCCGTTAGGCGAAACCTTATGAGGAAAGATTGCCATGACTCTTGTGAAAAAATATAAAGCATATAGAAAAATTGGCAGAGAATTAAATCATAAAATAATGGATTCCTGCCTTGATCGTGATGTATTGATGAGATCAGCGAGATTACTTGGTGTTGCTCGAGGAGATACCTTTGTATTTGATAGCGAGGATGAAACAAGCGTTTTAATGGATTTTGCTCTTAACGAATATAGAGTGAATAATAAGAATACCATCGAGATTTATCGGGAGAAGATAGGCTGGCAAAATGAGGTAGAGAAAGACATATTGCATGCTTTACTCTCGTCATATACTTCTCTATTCAAAGTTGCTTCTATCTCTGAAGCAGAAAATACATTACTCTTAAATGACATTTTGAACAAAAAAGATAACATGAAGATAATAGACATTGCATTCAGTAAAACCGCTATTCCCGGATTATTATTATTTATTAGACTCATTCCATTTAAAAATTTCAATATGACTTCCGGCGTATCTTTCGTGTTTTCCGGTGACTTAGAAGAATATCTTCTTAGGAGGTATAAGAAACTGAGTAAGAAGGTCAAATCAGCTAGTGATTCCATAAAGCGATTCGTTTCCTTTTATAAATTGAGTAAAACTAGTGGCATAGAGGTAAGATATGAATAAAAAGGCTTCGCCTAACAAAGTATATCTGGCTGCGTGCCTTCGGCACTCCGACCACATTCCCCTTCGTCGACTTCAGCTACGCTCGGAACGTTGTCTGCCATGGCCAGCACTTACAAGGGGAGCTCAAAGAGAACAGGGATGGAAATCCAGATCGATCTTCATACTCTGGAACGTGCTGAGGAACGCGGCACGAATGAAGATGGAATCAAAGATGTGGTCAATACAGGGTTCCCTATTCCGGCGAGATATGGTCGTATCGGGAAAACCAAAGTTTATGATTTTAAGCGGAAACGCCACGGTAAGTATTATGAGCAGAAGAGAGTCGAGGTAATCTACACCACAGAAAAAGAGATTATGATAACCGTGACGGTATATGTCTTTTATGGAAAATGGGAGGGAGAAAATGCAGATACTGTATAATGCCAAGACTGATTTGCTTTACATTCGCTTAGATGACCGGAAACAGCCTGTGATTAACAAGCGGCTTTCTGAGGATATCGTGTTGGATGTGGGGGAAAGTGACAGAATTGTGGGCATTGAGATCCTTGATGCTTCTAAGCGTTTGAATTTAGAAAGACTATTGCCTGTAAAGTACGAGATTCCAATTGAAACGGCATAGAGCAAACTGGCAACGGCATGGAACTGAGGTATAACCAGACTTCGGAGCTTATATAGGCCACCAGGCAAAATAGGAGCGTCATTTAGCCTGTCGGGATATAATATGATTTAGTGATCACAATAGGAGGACACTAAGTGTCTCGACGTATAATTGATAAGATACGCTATGCGATCGGAACGGGGAACTACGACATGACACATCATGCTGTTGAAGAAATGGCAGAGGATAGGCTTGGAATCTTTGATGTGGAGAGTGCTATTTTAAGTGGTAAGATTGTAAAGAAAGAAAAAGGTGATCCTCGTGGTGTCAAATACGTAATAAAAGGAGTAAGTAGTGACCAATCTACACCAGTAGGAGTAGTAGGTCGGTTTAAGGAAACAGAAACTTTTTTAATCATAACGGTTTACGCAATTACTTAACAGGAGGGAAAGGGGAATGTATGGCTATAGTTGTGAATATTGCGGGGGCACTGTCAAAGAGCGACTGGTGAAAAAGGAAGTCTTCAAACACAAAAATGGCTTCGTTATGCTTGAAAATGTGCCCGTAGGAATATGCAATAAGTGTGGCTACCGATATTATCATTCAACGATACTGAAAAGAGTCGACGAAATCGCCGAGGGCAAACGACCTCCTGCGAGAACAGAATCTATACCAGTTGCTCAAACGATGCCTGATAGGTTTTAGGTCGGGGCTAGCGTCACTTCGCCTATTAGCAGGTAAACGGCTCCGCCCAAATTCGCTTACCCACCGCCCCGTTATATGAAATTGTCTGTATCTAGTCATTTTCATAAGGCAAGATCTTAAAATTTGTGTCAAGTTTTGGGGCCTGAAGAAAGAGATGGACAATGAGCTTAGACCCAGGCCCCTCGCCTTCAGTTTTTTCATTCTTAATTCTAAATTCTTAATTTTACATTCGAAGCTTCGCCCAGGCTATGCTGCCATAGCTGGACGGTTTGAGGCGAAGCTTCGCTAGTAGAGGTGGTGTATCATGCTAACTGGAATCCATTTTCTTCTAACTTACATGTGCAATTTAAAATGTGACCATTGTTTTGTATACAGCGCCCCGGATGCCAAGGGTACTTTCACTTTGAGCCAAATACGGATGGCTCTTGATGAAGCAACTAAGATTGGTACAATAAAATGGATATACTTTGAAGGTGGTGAGCCGTTTTTATTCTACCCTCTAATGATTGAAGGAATCAAAATTGCTCGAAAGATCGGCTTCAAAGTAGGTATTGTAACTAATGCATATTTTGCAGTATCCGAGGAAGACGCAGAACTTTGGCTTAAACCTCTTCTTGAATTAGGAATTTCTGACCTTAGTATAAGTGACGATTCATTCCATTATGAAGATGAAAAAGATAATCCTGCCAAACGGGCTTTAGCTGCGGCAAAAAGATTAGGCATGCCTGTCGATTCAATTTGCATTGAGAAGCCTACGGTTGAAGCAGATATAGATAAGGAGCAAAATAAAGGAGCGCCAGTTATTGGTGGTGGCGCTATGTTTAGAGGGAGGGCAGTTGAAAAGTTGGTAGAAGGGCTTCCGCAAAGAAGGTGGGAAGAATTCACAGAATGTCCGTATGAAGATTTAAAAGAACCAGAGAGAGTTCATCTCGATCCATATGGTAACGTCCACCTCTGTCAGGGGTTGAGTATGGGCAATATGTGGGAAACCCCCCTATCAATGATAGTTAAGAACTATAATGCTGATTCACATCCGATCTGTGGGCCTTTGGTTAGAGGAGGGCCTGCTCTTTTAGCCAAAGAATACAATGTTAAACATGAGGATAAGTATGTTGACGCGTGTCATTTCTGCTATCTTGTTCGCTTAGCCCTTTTAGATAAATTTCCAAAGTATCTTGCACCAAGACAAGTTTATGGATTGGAATAGATATCGGCAACTTCATATAACGGGGCTGCGGGTAAGCGGCGGAGTTTACTCCGCCCAAATTCGCTTACCCGCCGCTCGTTAAGCGAAACGGTGGCTTTAAATAAAACACAATCATATGAGAATGTAAGATGAAAATACTACATAAGATAATCATTGGCGATTCAAGAGGAATGAAGGAAGTTGCTGATGAATCTGTCCATCTCATTATTACCTCTCCTCCCTATTGGCAATTAAAGGATTATGGAAATGGAAAGCAGATAGGGTTCAATGACACTTATGAGGAGTATATTAATAATCTAAATTTGGTCTGGAATGATGCCCATAGGGTTTTGCATAAGGGATGTCGTTTGTGCATTAACATCGGAGACCAGTTTGCCCGTTCTGTATATTATGGAAGGTATAAAGTCATTCCGATAAGAACAGAGATAATTAAGTTTTGCGAAAGCGCTGGGTTTGATTATATGGGTGCCATTATCTGGCAAAAAGTCACTACTTGCCATACCACGGGTGGGGCAACAGTAATGGGTTCCTTCCCTTATCCAAGAAGTGGGATTCTTAAATTAGATTATGAATTTATCTTGATTTTCAAAAAATATGGTACTCAGCCGAAAGTAAGCCATGAAGTTAAAGAACAGTCGAAATTGACCCAAGAAGAATGGAATCAATATTTTACTGGACACTGGAATTTTCCGGGAGAGAAACAGCATAAACATCTGGCGATGTTTCCAGAAGAATTACCAAGACGGCTTATCAAAATGTTTAGTTTTGTTTCCGATACCGTCCTCGATCCATTCCTGGGCAGTGGAACAACATCGTTGGCGGCAAGAAAATTAGGCAGAAATTCTATCGGGTATGAAATCAATAAGGATTTTCTCCCAATCATAAAAGAAAAGCTAAGGTTAAGGCAAAAGACGATTTTTGAAGATGTGGTCTTTGAGATAATCGAGCAGGATAAGACAGATACTGATTTTACGGATAAAATTAAAAAACTCCCCTATATCTTCAAAGATCCGATAAAGTTTGATAAGAAAGTTGACCCAAGAAAATTGAGATTTGGATCAAAAATAGATAACTCTCATTCCGAAAGAGAAGATTATTATTCTGTGAAGGAGATTGTCAGTCCGGAAGTATTGGTTTTAGATAACGGTTTGAGAATTAGATTGATAGGGGTAAAAGAAAAGCCTAAGAAAAATACGGAGGCGATTAAGTTCTTAAAGGAGAAAACTTGTGGACAGAAAGTATTTTTAAACTTTGATACCATAAAATACGAAAAAGAAAATGAAAAATATGACAAAGAGAATGAGCTGTTTTGCTATCTCTATTTGAGAAACAAAACCTTTATCAATGCACACCTGATAAGAAATGGATTAGTTGATGTAGATACCACTTTTGACTATAAGCATAAATCTAAATTTTTAGGATATAGAAAGGAGATAAGAAATGAATGAGTCAAAATGGGTTTGTGAAAGGTGTGGAAGGGAATTTGATTTGGAATATGGAGAGAGCGGGGTTGTTCTCGTTGAGGAAGAACCATCACCACAAGATGGTAAACTAACTCCATTGGAACCCTATGAAAAAGTCTGCTATGAGTGTGCAGATGAACTCTATGCTATTGTTGAAAAATGTAACAAGGATTGCCTGAACTGTGGAGTCACAACGATCTGGGGACTATCTATCAAGGACTGCCTCAAGTTTCAGCTAATGTTCGATCTTATAGATTACATACAATGTCCATCCCCAATGAAAGATAGTTTAGAGGATACAAAAGAAGTGTTGAGGGTATTAAACAAACTCTAATGTAAACCTAAACTCAAGTAAGGAAGTAATGGCAAAGGAATGGGTGTTAAACCAAGCGATGAATAGATGGGGGTTGAACAAAAAGCGTTCTGTTGGCCCTGTTTCGGAATTCATCAGAAAATGTGTCCCAAAGAAATTGGAAGATTGGGAGGTGTATTATTATGAAAATGTTTATCCTGAAGAGTATTTGGATGAACTTGGCAGAAAACTGTATGTAAAGGTTACCGAGGTAATCCAATGTGAAGTTGCGAAGGTGACAGAAGCAGACTGTGTTGATTATATCAAAGAAGTAGTAATCAAAAGGACTTTTGACGGTTATATGACCGAAATAGAAACGATTTATGGGCAGTTACAAAATATCCTGGGTATCCAGATAAAACCAGCACCAGATGAATGGGACCGACTCTACAACGTGGATTTCTTTATCGAGATAAACGGTAAATATATCGGCTTGCAAATAAAACCCACTACCTTCAAGCATACATTTGAAGACTATAAATGGAAAGAGATGCAGGAAACATCCCATCGTAAATTCCAGAAAAAGTTCGGTGGGAAGGTCTTTATCGTATTCTCTGTTAAGGAAGGGAAAAAGAAGATTATCCATAACCCCGAGGTTGTCGAAGAAATCAGAAAGGAAATTGAGAGATTGAAGGGAAAATGATGCCACCTCATCGCCTAACACAGCATAAAAGGTTCGTGCCTAACGGCACTCACCCAAATTCCGCCTTCAGTGGAACTTCTTTTATGCTGAGAACGTTGCCTACTATGGCCAGCACTTACAAGGGGAGCTCAAGGAGAACAGGAGATGGGAATCCAGATCGATCTCCATACTCTGGAACGTGCTGAGGAACGCGGCACGAATGAAGATGAAATCAAAGATGTGGTCAATACGGGGTTCCCTATTCCGGCGAGATATGGTCGTATGGGGAAAGCCAAAGTTTATGATTTTAAGCGGAAACGACAGGGAGAAGATGCAGATACTGTATAACCCACATTCCGGAAAAAATTTAAGATTGAATACGAAAAACTACAATAATATCAACCAGTTGAACAGTTTTTTAACAACCACCAATAAAAATGTAGTCCATAAAAATCCGGGAAATTTATCTTTAAAAATCAATGAGTTACGAATCTAAAAACTGATTTTCCGGAATACGGGGTATAATGCCAAGACTGATTTGCTTTACATTCGCTTAGATGACCGGAAACAGCCTGTGATTAACAAGCGGCTTTCTGAGGACATTGTGTTGGATGTGGGGGAAGGTGACAGAATTGTGGGCATTGAGATCCTTGATGCTTCCAAGCGTTTGAATTTAGAAAGACTATTGCCTGTAAAGTACGAGATCCCGATTGAATCTGCATAGAGCAAACTGGCTACGGCAGATAACGCCGTCCGTTATACCAAACAGCCAATACAAGTGGAATTATGAAGCACCTGTCACTAACAACGGAGCGCCTTGTGCTGCGAGAGTTTGACGAACTCGATTGGCAAGCTGTGCATGAGTACGCCTCTGATCCGGAGGTTGTTCGCTACATGGAATGGGGGCCTAATACAGAGGATGAGAGCCGGAACTTCATTCGTCAAGCAATTGCTTATCAGCAGGAACAGCCCCGGAGGAACTACGAGTTCGCAGTAGTTTTGAAGGCAAGAGATCGGCTCATTGGCGGTTGTGGAATTCATGTGTCAAACCCAGATAGTCGAGAGGGGTGGATCGGCTATTGCTTCAATCGCCATTTCTGGGGACAGGGCTATGCGACTGAGGCCGCAAGGGCGCTCCTTACGTTTGGCTTTGACAGGCTCAAGTTGCATCGGGTCTTTGCTACGTGCGATCCGGCGAACATTGTGTCCATAAGTGTTTTGGAGAAAATCGGCATGCAACGTGAGGGGCACCTCCGGGAGCACAAGTGGGCAAAGGGAAGATGGCGTGATTCTTTTTTGTTCGCTATTCTCGACCACGAATGGGAGCGGTTGAAGACCGGCAACATCGGATAACACCAGATATACGGCTTCACTGCGTTACGCCCAAATGCCTTACACCACCTCGTATATCTGGGATGCGTTAGACGAAATTCTTTGGGACATATAGATGTTAGATAATTACTTAGTGCTTGGTGAAGGTAATATAGAAGTTAGATATATAGAAGGAGACAAACCGTCTGCCGAGGAAACCTTTATAGCTTCAAAAGAGGCGCTTGTCTTTCTTTCAGGATATTTTTGCCCAAAAAAGCCCTTTCCTCCAACAATTAGAGCGATATTGGTTCCCAATAGAAGAGAATATGACCATCTCGTAATAAATTTGTTGAGGGTTGAGATAGAAACACCTTCTAATCCCGCGAGGGTAGCACAGGCTCAAAAAACCGATCTGGTTTTTCTTTCCCCTTCTGCGTATAAAGATCATTCTACATATAGATATAAGTCGGATGAATATAGGCGACTTGTGTTCCATGAATTAACTCATGTCTTTGAGGAGTATCTTACCCCTGACATTGAAACAACTCCAAGATGGTGGAGTGAAGGACTGGCCGTTTATTTATCTGGACAATGGAAGGATGAGGACCAATTTAGACAGCCTGTCTTAAAAGGTATTAAGGAAAAGCTTATCCCTGATATTAAAGAGATTCAAGGTAATATAGAATTAAGTTATGACTGGGGATGGACGATGGTTATGTTCATTGAAAATACCTATGGCAAAGAGATGATATTGAAAATTGTGAGAGAGTGTGATAATGGAAATGTATTTGAAATACTTAGTGAAGATTTTAAGAATTTTAAAAAGAGATGGAAGAAATGGTTGTTAGAAAACGGGAAAAGCCGTATCAACTTCACATAGCAACGGATAAAAGGGGAAAGCGAGGATTCCCCCAAATTCTGTTTGCAGCGGAACTTCTTTTGTCTCTATTCCGATAAGCTAAACGTTGCTGGCTACACCATGGAACTGAGGTATAACCAGACTTTGGTGCTTATATAGCCCATCATCCTAATATAGGAGCGTTGTTTAGCTTATCAAGCGGTTTTGGAAAAGTTTGTATTTACACTCACAGGATATAATACAAGATTGAAAAGGGGGTAAATAAAATGACCAAAAAAGAGGGAAGACCGCGAAAAGGGATGGGAGAGGAAATCAAAAGTTTAACTGAAGAGTTGAAAAAATATGATGGTATGGATTATTCAGAAAAGGGGGAAGAAGAACTAAAAAGAATTGGAAACAAATTGGTGGCTATTGGCAAACCTGCAGTTCCACAGTTGATAGAAGTATTAAATGAACATAAATGGCAAAGCAGTTGGTATGCCGCGGACGCACTGGGAGAGATTGGTGATAGGAGAGCTATCCCACCACTGGCAGATGCCATAGAGGAACCAGAACTTGGTGAAAATGCCAAGAAAGCGCTTAAGAAATTTGGCCCTGTTTGCGTTCCAGCTGTGATTAAAAAGGTAGAGTATAGAATCAAAAACCCAATTAAAGAAGGGAGGGGGATAGATCTTATAACGGCATACGCATTGAGTACCATAGGAGAGATAAGATGCGATAAATCAGTTGAATTTCTAAATAAATTGTTGGACGACTATATGTCGGAAATGCCTGACGAAGCTTTTGATCCAACAAAACGCGATTGGAAATATAGAAATATAGACTTTTTCCATCTGTTAAACTGTATGGTAAAGCAGCAAGATAAAAGGGCAATCCCTCATATCAGAAAGGCAAGAGATTTCTTTCCAGAAAATTACACAGACTATAAGATGTGTCAAATCGCCATCGGTAGAATAAAAAAAGGGAGGCCTGACGAGGGTTATCTACCCTTAGAAGCGTTGGAGAGTGCGCTACCCTCAGGAGCCATTATGGATGCACTATCGGGTGGGAAATTAGGATGGAAAGACACATTTGATGAAGAATATGGGGAATATTTTGAGGATGATGAGGAATAACAAAAAGACGAAATCTTATCCTGCTCCACCGCTACATCAGATACGCTCGTGATGATAAGCTAACTGTCGCTGGTTACACTATGAAGCCAAGGTGTAACCAAACCTGAAAGTCAATACGAGTCAAGGGGTACAATAGGGGCGCCAGTCCCTTAGACGATATATCAGAGAGTCCTTATGACCAAGTTGAATCTAGCGGAGGCCTTCCGTTATATGCTCTCCGGAGTAGTTGCTTTCTTGTTTTTCTATTTGTCAGATCCGGTGCTGCGGTGAACCTTTCAAAAGCGTTGGGCGTTCTCGGTTTCCCGCTCATTTTAATCGCTGTGGGTACATTGCTTTACTTAGTGTACCGTCCGTTCATCTATGATGCTGTAATCATCCATCTGCAGGACTGGGCGCGGCTGAGATCGAATAACTATCGAACCTTCCTGAAGACCAGGTACAGGATCACGGCCACCGAGGCCATAGTTCTGTGGAGGCTCATCCGGGAGGAACGATTCAAGGAGAAGTATGGCACTCTCCAGACGATGGCATCGGGAGTGCATCTACTCTATTTGGTAGGTGTCCTGGCCCTACCCTTCGGAATCTGGAACCTGACCAGCGACAGGACAGCCCTGGGCTGCAGTCTAATCGGGCTATCAATCATTTTTCTGACCGGTGCGTTCCTGCAGGACAAGCATTATGAATCCTTAGAGCTCTATTTCTTGAAGACGATCCCCATGCAAGAGTTAGATGCTATAGTTGAGCAGACTGGGCTGGTCGCAAGTATACACCAGGGTACGGGGACCAACACCTAACGGGGTGGTGGGTAAGCGATAGCAAATAGGCTTCGTCTCGCTTAGGGACAGAGGTCTCACTCCGACAGAGTCGGGGCCAGCGCTAATTGACCTAACTGTAGAGTAAGCGGTTTCGCTATCGCTACGACCAAATTGGGCAAGCCGGAACTTAAAAGTTGATCTGCTATCGGCAATTCGCTGAGCAGATGTGAAAGGAGGATGAGACCAATGAGGAAATCCTGGTGGATCGCCATTGGACCTGGCATTTTCGTGTTTTCTGTAGGAGCTTTTGTAGTAGCCCTGTTCTTGGTAAAATTGCTCTGGGCTTGGACGATTCCGGATCTTTTCCCAGGAGCCGTGCAGCAAGGCCTGATAGCCCGGTCGATATCTTGGTTAACCTCCCTTAAAGTGGCCATCTTCGTTGCTGTACTTGCTGGACTGTCCGGGGCCCGACGAGGCAGGGAGTCTTAACCTTATGGTAAACAGTTGAAAGCGAGGTGGCAGAATCGGGGTTCTGCTACCTCCTATCTCGCCGTCAGATAAGGGCATAAGAATTTCCATTTTTAGACAGGATTGACAGGATGAATAAGATAAACGCCTCCTTACATTAAACACCGAAAGCCACTGGTATGACAAGAAATTTTAAGGAAGAATGTGTATTCTAATTTTTCTGTAGTTTCGGTGTCGTTCGGTGCTTTTTTTAATCCTGTAAACGCTGTTGTCCTGTCAGAAGAGCCCCATCACAGGCGGCCAAGTTCTGTTTAGGAGAATACGAAAATGAATGTCAGCGAGGAAGAGGTAAAGAAATACTTAGAAAAGTGGAAGGAGATTCTCAGGTTAAGGGATTGGGATATAGCGATCGAAATCGTTAAAACCAAATGGAGAAAATCTGGGGACATAAAAATTGATCTGGAGGATAAGAAGGCTTGCATCTTGGTGAACCATTCCCCAAAGTGCACGAACCTTGAGGAATTGGTGGTTCACGAGCTGCTTCATCTGAAACTATACGGGATGGACCAAATGATTGAGGACCTCCTATCCATTGTCTTTGGGGAGAAGGAGCAAGATCCAAAGCGAGAGTTTGCTTACACCCAATTTATGGTGCTTTTGGAATCAACCGTTGAAGATTTAACAAAGGGGTATTTGGCAGCTATCGGAGGGCAAAAGTCGTTATCCTTTGGTCGGTTACAAGAAGCCGTTGATAAAGAGCTTAAGAATAGTTGAAAGCAATGACAATTTCATATACCCCTCCGAGGGAAAGGTAAGGGACTTCCTTTTACCCCTATATCTTCATCTAAAATTCTGATGCCATTATTAGGCGTGGTGAAAAGTTGTAAATTAAGGGAGTGCTGATGAATCCCATATCTTCAGAGGTTGTAGAAAAAACCTGGAAAAGAATGGGGGGGATATCCCTCCAAGAGATGCCTAAACTTGTTTACCAGATGAGCAAAGAACAGCCATTTGTCTTTACCTATCTTATGGGCATAGGGAGTGATCTCTTCAATCAGGATGAGCGGGAGTTGCTGCTTTATCTGGGAATGGTGGTTTGGCAGATGATGTCACAGGGAACTACTCGGTTGCCCAAGGTTACAGAGAAAATTTTGGATAAGGCGGAAGAGTCAAACATGCAAATGATCGAATATCTGGAGGACGAATCTGAGGCGGGTTTTATAGAAACTGTAGAAAAGGTTGTTGAGAATTATAATCAGCAAGAGGTCTTAAAATATGTGGTGGAAGCACTGATGGAGGGATCGGATGAAGAATCTCTGATCAGGGACAAGAGTAAGGGAATGATGGCCATTTATCTAAAAACCGTAATCGATGGCTTTGATAGATGAATTTATTTCTTACCCGCAACGCCTTAGGTTATATTATGCTTTAAACTTGCCATAAGGCAATAAAGTCTCTCGGAAGACTAAACATTTGCACAACCTGTATTTGATCGACACTGTGAGAATTGGTGCCCATATAAACCTTTCAGGTTAGAAAGGAGCTGAGAAGCAAATGAAGGCGATGGTGTTAAATCAGATCTGTAGCCTAAAGGAAAACAAGAATCCCTTGAGGCTTATGGATCTGCCGGATCCTGTTCCTGGGGAGAGGGAGATCTTGGTAAAGATCTCCGCCTGCGGGGTTTGTCACACCGAGTTGGATGAAATCGAGGGACGCACCCCCCCGCCGCGTTTGCCCGTTGTCTTAGGCCATCAAATCGTGGGAAGGGTGGAAAAAGCAGGAAGCAAAGCAGAAAAACATAAAATTGGGGATAGGGTAGGAATTGGCTGGATCTACTCGGCTTGCGGAAGATGCAAGTTTTGCCGAGCAGGCGAGGAGAACTTATGTGCGGATTTCCGGGCAACCGGCAGGGATGCCCAGGGAGGCTATGCCCAGTATATGACCGTTTTAGAGGACTTCGCCTACCCCATTCCCGATGTGTTCACCGATTCGGAGGCTGCCCCCCTCTTATGTGCCGGGGCCATCGGTTATCGGTCCCTGAGATTAACTGAGATCAAAGATGGACAGAATTTGGGGCTTACCGGCTTTGGCGCTTCTGGTCACCTGGTAATTAAGATGGCCAAACACAAATATCCCCACTCTCAGATCTTCGTCTTTGCCAGAAGTGCGCAGGAAAGGGAGTTTGCCAGAGAGCTTGGCGCGGTTTGGGCGGGAGACACGGGAGAGGAATCCCCTGAAAAACTGGACGCTATCATCGACACCACGCCGGTTTGGAAACCAATAGTGGAAGCCCTGCGAAATTTAGAAAGTGGGGGGAGACTGGTAATAAATGCCATCCGTAAAGAGGAGACAGATAAGGAATACCTGATGAAATTGGATTACCCCACCCATCTCTGGCTGGAAAAGGAGATGAAGAGCGTAGCTAACGTGGCCAGAAGGGATATAAGCGAATTTTTGGAGCTGGCCGCCGCGATCCCCATTAAACCGGAAGTGCAAGAATTCTCTTTGGAAGAGGCAAATAAGGCCCTGGTCGAGCTCAAGGAGGGAAAAATTCGAGGAGCGAAAGTCCTGATAATCGATTGAAGTGACAGAGAGGATAGGAGGGTCGCTGAATCCACAGGGCGGCAAAGCCGCAACCAAACAAGGGTCATGGGTTGCAGAACACGAATGGATAGTCGCATAAATGCGATCCCTGCACTTCTGCCCGGCTTTAGCCCAGGAGCCCCTGCGGACAGGTCTCAAAACCTGTCCCTTGTATATTAAAGCCTAGAGCCCGAAACTGCAGAAGGTAGGCTTAT
>CAZVGK010000032.1:0-37630 GCA_964626665.1 uncultured Gemmatimonadota bacterium | reverse complement strand
ACTCAACTAGGTATCACTTAATTCCCTTCATTCTGGTAATAGCCGATACTAATGACATCCAGACTTCTCTACCCTCAATCTGATTGATGGGTACTATGATATCGGGCTGAAGGTATTTTTTATCCCAGATTGAAAAACAGGGGAAATGTTCCCAATTTTGTTAGCTTTTTAAGAAAGGATAAGAAGATGAAAATGTATCAGAGGATAGGATCGGCTTTGGTTTCATTAGGAGTTCTGTTTCTCCTAATGGGAACCGGAGTTCTCATCTTGAATAAGCCTAGTTATGTCCAAGCAGCAGACCAAACAAAGTCTACGGCAGTTGTGTCTAAACCCCATACACCAAAGGAGCAAGGGGTAAACGACGACAGTCTTGGGCAGACGAAAAGTATGACTGTAGGTAGAGGTAGAAAAGCATACAAGGAAATCCTGGAGAGGCTCAAAAAAAGAGAAGCCCCACATGTTCTTGAATATATGAAGAGTTTGGAAAGGGAGGAATCCAGTGATGCTCGTAAGGAGATAATATTAAGACTTTTTCAGGCTCAAGACGATCGAGCAACTCCGTTGCTCTGCAAGGTGTTAGAAGAAGATGAAGATAGTGAAGTGCGAGAGGCGGCTGCTAACGCTCTGGGCTCCATCGGCGACAAAAGGGCAATACCCTACTTGGCAAGGGCACTAAAAAGCGATGAGGATACACTTGTGCGGATAGCTGCAGCAATTAGTCTGTTTCTGCTTGGCGAATATAAACTGGCAACTCCATTCTTAAAGGAATTTCTGAGCAGTGAAAACGATTCTATTCGCAGACGGGTGGCTTGTCAGTGGGGTTTCTATTATCTTACGGATAGGAATGTTCCAGAAATAATCCCTTTGCTCGAGATCGCCATAAGGGATGAGAATCCGGATATCCAGATTTGCGCGGCAAAGGATCTTGATGAGTTTGATGAGATGCCTCGTGTCTACTTGACCCTCCGTGAGGATCTAAAAAGTAAAGACAGTAAGGTCCGAGTAAAGGCTTTATATGGATTGAATGCGGTCTCTCTGCTTGAGTATTATCCCCGTCCAGCAGGCAGAAGAAGATTTGATGTAAATGAGATAAAGTCGGCTGTCAAGAAAATGCTCAAAGATCAAGATAGACTTGTGCGAGAAACAGCTCATAAGGTGTTAGAAAGGATGAACAGTAGGGCGTATTGAGAGATTGGGAATGGAACGGGGGTGAATCTTTAAATAGCGCTTAAGGTTTCTTCCATAAGATTGCCTCGCTCCTTCCATCGCTCGCCATGACGGGAATATTTCAATTTTAGTAGTTTTCGGACAGACACTATCTATGGTGATTACCATGTGGGTCATCAGCCAACCCTCAAAGAAAAATGGCTTGATTTTCTCAGGGGATTGGTGTAGCATAATGGGATAATTAGTTAAAGAGGAGGACGGCAGAATCGGGATTCTGCCACCTCGCTTTGGAGAGGCCGATGAAGATAGAGATAATAAGGAGCAAAAGGAGGAAGAAGACCGTTCAGGCAAGGGTCGTTGACGATAGGCTCTTGGTCTATGCCCCGGAAAGGATCGATGAGGGAAGCCTTGCGGAGATCATTGAAAGTATTCGTAAGAGGGTGGAGCGGAGGAAACTGCAAGGGAGGTTGAACAAAGAGGTTGATTTGGCTAAGGTGGCCCAATCATTGAACAGAAAATATTTCTCCGGAAGACTGAGGTTCAAATCGATCGAGTGGGTGACCAATCAGGCGAAAAGGTTTGGCAGTTGTCAGTATCGACAGGGGAAGATCAGGATATCGCATCGGTTGACCCGCATGCCCGATTGGGTGAGGGATTATGTGATTGTCCATGAGCTGGCCCACCTGGAGGAGCCAAACCATAGCCCGAGGTTCTGGGGGTTGGTCAACCGTTATCCATATACGGAGAGGGCCAGAGGTTTCCTGATGGCCAAAGGGATGGAGGAAGATGAGAGCCTATGAGGTCATAAGCAAGAAGAGGGATGGAGGAGCTTTAAGCCCAGAGGAGATAGATTATTTCGTCTCCGGCTTCACCAAGGGGGAGACCCCCAACTACCAGATGGCCTCCCTGTTAATGGCCATCTTCCTCAGGGGGATGAACCAGGAGGAGACCTTTTCGCTGACCACCTCAATGCTCCACTCCGGCCAGGCGCTCGACCTTTCGGATATTCCCGGAAAGAAGGTGGACAAACACAGCACAGGGGGAGTGGGGGACAAGGTCTCCCTGGTGCTGGCCCCAGCGGTGGCCGCAGCCGGGGCTGTAGTCCCGATGATCTCCGGGCGGGGATTGGGGCATACCGGGGGGACCTTGGACAAGTTAGAGTCCATCCCCGGATTCAAGACTCTGTTGACCATTGAGGAGTTCAAGAGGAACCTCTCCCGCATTGGGGTTTCCATCATCGGCCAGACCCCTGAGCTGGCCCCAGCAGACGCCAAAATCTATGCCCTGAGGGATGTTACCGCCACGGTGGATTCCATCCCCTTAATCGCCTCCAGCATAATGAGCAAGAAGTTAGCCGCCGGCCTCGATGGCCTGGTCCTCGATGTAAAGCTGGGCCGCGGAGCGGTTTTCAACCAGGAGGAGAAGGCCTTTCAGTTGGCCAGAACCATAATCGGTATTGGCCTTAAATTCGGCAAGAGGGTAGTGGCCTTGGTGACTGATATGGATCAACCCTTAGGCAGAATGGCGGGGAATGGCCTGGAGGTGAAGGAGGTAATAGAACTGCTCAAGGGGGAAGGACCGCTGGATTTGCGGGAGATAACCATTGCCTTAGGGGCGCAGATGCTGCTTCTGGCCCAGGTGGCCAAGGATATTAGGGATGGGGAGGAGAGGATTAGGGGGGTGATAGAAGGTGGTGAAGCCCTGGCCAAGTTTGGGGAGATGGTAAAGGCCCAGGGGGGAGACCTGAGGGTGATTGATGATCCGCGGGCTTTACCCCAAGCCAAATTGAAGATTGTGGCCAAGGCGGAGGCCAGTGGCTGGGTGACCTCCCTCGATGCCAAGCTAATTGGCCAGGCGGTGGTGGCCTTGGGAGGGGGGAGGAAGGATCTGACAAGCAAGATCGATTATGCGGTAGGGGTGGAGTTGCTGAAAAGGAGGGGCGATGAGGTGAGAGAGGGAGAGGATTTGGCCTTTGTCCATGCTTCCGGGGAAGGGGAGGGAAGGGAAGCTCTGCAACTGGTGCAGAGCGCTTACCAGTTGAGCGAAGACCCTCTGCAAGTTCGCCCTTTAATCCTCTATCTGGTCACCGAAGATGGGGTCAAAAGTGTATCTCCTCCGAGGGGGTCCCCCCCTTAGGTTGAGAGGGGTGAACCTCCTTGGGGATGTTGTGGGGAAGATTGCACCTTTGGGTGGGTTCGGTCCCCTTGATGAAGACCTCTTTAACTACTTTTGGACATCGCTTGGTGGGCAATAGTCCGCTTTCCGCGCAGACATCTACGAAGCTAATACCTGGGGGAACCGGGAAATCCTTTACCGGCAGTCCCCGATGGGCGGCAAGCATAAAATCAGTCCAAATGGGCAGGGCCGCCCTTGCCCCGGTCTCCCCTTCCCCCAAGGGGGTAAGGTCGTCAAAGCCAACCCAGACACCGGCCACCAATTGCGGGGTAAAGCCCACAAACCAGGCGTCGGTAAAGTTGTCTGTAGTGCCCGTCTTCCCCCCGGCTGGGCGGCGGAAGCCCCTCCGGCGGGCTCCATATCCCGTCCCCCTGTTCATCACCGACTCCAGCATATTGGTTATTATATAGGCCGTCTGCTCGTTGAGCACCTCCTCCTTGTAAGGGGAGTTCTCCTCCAAGATGTTTCCCTCCCTGTCGGTTATCCTGGTTATGTAGATGGGGTCTATTCTCACCCCTTGATTGGGGAATACGGCAAGGGCCGAGACCAATTCCAGGGGGATAACCTCAGATGTGCCGATGGCCAGGGAGGGAACAGCCCTCAGAGGAGTTTTTATCCCCATCCGATGGGCATAGAAGACGGCCTGCCTGGGGGTAAGCTTCTCCAAGAGCTTAATGGAGACCACATTTCTAGATAGGGCTAAGGCCGTTCTCAAGGTTGTTGGCCCCTTAAAGATGTGGTCATAGTTCTCAGGGCGCCAGAGCCCCCTCTTCTCATCGTTCAAGACTATGGGGGTATCGTAGATAATATCCGTGGGCTTGAACCCGTTGTCAACGGCTGCCGTATAGACAAATGGCTTGAAGGCCGAACCGGGCTGGCGTCTGGCCTGGGTGACCCGGTTGAACTCACTCTCCGTGAAATCCCTACCGCCCACCAGGGCCTTAATGAACCCGGTCCCCGGCTCAATGGCCACCAAGGCCCCTTGGACCTTCTTGTATTCCCTCTCCTCCCCCTCGTTTGTTGAATCGGGGAGGGGTATGGTGTAGACAGTGTCGGTTAAAGGGTGTGCCCTCTCTATCTTGGCCTGGAGCTTGTTTAGGTTCCTCTGCATAGCCTCCTCTGCGGCCCGTTGCATCTGCAGATCGAGGGTGGTATAGACCGATAGGCCACCGCGGTAGAGCATCTCCTCCCCGTATTTCTTCTCCAAATACCTTCTCACCAATTCTGTGAAATAGGGGGCCTCGCCCTTGGCCTCCACATTGGGGTTGAGTTCCAGGGGGAGGGCTTTTAAGCTGTCGGCCTTGCTCTGGGAGATTTTCCCCCAAGTTAGAAGGGATTTGATGACCAGGTTTCTCCTGCGCAGGGCCCTCTGGGGGTGGTCAAAGGGTTCATACTTGCTGGGGGCTTTGAGGAGGCCCACCAGGAGGGCGCATTCAGCGATGTTCAGATCCCTCACCTCTTTGGAGAAGTAAACCTGGGAGGCAGCTCCCACCCCGTAGGCTCCATTGCCGAAGTAGTTCTGGTTGAGATACATCTGGAGGATCTCATCTTTGGAGTATGTTTTCTCGATTCTAATTGCGGTGAGGACTTCCTTAACCTTGCGGGAGAAGGTCCTTCGCGGGGTTAAGAAGAGGGTCCTGGCCAACTGTTGGGTGATGGTGCTGGCCCCTTGAACAAGCCGATGTGCTTTCACATCTGCCCAAAGAGCTCCAGCTATGCGATGGAGGTCCACCCCCCAGTGCCGATGGAACTTCCTGTCCTCTGTAGCCAGGAGGGCATTGAGCAGATAGGGAGGCATATCCTTCAGGGGGACGAGCACCCTTTTTTCCTTGTAATATTCCTTGAGCTCCTCTCCATCTGCGGCATATACCCTGGTGATTAGGCTGGGTTCGTAGTTTTCCAACTGGGCCAGAGAAGGAAGGCTGCGGCGATAGGTGAGCAGCAGGGAGAAGAGCACCAGGAGGATAAAGGCCCAGAAAACCCCACAGCCAATTATCACCCTTTTCTGGGTTCTAAAAAAGTTTTTAATCATTCCAAGTAGATTATACGGGGAAACAATCTTGGAGTCAAGGCCAAATTGACATTTTGGAACTTCCATTTTTAGACAGGATTGACAGGATGAGCAGGATAAATAAAATTCGTCCCTGCCTGCTTTCCTCGTGGCAATTAAATTGAAGGGGTTAATTTCAATGGTAGCTGATTTGAATGTTATGATGCAAATGCGGGTTGGACGGAGCAGATAAAGATCATGTAAATCCTGTTATCATGTCAGAAAGGTTCCGTTAACAGGCGGCTAAATTCAATTTTGGGTGGCTGGTCGGATTTACCTCTGGCAGTTTCTGCAGAAGGTGGTGATTCGTCGGTGGGGGGAAACCTCGGTAAGGTTGGTTTCACAGACTGGGCAGGGGTTCCCGCCCTTCCGATGCACCCTGAAGAACCCCCTCTCCTCAACCTCTATCTTTTCCCCAACCCTTTCCTTGATTATCTCTATGGCCTCAGTTAGCACTGAACCGATAGCCCAGTAGAGGGATTTGACCTCCCCTGGAGAGAGGCTGGAACTTTTTCTCAGGGGGGAGATGTGGGCGGCAAAGAGGATCTCATCTGCATAGGCATTTCCAATATAAGCTAAAAACCTCTGGTTGGTGAGGATATTCTTGATCATTCCCCGGAAATGGCGGAGCCTGGATTCAAACTCCTCCAGACCGGGGAATTCATTTAAGGCATCAGGGCCTAATTCTGAAAATTGGGGTATCTTAGAGAAGTCCTGCCCTTGAGCCAAGTGGATTCTGCCCATAAGCTTGGGGTCAAATAGCGAAGTTCCGCCCCGGCAGCGAAGCGGAAGACGAGGCAGATGTGCGACTTCCGCCGTTCCCTCCTCTAAGCAAGTTGGAACCTTCCGGGAAGCATAAGGTGGAAGACAAGCGTGCCACTTTTAAAGGAGAGGAGAAGAAATTTACCTCTTCGTTGCACAGATTGGAGCGGCACCCCCTCGCTTACGGAGATGAGCTCCCCTTGGAGGCAGCGAAGGATGAGGGGACGGAGGATTTCAACCTTCTCCACCTTCTCTTCCTCCAACCTTTGCTTGAGAACCTCCTTTATATGCTCCAGGTCTGGCAGTTCAGGCATCCCGCCCCTTAAGTATTGTCTTTCCTGAAAAACTTGACAGTCGCAAAATTAGGTAGCCGCAACCTTTAGGTTGCGTAAATGGTTGACTTAATGGGACTTCCTCCCGCAGGCTGAAGCCTGCGGCTACCGATCCTATGGTTTTTGCAGTGGAGCCTTTGATTGATCTCCCCAAGCAGAACCATCACCTTTTCCATTGGCGTAGAACAGGGGTTCTGACGGCTTGGGAAAGGGATCTGTTCGTTTGGACTTTGGGCTGGAGATCGGGATCTTTGTCCGCTTCTTTCGGACGCTCCAATGAAGTCCGCGGTGGATGAATATGGGTCTTGGTGGGCAGCGCTGTTTGCCAGTGGTGATTCTGTCTCTCTATCTTAACCTTCTCACCTCCCCCACCCTCCTGGTTATACCCTGGTTGTCAAAATAGGTTAAAAGGGAAAGGGCGAAGCGGCGACTCGTGTGCAGAATTTCCTTAAACTCCCTTAGGTTTATCTCACCCTTCTCCTGCACGTACTCTCGGAGTAACTCCTCTGCCCTCTTTACCCATTTTTCGTGGAAGAGGAGAGAGTGGCCGGTGGGGACAAGGGCCCCCATCTCCTGGAGGACCCCCATTAACCGGCTGGCATCTCCCCTCTTAAGCTCTCGGGGGGAAGGGGGAGAGAATACTCCCTTGAGGAACCTCTCCTCTAATTCTTCCTTCAACTGCTCCTCTTGCGGGGAGAGGGGGATGTGATGGGAGGAAAGGGCCAGTTTTCGGCCAGAATGGAGGGATAGTTCCCCTGATTTCAGGAGCTCCTGCAAGGCCTTACGATATAGCTCTAGGTGCGCCCTAAGCCTGTGACCCAACTCATCCTCTCCCACCCCTAACCTATAGGGGTTTTGCCGATGGAACCCCTTAACCTCATCTATGATCCTCTCCTTGAGTTTCAGAAGGGAAGATGTGAGGAAGTAATGGGACCCCTCCCCTAAGCGAACCAGGTTGCCATTCTCCTGCAGCTCTCTCAGCCCGACCCTTATCAGCTTCCAGGGGAGTTGCGTGGCTTGCCAGAGCTCGTTTTCCGTTGCTCCCCTGGACCTCCTCCAGAGAAGCCTCTCCCTTATCACCTGGGGGACTTCTCTTCCCTTTAGGGCGTTGAGGTAGTCCAACCTTTCTCCCCTTCTCTTGGTGGGAGGATAAGGGTCAAGTATCTCTCCGCCACCGATCGTAGAGGGAGGGGAGGGGATACGCACCACAAAACGGTCTCCCAAGGCGCCGGTGATGTTGACCTCCAAGTTGAACCTGACCAATCCGGATTGACCTCTTCTGAGTGGCCTCCCCTCTAAGGGGTAGACCCGGCCCACAACCTCTGCTGTCCCGGTGAGGAATTTGAGCCAACTTCCCCCTTTCACCTCTCCGGGGAAGCCCTTGAGAAGGGAGAGCTCCCCCTCCAACCTCCTTGTTGGTTGGAAAAAGGAGGGGGTGGCCAAGCTGTCCCCTCTTTTTATCTCCTCTTTGCCAATCCCCCTGAGGTTGAGGGCTGCCCTCATCCCCCTCCTCACCTCTGGGCGGGGTTTGCCCATTACCTCTATGCCCCTTATCCTCAGGGGCCTTTTGGCGGGGAGAAGTTCAACCTCCTCCCCCACCTCCACCCTTCCGGAGATGACCGTCCCGGTAACCACCGTGCCAAACCCCTTTATGCTGAAGGAGCGATCCACCGGAAGCCTAAAGATTTCCCCCTCCCCCACCTTTTCGCGGGCTTCCAACAATTCCCTTAAGACCTCTTTCAGCTCCTCCAATCCCTGGCCGGTTAGGGCGGAGACAGGGAGTATGGGAGAACCCTGCAGTGGGGTCCCCCACAGGAGCCTCTCCACCTCACCCCTTCTCCTTTCTATGATCTGGGCATCTACTAAGTCCGTTTTGGTAAGGACAACTACCCCTTCCTTTATCCCCAAGATCTGCAGTATCTGGAGGTGCTCTATGGTTTGGGGTTTGACCCCCTCGTCGGCAGCAATAACCAGGAGGAAAAGGTCGATGCCACTCACCCCGGCCACCATATTCCTGATCAGCCTTTCATGGCCAGGCACATCTATGAAGGCGACATCCTCCCCCCAGAAGGCGAACCCCAAATCGATGGTCATCCCCCGCTGCTTTTCCTCCGGGAGCCGGTCCGGATCCTGGCCCGTGATGGCCTGGACCAGGACCGATTTGCCGTGATCGATGTGGCCAGCCGTTCCAATGATCAACGGGTAAACCATCTAACCTTCCTCTATAATCCTCTGGAAGGCAAGGACTATCTCATCTATCCCCTCTAAGCTCCTCAGGTCGAGCAGGACCTCCTCCCTTTTCACCCGAGGGATAATGGGCGGTTGGGAAAGCCGCAGCTTCTGGGCTAACTTTCCGGCAGGAAGCCCCTTTAATGTTACCCCCACACAGGTGGTGGGCAACTCCTCTCCGGCCAGGGAACCCCCGCCAACTTGGCCCACCTCTGGGATAAGCTTTACCGTCCCCCTTTTGCTGATTATCCCTATAAGTTCGGCAGCTAGCCTCTTGGCCTCCCTCTCTACCTCCTGAGGGGACCTGGTCAGCAGGTGGAGAAGGGGGAGCCTATCAGGCAGTTCCTCCGGGTGGAGGAAGAGCCGTAAGGTGGCCTCTAAGGCGGAAAGGGTAAGTTTCCCCGCGCGGAAGGCCCGATAGAATTGATTTGTCCTCAATCTCTTTATCAGGTTCTCTTTACCTAAGATCACCCCAGCCTGGGGGCCACCCAAGAGCTTATCCCCGCTGAAGAGGACCAGGTCTGCCCCGCTCTTTATGCTCTCCCCAGCTATGGGTTCCTTCTGCAACCCATAGAGCGAAAGGTCGATCAGCGCCCCGCTCCCTATGTCATGCACCACAGGGAGGCCCCGGCTTCTCCCCAAGCTGACCAAGTCAGCCAATTCAACCTGGGAGGTAAACCCCGAGATACGATAGTTGCTTTGGTGCACCTTCATTATCAGGGCGGTATCCTCGATGACGGCCTCTTCATAGTCCCTCAAGGCAGTGCGGTTTGTGGTCCCCACCTCTCTCATCGTGGCTCCGCTTCCCTCCATTATATAGGGGAGTCTGAAGGAGCCGCCTATCTCCACCAGCTCCCCGCGGGAGATGATTACCTCCCTTTCTGGTGCCAGGGTATTGAGGGTCAAATAGGTGGCCGCCGCATTGTTGTTGACCACCAGGGAGGCCTCTGCCCCCGTAAGATAGGAAAGAAGACTTTGAATATGGGAGTTTCTCTCCCCCCTTACCCCCTTCTTCAGCTCAAACTCCAAGTTGCAATAACCACTGGCCTCAAGTAGGGCATCCCTGGCCTCTTGGGACAAAGGGGCCCGGCCCAGGCCCGTGTGCAAGATCACCCCAGTGGCATTTATCACCCTCCTCAGATGAGGTTGCAAAAGGCTATTGGCCAGTTCAGCGGCCTCACTCCTTATCTTTTCCCCGCTTGGCGGTTCTCCCTCCCCCTGAAGAAGCAATTCCCTTCGCCTCTTTAGGGTCACCCTCACTGCCCAAGCAAAGAGCTCCGGGGGCAGTTTCTCAGGGGTCCCCTGTCTGAGGATTCGGTCAACCGAGGGGAGTTGACTGAGCTTCTCTTCTTTATTCTCCATTTGGGTTGTGGATGAAGTTTTGACTATTCCCCCGCATAAGTGCGGGGTGAATGTTCCAAGGTTTCTGCTTTGTCTTGCAGAAAAAAAACCAGTCCTAAGCTGGTTCATCCCCCTTCCCGATCAAGCTGTAAAGGGTGTGGGCCCTCTTCCTGCTCACATTCCCTTGGGGGATCTCCAGTATCCTAACTGCAATCTGGTGGTCCCAAAATCTTATACTCACTATCTGGCCAGATTTAACCCTATCACCTGGCTTGGCTCTTCTCCCGTCCAAAAATACCAGACCTTCCTCACAAGCCCTCTTGGCCTCCACCCTTCTTCTTATCAGCCGACTTGAGGAGAGAAATTGGTCTATTCTCAATGGGTAAAACTGGCTAATCTTATGTCAATATAGGTCCGTTTCCGAGCTTGGGCAAGCCATTGATTTAATTTGGTGGTTGCCTTTTCCCGGTGAGCCATACCCTTTATCATCCCCCAATCCTGCTCCAGGCTAAGCTTTCTGTTTTCCCTTCTGTCGGTGACCAGGATGAGGTGCACTCCATAGGAGGAGATCACCGGTTGGCTAACTTCTCCCACCTGCAAGTTATTAAGCGCATCCTTAAAGCTCTCCGTTAACTGATCCGGCTCAAACCAACCGAGATCCCCTCCCCTGTCCCGGGAGCCCAGATCCTGCGAGTACTCCTTGGCCACCTGGGCGAAATCCTCACCTCCTACGCTCCTTTGCCTCAAGGTATCTGCTTTTGCTTTCGCCTTTGCCCAGTCCTGAGAGGATGGCCTCAGGGAGAAGAGGATATGACGGGCTTTTACCCTATCCCCCTTCCTCTCCTCTACCTGAATTATATGATAGCCAAACCTCGTTCGGACCAGATTGCTTATTTCTTCTACCTTAAGGGAGAAGGAAGCCCGGTCGAATTCGGGGACCATATCTCCCCTATCAAACCATCCCAATTCCCCTCCAGAGGAGCTACTGGGATCATCGGAATACTCCCTGGCCAATTGGGCAAAATCACTCCCCTCTTTTAACCTCTGCAAAACACTTTTGGCTCTCTCCAAGACCATAGCCTCTGTCTCGGGGCTTGGCTCCACAGTCAAAAGGATATGGCTAATCCTTATTGCCTTCTTCTGGGGGGGAAAACTATCCTGGTAACTTCGGTAAAAGTCCCTCACCTCTCCATCGGAGATCTTTACTTGAGATACGAGCTTGTTCATCAGCTTCTGCTTGAGGAGCTCACTCTTGACCTGGGCGCGATATCTCCTCTTCAGCTTCTCCAAGGTTAACCCCTCCCTGTCTAATTCCTTTTGGAATTCTGCTGACGAGGTGAATTGGCTCCTCACCTTTGTCAATTGTTCATCCAGGGCTTGGTTCACCTCCTGAGGGGCTACCTCAAGGGTCTCCCTTTTTGCCTCCACTAAAAGGACTTTGTCATTTACCATCTCCTCCAAGACCTTTTTTCTTAGCCTCTTCACCTCTAAGCTATCCTTGAGGTTCACCTTGCCCTGCATAGCCAAGAGCTGGAGTTGGGACTCAAGCTCTGAGTAGAGGACGATCTCATTCCCCACCACGGCCACTATCCCATCGATGAGCTGGCCGGAAAGGGAAGTTGCGGCCGTGATGGGCAGGACACAGAGAGAGATAGTTATTATTTTAGCGATTTTCCTGAACATTTCACATCCTTTGGAAAAATTTTATGGTTATAGCATCAATGAGCTGAACAGTTTACCCAATCCGATGGGGGGATCTCTTGTGTGGCATCAAGCTTAAATGGATGTTTACTATCCGGCCATGGAGATTTCCCCAAAGGTAGAAACACTAACTCAAAGTGCAAGTGATAGTATGCTACTATTACCTTTTATCCTTAAAGTCGAACAATTTTGGAGATTTAAGCTCCACTACAAATTCTTTAATTCGCCTCTCTGCCAATTTTACATATTCATCCTCAATGTCATACCCTACATAGTGCCGTTCTGTCTTTATTGCCGCTATAGCGGTTTGACCACTTCCAATGAACGGGTCTAAGACAACATCTCCCGCAAAAGTATAAAGTTGAATTAACCTGTAGGGCAATTCCACTGGGAAAGGGGCTGGGTGTCCCACTTTGTGAGCGGGCTCCGCTGGAAATGTCCAAATACTCTTGGTAAATTCAAGAAACTCACCTTTAGATATTGAGCTTTTCCTCCTACTGTAAGCATTCCTTCTAAACATACCTTTAGAAAACACTAAGATATATTCGTGAATATCCCTTAAAGTCGGATTAGCAGCAGAAAGCCAGCTACCCCAGGCTGTAGAGGGGCTGGCACTTGATGCTTTATTCCAAATAATCTCACCTCGCATCAATAATCCCAGGGCTAACATATCCTCAACTATGAAGGTGTGCAGAGGGATATATGGTTTCCTTCCTAAATTGGCGATATTGATGCATACTCTGCCCCCGGGGACAAGAACCCGGTAGACCTCTTTCCATACCCTGACCAGGAATTTCCTATATTCTTCGAGAGTCAAATTTTCATCATATTCCTTCCCCACATTATACGGAGGAGAGGTAACCATTAAGTGGACGCTATTATCAGGCAACTCCTCCATCTTTTCAGAGGATTTGCAAAAGATTTTATCCAAGAGTCTTGGAGCGATAGGATTTTCTACATATTTGGTTTTCTGTTCCTGCGGCAATCCTTCGTATAACTTGCTGGCATAAAAACGCGTAGAATCATGACCTATTCTACCAGGAGAGCCAAAGGAGCTGGTTTGTGTTCCTCTCTTTCTTTGGTTGTTGCTCATATTAATCCTCTCTCCAATAATCTACCCACCTCTTGTAGGGATTATAATCTACTTCTGTCCATTGCCAACCTATTTCAATCAGCTTAGACATCTCGTCCTCAACTAAGCTGGAAAGGGCTTCTTTGCTTATTTCTACACCTCTTGGATTTGTCCCCGGCTTAGGGAGTTTAACATACCTTTCTCTACCGATTTTGTCAAAAAGCCTTTTCTGTGCTTCCCAAGGTATGTAATAAAGGCCTCCCACACTATCCCAGTTGATCTGAATAAGCAGAATATCGCAATGAGGAAGATAGTTTTCACGAAATTCCTTAGCCTTTTGAGCATCGACTGTCCATATAAGTTTAACTCCACCAAATCCTTTGCCCGTGATTGTTTTAATGGATACAGGTTGTCCCAATAGTGCTACATCAACCTCAGGCTTAGTAATGGGAATTTCAGTCTCTACATTGGCTTCACCAAATTTGTAGATGAGTAAAGCCACTATTATCCTTTCACGAAGAGAACCAACCTCCATTCCAATCTTCCCAGCTCTTGAGCTTTCTAATTCTGCGAGATGAAACAGATGCGGCAATCGTTTTTTAATTTTCTCTACGAGTTTGTCATCTTCAAATATTTTCCCTAAGTGACTTGACATATTGCACTTCTTCCTTGTTTATGTGACAAAAGGGGCAAAGAACTTGGTGACAAGGGATGTCTGTAAATTAACCTTTCAGGGCTAAGCAGTTACCAATCCATTTGGTGATAACGTCTCAAACCTCTCTTTGCTAATCTCCAGTTTTTTCTCCAGAGGGGTCAAAATACTTGTCCCTCCACTAAGGCGACTTCATCCGACAGGTGGCTGATAAGCAAAGTCCTGATAGACCAAGTGAGGTCTCTATTTAGCCTGGTGGCTTGCGTAAACTCCTAAGTTTGGTTACACCCCGAACGAAGCAAACCGGGAACACTATAGAATATGCCGTTTCATTTTGGGAATGACAGCCCTTAAGGTTCAAATGCTATATTACGCGAAGACTAATCGACGTCTCTTCGGCTCAGGAATTGGTCGCCCTAATTCTTTAGCAGTCTCAATCCATTCCTGAATCACCACTTCTGCATTAGATAGAGCTTCCTGATAAGTTGCTCCATCTGCCATACAACCAGGCAACTCTGGAACTTCTGCAATGAACGCATCATCCTCATCACTCCAGTAGATAATTACTTCATATTTATTCATCTTGACCTCCAGACTTATATTTTAAAATCACATTACGAATCTGCTTAACCTGATTGGCTTAGTTTTCGAGCCTTTAGGCTGGAGGTTCAAAATCTCCTCTACATCCCGCTGGCCAACCAGTGGTTAGCAAAGCCTATATAACCCATCTTCAGAGAAATGGGTGCCCCATCAATCTATCGAAGGTATGCCCTGCATAGCTATCTATTTAATCGCCGTGATCATAGGATTCTCATTTATAGGTGCAGCCATTTGCACGACGATTTTTACCAGTGATCGCAAAATTGAATCAATGGTATCAATGTCACTGGGACGAGTTCCCTCTGAGTATTGGGCGAACAATTGTTCCGCAAACCATGCCCCACTATGTGAAGGAACTACCTCCCGAAAACCAATCTCCTTCAACCAGGGCACAAAGGTCTTTCCTGATGGATGAGTGAGTGAACAGAGAAGTGTTTCGGTAATACTTGGAAAGGCCTTTTCTAAAAGTGGAATGGTGATTAAATCAAAGGAAAGAGAATCCCCATTTTCTAAGAAAAACTTAATTACCTTCTCATTGGGCAGCGAAAAGGCAATCCTATACATTCTTGCGAACTCTTGATCAATATGACGATCATATAGAGTAAGCCAACACATATGATCATCGATCTTATCGAGGTGAGCTTCTTGCTCTTGATTGTTGCGATACCTACCCAGATCCTCATATCCTATCCTCAGATGTCCTCCCGATCTCAATATCCGATAAAGCTCCTGCAAGGTGGCTTTTGGATCTGGCGTCTGTTCTATAGATGATGCAGCCATTACTCCATCAAAACTGTTATTCTGAAATGGCAGGGGGGTTCCTGGTTTAACCCAGATAAATCTCACATTTGAAATACCCATCCTTCTGGCGTTTTCGGCGCATATCTCAACCCGATGAAGGGATCCATCAACTCCCACCACTTCGTCAACAAAAGGTGCTACGATCAAAGATGGCCACCCATCGCCAGGGCCAAAATCCAGTAATCTTTTCCCTGCCCCTTCTGTGGAAAAAAGGTAGTCGAAGAGTGATCCCCGATCTTGCCAATGTGATTCTTCGTTTGCATCGAATGGTTGATATATAATTGGCAAAGAGCAGCCTGACTGAGAGTCCATTTCATCATAAAAAAACTCTACCGAATTACATATTTTCGGCTTTAACTCTCGCTCAATCCATTCAAAGATATCCATAACTTAATTAGGATAGGGATTCCCATTTTCAGACAGGATGACCAAGATAAATTATAGTCTTCCGCAAGACCGTGCAGAAGGCCTCTTTCCCTTGTGGGGAAAGGTTAGGTGAGGGTGAACCCTCCTCCCTCTAATTCCAGACCTCTGGTAGCCGCAGACTTCAGTCTGCGTATCCCCCAACCTAAGGGGTGGGACTACCTCTCGCCGGGGGCATAGGGGATTTCACAGTTAACCATAAAATCCTGTAAATCCCATTCATCCTGTCAAAGGCGGCAAAATTTACCACTTCAGGATTTACCTGGTTGTTATTGCGAAAGCTCCGCCCGTGTCTGTTTTCGATCAGACGATCACATCAGGATTAACTGAGATATTTGAATCCGGAAGTTAGAGAGTCATCTCACTCCATTGGGGAAGAAAGTCAATTCCCAGATCACCCCCTACCATTCTAGCCCGAATTATTCATAAGTTCCTTCTCAGATCCTCCGAGCCACCAATGATTGAGCGGTTAGACGCCCTGAGCTGACCGTCGTCGGCCAGCCATCAGATGCCCTTGCCTGTCGGCGCGGCGGAGGGTGGCAGAATTGGGGTTCTGTCACCTTGGCTTGGGGATGAATAGTTCGGGATAATAGATCGAATTAACTCAAATTGTTCGTAAACTGATAACAAATTGGCATAACATTTTCAAAAATATGATTATGCATCTGTTTTGTAGGGACAGACATTTATGTCTGTCCGCTTCCACGGACAGGTCTAAAGACCTGTCCCTACGGCTTTGGCAATTTGGGATTTAATGCCAATTTATGAATAGATCGGGCTAATATGAATCTCTAAATTTGCCAACTTCTGAGGTATCTCCCCCAGAAAAAGTTGTGTCGGCTAACCCTGCCGAGACCAGAAGTGGATAGTTTATCTCCACCGCAAATTCCCTCCTGAGCCTTCTGAGAAGCTCTTTAAAGCCTTCCCTGCCCTGAAGAATGGAGAGTCGATTGAGGAGCTCCCCTTTGATTAAGGCAAAATCCCGCACCGTTCCCTTTTTCTGGCGATCGGTGATTAAGAGTATATGGTACCCATTGGCTCCCTTAATGGGTTGGGATATATTTCCCAAGGGGGTGGGAAAGGCAGCTTTAGCCAAGTGAGAGGGGAAGCTATCTCTGGTGAAGAAGCCCATATCACCTCCCTTCGTGGCCGAGGGGGCTAAGGAATACTTGGCCGCTAATTCAGCGAATCCCTCACCCTTCCTTAACCTTCCGATTATCTTCTTTGCCTCTTTAAGACTTGGCACAAGGATCTCGCTTGCCCTTACCTCGTCCTCCTGTCTGGTAAACTCCTCTGGATGCGTTTGATAATACCTAAAGGCTTCATCCTCCCCTCCTCCCTTGATCTCCTTATCAAGCAGTGCGGCGACAAGAATCCCCTTGGTAGCATCCTCTATCTTCATTCTCACCTCTTCATCCTTATCCAATCCCCTCCGCAGGGCTTCCTGATAGAGTAGTTCGGAGTTGGCCCATCTCTCCACCCAACCCTTCACCTCCTCCCAGGAAAGCTTACCCTGGTAAGAGGAGGAAAGCTTTCCCCTAAGTTCCTGTAAGGTAAGGTCAGAATTGTTGACCCTGGCCACCACTTGTTCCTTCCTTTGGCAGTTAAATAGGGGAAAGGCCAAGAGGAGAAGAGATAGGGAAAGGATTTTGCACAAAGTACCCTCCTTTAAATGGTTTCCTACATTCAATGAGTCACCTACTCGTTGGTTGCAAGAGGCCTTTTCCTCTGGGAATTTGGTCCCGACCCCGCCAGGCCGATATCCTATATATCCCTAAAAAGATAAGGCCGGGGAGATCCCTGGCCTTATCCGGTAATATAAGCTTACTATATTATCCCTTGGCTTTGACGGTGGATTCCAAGAGTTTCTCATCGATGGTTATCTTTACCTTTTTCCTCATATCTTCCAGCCAGTCAGCCTTGACCTTTTTTCTCTTATCCGCCAGAGCCAGATTTTTGGCCTTGTCCTTTACCTCATCAAAGGGCTGAACCTTCGTTTCCTTTTTGCCGAGAAGCCTAATTATTGACCAGTTGTTCCCTTTGGTCTTTATTGGTCCAGCAAGCCTGCCCTTCTTCAGGCCCCAGGCAGCCTTGAACAGCTCCGGATAGCGTCTTTCCTCGAAGTAGCCCATCTCCCCACCCTTCTTGGCGGCCCATTTGCGGAGTGACTTCTCCTTGGCCAACCTCTTGAAGCTAACCCCCCGTTTGATCCTCTTCAAGAGCTTTTCCGCCTCCTCTTTGGTTTTCGCCTGGATTTCCCTTATGTTTACCTGAGCAGCGACTTTGAACCTATCCTGGTGGGACTGATAATAGTTTTTCACCTCCTCATCGGATACGGTGACATCCTTAGGGATGACCTCCCTCTGCATCTTGGTAAGCAGTATCTTCTCCTCAGACTCCTTGAGCGCCTTCTTGGACTCCGCGGTAGACTCCATCCCCTCGCTCTTGGCTGCATCAAGGAGCAGATCTTGCATCAGGGCCCCCTCGACGAAGTTCTTTACCTCATCTTCTTTTCCAAACTTGGGACGTCTGAAGGGTCCGACCTTGGCCAGTTCATCCGCAAACTTCCCCAGGGTCCACTCCCCACCATTATACTTCAAGAGGACGATTTTCTTCTCCTCGTCGGTAAACTCGATCTTCCCCTTTCCCTCTTTGGCCTTGGAAAGGATCAACTTTACTGCCTTGGGTAGAAACTGCAGATTTGCCTTGGCCTTCAGTTGATCCATGTACTCGTCTACCCTCTCCCTCTCCTTGGTCCTCTTGAGCTGGGCTTCTATCTGGGGTTTTTGCCTGTCGAATGGTTCCCTCTCGACCTTTTTCCTCTCCTCTACCTTGATGATATGCCAGCCAAATCTGCTCTTTACCGGCTGGGATATCTCTCCTGGCTTTAGCTTAAAGGCTACCTCCTGGAAGGGTCCCACCATCTTTCCCCACTTGAAAAATCCCAGATCTCCACCCTTGTCCTTGGTCGATGGATCGGTCGATTTTTCCTTGGCCAGTTGGGCAAAATCTGCCCCGTTGTCCAGCTCGTCCTTGATCTTTTTCGCTTCCTCCTCGGTCTTTACCAGGATGTGGCGAGCTCTCACCTCAAACTCCAGTTTGTCATAGTATGCCTTGACATCGGCATTACTCACCTTTGCCTTGTCCTTTATCTCCTTGGTGTAGAGGACCCGCAGGAGGATCCTGGGTTTGCCATCCTCTAACTGCTTCTTTACCTCCGGTGATTCATCCAACTTCTGTTCATAGGCCCCAATGATCATCAACTTGTCGTCAATGATCAGATCTAAGGTTTTCCTCCTGATGTCTAGCTCCTGCTCCCGGGAGGTGAACTGCTTTTGCAACCCCCTCTCCCATCTCCCCTCAAACTCGCTCAGGGTGATCTGATGATCACCTACCCGAGCCAAGATCTTCTCTCCCCCCTTCTTCCCACACCCACTCAAGGCCAAAACAAGGCCCAGCAGAAGAGCTAGTGAAGCATATCTTTTCATCTCTTCTCCTTTCCTTAAGGGTTTAGAAACGAATATATACGGTCATTTCCATCTTTGCAAGATATTTTTTGCTTTTTTTAGCCACTTTTCCCCTTCTGCCTCACCTAAGGGGAAGATTATCTCTAAACACTCCCCTTGGTTAAACTCCACCTTGAAGGGGAGCCTGAGGAGCTTTTTTATCTCCTCCTGGGAGGGGGTAAAGCCCTTCTCATAGGTAAAGACAAGCCCTTCTCCCTTGAGCCAAACCTGGGAGATCCCCTTCTCCCCGGCTAAGAGGGCCACTTCGGTCCGGTCAAAAAGCATTATTGCCCCCTCAGAGAGTTTCCCATATCTGTCCTGGACCTCCTCCTTAAGCTCCTCTACCTCGGTGACGGATTTAGCCTCAGCCAGTCTCTGATAGAGCTCCATCCTCTGATCAGGAGAGGTGATATATGAGGTGGGGAAAAGGAGATTCCCCTTGAAGTTGATTTGGGCCTTGGGGACCTCCCTGGCTCCTTCTCCTTTTAGTTCCCTGACCGCCTCCTCAATTAACCGGCAGTAGAGGTTAAACCCCACAGCCTCTACAAAGCCGTGCTGTTGGGGCCCCAGGATATTGCCCGCTCCCCTTATCTCCAGATCCCTCATAGCTAAATCGAAGCCTGAGCCCAACTTGGTGAACTGCTCAATGGCCTTAAGCCTTTTTCGGGCCGTGGGGGTAAGCCTCCTCCAGGGGGGGACCAGGAGGTAAGCATATGCCTGCTGATTAGATCTTCCCACTCTACCTCTCAATTGATAGAGCTGAGCCAGGCCAAATCTGTCCGCGCGGTCGATAATGAGGGTGTTCACATTGGGTATATCTATTCCAGACTCTATAATGCTGGTGGTAACCAGGCAGTCAAACCTCCCCCCCAGGAAATCGAGCATCACCCTCTCCAAAGGTTTCTCCTCCATCTGGCCATGGGCTATGCCAAATCTCACCTGGGGGAGGATTTTCCTTAAAAAGCCGGCCATATTTTCAATTGTCTCCACCCGGTTATGCACGAAATATACCTGCCCTCCCCTTTCCACCTCCCTGAGGATGGCCTCAGAGATGAGCTGGGGGTCAAAGGGAACGATTTGGGTTTCCACTGCCAACCTCTCCCGAGGGGGGGTGTCTATGCGGGACATATCCCTGGCCTCCATCAAGGAGAGATGCAGGGTGCGGGGGATGGGGGTGGCCGTGAGGGTGAGAACATCCACTAACTTTCTCAACTTTTTCAGCCTCTCTTTATGGGCCACCCCGAACCTCTGTTCCTCATCGATGACCACCAGCCCCAGGTCCTTAAACTGCACATCCTTTTGAATAAGCCGATGGGTGCCGATGAGTATATCTACCTTCCCCTCTTTTAAGTCTTTGAGGATCTCCCTCTGTTGGCTCCTTGTCTTGAACCGAGAGAGCATCTCCACCCTCACCGGATACTCGGCCAGCCTTTCGTTGAAGGTGATCAGATGCTGTTGGGCCAGAACCGTAGTGGGAACTAAGATGGCCACCTGCTTTCCATCCATCACCGCCTTGAAGGCAGCCCGCACCGCCACCTCTGTCTTTCCATAACCCACATCGCCACAGACCAACCTGTCCATAGGGGCTGGAACCTCCATATCGGCCTTGATGGCCTCAATAGCGGAGAGCTGATCTGAGGTCTCCTCATAGATAAAAGATGCCTCCAGCTCCCTCTGCCATTCTGTATCTGGGAAGAAGGTAAATCCACTCTTAGCCTTCCTTTCCGCGTATATCTCGATGAGTTCCTTGGCCATATCCCTTATGGCCTTCTTGGCCTTGCGCCTGGTTCTCTCCCAATCCTTTCCTCCCATCCTGGAAAGCTGGGGGACAAATCCTTCCTTGCCCACATATTTCTGCACCCAATCCAACTGGTCAATGGGCACATAGAGCCTATCCCCATCCCTATAGACCAGGTGGAGACACTCCATCTTCTCCCCAGCGGTCTCAATTAGCTTCAGGCCTAAGAACTTCCCAATGCCATAGTCTATATGCACCACCCAATCCCCCTGGGAAAGGGATCGCCAGGAGCTAATGGCCACACCCTCTTTGTATTTCCTTTTTCTTCTCCTGAGGCGATAGCGGTTGAATATTTCGTGGTCGGTGAAGACGGAGACCCCTGATTCTGCAAGCAAGAACCCTTGATGCAGGCTCCCCACTGAGATCTCCACCTTTTGAGGGAAGTCTAAAAGTTCCTCTAACCTCTGGACCTGGCCCCTGTTCTCACAGAGGATGTAGCTCTTCCACCCTTTCCGGAGATTCCCCTCCAGCCTCTTCCGCAAGAGGGTGAGGTTCGAGTTCACCGGCTCCTGGGGGTGGGCACCTATGGGGATACTCCCCTCCCTATATCCCTTCAGGGGGGATTCCTCTATAACCCTGAATCGGCCCCCTTCGTTTAATCTGGCCATATCAACCTGAGGGGTAGCCACCTGTAGGGATTCATGAAGGAAGAGCAAGGAACCAGAGGGAAAGTAGTCTGTGAGGCTGGCTGAGGAGGGAGCCGGATGGTCCGTCCGGGGGAGGACAAAGACTTCGGCTATCTTCTCCACCGACCTCTGAGTCTGCACATTAAAATACCTTATCGATTCCACCCTATCCCCGAAGAGCTCTATTCTCATAGGGTTCTCCCCTCCATAGGGGAAGATGTCCAATATTCCTCCCCTGATGCTGAAGTCCCCCACCCGCTCCACTAAGGGGAGGTTCTCAAAGCCCATCTTCACCAGCTCTTTTATGAGCTTCTCCCTATCCAACCTCTGGCCAACCTTTATCTTAATCACACTCCGGGAGAAAAGCTCACAGGACATTATCCTCTCCGCTAAAGCCTCGGGTGTGGCAACCAGAATCAATCTCTTCCCCTGGGAGAGCCACCAAAGGGCTTCTATCCTTTCCCCCATTATCTCCGGTTCATCCCCGTGGGGGGAAAGGGGGAGGAAGATCCTGGTCTCCTCCCCAAATGACCTCAGGTCATCAACTATCTCCTCGGCCTCCCTGGGCTGGGTAACGATAGCCAGGATAGGCTCCCCCAACCCTTCCCTGAGGACCGAGAGGAGAAGGGCTTTGGAGGATCCATAGAGCTCGGAGATGGAGACCTTTGAGCTGTTCCCTAATAGCCCAAAGAGGGTATGCCAGGGGCTGGATCCCTTGAATTTTCTTCTGATCTCTGCCAGGGCCATAGGGGAATAATATAAAAAGTGCAGGTTAAGGGCAACCCTAAAATCAAAGGCCCTCTGAGAAGAGGGCCTTTGAAAGTGGCGAGGGTATGGGTATGGCCTAAAAGGATAGCTTGAGGGTAAAAACCTGATTGCCATCGAAGTATTCGGTGGAAAGATAGGAGTAGTCAAAGTCGACCTTTGTCTCGCCTATGTTGAACCTGAGGCCAAATCCAAAGCTCGGCCCAAAGAGGTAATCCTTTTGGGATGAACCCTTGTATCCTCCTCTCAGAAAGAGCATCTCCCGATAACAGTATTCGATTCCCCCCCTATATTCGTCCTGGGAGAAGTTGTTGCTCTGGAAGTTGCCCACTAATGTGGCCCGGTTATCCCCCTGATGCAAAAATTCGTAGGAGGTGCCAAATTGAATTGAGGAGGGAAGCTCAAACTCCGCCGACTGGGTCCTCATAGTCTTGCTGGCTGCCTGAGGATCATCCTCTATGGGGAGAAGTTGATATTCAAAGTCAGGCCCATCAAACCTCATTGAGGGACCAAAGTTTTTCACCACAAAACCGAGCTTCAACCCCCTCCAGCCGGGGATGTATTGAAACCCAAAGTCAAAGGCCAGCCCATGGGCCCTCTCCCGCATAATGCTCTCGGAAAGATACATCATCGTAGTCCCAAAGGAGACCCTGTCCGTCATCTGCCGGGAGTAGGTAAGGCCCAGCACGGTGAAGGTAGGGGAAAATTTCCTCCCTGTCCCGCCAGGATAATCCTCGGTAGTCTCTTCTATATCCCCTATATCCAACACTTTGGCGCTTAGGCCTAAGGAGCCAAATCCTCCCAGATTGGTACAGACCCCAAAATAGCTCAGGTCTATATCAGCTATATAGTTCATCCTGGAAAACATCGCCTGTGAGCCTTCGGTCTGGGCCACTCCCGCAGGATTCCAGTAGAGGGCCTCTACCCCCTGGACATTGGCAATCACCGCCCCACCCAAGGAGGTGGCATAGGAACCAACCGGTAATCTCAGTTCCTGGGCCCCTGCCGTCCCCGTCTTCAATCCACTTCCCCCCAGAGCCTGGCCTGCCAAGAGGAAGAGGCACAAGGCCAAGGCCGGGAATATAATCCTTGATTTCATCGTAAAAACCTCCTCTGACTAATTTTAGAGTTTACCAGGTTCTCAGTTGCTCCTTCTCCATAAAGATGGCCATCTTCCCGAAGATGCTTCCTACTCCGGGGGCATCCACATAGTAGATATAGATCCCGCTGGCTATAGGCAATTGCCTCTCCGTGAGAAGGTTCCAGGTGAGCAGAGAGGTAGTGGGGTCATCCTTTTCCAGGGTTCTCACCAGATCCCCCGCCAGGTTGAAGACCCTGATAGTGCACTTCTCAGGAAGGTTAGTAAACTTCACCATCCTATGGAACTGGTCGATCTCGTAGGAGGAGTGGTTGAAATAGGGGTTGGGAACAACCTTGATCTTCTTCAGATCTAACTTGGCCTGTGCGGCTGGTGTGGCAACTACATCCTTAGTGGAGAAGCTAAAGATGTCGTTATCATCAGCAGGGCATGCCCATTGAAACCGCAAGACATCGCCCTGGTCTATGTAGCCCGTGACACCCCTGAGGCGAAATCCACCGGCATAAAGGACGTCTGCCGCTGGCCCCCAGTTGTCATCATCATAGACCCCACCATTCGCATCATACTGGCTCTTCATAATGAAGAGATACTCCCGACCACCCACATCAGTGGCATCCGGGTCCCAGGTGCTATCATAGACCGCTGATTCAGTCCACTCCACAAAACAGGCGTTAAGCTGCATCACCCTTTCCCCACCAACCACCTTCCACACGGTGAAGGGAACCTGATAGAAGCCCGTGTATGCATAGCCTGGTCGGTCGTACTTGTAGGCTTTCTGGCCAGCCGGAACTCCAATTACTCCCGTGGAGTCGATGTCATTAGTAAACTCGAACTCCACGGTAAAGAAGGAGTCCGGCATAGTTGCCGGATCAAGGGTGCTGCCGAAGAAGTTTATTCCGTAACCGGCTGCCCCGTTAAAGCAGCATAGTCCCCAATTTACCCAACTCAGACCACGATCATGAGCGGTGTTCAGGTTCTCATGGGAGACACTTTGCAGCTCAGATTTGTAGGAGCCAAGAACCTTCACCAGGAGGCCATCAACCACCTTGAAGGGATGGAAATCCAGGGCCTCATCCTCGTAGAGATAATACTGATCCTGTAGAAGGGTATCTCCCGTGGTCTGGTTCAATAGGTTCCAGTAGTAGTTGACGGTGATCGATTCCCCTCTGGCACTCACAAACTGAAGGGGAGGGACTACGGGGCTGAAGCTGACCTGGTAGTCATCTCCAGTAACATCATTCCGGTTGACCACGGAGACATCCACTTCATCTGTAGTGGGGGGGATGCTGGGATTGGTCCTGCTATAACTAACGGTTACCGGGTTGATCACCGTCCCGGCGGGATTTTCCTGAGGAACAACGGGGATGGGATCCATAGCATTCTCCAAAGTTTTAGGAGACTCGGTTTCGCTGAGGGAATAGGCGGTGACAGCAAAGTAGTAGGTCTTCCCGTTACTTAGGTTTCCCCCCATTATCGCATCGTCAGTGATCTCAATGGACTGGCTGAGACCCACATCTGAGCCGAACTGAACCGGCTTTTCCACAGGATAACCTACATCAACATCAAAGACCCTATCCTCCACAATCCTAACGCCATTAACCAAGTCATAGGTAGCTATCCTCTGCCAGGGACCGGCCACGGAGGCTCCCTGGTATACATTGTAACCCTCAAAGGAATACTCGGCCTCCTGATATTCATCCTGGGAGCGGGTGCCCCAGCTTAAGATCACCTTTCCATCACCCGGAGATGCCTCTACCACAGGATGAGGGGGAGGGGAAGGCAGATCGAAGTTCTTGTCAAAGGCATCCTGGGCAGCCTGATCATAGAACTTAAGGGCACTGATGCTGCTCAACCTATCCTTCCCTTGGCCCACAATTATGGCCCCCACCACCTCCTGGGTATCACCCGGGGCCATAGTAAATGGGCCTGAGCAGAGCATAAACCTCCTGTCGGCAGGGTCTGAGTCCAGCCACCCCGTCCCTAAAATGGGATCACCGGACATAGCATAGGTGGTTACTTCGCCGGTCGTAGGATTGATATAAGGAGCACCACCACTAACCACCGCATCCAACCCCATCATATACCAGTAGACCTCCTGAGCTGTGAGTGGGTCGGTGCCATTGATGTACTTGTTAAAGGAGGTCATTGGCAGGTTCCTATAGTCCGGGACCGGACGGCCACTTACCCAGGCTGTGTCGCCTGACGAGGGGACAATGGGCCCTTGAAAGAAGTCATAGCCAACGGCCGGAGGCTTCCGCCCATAGACATTATCATTGTTGGTGGCATTGTAGCAATAGCCCAAACTCAAAGTCGTGTCAGACCCCACCAGGTCATCGGAGGCCCCTCCCAGATCCGGGTCAGACCAGAGGGCGATATATGTGGAGTCCAATATATTAAGGCCTTTGTTGATTATCTTCAACTTAAGAAAAACCGTATAACCCAAGGCCCCAGTGCGATTGAAGGCAAAGGTGGTCTGTTGCACCTCTAACCCTAAGGCATCGGTCTCCATATTGCTGTGTCTTGATGGATCGGCATCGTTATAGACACACCAGAGGGTCTGATCGCCTAAAATGAGCGGAATAGTAGAATCTGGCGCGACCTCTACAACCGGTGCCCCATCCTCTACAGGCCAATCCCGCCAGTCGTCCTCATAGTTGCCATCGGCATCCGGGTTGAGGGCCTTGCTGATCTTGTACAATCTATACTCTGTCTTATCTGGATCATCCCAGGTTCCAGGGGGGTCAATCATCTTCCCCGGGCCATACTCTTGAGAATACTCGGCGATGGCTACCCTGATGGTGTCCCGCACCGTTGCCCCTATCCAGAGGCCGGAGGCATAAACCGCAGTCTTGTCCGTCCCCTTGGGGAAATAAAGCCCATCATATTGACCTCTGGAAGCCCCCACATCATAAGCGAAGGCACCGATATTGGTGACGAACATCTCGATGTTGTTAATATCTATAGTCGTCTCTGTATCCTCACCCTTCGCCCCAGTGGGTTTTGCCATAGAGCCTCTCCCTGTCCCTGGCTCCTTAGCATAACCTCCTCCAGCTAAGGCCAGGACAATGGAGATGATAATAAAGCATCTCACCTTCATCTTTTTCCTCCTCGATTTCGGCTATACTTAAAAGTTTATCCTTATCCCAAACCTCACCAACCTGGGGAAATCGAAGTTGTTGGGGTTTTTCTCCTTCAGCAGATATTTCCTTTCCCCTGTTGCCCCATAGGTCTCCACATACTTCTGTCCCTCAGGGGTAGAAAGCCAGGTGGTCGTAGTCGGGCTGCCGCTGCACTCATAGACATCAACGGCATTCTTCCGACCGAAGAGGTTCAGAATCCAGAGATAAAAGGTCGTATTTAGACCCATAAGCGAGACTTCTCGATCGGCCTTCAAATCTAACCTATAGGTCCAGGGGCCCTCTATCGAGTTAATCGGACCGGCGGGAGTAGGAGCAACTGCGGCCAAGGTAACCTCATTGTAGACCACCATAGGCGTATATGGGGTTCCGCTGGCGGCGGTAAGGATAAGGTTGATCCCCGCTTTCTGCAGAGGGAAGCTATTCCCCAACTTAGGCCCTTCTCCTTTGCCTAACCTGTAGTCAACATTGGCGGAGAGCTTGTGTCTTTGATCAAACTCCAATGAAGCCAACATCTTGGGAGATTCCGAGGCCGTCCAAGCTACATTCCTCTGGGTATTGGTAAAGGAACCAGTCCCGTTAGACCAGGAGAGGCTGTAGGCGAGGTTCAGGGCCAGATGGCGGGTCCTCCTCATCGTCAGGGCAAAATCGGCCCCCTTTATAGTTCCATAGTCCATATTCTTGTAAGAGGCAAAACCCTTAGGATAAGACCCGATATTGGTCACCTCGACCAGGTTCTTCACATCCTTATAGTAACCCGTGACATCAAGTTTGGTGTTTGCACCAAGTTGTTGGGTCAGTCCTACCTCGTAAGCCGTCGTCTCCTCAGGTTTTAGATTGGGGTTGCCAAAGGGATAATAGTATGGGCTAGCTTTGACCATATACTCCAAGTAGCCATAGTTCACATAGAGGTTAACCAGATTGGGCTGTTGGAAGAACTTGCCATAGTTGATGTGGAGAAGGGTCCTATCGGTGACCGGGAATCCAATCCCCAGCCTGGGGCTGGTGAAGATCCTTTTCTTCGCCTCCTTCAAGTCTGTAGGATGTAAGTTCCCTCTGGCATCGGTATAGTCGGTTTCGTTTAGGGTGGCGTCTTTATAAGACCTCCCATCCGGGGTTGTATATATCCCCAGAGGCAGAAACTCATCCTTCAACATCTTGGTGTCCACATTCAGATAATCCACCCTGAGGCCGGCATTTACCACAATCCCCTCATACTCTATCTTGTCCTGCAGATAGAGAGCAGCGGTTATTGGATGTTTGGCCGAATTCAGCTCGGAGGTATCCTGCTCTGTATCCCCGTTCATATCATACCCATACCAGTCCACATCGTTATAACCTCCTCCTGTAACGCCCAGAAAAACCTTATGGGGGAAGAGGTGTCTGTAGTATCTCAAGGCGTGTCTCTGAAACTGGAGGCCGGATTTCACCTGATGATGAGGGGTTACCTGGCTGGTGATATCGAAATCTGCACCCACATAGGAGGACTTTCGATGGAGATAGTCATCCCAAACATGCCCTTCATCAGCAGAAGTGGATGGATCATCCCAGGAGTAGAAGAGGGATTCGTCATCATATCTGGGGTTGCCAGTCGGTCGGGCATAATCATCTAACTTATCGAAGTAGATTCCATCTCCCCTCTTCCTTTCGGTAACATAGTAACTTCCGGAAATGGTATAGAATGTTCGGTTACTCAGGGTATGGATGAGCTTGGCATAAAAGGAGTTGTTCTTGTCCACATATTTGGGGGCGTGCTCGATATCAAAGAGGTAATTGTGTCTGAATTCCAACCACCGGTCCAGAGAGCCAAGGGTTCCCAGCTTCAAGTTTATGGCGTTACTTAGCTTCAGGTTTAGCTTCCCCTGCCAGGTATAACCCCAGAGGGAATTATGGGGAAGGATGTTATCATTGTCGGTTTTTACCCCTAAGAACTCCTCCCGCGCTTCGTTGGCATCCTGAGCATAGAGACGAGGATCTCTGTCTCTCTGCCACCTCTTCTCACCCGAGAAGTAGAAGCTATACCGATCATTATTCGGGATGAGAGGACCGCCTAAGGCCAGGTCATACACGTTGTAGTCGTATCTGTCGATGCCCATCCAATCCCCAAGGTTATCGGTAACCACCTCAAATACTCCGTTATACTTCCCGGTCCCTTCCTTAGTAACCACATTCACCGCCCCGGACATCACCTTACCATACTCCGCATTGAATCCCCCAGCCATAGCCACTACCTGTTCAATGGCATTGCTGTTTATGGCGGTAGTAGATATTCCAGTGAGAGGGTCCTGTTGGGAGAAGCCATCTACATAGTAGGCAACTTCATCTGCCCTTCCCCCCCTGATGTTCAATGTAGGAGTGTTAGTGCTCTCCCTTCCGCCTCGCTGCCTGATGTCCGCATTATCGGCGTATTTAACCACCCCACTCTGGATACTAACCATATCACTGTAGTCCTTAACCGGCATATTTTGGAGCTGCTCGCCGCTGGTAATCTGAAGGCTACCGGTTCTATCCCCTTGGATGAGCGGCCTCTCGGCCACCACCTTGATCACCTGGCCAATCTCCAGAACGGTAGGTTTAAGCTCGAAATCCTGAGTGGTGGTCAAATCAGCAACTACCCCCACCTTCTCCACTTCCATCTCGATATAACCCACCATAGAGGCCTTAAGGGTATAGGTGCCCACAGGAACATTAATGATAAAGTATTCCCCCTTAAGGTTGGTAGCTGCCCCCATACTTGTTCCCTGGATAACCACATTTACCCCTGGCAAGGGGGCTCCAGATTCAGCATCCTTGACCACTCCTGCTATCTTTCCCGATATGCCCGCGAAAAGGGTCGGGCAGAGAAACAGGGTGAGAACAAGTATGCCAGTTAACCACTTGACTTTAAGCCTTCCCATCAATTTTACCTCCTTTTTATATTTAATGCCATCTTTGTAAGCCTTAACTCACAAAGGGTTACGGATTAAATCCCCCCCTTCCCTCCTGCTTCAGCCACAGGTTAACACGGGGCCCACCAGGCATCCAGGATCAATCATCTCTTTGTCCAACGGCTTGACCGTTTTAAATCCTTTTTGGGTTAGTAAGTGGTGATCAGTGGCAGGTGCTCCCTTTAGATCTTCGGAAATTCCCTGGGGAGTCCGCGTTTATTAGTGGTTTCACCCAAACAAAGATCTCATTAAAAATTTCACTTTCTCCTTTATCCTCACCTCCTTATTAAGTTTAATTTAATAGGAAAATGTTAGCGTCGATCTATTTAAGGAAACGATAATATCATATCACAAAATTCTTGTCAACCCTAAAATGAAATTTTTTTCCAAAAAATTTAAACCCCAGCTATTACCCAATTCGGGGGTAAAGGCAACCCTTAAACCCATCTTCGCTGCCCCTCCATTAGGATGGGTTTGTTCCCCTCGCTATTCTATGGCGCGAGGGCTTAATATCCACCTGGAGATGATAAAGGGGTTTATCCACCGTGCAAATGTTTGCGGCGGAGGTTATTTTAGCCTACCAAAGTTAAGGTATAGGGGGAATCCCTTAGATAAGCAATATGTAGGTATGCAGATATTATGCCAGCTAATGGAAGTCTTGGGAGAAAGAAGGGAGAGAGAGTTCCATCCTCCTATAGATGTTGTTGATTGATTAGGTTAACCTTGGACTTAGCACCTGGTCGGGATGGTGGAATTCTTCCCCAATGGTGCTCAGAATGGTCATATATTGCTCAGCGAAAGATATTCAGGAGAGGCAAACATTTCCTACCCAACCCCTCCGTAGGTCAATCTTTTCCCCTGTCCAGGGGATTTGGGAGAGTATAGTGAGGATCGAGGATGAAGAGATGCATTGCCGGGTTATTACCCCATTTCCCTGGATAACTGTTTTAGGTGGGTCTCCCTTGCCTTGGTGAAGAAATCGATGTAAATTTTAGATCTGTAGTCCGGATAGGTCCACTCCCAGGGTTCAAACTTCTCCCTTCTGAACCTGAGGGTCACCTCAGCGTATATCCCCTTCCCTAAGTAGATGCGGTGCTGCTGGTTCTTGGTGGTGGCCAGGATTAGCTTGCCCGTCTCTAAATAACCGGGGTCGATGTTCATCCCTCTCTTGTTATTCTGGCGCTGAAATCTTACCTCCATCTCGTTGGTGAGGGATTTGATCTCGGCCAGCCTCTGCGGTTCGATGAGACGGGCAAAGGAGAGGAATTTCCTCTGCAAATTGGGACCCAGTTCTGAGCTATAGTAATTGGTGAATGAGAAGGGGATAAGGGAGCTTTCTAGATCGACGGGGCCAAATAGACCCACAAGCTCCCCCTGCACAGTGGAGAAGAGGTTGAGATGAGAGGAGATGAGGCCAACGATGAGCTTAACTAACTGAGGTTTTTTGGTTATCCCCACGAACTTAGCTCCTTTGCGGTCGCTAACTTCTCCAGAGGGTCTCCCGACCCTGTGGCGCTCCGCAATCCTGTGCCAGCTCGGATTGCTCTGCTGTCATGATTGAAGGGGGCTTACCCCCTTCAATCATCCCCCAACGTTTCGGAATTTCTTAGAAATTCCGAAACGTTAAATTCCCTATGGTTGGCTGAGAATAAGGGGGCCGTTGGTGGTGATGGCGATGGTGTTTTCAAAGTGGGCGGAGAGGCTGCTATCGGCGGTTACCGCGGTCCACCCGTCGGGGAGGAGTTCTGCCTTCCAGGTGCCCATATTTACCATTGGCTCCAAGGCCAAAACCATACCGACTTTAAGGAAAGGTCCTCGGTGGGGGGGACCGTAGTTAGGGATCTGGGGGCCCTCGTGGAGCCTCTTGCCGATGCCGTGGCCCACGAATTCCCGCACTACCGAGAAGCCCTCTCCCTCGGCATAGCTCTGGATGGCAGAGGATATATCGGAGAGCCTATTGCCGGGAGTAGCCACAGCTATTGCCCTATCCAAGGCTTCTTTGGTCACCTCCAAGAGCCTCTTGGCCTTTTGATTTACTCTCCCTACAGGGACGGTAATGGCCGCATCGCCGTAGTATCCCCTGTATTTCACCCCCATATCCAAGCTGGCCAGATCACCCTCCCTGAGCCGTCTTGGGCCTGGAATACCGTGGACGATCTCCTCATTTACCGAGACACAGAGGGTTGCTGGATAGCCGCTGTAGCCCTTAAAGGCAGGAACTGCCCCCTTCTCCTTGGTCAACTCCTCTGCCATCCTATCCAGCTCTTTGGTGGTTATCCCTGGCCTAATGGCATCCTTCAGGGAAGTCAATATCTGAGCCACTATCCGATTGCTCTCCCTCATAATCTCAATCTCCCGAGGGGATTTAAGGGTTATCAACGGCTTCCTCCTTTCTGATGAAATTTAGGGCCTCCTTGGCCCGGTAGGAACTGCGCACAAATGGCCCCGCGGAGACAAAATGGAAACCAAACCCCAGAGCTTCTTCTTTATAGGCCACAAAATCTGGAGGGGGGATATATTCCTTCACCTCAAGCTGCCGACGAGAGGGTCTGAGATACTGGCCCAAGGTTAAAATATCTACCCCGACTTCCCTCAAATCCTCCATCACCAAATTAACCTCCTCTCTTCTCTCCCCTAAGCCCAGCATTATGCCCGATTTGGTCAGGGCCCCTGCCTCCTTGGCCAGCTTGAGGAGCCGCAGGGAGCGATAATAGCCTGCCCCCGGTCTCACCAGGGGATAGAGGCGCGGGATGGTCTCCACATTATGGTTAAAGACATCGGGTTTTGCCTCTAAGACCTTCTCCAAGAAGCTTGGTTTGCCCCCAAAGTCCGGCACTAAGACCTCCACTGTGGCCCCAGGGTTGAGCTCCTTTATCTTGTGGATGGTGGAGGCAAAAGGAGAAGCCCCTCCATCGGGGAGGTCATCCCTGGTTACTGAGGTGACCACCACATGGCTCAGCCCCAGCCTCTTGGCGGCTTGGGCCACCCTTTGAGGTTCGTTCTCATCAAGAGGGAGAGGTTTCCCCTTTTTAATGGCACAGAAGCGGCAATTTCTGGTACAGGTGTCACCTAAGATGAGGAAGGTGGCTGTCCCCCGAAGGAAGCAGTCACCTAAGTTTGGGCAGCGGGCCTCCTGACAGACGGTATGCAGTTGCAGGGAATGCAAAAGGGACTCCATCTGGAGGAGGTCCTCCCTTTTAGGCCCCCTCCTTCTTAACCAAGAGGGAATGGGCAACTAATTTCCCTTTTGTGGGTGGTTGTGGGCGTCGAGGGTGATCAGGATCGGTTCCACCTTTTCCTTCCTCTCGGCAAGAACATAGGAGACAACCATTATCAAGTCCCCTACCTCCCCTAACCTGGCTGCCGGGCCATAGAGGACAACTGCCCCTGAGCCCCTCTCCTCGGCTATGGTATAGGTCTCAAACCTCTTCCCATTGTTCAGGTTGAGAACCTGCACTAACTCCCCAGGGAGAATATCTGCCCTTTCTATGAGCTCCTCATCCAGGCCTATGCTCCCCTGGTAATGGAGGAGTAACTTGGTAATCTTGGCCCGGTGGATCTTTGACTTACACATAAACCTGAACATATTACCTCCCTATCAGCCCCTCAAGGCCTTTTCCACCAATTTCACCGCACAGTATTCTCCACACATTGTGCAGACATCAGAGAGCTTGGGCTGGCTCTCTTCCCTCACCCGCCGGGCAAGTTCGGGGTCGAGGGAGAGCCTTATCTGTTTCTCCCAGTCCAACTTCTTTCTGGCTTCAGACATCTTCTGGTCCCAGGCCCAGGCCCCTTTCACTCCCTTGACCAGATCGCCGGCATGGGCGGCAACTCTGGCGGCCATTACCCCTTCCCTGACCTCCTCCACCCCGGGGAGTTTCAGGTGCTCTGCCGGAGTGACATAACAGAGGAAATCCGCGCCAGCCCCGGCAGCGATGGCCCCTCCAATGGCACATCCGATGTGATCATAACCCGGGGCGATATCCGTAACCAGGGGCCCCAAAACATAGAAGGGGGCACCATAACAGAGCTTCTTCTCCAGAAGCACATTTGCCTCCACCTGGTCCAGGGGGACATGGCCAGGCCCTTCGATCATCACCTGCACCCCTTTCTCCCAGGCCCTCTTGGTGAGCTCTCCTAAGATGATGAGCTCCTCGAGCTGAGCCCTATCGGTGGCATCCACAATTGCTCCAGGCCTGAAACCATCTCCCAAGCTTAAGGTGAGATCATACCTTTGGGCTATCTCTAAGAGCCGGTCGAAGTCCTCATAGAGGGGGTTTTCCTGCTTGTTGGCGAGCATCCAGGTTATCAAAAAGGCCCCTCCCCGGCTCACTATGTCCATTACCCTCCCCTGGAGTCGTAGCCTCTCAAAGGCTGCTCTGGTAACCCCACAATGCACGGTGACAAAGTCCACCCCATCCTGGGCCTGTCTCTCTATGATCTCGAATATCTTATCCCTCTCCATGCGGATCAGGGCACCCTTTTGAGTAATCGTCTCGATTGCCGCCTGATAGATGGGAACGGTACCCAAGGGGATGGGGGATTCCTTTAAGATCTGCCTCCTTGGCTTATCCAGATCCCCACCAGTGCTCAGGTCCATAATCGTATCCGCTCCTGCCTCCCAGCTTATCCTGGCCTTCTCTAACTCCTCCTCTAAGTTTATGTAATCTGTGGAGGTCCCTATGTTGGCATTGACCTTTGTTTTCAGTCCCTTGCCGATTCCTATGGGACGATGGAGTTTATGCTTGGTGTTTTTGGGAATAACTATGGTTCCCTCTGCCACCCTATCTCTTACCTCCTTTGAGGCGCAGCCCTCGTATTCAGCCACAGCCTTCATCTCATCGGTTATTTCCCCATTGCGGGCCAAGCTCATCCGGGTCATACCTTTTCCTCTCCCTCCATCTATGAAGACATTCTAAAATCAGCCATAGTTAAGGTTTCCCCTATCGTCAAGGTCAATATATAATCTCACATTCCTTCAAGCAAGGGGAATTTATCCCCTCCAGTCAAATTAGGAAACAACCCAGTGGGTCTTGATCTTTGAACCCTATCAAATGCCCTTTATATTTTTGATTGAATTGTTCTGAGGTAATGACCTCCGAGTAAGGTTGACAAGCTGCTTTTATCAGAGAGGTTTGGCAAGGGAACATCCAGAGGCAAACCAGGAGAAAGGGGTGGAAAGATCCGTGGGCTCATCCATCCCTTTCCTGTTTTTTCTTCAAGAAGGGCTCATATGCGAATTTGGATAAAAGGAATTATTGGTTTTCATTAAAGCACTTCGGTTGGCATCTTGTGGTTTATTGAGGTGCTCCAGAGTTAAGTCCCTAACCGTTCCACTTAATTTGGATGATACACCACACGCATATGTTCAGATCTACGCACCAGATCCCTCACATACTCTATTTCGCTCTCCCCTGTCTCCAAAACCTGGCCTATGCGCGGGCTCTCCCACCCCCTCTCCAGGGCAAGAAGGATCATATCCAGCCTTTCATAGGGGATACCAATCGTCTCCTCATCGATGATCCCCGGCACCAGGTCCGGGGAAGGGGGCTTGTTTAAAATGGAGGAGGGAACCTTCAAATATCGGGCCAGTTGGAGCACCTGGGTCTTGTATAGGTTCAAGAGGGGCATCACATCTGCCGCATCATCACATCCATGCTTGACGAAGAACCCGATCATATACTCGGTCTTGTTCGCCCCTCCCACCACCAGCCTGTTTTCCATCTCCCCCCAGAGGTAGAGCAACACCATCCTTAGCCTGTGCTTTATGCGATAATAAGCATTGGCCTTTTGGAGGGAAGGCCCAAATTTCTTCCCTTTTAACCCCTGAATTCCTGCCGAAAAGGGGCTCTCACCAGTTAACCTTGCATAAGAACGATAGGCTTTTTTTATCATCGCCCCCTTTAGTTTAATCGGAAGAGGGAGCTTACCAATGGGAAAGAGCCTATAGGCGTCAAACTTCCTCAGATAGGGGGTGATATCGATCAACCTCGTTTTTATTCCCAGATACTCGGCCAGATTAAGGGCATCTTTGCGGTTCTCCACCTGGGATTCCTTCTCCGGCATAATCAGGGCTAAAACCCTTTGGGCCCCCACCGCCCTTTTACACAAGGCCAAGACAACGGCTGAGTCCACCCCACCGCTCAACCCCAAGATCACCCCATCCCTCTCCAATTTCTCCATATACCCCCTGATGAAGTTCTCTAAGGAAGAGACCATATTCCCCGGCTCGATCCTTAGCTGGGACCTTAAGCTTTCCCTCTGGGAATTGGGGTCCATCTAATCTCTTCGGCTAAAAGGTTATCCAAAACGGTGAAAGGTCTAATTCTTGCCTCAGAGCAAGATCAGGGGTAACAGTTTACCACGGAATTTCACGGAATTACACAGATGTCTTTTGTCAATCCCGCCTGGGCGGGATAACATCTCAAATTTCTCTGCATCCTCGCTCTTTGTGGATGTTATCATCCACAAGAGGGTTCTTCTATCAGAGCAGGAACCCTGACGGCACAGGAATCTCGATAATTCTTGAAACTCATCTACTCCCCCTGATCCCTGTGAACTGTTACCCCATTTCAAATCTTTTTCTGTGTTAGTCCGTGGTTATTAGCGATGAATTATTGCGATCAGGGAATAGCTCACCTTAACATTACCAAATCCTACCTCCCCTGTCAAGGGGTAATTGGGTGACTCAAAATCCAGAACACGAATTCCAATTTCCATTCTTAACCAATTCTCGAAATTAGGCCCTTCCAGCCCTGGCGATCCTTGGCTTAAATAGGAGGCACTCTGGCAACTTTACAAAAAACCGCCGAGGCGTTTGGCCCCGGCGGTTTTTGAGCGGTCAGATCCCCTGATCTGGCCGCAATTTCTTTCATCTGTGCTGTCAGGACTCTTGCCCTGACAGAGCTCGCTCACGAGCAACGATTCGCCTTTCTTCTTTCGTCTCTACTTGAGCATGATCATCTTCTTGGTCTGGCTGAAATCTCCCGCCTGAATTCTGTAGAAATAGATGCCCGAAGCCATCCCTTTTCTATTGCGATTTCCCCGGTGGGGGAATAGCCTATCTGGCAAATTACTCAAAGGAGTTTACCTCTGGCTCAAACCTCTTGATTTCACGGATTTCATCGAACACCTTATCTGTGCTAATGAGACCCTCAAACCCATTGGTTAAGACTGCCGCGGCATGTATGGCATCTCTCGGGGCTAAGAAATCATAATTGGCCATTAACTCTTTTGCCCTACGAATCTCTTCTTTGGTTATGGAGACTGGGTTAGGGAAAAGAACTAATATGTCACCGACGGTAAGTAATTCTCTTTCCCTCTTACCCCTTGAACTATAGACATAAAGCAATTCCTGGAGAACCTCGACATCAATATTGACAGCAATCACTGACTTCGCCGCTTTTTCCATCACTTCTTACATTTTCCCCTTAAGGGGTGTTGTTTTCCAATGGAATATATGATGACATTCGTGTCAATGAGTTTCAACTTCTCTGTTAACCTCCTCGATGAGTCCACTCTTTAATTCCTCCCAAGGGGGAAAGGAAACCTCCCTATCCGGTGAAAATAGGCGATTTAAAGCATTCATTTTCTCCCTTTTGGTGGAAAGAAGATATTTTTCTTCTACCGCAGTGCGGATAAGTTCAGCTATGGATTTTCTTTCCTCCTTCGCTTTCTCCTTGAGTAATTCAAATTCCGATTGCTTAAATAAAACCCCCAACCTTTTAGTTTGCATAACATCCCTCCATAGATATGGTAAAATCAGCCTTTAACTTTTTCCTCTTTCAAATAACCACAATTAGCTCCGCCTGTCAAGGGGGAAAACAGGAGGCCCCGGATAACTTTGCAAAACCGCCGAGGTCAAAGGCCTCAGCGGTTTTTGAGCGATCAGACCCCTTAACATCTCCTCCCCCTTGATGGGGGAGGACTAAGAAGAGGGTGACTCCATCTCCCCCTCTCCCTCCAGGGGATGGACACGAATCTCACGAATATCCGAATGACACGAATCCCCACCAAGAACTCCTCTAACAGTTTCCAGGAGTCGGCAAAAATCTTTACAACTGGTACCCGACAACTGACCGCCAACCTCTGATCCCTGATATTCAAAACTGAGGTGGCAGAACCACGATTCTGCCACCCTCATCCCTTGCCGTCAGGTGAGGACACCTAACGGCTCAGTTATTGGTCGCTCGAAGCATTAGTGCTCCTCGCAGTATCTCCATTTATGCCAAGATTCTTTCCAAGGAGTAAATGGGTACTCGCTTATATCTTATCGGTTTTTGTTGGCTTTGGATTATCCTATCAATCGTCTGTGATACTTTGCTCTCCAAATAAATTGCCCCACATTGAGAGCAAACTAAAGCAGGAACATTCTCAAATTGATAAAGTTTCCCTTCACCCCAAGGTTGGTTATAACCCCAGTTCCGGAAAAAAAATTGAAAGATTATGGTATATCAAGTAGTTACCC
>CAZVGK010000031.1:0-37676 GCA_964626665.1 uncultured Gemmatimonadota bacterium | reverse complement strand
CTCAACTAGGTATCACTTAATTCCCTTCATTCTGGTAATAGCCGATACTAATGTAGTAATACCTAGCATCGTGAGGAGCTTTTAATCGTAGGGACAAGTCTTTGGACTTGTCCGAGGGAGCGGACAGACCTAAAGGTCTATCCCTACATGAGAATACAGAATCCCGCTGATCCCAAGAGATTACCTCAATCCGCTATCAGTTTATGAATAATTCAGGCTAAATGCATTATAATTTTTCGGTGTTTTCGGTGTTTTCTTAGAGAGATTAGGATGAAAATCCTGTGAATCCTGTTCATCCTGTCAGAAAAGTCCCGCCGAAGGCGTAAAGTTTAGGAGGTAAAGATGTGGGAGAGGATCTTTAAATTAGCTCAGGCGCAAACCAATATAAGGACGGAGGTAATCGCTGGGGTCACCACCTTTATGACCCTTTCCTACATAATCTTTGTCCAGCCAGCGGTGCTCTCTACTACGGGGATGGACTTTGGGGCCGTGATGGTAGCCACCTGTTTGGCATCGGCTTTGGCCACCTTTCTTATGGGCATCCTGGCCAACTACCCTATAGCTCTGGCCCCGGCGATGGGTCATAACTTCTACTTCGCCTTTACCGTCTGTGGTGCCGCGGCTGCCGGTGGATTAGGTTATTCCTGGCAATTAGGCCTGGGTGCCATCTTCCTATCCGGTTCCATTTTTATCCTTCTCTCCTTCTGGGGGCTAAGGGAGAAGATAGTCAATGCTGTTCCCGATGGGCTTAAAAATGGAATTGCAGTGGGGATAGGTCTTCTTATTGCCGTGATAGGGATGGAATGGGCGGGGATAGTTGTGGCTAAACCAGGCACCATCATTGGCCTGGGGGAACTGGGGAGTCCCCCCGTGCTCCTCTCCCTCTTTGGCCTGGCCGTGATCTTTACCCTTATTAGCCTGCGGGTAAGGGGGGCAATTCTCATAGGAATTATAGCTACTGCCCTGGTTGGGCTCCTCTTTGGTTTGGTTAAATACCAAGGATTGCTTAGCTTTCCCCCCTCTCTTTCGCCCGTTTTTCTGAAATTGGACTTAGAAGGGGTATTTGCTAACCTAAGTGGTTTCATTACCATCATCTTCGTCTTCTTCTTCCTGGATCTCTTCGACACCATTGGAACACTAATAGGGGTAAGTGGGCAGGCCGGTTTCATCAAGGAAGGCAAACTCCCCCGGGCCAGGCAGGCTCTCTTATCTGATGCTGTGGGGACAGTGTCCGGGGCTCTCTTGGGAACTTCAACTGTAACCAGCTATATAGAGAGCGCGGCAGGAGTCGCCGAGGGTGGGAGAACTGGACTTTCTAATATGGTAACCGGTGCCTTGATGCTTATGGCCCTTTTCTTCTATCCCCTGGCCAAGATGGTCGGCGGAGGATATGGGCTAGCTTCCGGAGCTAAGCTATATCCGGTGATAGCGCCGGCTCTGATAGTTGTGGGTAGTATGATGCTCAAACAGGTAAGGAAGATTGAGTGGGATGATCCTACCGAGGCCCTTCCGGCATTTTTGTCCCTGATTGTAATGCCCTTGACCTTCAGCATCACAGAGGGCATAGCCTTTGGCCTCATCTCCTATTCCTTCTTGAAGATTTTGACCGGACAGGGGAGGAAGGTCAACTGGATAATCCACCTCTTTGCCTTTCTTTTCCTGCTTAGGTATCTATTTCTCAGAGGCTGATTGAAGCCCCCGGAAGGGGGGAATTCGTGGACAAAAGCCTTCCGTGTAATTCCGTGAGACTCCGTGGTAAACTGTGACATTTAGTGGAAGGAGACGATATGAAGAGAAAGAAATCAAATTATTCAGAGAGAAAGGCTGTTTCTAAATCAAGGATAAACAAGGGGCGTCAATATCTCATTGATGACTTTACCATCAAGGATACCTGGAGAGTTTTCAGGATTATGGCTGAGTTTGTGGAGGGATTTGAGGCTATGGCCCATTTCCCTCTTGCAGTCACTATGTTTGGCTCATCCAGGGTAAGGCCGGGGGATAGGGACTATCAGAAGGCGGAGAAGATCGCCCAACTTCTGGTCAGGGAGGGATACTGTATGATAACCGGAGGTGGCCCTGGGGTAATGGAGGCTGCCAATAAAGGGGCAATGGAGGGTGGGGGAGAATCTATCGGATTGAATATTGAGCTCCCACTGGAGCAGGCCCCCAATGAGTATATTACCACTTTAGTAACTTTCCGATACTTCTTTGTGAGAAAGGTTATGTTTGTTAAGTATGCTCGGGCCTTTGTCATTATGCCCGGCGGATTTGGCACTATGGATGAACTGTTTGAATCGGTGACCCTGATTCAGACCCATAAGATAAAACCTTTCCCTATCGTGGTGGTAGATAAGGATTACTGGTCTGGTCTGGTCGCCTGGATGAAGGGAAAGATGGTGAAGGAGGGAAAGATCTCCCTGAGCGATTTCGATATTATCAGGATGGTCGATGAGCCAGAGGAGGTAGTAGAGGCTATTAGGACCTGGAATTATGAAGAATGATGCACATTAAAGGCAATAAAACCAGAAGGAGGGATTCTTCTTCACATGAACTTAGCTCGCTTCGCATGCTAAGTTCATGTGGCTATTAGAACCTACTGCTATATTTTAGGGGCAACATTTAAACCAAAGGAGGATTCCAATGAGAGGCAAGAAGTTATCTTTGACACTGGCCATAGCTGGTTGTCTGATGATGGTAAGCTCCTTGTGGGCTGATGTGGTCTACAAGCAGAGGATGAAGATGGAGATGATGGGGGGGATGATGCAAATGGAGTTCCAGACAACTACCTTTGTCAAAGGGGATAAGCAAAGGACGGAGATGATTTCCCCACCGGGTAAAACGATGAGGGTGCCGGGAACGGGTGGGATTACCATTATCAGGCTGGACAAGGATGTTGTCTGGACCATCTCCCCGGATACGAAAACCTATAAGGAGACGCCATTAAAGGAGATGTTCGCTCCTCAACCTGCTGAGGAAAAAGCTAAAGGCCAGGCTAAGGTCAACCTACCCAAGTTTGCGGTGAAGCAGACGAAAGAGAGCAAGCTGATAAATGGGTTCAAGTGCCAGAAGGTGATAATGACTATGGAGGGGGAGGCGATAGATGATGAGACGGGGGAGAAGATCTCATATTCGATGTCCGGTGATCTCTGGATAACCAAGGGGGAGAAGAGATTAAAGGAGTTAAACAACTTTCAAAAGAAGCTTTCAGAGAAGACGGGAGGTTCCTCCACGAGCTTCATAGATAAGTTCTTCTCTGGAACACAGAAGGACCAGATGGAGGAGTTCACCAAGAAGATGAATGAAATAGGGGGGTTCCCCATCCTTATGGATGCCTCTATGAAGATGAAGGGGAATTTTGTCGAGGAAGAGGGTGAGGAGGAAGGGGAGGAGGAGGAAATGCCCGCTCAGATGAAGGGTATGATGGAGGCGATGAAGACCGGAAACAAGCCTATCTTTACTATCCATATGGTGGTTACAGAGGTTAAGTCCACCTCCATCAAGGACTCCCAGTTCGCACTCCCGCAGGGGTTGCAGAAGATGAGCATCAAGTAGGTGAATAGTATAGAAAATCCCATTTTGGGACGCAGATAAACGCAGATTGTCAAGATCCTACCGAGCCGTCAGGTGCCCTCACCTGACGGCAAGAGAACGATTAGGAAGATTCAGAGACCTTTCATTGGAGGATTATTGAAGTTATATACGCTACGAGAACTGGCAGATGAGGTGGGGGTAAGGCCGAGCAAAGTTGACTATTATGTCAGGTTGGGGCTCTTGGATGTGGCCCACTCTTCGGATGCGGGCTATCGCATCTTCACCGAGGAAAACCTCTCAAAGCTAAGGGAGATACTTAGGCTCAAGGATAAGGGATTATCCTTAGAGGAGATCAGATCATTGATGGGATAAACCTGAGGGTAGGACAGTCTACCCCGGAGACACATAGCGCGACAAAGCCGCAACCAAATAATTCACCGCAAAGTCGCAAAGGACGCAAAGTTTAAAGATTATTAATCAATCGTTTTATTTCATCTCTCTTTTGCTTTTTTATTTCCTTTGCGATCTTAGGGGCTTTGTGGTTGCTACCAAACAAGGGCCACGGATTACAATGATTTCACAGACAGTAAAAAAGCTACTCAACGCTACAGGTTTTTTTCTACCCGGCTTTAGCCGGGGTTGATAGGGCTTTAGCCCGTTAATGGTTTTTGACAATTTGAATCTCCAGTGTTACCTCCAGTGAAGGCCTCTGCCCACAGCGCGGGGTATCCAAGAGGTCTCCTCCCCCTTCATGGGGGAGGACTAAGGAGAGGGCGAAAATTATGCTTTTGCTCTTTGTGGATGTTATCATCCAGAAAAAAATTCTTTTTCCGTCAGGGCAGAGCCCTGACGGCACAAAAGAGACCTGACAGGACAGGAAAAGTGGCAGAAGAGGGCTTCTGCCACCTCAAAAGAAAATCAAGGAGGTATGATGTCTACTCGACAAAGGTTAACGATATTCGCACTTATGGGGGTGCTACTTTTGGGTTTCACCGGGGCCGCCTTAGCTCAGGTGGAGATCCAGCAGTTTAAAGTTGATCCCTATCCCTCTCCCTATGTGAGTGACTGGGAGTGGAATCCTAAATATGCTGAGCTCATCCTCAACAACCCATCCACACAATCCGTTGATGTTACCCTGACCCTGACTATAACCAGAAAGATTACATACCGTTTTGGAAGACATCAGTCGATCTTAACAGGAAGAAGCCAGCCCATTGCCCTTCGGCCAGGGTTCACCTCCATCTATTCCCCGGAGCTGATTGACTGGGGAGATGTGAAGTATGATACGAGGATAGAGTCGAACATCATTAGGACAGGGAGGTTACCAGAGGGTACCTATACCATCTGTGTGGGGGTAATTGTCGGAAATAAAACGGTGGGGCCGGAGTGCCGAGATTTCTCCATCATTTACCCCAATCCCCCTTCCCTTATCCTGCCCGCAGATGGTGACTCCCTGAGCTCTCCCTACCCTAACTTCCAGTGGACGCCAGTGATCGTCCCCCCGGATTACCAGCTCACCTACCATCTAAAGATATGTGAGCTTCTCCCCGGCCAGCGACCCAGTGCGGCCATCAGGTCTAACTATCCGGTTTATCAGGTTAGCGTGCAGTCTCGGACATTCCTCATCTATCCCCTAAGTGCCCCTGCTTTAGAAGAGGGGAAGAGCTATGTCTGGCAGATACAGGCCAAGGACCAATACGGCTATCCGGTGAGCTCAAACCAAGGAAGAAGCCAGATCTGGACCTTTACCTATTGGCCGCCGGGATACCAACCTGGGGGCCCTCAACCACCGGAGGAGATCCAAATTGGCGATTTCACCGTCGCAATTACCGAGGTGACCGATCCCTCCCCAGATAACTTTTCTGGATCAGGAACCGTAGATATACCCTTCCTTAGCAATCAACAGATAGAGGTCAGTTTCAGTGGACTGCAACTCAACGAAAATATGGAAGTTACCTCAGGCTCCGTCACCTTCACTGCTATCCCCCCTTTGGAGGCAGAGGCCGACTTTGCCCATCTCTATCTGGATAGCATCACCTTTCTGCCCGACTCGGCAAATTGTAATGGGAGCCTGAGATTTAATCTTCCCATAACAACTTCAGGGGGCAACCAACTTAGTTTTGAGCTGAACAACATCAAGATTACCCCGGATGGCCTCTCCGGGACCTTTGAACTGGAAGCTGACATACCCTTTGACCTGGTTGACCCTATGGGTTTTGGCTTGGTCTTCAAATCAGGCTCAAGTGTAACCTTGGGCCACAGCATATCAAGCCTCATAGATCTTGAGGTCACCCTTCCATCTATGGTTAAGAACATAGACAATCAAACTGTCTCATTTATTATTGACGATGTTGATCTCCTTGGTAGGGATTTCTACCTGACCTTGCCTGAGGAGGTGACGATGCCTGCGCTCAAGATAGGGGAGACGGATCTGGCCGTTGAAGTGAAGGAGTTGATCCTTGACCTCTCAAACACCCAATCACCTGACGATATGCAACCTAACTTTATGGGGGTATATGTCGGCTCAGCCAAGCTTGTCCTCCCAGATATATTTGAAAGCATCGATCCCGATTTGCCTGAGCTACCGGCTGTTCCCATCAACGTCAGAGGGTTTGGTATTGGAAGCGGGGGAATGCAGGGGGACGTTCTTCCTCCCGCGGTGCCACCGAATGTAAAATATGGAGGTTTTGGCGCCAAGATAGATTCGGTTTACCTCACCCTGGTGAACAATACAGTGGAGAGGGGGAAAATAAAGGGGAAGCTCACCGTCCCTTTCCTGGAATCGGACTATGGCTTCTCCATAACCATCACCGCCACAGGGTTGGATGATCTCACCCTTATCCCTGGAGACCCCATTCAGTTAGAGGATTGGGGAATGCACCTCATCATTACCAGAGGCCACTTCTCCTACTCTGGAGGGGTGGGAATGGTGACTATAGATGGGCAGTTTCATATTGATTTGACGGATATTACGACTGAAGCAATCTACTTCGAAGGTCTGGGAATAACCTCAGAGGGCCAGCTAAAGCTCTCCGGAGGGGGAGCCTGGATAGACCTGAGTGAAATGCCCAACGCGGACTTTTACTTCTTCGAAATTGGCATTTCTGGGATTGGATTCGGCTTAGGGGAGGATGAAAGGTGGTTTGGCATGAAGGCTGCTCTCGTTCTCCCCGACCCACTTTCCACGGCCGATGCAGAAGGAACATTTAAGATTCTCTCCAAAAAGCAGGGTGGTGAGTGGGTATATGACGGAACGACCGTAGCGGGGTTGAGCATAGACTATGATCGGAATCCTTTGAAATTCTACGCCGAGATAAAATTCTATGACAATCACCCTACTTATGGGACTGGTTTTGCCGCTGAGACGGAGCTCTCCGTGAAGGATCAGTTTGATGTTTGGGCTGCCCTAAAGATAGGGACGGCTGGTCCTCAGAATAATCGTTATAACTACTGGTATGTGGGGGCTAAGGGGAACCTGAATGCCGGGCTTCCCCTGGGTGCACTGCCGGTTAGCCTCTATGGCCTGGGGGGAGGGGTCTATTACCACTGTCGCCGAGTAGACACCACCAGCGCCGGGCAATACGCCGGAGACAGCGAGTACATCCCCGACCGATCAATGGGGTTTGGTTTCAAGGCTATGGCTGTCCTGGGGACATCCAGCGATCAGGGCTATACCTGGAATGCGGATTTGATGTTTGAGATCAGCTTCACCTCGACTTGGGGATTAAAGGAGATACATTTCCACGGGGAGAGTTGGTTGTTCACCAGCAGGACGGCCAGGTCAGACCAGTTCAGGATCGTAACGGATATCGATGTGCAGACCGATCCCTTCGTCTTCACCGCTTCCTTGGGTGTAAAGATAAGGTATGGCGGGATAGTGAGGATCCCAGCCTCGGGAGGTGGTTTTGCCTATGCAGATATGAAGTTCTCGGCTGACGAGTGGTATTTCCACATCGGCACGAAGGACTCCCCGATCAGCGTTAAGGCTCTCTATATCTTCACCTGTCACGGATACTTTGACATAGACAACCACGGGATAGCCTTGGGCTTTAAATATGCGCTGCACGCGGGAGGCAGTTGGTGGATCTTCTATGGGTATCTGGATGCCGGGTTTAGCGCCGATGTGGCTGTGGGGTATAATCCATTCTTTATCTATGGGGAGGTGGCCGCCTGGCTTGATGTGCGAGCCGGGGTGCATGTCTTCGGATCGGATTTTGACATTATTAATGCCGGTGTGGCGGCCAACTTGGGGGTGAGGGCCCCTAACCCCACTCGCATCTGGGGAAGTGTCTCGGCCCACTATAGTGTGCTCGGGGGCCTGGTCTCCGGCAGCTTTAGTATGTCCTTCTCGTGGGAGTCGGAGGAGGGTTCTGTAGGCGGAGGAGGTGAGGTGGAGCTCCCACCGGCCATAGTCTCCAACTATCCGGCTGACGGGACCGAGGATGTGCCATTAGGGATCAAGCTTACAGGGAGATTTCCCTTCAAGGCGTGGAAAATACTTGGTCAGGGAGATATGGAGTATAGGGTCGTCTTTACTTATATCGAGTTATATTACTACCCGCAGCCGGGGAATGGAGTGGCAGTTGCCTTCCGCGATCAGGGCCTCACAGAGGATAGCACACAGTGCTATTTTCACCCTCGAGATCTGTTGATGCCGCATTCCCAATATAAGATGCGGATCCATGCCTGGATGCAGAAAAGGTGGGGCCACAGTGGATACTGGAATGACGTTGGCCAAACCGAATTCTGGTCAACTTTTTACACAGGGGATGAGGCTACGAGGTGGAATCAGTATGTGGAATCGTCCTATCCTCGTTCCGGGCAGAAGTGGGTTTATACCAACTCGGATGTGGATGTCAACTTCTTTGCCAGAATGCCATCGGGCTACAAGCCGGGTATTTACAAAAAGGTTAACGGGGAATGGCAGGAAGTAATAGACTGGGGCGGTATGGGCGCTGCTCGATGGAAAAACAACCACCAAAGGATCCACGCTGAAGCCTTTTGCCGGCAAGCTGGAGGATCACACTGGCTTCCCAACACGGAATATAAATTGAGAGTGACCAAGATAGGGACCGGGGAGGAGGTTTACAAGTTGGCCTTCAAGACCTCCGCCTATGAGAATTTCCATGATATGATGGAGGCATCGGATAAGAACCCACATTTGGGCTTAGGCGTGACCCAGATTCCTCCTTATCAGTTCTTTCAGGTTTGTTATTTCCACACGGTAGAGCCGATAAACTGGAGAGATATAGAAAAGATTGTTTTTGAACCTATGTACCTTGGGAATGTGGAGATTACAGTTAACCGTAACGTATTTACCTTTTGGAAATTTTGGACGGGTAACAACTGGGGTTACGGTAGCGTTATTTTTCCAGCCCCCGTGCACATCACGGCAAATGTTTATCTAACGGGAGTTCATCACGAAAGCAATGAGATCTATGGCATCGGCCCTATGCATGCCATCAGGCACTACTGTGGTTATCTTGTTCAATTTGTGCCCGATCTCGACTATATTCGGGCGCAGTTCCCCAGTTGGACACTTCAGCATTGGGGTGTTACTGATAACACCCTCTCCGATGAGGAGAAGCAGAGCCTGTGGAATGCCTTGGATCAGCAGGGATGGCCGGTTCCCAGCAACTTTCAGGTCATTCTCCATTACCGTCCGATTGATCCAAATTCCCTCGGGCAGCCGGAGCCAATTAGCCAGCGTTATGGTAGGTTCAACATAACCATACCGGAGGATAAGCTTAACCGTTGGTAGAAACCGTAAGGAGGGAAAGATGAGGAAGGCAACCTTTACAATACCGTTTTTCTTACTTTTTATGGTCCCCTCGGTCTTGTGGGCTAAGGGGTTTCCCCTCCTGGCCGGGGCGGATAGACAGTCCATCATTCTGAGGTGGGTTATCCCGGAGAAGGGTTTCCCCCCAGGTGGTTTCAACCTCTACCGCCAGGAGGCGGGGGCCAAAACCTGGACCAAGCTCAATCCCACTCCTCTGGTGAAGATAACCGATGAGAAGGTTCTCAAGGAGAGGTTGGGTGATGAGCTTTTCAAGAGGGTAATCAACCTCATCTCCCCCTCGCCCCTGGAATACAAGAGCAAGAGGAGACGCAAGCTTGAGGAGGAGAACCGCAGATCATTTCTCCTGCTCTATGCGGACATCAGCCCCCAGGTGGCCGATGTCTTAGGGCTGAGGTGGGAGGATAAAACGGTTGAGAAGGGGAAAAGCTATCGCTACCGGCTTACTGAGATTGATGCCAAAGATAAGGAGAGGAGGTTGGCCACCATCCCAAGGCCGATAGGTTTAAAAGACTATCTTCCCATCACCGCTCCCTTGGGCTTCTTTGCCCAGGCCGGAGATGGGGTGGTCTCCTTCCGCTGGTTCAAGGAACCCCGCTTCTCCGCCTATGACCTCTACCGCAGCGATAGGAAGGATGGGAAATACGAGCGGATAAACACCGCACCGATTATTATCCTCACCACCACGGACACCACGGGAATGGAGGTAGTGCCGGAGTTCGTCTTTGCCGACTCCAAGGTGAAAAATGGCCACACCTACTGGTATTATCTCAAGGGGATCGATGCCTTTGGCCGACAGAGCGCAGAATCGGAGAGGCTGAGTGCCACCCCGGTTGACCTCACCCCCCCATTGGCCCCTCTGGGCTTAAGAACAAAGGTGGACAAGGATACGGTCGCCCTTAGCTGGCAGGGGTCACCCGAGCCGGATGTGGCAGGATACAATGTCTATCGGGGAAGGGATTATAGAGGAAGCTTCCACAAGATAAACAAAAAGCCTCTGCCCAAGGGGGCGACTACCTACCAGGAGAGTGGTCTGCCCTTGGGGATCTCCCTCTGGTATTATGTCACGGCATTTGATTCGGCGGGCAATGAGAGCGGCAAGTCCTATGTGGCCCTAGCCAATGTGATCGATGATGTCCCTCCAGTGCCTCCCGTAGGCCTGAAAGCAACCTCCCGACCTGGGGAGGTCATCCTGAGCTGGAAACCAAACAAGGAGGAAGACCTCAACGGCTATGTGGTCTTTAGGTCGCTGAAGCGGGATGCCAAGCAATATCTGAGGCTTACCGACCGCCCGGTCTACGACACTACCTATGTGGACAAGCTGACCAAGGAGGCTTCCAACCCCTTCTATTATCGCATCAAGGCCTTAGACAACAACTACAACGAGAGCCAACCCTCCCAGGTGGTCGAGGTAAGGCTTCCCGATGTCACCCCGCCCACGGCCCCCATATTCAAGGGGGTAACCTCCTCCGATGGAAGCATCACCCTGAGGTGGTATCCCAACCCGGAGAGGGATGTCGCCGGCTACAACCTCTACCGCCAAAGTGACGGTGACACAAGCTGGGGGAGGCTGACCTCCAACCCCCTTTCCCCTGAGGCCACCAGCTTTGCCGACCGTAAGGTTAAATCACGGGTCCTCTACCGTTATACCTTGGAGGCGGTTGATCGGGCCAAGAACATCTCCCCCCGTTCCCGGCCCATTGCCGGCAGGCCCTATGACAAGACCCCTCCTCAGGTTCCGCAAAGGGTGAGGATAACCCCCAGCCCCCAGGATACCAGCTTAGTGATAAGCTGGGAGAGGGGAAAGGATGAGTCGTTGTGGGGATATGTCATCTTCCGGTCCATCAGGAAGAAGGGCAACTTCCTGCAGGTAAGCCCCTTGATTAAGGGGGAGGCAAGATTCGTGGATAAGAAGGTAACCCCCGGGGTGAAATACTACTACAAGCTGCGGGCCTACGATAGCTCAGGGAACAAATCCTCCTTCTCCAAGGTCTTCAAGGGACAGCTTAAAAAGGAGAAGAAGTAATGAGAGAACAGAATCGGTTATCGGTTATCGGTTATCGGTTATCGCTCCTTCTCGGCCTTCTCCTTCTCTTTTTGCCCAGGGTTGGGTCCTCCTCCTCCTTTAAGCTGACCGGGGAGGTGGGGACCTATCTGGAGAGCTACCAGAGGAAAGAAGGGAAAACCGATCATCCCGACTTTACCGCTCGGCTCTACCTCCGCCCTACCGTCTCCTTTTGGGGGATGTCCTTTCCCTTCGAGTTTATGCTCTCCACCGAGGAGACCAGGGTGAGACAGCCCTTCAACCACCTCTCCCTCAGTCCCCGGTTTGGCCCGGTTACCCTGCATATCGGGGACAACTATCCGGAGTTCTCCGCATACACCCTCAACGGTGAGTTTGTGCGGGGAGGGGGGATAGACCTGCGACCAGGTGGTTTCCGACTTTCCCTGGTGAGCGGCCAAAACCGGCGGGCGACAAAGGGGGATAGCCCCACCTATGCGCGGAATCTATCTGGGGTGAAACTGGGAGTGGGGAAGGAGGGAGGTTTTCTCCTTGATCTGAACCTGCTCAAGGTAAGGGATGACCCCAAGTCATTGGACAGTGCGGGGGTGGAGCCACCTCAGGAGAATATAGTGGGAGGGGTCTCTTTGGGGGCTAAGTTGGGGAAGGTCTCCTTAAGCGGGGAGTTTGCGGCCAGCGCCTACACCAGAGATATGCATAGCTCGGAGTTCACCTCGGAGAAGATCCCCTCGGGGGTGAGCAAGCTCTTTAAGCCCCGGCACTCCACCAGCGTGGACTATGCCTACAATATCAAGTTGGGCCTGAAGTTGGGTGGGACAAACCTGAAAGGGGGATATGCCTACATCGGCCCTGGCTATACCTCCTTAGGCCTCTCCTCCTTGGCCAATGATCGGCAGAAGATAGATCTCTCCTCCCGGTTTGGCCTGTGGCAGAACAAGGTCGCCTTCAGCGGAAGTTTCTCCACCTTCCGGGACAACCTCACCGGGCAAAAGGATTACACCACCAGGCAGAACAGCTTCTCCTTTAACCTCTCCTGGAGACCTGCAGCCAGCCTCTCCCTCACGCCTGGCTACATCTTCACGGGGATGAAGAATGATGCCTCAGATGATACCTGCAAGGTCGATAACTCAGTGACGGGATATAATTTGAATGCGGGGTATAACTATAGCTTAGCGGGAAATCCCCAGGCGGTTGTTCTCTCCTATTCTTACCAGACCTCCCGGGATAGGAACCAGGTGAACCCCCACACCGATTTCGATTCTCAGAATCTACGGCTTATGCTCACCCACAATCTGGGAAAGGGGTTGAGTCTTTCCCCCAATTTCGGTTATATCCAGAACAAGGGCAAAAGCTACGCAGATACCTCCATTACATCCTCTACTACCAAGACCTATCTCTATGGCTTGGGGATCAACCACCGCGCTTACCGGGGAAAGCTCTCCAACTCCCTCAACTTCAGCTCAAACCAGCAGAGGGGGGACAAGTCGCAGAGCCTGACATTGCGATCTGGCTATGCCTTCTCGCGGGCCTCAAGCCTTAACTTCAATTTCAGGCTGACCAAGCAGGGAGGGTCCCAGGGGGAGAGGGTGGCCAGCCTGGGGTATAGGTATCGGTTTTAGTCAAGATTCTGCCTCTACTGGCGGGAGGGATTTCCGCCGAGCCGTCAGGTGCTCATGCTCATTGTGGATGTTATCATCCACAAAAGGCTTACTTATCCGTCAGGGCAAAGCCCTAATGGCACAAAAGGATTCTTAACTGAGCGGAAAGATCCCCTGATCTGACCGTGACATCCCGATTTATTTGGATGTCTTCTCGGTTTGGGAAAATGGGGGCTAATTGTAGGGGTTCGATTTATCGAACCCGCAAATCGGGTCGGATGAATCCGACCCCTACAAGATTTGACTTCGTCCTTCTCTGTTAGAGTGGATTCGAGACAAAGGAAAAACCGAGTCATCACAAAGTTTTCACTTGACAATAATTTTAATTGGTTTAAATTGACCCAACTTAAAAACTGATGAAAGGAGGTGAGAAAGATGAAGAGATGGCTCATTCCCATTAGCGTGATGACCCTGCTTGCTTTCTCTCTTAGTTGCAGCAAGAAGAAGAGCACAGAGCCGGAACCTAATCCGCCACCTCAAATGAAGACGATTTCTCTAAATCTCTGCAGCCCAACTCAGGCTCCCACAGATACAATTCAAGCGCAGGAAGCGAAAAACTGGATCTCTACTATGAACGGGATTATAACCAGTTTTTCTGCTATGGCCCAGGCATATTCCGGTATGGCAGGGGCAGGGACTTACTCTGATGGGCATTGGAGGTGGACCTATACCGATGGTCAGGCTACCTTTACGGTTACAGTGACCAAGACCTCCGATGGATACGACTGGGAATGGAAAGTAACCGGCATTCTGGGAGAGGAGACGGTTGACGACTGGAAGGCCGCCGAGGGTCATTGTAACAACGACGGCACTGAGGGGTGGGTGAAAATATATGAAGTCAATACCACCACCGTTGAGTTGAGCTGGAAATGGGAGGTGTCTGCGGATAGCAAATCAGGCCATTGGTGGGTTTATGAAGGAGATATGACATCAGAATCCCTCTCCTGGGAGGCTCACTGGTCTACTGACTCCAATGGTCTGCTCACCTGCTGGATGAATTCCGTGGATGGGGAGTGGAAGGTGCTTGTGGCTTGTCCTCAGGATGGAAGCGGAGAGTTCTATCTCAACTATGAGGGAGATTACCCCACCATTGAGAGTGCTGAACTCAAGGTAACCTGGACGGAAGACGGTGTTCACGGCCAATGGTGGGAACCCTATCCAGAGGGTGAAAACGGCACATGGTAAATAGCTTCACTGGAATGAAAAAAATGGGGCCGCCCTTTGATATGCCGGAGGGCGGTTCTTTTTTCCTTTACCCCCCTCTAGGGGATCACACTTCTACCCGGCTTTAGCCAGGGCAAATTCTCCTGGGCTTTAGCCCAATTTGTTTTGTAGGGACAGACATTTATGTCTGTCCGTTCTCCTCTGGGATAGATATAAAGACCTGTTCCTACAATACTTCTCCACGGGGTCTCCCACTGAGGTGGCAGAATCTCCTGTTCTGCCACCCATTCCTATCTCAGATCAGAGGACCTGATTATTTCAAATGGAGTCTGGAATCCTTCCCCAAGGTTCCTCCACCTAAACGAGAACTTGACAAGGAGTCCGGTAGGCAATATCTTATTGGCCTGAGCCTTTTCCTCATTTCCATGAAGGAGCTAAATTCGTAAGTGAGAAATGAAAGGGCCATCTACCTACAAGGGGAAATCAGGACTTGAGGGGATGATAGGGTTGGGGATAATCCTAATAGCAGAGTTACTCCTCTTCTTGAAAGTTGAACCTATACCCACCTTTTTCACCCCTATTGTTTGGACAGGCTACATCTTAGCCGTGGACAGCCTGGTCTTCAAGATGAGAGGGGAATCACTCATCAGGAACAGAAGGGGAGAGTTTTTGTTTATGTTTCCCCTTTCTCTCCTTGTCTGGTTATGCTTCGAGGCCTACAACTTACATTTGAAGAATTGGCATTACATAAATCTTCCGGCAAATTCCTGGGTAAGATGGCTGGGCTTTTGCTGGTCATTTGCCACAATTCTTCCCGCCATCCTAGAGACCACTGAGCTTTATTCTTCCCTGAGGTTGTTTGAGATCCCCATAAGAAGGTTCACTGTCCAGAAAGGGCACCTCCTCCTTTTCGGAAGCCTTGGCTTCCTCCTCCTTCTTTTTCCTTTGGTACTCGGCTATCAATACGCCAAATACTTGGTGACAGCAATCTGGGTGGGATTCCCATTGTTTTTCGATCCTATAAACCGGAGTTTGGGTAGGCCATCGATGATTGGTAGGGCAGAGGAAGGAAGTTTGGGGTTATTCTTTCAGCTTTTTGCTGCTGGGTTAACTTGTGGTCTCTTCTGGGAGTTCTGGAACTTTTGGGCCCATTCAAAATGGGTTTATGATGTTCCCTTTGGTCAGGGGATAAAGCTATTTGAGATACCTCTAATCGGGCTTTTAGGCTTTCTTCCCTTTGCCCTTGGTGAATATGACATCTATTATCTGCTTGCCTTTCGGAGAAAAAACGATTAAGTTGACTTGACAAGTTAATGATTCCCTTTTTTAGACAGGATTGACAGGATAAATAACTTATTGTTTCACACGCAACAATAACCTATAACAACCTTGTGAACAAAGGTGAATACGAAATTTGCCTTGTCCATATGAATGGTGACGTCAACGCCACCAACAATTGGTGGGGAACAACGAATACAGATTCGATTGATGCCAGGATTTATGATTATTACGATGATTCAACCCAGGGGGAAGTTCTTTATACCCCGTTCCTTACTGCTCCAATAAATGGACCACCATATATCAAGTCAATTACGGATATTCCCAATGACCAGGGACGCCAAGTCACCGTCTCCTGGTATGCCTCCGAATATGATGCCCCTGAGGATACTGTTACCATTACCGAATACTGTCTATGGAGAAGAATTGACAGCCTGTCGGTTTCCCTGAGTGGGAGGGAAACTAAGGAGGAGGATGTTCCTTCTCTGAAATCATTCCCTCCTGGTGATTGGCACTATATCCTGACTGTTCCTGCTTGTGGGCAGGAGGTTTACAATTGCGTTGCACCTACCCTATGTGATTTGACCTCTGACGATACTTGCTGGAGCGTGTTCTTCGTCTCCGCTATGACCCCTGAGCCATTGATTCTATTTTGCCTCCGAAATTGACAGCGGTTATTCGGTGGATAACCTTGCTCCCTCAACACCCAAAGGACTAACCGCCGCTTCAGGGGATACGTCCGTAAATCTGGATTGGAATGCTATCCCCGATGAGGATTTCCGCTATTATGCCGTTTATAGAAGGACTGATCCAGATACTACCTCAAGCCTTCTAGGGACAACCATAGATACATTCTACAGCGATTCAGATGTTCTCTGGGGCAGTACCTATTATTATCAGGTTTCTGCCTTTGACTTCGCCGGAAATGAGAGCATTCGTTCAAATGAAGCAGGTTGGGAAGTAGGCGTTTATGGCAACAGGGATGTGGATCTGCCTGAGAGCTTTTCCCTATCCCAAAACTACCCTAATCCATTCAACCCAGTGACGGAGATTAGATATGCCTTGCCAAAGGATTGCCAGGTGAGGTTGGAGGTTTATAGCATTCTTGGGCAAAGGGTGGCTACTCTGGTGGAGGGCACACAGGAGGCGGGATATAAGGCGGTCAGGTGGGATGCAAGTGGGGTGGCGTCAGGTATTTACTTTTACAGGCTGCAAGCGGGGAGCTTTGTGGAGAGCAAAAAGATGATTTTGCTAAAATAGCCGATGTAGATCCTCTGGGGCACAGGAGATAGGTGAGAGCGGGGTTTGCAGGCAAACAGCTTGGAAGAAAAAATATGCCGTCAGGACTTTGGTCCTGACGGCACAACGGTTTATATGCCGAAGGGGGGATTTGAACCCCCACACCCAATCGGGCACTGCCCCCTCAAGGCCATCAGGAGGTTTTGGCTAACTTGTTGATTTTCAGGGCAATTCGTTGACCAGCTTGAATTTGGCCTTGACAACAGGGGTTAGTTTTCTTACATTTGCTTAGATAGTTTTAGATGGATTTCGTTCCTCTATGGACACTTTATGGACACCAGATTAGATTGACAGTTTCACCAGCTTAGACCAAGGGGCTTCGGAGGCTCCGGGTAGGTTGACCTCCGAGGCCCCCTGGCCAAGGAAATTGAAGTTGGAGGTTTGACAAAAAAGGGCTGTGTTAACCCTGGTGTAAGTTCGATTCCCATTGATTCCGTTAGCCAAAATAACCTAACTGCTTGGAATTTGGGGATTATTTTATGGTTATATGCGTTATTATAAAATAACAAAAAAATCCTTGACTTTTATCATATGATAATGTATATTAGACAATGTCTAAATGTCGAAAACAGAAATTGAGAAGTTCTTAGCCAATTTAAAGATAGCTATTGCCACCCACGGACTGGATGTAGTTCCACGTCGACCTAACATTGAAGCCCTAATAGATTTGGGATTAACTCCTTCCATCAGAGAACAAATCATTCTCAATCTTGATTATCGTGACTATTCGGACGGGCCTCTGCCAGATGATCAAGAAGAATCTGGCGATGTCTGGATTTTTGGAATGGAGGTGGACTATCGAGAGATTTACATCAAACTCAAGATTGTTGAATTGGGAGAGCAAAAGTATGCCAAGTGCCTTTCCTTTCATCCAGCCAAACATCACATCAAGTATCCATTCAAACAGTAGGAGGGTTTTTGAAAAGATTTTGTCCCAATTGTGAGGCCATTAGGGAGGTAGCCTTAATAAAGAGAGCGGAGAAGTACAGTCTTCGCAAAGAAGAAATTACCATTCAAGCTGAAGTATTGAAATGCGAAGTCTGTAATGAGGAATTTGCGACTACTGAACTGGAGGAAAAGAACCTCAAGGCCCTTTATGATTCTTATCGAGCCAGGCATAATTATCTATTCCCCGATGATGTTGCTTCCATTAGGCGAAAGTATGGACTGAGCCAAAGAGCGTTAAGTCGATTATTGGGATGGGGAGAAATTACCATTCATAACTACGAAGCCGGTGCATTGCAAGATGAAGCTCATAACAGTGTCTTGAAGTTCATCCAGTCTCCGAAAAACATGTATCTGCTTTTCAAAGAAAATAGAGGTAATCTATCAGGATCTGAAGTTGAGAAGTTTGAAGAAAAACTAAAAGAGCTCATCAGAACTGAAGATGATCAAGAGTACCAACAGTTGTGGGAGAAGAAGTTCTGCAATTACAAGATGAGCTTAAATACTGGGAATCGCCCTTTTGACTTCGACAAGTTTCAAAATACAGTGCTATTAGTGATCAAAGAGAATTATCGTGTTTATAAAACGAAATTGTTGAAGTTGCTATTCTATTCGGATTTTCTTCATTTCCGAGAATACAAAAGGTCGATAACGGGTGCACCATATGTTCGCATTGACCTAGGGCCGGTGCCAGATAATTGGGAGAAATATCTGGAGAAGATGATTGATGACGAGCTGATCATCCGGGACTTTGTTGAAATTCCGAATGCAAACAATTTGGGAGAAGAATTACGGCTTGGAATAGAGCCAGATATGAACGTTTTCACTGCTTATGAATTGAGATGCATAAAATTCGTTTGTAAGTATTTTAAGAATTATTCTGGCTCAACAATTTATCATTATTCACACCAAGAAGAAGCATGCAAACAAACGGGATACGGGAAGATCATAAGTTATGAGTATGCCGATTCGCTAAGTATCCCCAATTTTGATTGAATTCAGTAAAACCACCACGTTAGTTATATAATTGCTTAAAAATCACGGGTGGGGAATAGTAAGCTTTTGAATGGCGTTCGAATCTTCTGTTGTTACCCCACCCGGGCAACGGGAGGTTTGGACGCCATTTGCTTTATCTGCTAATTTGGTTGAAAGGCCAAATTCCTGACAAATCTTTGGACAAAAATACCAATGTCGATGTCCTAAGTAGTTGTTGATAAAGTAAGTTAAGTGTGACAAAACTATGGACAAAAACAAAGTCAAAGAATGATCTTGCTTAAGTGAGGGTAAAAGACTGGATAATCGTCACCATAAAAAAGGGGGGAGAAGATGAGAAAGATGAGATTAGGTTTGGTGGCAAGCATAGTAGCTGTAGCATTATTCGGTGGAGGAGTGGCTTTGACACAAATCACCTTTGAGCACAGATATGGTGGCAATCAAGGCTTTTCAGTTATCCAAACTTCTGATCAAGGATACGCAATTGCAGGAGAAACAAGGTCTCCTGATAAGGCTGTTTGTGATGTATATTTAGTCAAGACAGATTCGCTGGGGGACACTCTGTGGACAAGAAGCTATGGTGGTGGAGAAAATGATTATGGTCGTTCAGTTGTTCAAGCTCCCGATGGGGGTTATGTCGTCACTGGCTGGTCAGAGTCCTGGGGTGCTGCAGCTTATAATCCCTTTTTAATCAAAATTGATAGCTTGGGTAATTTATTCTGGATAAAGACATATGGCGGTAACCGTGTGAGTGCAGGTTTGTCGGTTGCCAAAACCTCTGATGGAGGATATATACTCACGGGATCTATACAGCCCACACCCGGTTCTTTCGATAATGTTTACCTCGTTAAGACTAACTCCTTAGGTGATACCCTTTGGACGAGGAATTATGGAGATACGAAGACAGATATAGGTCGCTCAGTTGCCCAAACCACTAATGGAGGATACATTATTGCAGGACAGACATACTCTTTCGGTGCAGGCATGAGTAATGTCTATCTCATCAAAACCGATTCCCTGGGTTTTACCTTGTGGACAAAAACCTACGGGGGGAACTATGATGATGTTGGCATGGAAGTTGCGCAGACCTCTAATGGGGGATTTATCATTGGTGGATATACTTTTTCCTATGGTGCAGGATACGCAGATTTTTACTTTATTAAAACAGATTCTTTAGGCGATACTATTTGGACAAAGACTTATGGGGGTAGTGACGATGACGAGGGCCGCTCTGTTGCTAAGTGTTCGGATGGAGGATATGGCATTGTGGGTTGGACAGAGTCCTACAGTTCTCATTATAGGGATATCTACCTTATCAAGACCGATTCTTTAGGTGATACCCTCTGGACAAGAACTTATGGCCTTTGGGATGGAGGTCAGGGCGAGTCTATTGCCCAAACTTCTGATGAAGGGTTTATCATTGCAGGGGAGACTGGTAGCGGCGGTATCTATTTGATCAAAACAAATTCCCTTGGTGAAGTCATTGGGATTGAAGGGCAAACTTATGATTATCTTCCAAAGGATTTTCTTTTATTCCAGAACTACCCTAATTCCTTTAATCCGACTACGGAGATCAAGTATGCTTTGCCAAGGGATTGTCAGGTGAGGCTGGAGGTTTACAATATCCTGGGAGAGAAGATTGCCACTTTAGTAGATGAAAACCAAGCTCCTGGATATAAAGCTGTAACCTGGAATGCGAAGGATGTAGGTTCAGGGATATATTTCTACAGGTTGCAAGCGGGGAGTTTTGTGGAGACGAGGAGGATGGTGGTGATTAAGTGAGGGACGATAGGGAAAAGAAAGACAAGTAAATGACATTATAGGGAGTGAAATGAGATGAGTAAAACTGATTTTCAAGTGGATCCAAGTGATTGGTATATTGCCGGCTACAGCATACCTTTTGGCTCAACTATGTTAGGCGCGAGTGTTTGCAACGAATTTGAGGAGTTTGACGGGAAGCAATGGATATATCTTTATATTGGCTTAGCAAGAAGGAAAAGAACTAAGTACTATAGGGGGGCACTTGGGTCTATAGATATAGGACCCTACGTATGTGGGTGTAACTCTTATGCGGAATTAGATGATTCCGACCTTAGGAGCCAATTAGGTGTTATTGAGGATAGAATGCGGTCATATTACTCCCCGTCTATTGAGAAGATAATACTCTGTGCACACTTTGAAATTCAGGAATCTAAGGTATTGAAAAGGGACCGGAGTTCAGAGTTTTGGAAAAGGTATGAAGAGCGGCTGGAATCTATCGGAAGAAGGGCTGGTCCAGAATTCGAGAGGAACCCCATAAAGAGGCAGCCTGCATTGATTGAATTCTTCTCCCCAAGACTTTGGTTAGAGTATGGGGTAATAGGAGAGGGAAGTTTGCCTTTAAGGCAAAGCGTAAAACAATTCATAACTCGGTTCATAAAGAAGCATGGGGAGGACATAGTATTAGGGTATGATTGGGAAGAGGAAGAGGAAGAGGAAAAAGAAGAAGAGGAAAAAGCGGAGAAACATAGAGTGAGAATGGAGGCAAGTGAAAAGATTGCAGGGGAGATAGCTGGGGAGATAACAGACAAGATGTCGGCGCGGGAACTCAAGAATTTCAGCCGAGTTTATTTCTTAGATATGAAATTGGAAGAAATATTTGCAAACGTGTGGGACGTGCTCTGCCTAGTGGAAGGAAGAGCTACAATCCCCCGGGGAAATTTCTGGGCGCAGGCATCTGTACTGAGAGACTATAATGATCTTTTTAAAGGGGAGGGTTCAACCCTGTATCAAGCCTTGACACGGTATATAAACAGATTTCCTGCAGATCTTAAGAGGCATAAAACTCGGTCGATCGAGAATCACTGTAGGCAGATGATATTGTGCATTAGAGAATCTCTGGAATTCACTCATGAAGAGGAAAACAAAAGTGCTTTGAATAAATTCCCAGCCCAATGCTATGATGCCCTTGTGGATGAGTTGGTAAAGAAGGGAATAGCAGAGCGGTGTAAGCTATGTGGCCTTCCGATAGTTCCAACCACCAACTCCGGACAAGAAAGAGAATACTGCTCGCGTTCGATAGAAGGTAAACCCTGCAATAAGAAGCATTCCGCTGCCAAACACTACCAGGAGAATAAACCAAGACTTCAGAAACGTTCCCGAGAATATATGAGGGCTTATAGGAAGGATTTGAAGAAATGGGGGGTAAAAAAGTAGGGACCCTCATGATCCAGTCATTGCTTGAGTACACAGGACTGTAATTCAGGGAAACTGAAACAGCCCAGAATGATGATGTTTTGGCATATCTAAAACAGTAATAAATGCTTTTGTTTTAAGCTCTTGCGTTTATATCTTTGATGCATTATATTATCCCACGGAGGTTGGATTACTTCCGTGGGATTTTTTGTTTTAGAGGATGAGATGTGAATATGAAAGATGACAGAGATAAATATTCAACCCATGACCTGTGGTTTGCCGCCTTGCTGAAGATAAAGGGCTTTCCTCTGTTGGGCGTTCAGCCCAATGGCAATGGCCGGGCTCTGTTCGAGTTCGAGGATAGCCCAGAACGAAAGCAACTGCTGATTGATCTTGTGAATAAAAAGCTATTGATTGAACCTTTGAGCTTTGTTGATGCGATGAAGAGCTTGAAAGCCCTTAGCTACGGTTAATAAAAGGAAGATAGCGAGATGAAGATAGATGAGAAAAGGATCATTTTAGACTATTTTAATGGCAATTTTAGACCCTTCTTTAGCCACTATATAACAAACCTACCGAAAGAAGACAAACGACCTGTCCTCTGTCCTTTCCACGACGATCATAATCCTTCCCTATCCCTTAACTATAAGACTGGGCAATTTTATTGCCATGCTTGTGGAGCTAAGGGAAACATCTTCACCTTCTATGCCCTGAAGTATAACCTTAATATAAAAAGGGATTTCTCTGCAATCCTAAAGGGAATCATTGCTGACTTCAACATACCTTGCAGCAATTCCAAGAGAATTGTCCAGACCTATGATTACACTGACGAGAAGGGCAATCTCCTCTTCCAGGTTGTCAGGTATGAGCCGAAAGGGTTTGCTCAACGGAGGCCGGACGGGAAGGAGGAATGGGTATGGAACTTGAATGGAATAAAGAGAGTTCTCTATCGCCTACAGGAGTTAATCAAAGGCTCTGATCCTGTGTTCGTAGTGGAGGGTGAGAAGGATGCGGACAGGTTGATTAAACTGGGACTCACTGCTACCACGAACCCTGGAGGGAGTGGCAAGTGGAGACAAGAATACAATCCCTATTTTCAAGGCCGGGATGTGGTTATTCTCCCTGACAACGATCCTCCGGGTAAAGATCACGGCCAGAAGGTTGCCAATTCCTTAGTGGACAAGGTAAAAAGTGTAAAAGTGCTTGACCTGCCAGGCCTCCCCGAAAAGGGGGATGTAAGCGACTGGCTGGACCAGGGGGGAGACAAGGAGGCCTTGCTGGAGCTTGTCCAACAGATCCCTCAGTTCCCGGAGGTGGAATTGCCACAGCCTGAAGTTTCCCTCCAAGATGTGAAGGATACTTTCCATAAGTGGCTATACATTGAGGCTGGGGAGGATATTGTCCTCGATGTTGTCCTGGCCTCTGTTATAGCGAACCGCTTTGAGGGTGATCCTGTATGGCTATTTGTCGTAGCCCCGCCTGGAGGGATGAAGACAGAGATTTTAAGGGCCTTGAAAGGATGCAAGGAGATCTACAGCACATCCAGCTTGACACAGAATACATTGATTTCAGGGCTGAAGGTGCCAAAAAACAAATCCGATCCCTCTCTACTCCCTCGACTGAATGGAAAGGTTCTTGTGATCAAAGATTTTACCGCCATCCTGGGCTTACATCATTATGTGCGAGGGGAAATCTTTAGCCAGCTCAGGGATGCCTATGATGGGGAGGCCTCCAGGGAGTTCGGCTCAGGGGTCTGGAGCAAATCCTATGTCTCAAAATTTGGGCTTATAGCTGCCGTCACACCGGCTATTGACCGATATTATTCTGTCGAGCAGGATCTTGGGGAGAGATTTCTTCGGCTCAGGCTCACCAGTAGCGATACTAAGGAGAGGGTGAGGCGGGCGGCCACCAATAGGGGCAAAGCCAGAGAAATGAGGTTGGAGCTAAAGGAAGCAATCCAAGGGTTCCTTCTCACCTGCAAACTAAGCAAAGAAGAGACCATTGCCATCCCGGAGGAGACACTGGATTTAATAATTGACTTGGCAAGCCTCTTGGCTGTCTTGCGTTCAACCGTGTCTCGTTCTGGACTGAGGAACGAAAGGGTAGATTTTGCCCCTGTGCCTGAGATTGGAACCCGACTGGTTGGACAGTTCACCAAGCTTGGCTCTGCCCTTGCCGGGATCAGAGGTAAAACCCAGATAGAAGCCGATGAGTTTGAACTGCTGCGGCGAATAGCCAGCGATACCTTACCTTCAAAAAGGGTCCGGCTCTTGGAGACCTTATATCACCTTAGAAGCGAATTTCTCCCGACTGGCGAGATAGGAGAGATGACCGAGTTCCCCACTGAGACCTGTAAAATGGCATTGGAGGATTTCAGGCTGTTGAAGATTGTGGAGAGGGAGGGCACCGGAACCTTCAAGTGGCGACTCACTGAAAAAATCTCCCAACTAATGGAAAATATCCGGTTCTTCTCAAAAACATATTTTGAGGGGGAGAAAAGTTAGAGAGGGAGAGGAGAAGTTAAAATTAAATAGACTTAAATGCTTAAAAATAAAAGAGTTGTCTTAGGGGTACCAACTTCTCTCCCCCCCAAATTAAACAGAGGTTATAGCTAATAATTTATGAAGACAGGAGGAACCGTGCAAAGGAATGCAAACAAAAAGGGGAAATCCAAACTTCCTTCTAAGGAAGAACTCAAAGCTCTGGTTAAATCGGCTTTGATAAAAGGCCCGAAGGGGACAGAAGCTCGGAGACGGCGTTATGAATTACTTGGTCTATTAGGGGAACGGTCAGAGGAGGAGACCGGTCCCACTCAATTGTTAGAAGAGGAGGTAAATTAAATGGTCACAAAGAAAGTTACAGATACGAAGGAGAACAAGCAAAAAGGGAGGGAGTTAACCCCTGCTCAGCAAGCGGCTGCTCTGATGTTGGGCCGAGGTGTTGGTGAGGTGGAATGTGCGAAGGAGATAGGGGTAAATATTAGTACCGTTTGGCGATGGAAACAGGGGGAGATGTTTCAAGAAGAGGTAAAAAAGGCCATTGAGGAACGCCTGGGAACACTCAAAGGGGCCAGGGAAGCCATTGATCAGGCTTTGGTGGAGGCAGCCCAGAAACCAACGGGTTCACAGGATCGCAGACTCTATTATCAGATCATAGGCGAACTTGTAGAGCGGCGAAAGAATGAGGTTGATTTCGAGCCTTTGATAATACAGAGGGCAATGCCGGATGTTGAGAATATGAGTGATGAGGAACTGGTAGCTTATGAGAAAAAACTACTGGCGGAACAATCGAGGAGAAGGCCCAAGGGACACTTACCGAAGCCTTCAAAGTAAAAAAGAGGAAGGAATAGACACAGTGTCAGAGAATTACGGGCTAAATGGATAAGTTATTAACTAAGCAAGAACTTGTTGAGTGGCTCGGTATTAAGCTTTCAACTCTGAATACCTGGATTATGCAGCGGAGGATCCCCTATATCAAACTTGCGGAGGGCAACCTGGTGAGGTTCAAACAAAGCCAGATTGAGCAGTGGCTTGGGGAGAGTGAGATTGAGCCATTGCATCGGTAGTGCAGTGTCAAACATTAGTAAGTGCTTGCTTTTAGTGGGAGTTAGGGCAAGCTGTGTGTGGTTGGTGTCCAAATGGTGTCCAAAACTGCTGAAAGGAGGCCCAAAATGGCTAAAAAAGAAGTAAAACAGCAGGCAGAAGGTGGGAATGAAGAGGAAACCGAAAAGATACTTGACTGTAGGATTACCGATGAAATGCAAAAGGAACTTGAGGAGAAGGGCCAAGTAACGGTTGTCAAAGAGGGTGGAACCATCACCATTACCATTAGGAGGGTCAAAGGTAGGACACCGGAGGGAGAGAAGCCGGAGGAGGTCGGTTCTGAATAGAAATGCCCCACATAAGCCTTCAGACAAGCTTTTTAGAGTGTGGAAGGACACATCTCCATTTACAAGGGAAAAGGCTCACCATCGGCTTGTATGACCCATAATTACCCCATATAGGCTTAACTGGAAGCTTTCTCAGAGCGGATCGGAGAAGCTATAACCAGGGCATTGAAAGGGGAGCTTAGAAGCTCAAAGTTGAGGGAGATGAGAAGAGATGAAACAGTTAGGGGAAATTCGGAAGAATGCTAAGGAGTTAATCAGGGTTGAGGAGAGGGAGTATAAGGGCCATCGGTTTATTGATGTTCGGGTTTATTATGAGGATGAGGAAAGTGGTGAGTATAGACCAAGCAAGAAGGGAATAGCCCTTAACTCGGAGGTTATAGAGCCGGTGATAGAACTCCTGAGAGAGGGAGCCAGGACCCTGAAGGAGGAGACAAAGAGGGTGACGGGGTTGTCCAATGGGGGGTCTTTGTAGGTATAGGTATGGGGGTATATAACATCTCTGATGGTTTGCTCTATCCTAAACACTTAACAGAAAGGAACAGGCGGAAGATTTACGGGGGTGAGCTCGGTTTACCCTGAGTTCTTTGAGCGAATGTGTCGAGACCAAATGTGAAGGCATCCCTTGTCTGGGGGGTAGGCCCTTTTAGGGATGGTTATACTATGACAAGTCACCCGTCTATCTACTTGGAATATTGGTTTATAACCCTCAGAAACGGGGTAGGGTGTTTATACTCAGATGCGGGAAAATTTTTAGTGGCTGGTGAAAAATTGAATAAAAAATACAGGAGGTAAAGATGGAAAAAGAAGTTGCTTTAGATGGCACTCTGAATTTGTCGGCTCATCCTGATGCTACTGCCAGATTTAAGGATGTGATCGAAAGCATAAACCTATGTGTAAATGTGACTCCTGGTTATCGGATAAAAAGGCCGGGGTTTATCCCTGTTTTTCACATACAGGAGCTTGAGGATTCAGCAGGAGTAAGGGCTTATTTCAGGTTCTATAAGAACAGTGGCGTGGTTTATGACATTATCATACACGACCTTACAACGGGGGTAAATGAGCTCGTCTGGTATAAGAAAGACCTTTCAGGGGAATGGAGTAATGGCAAGATAACTCCATTTTTCCCTGTTATAAATCAGGAGATTACGGGATTGGCCGTTGGTGATAGGCTTCTGCTTACTGATGGTGTCAGTGCAACGATGTTCTTTAAAGACGAGGACAATTATGGCGTTCTGGAGGTGACAAAACCCCGTATTGCTCCTTCTGGTTCAGTAGTGGAATGGGAGGAGAAAGAATGTGAGAGTCCTCCCTGTTCTGGGGTTATTATCACCCCTCCTGGCTTAATCGAATATAAGGTCAGCTATTATTTCGATGACCAACCCGATAAGGAAAGTAATACCTCGGGGGCTTCGGAATTGGTAGATGGACAGTATATGTTTAATTATGGCATTAGAAAAGTTAGATTGGATATCCCCGTATCCCTCAATGAGAGAACAAGCGGAAGATGGACCTATCGGCGATACAAGCAGTTTGCGGATGATGTCTTTTCTGGGTGGCAAAGGTGGGTGATCGCCAATAATGCCGATGAGGTTCACAATGATATAACAGTAGCCGATGGTTCGGGGGCGGATTTGCCTCTGAATACCGATAAGATGCCCGTAGCTCGGTGTCTGACAGAAGTAAATAATCGGGTCTATTACGGCAATGTGATAGTGCCACAGAAGGAGGCGGGGGTTGGTTTTGCTTACAGCCAGATGTTTCACATAACTCAGAATGAGGGGAAGACTTTCACCAATCCCATTGTGCCGACGACTCTACAGTGGAACAACCCAAAGGCAGACAATTATATCGAATATGATGACTTTGTGGCGAATGAGGGCAGAGATTTTAAGTTTATGCTCAATGACCCCGGAGTAGTAACTCCATTGGGGTTTGTTAAAACTGATTTTAACGCAGAAGCTCAGACGGTAAGTTTTAAGATAAGGTTTCCTCAATTGGCAGATGGGGTTCCAGAGACAATTATGGTCTTCTATGGCAAAAAGGATATGGCAAGTCTCTCTGATTGGCGGGATTTATACCGCAAGGAATTGCTTTATTCGGATATGGTAGCCTTTTTTGATATGGATAAGTTCGGGGGGTATAGCGTAATCTATAATCGAGCCAGCAATAGTCGAGAAAGTGGTTTATACGGCTATTTACACGATGCTGAATTTGTGGATGGAGATGGCGGATTTTATGGCGGCATTAATAGCCAAACCAAAGATGAGGGGAAACATGTTCAACTCACCCAAAAAGATGGTGATAATGGTTATATAGATTTTTCTCAATTGGGATATACGGAAGCACAGGAAGATCAAACAGTATCGTTTTGGTTTAAATTGGGGGATACATTGCCTGGTGAAGATGACAATAAATTGTATTCTTTATTTGAATATAGGCATAGCACGCAAGGATATCCAACTGTTCCTATTCCTGTTGTTAGAGGTCTTGGTCTTTATTTGCGTCATAATACTTCGGGAGATGTTCAAATAGTTTTTTTGACTCCTGAAATGTCACTCAATTTTAAAAATATTGGGGATTTATGGGATGGGAATTGGCATCAAATTAGAATATCGTGGGAAAAAGTTAATGCTGCAGAGTCTAAATGGCATATAGCTTTAGATGGGAAGTTGGTGGAATGGAGTCCTGGCGAATTCTATATTACAGATTCCACCTATTCCACTTATATTTACAATTCTGATTTTCACTGGTATTTGGGAGAGCGTTGGGATGAAGCACTGCTTATGGTGGCGGAATCTTATATAGCCTCTACTCCCAGACCGTATTTTGTAGATACATTCATTTGGTATAACCGAATTTTGGAAGCGGCCGAAATTGCAAAACTATACCTACGGGAAACCTATTTTGCAGTTGGCTTGAATATTTCAAGCGAGCAGCCTACATCTTTGGCAGGAGAGAGGGAAGCCAATACAATCTATTGGTCTGAGGAGGATATACCGGAGAAGGTATTAGAGGAAAACAAGAGGCCCATTGGTTCTTCCAATGCGATAATAGGATTAGTAGAGGCGAAAAATAACCTGGTGATTTTGAAGAAAGATGACCTACGTTGGGAGATAGTGACGGGAGCAGTAGAGTATTGGAAACTATCGGATAATCTCATTGGGAATGTAAGAAATATGGGGTTGATAACCTCGAAAACCCTTGCTTCCGTAGGTGGTAGTGTGATGGGGCTTTCGACTGTGGGAATGTTTCTCTTTGATGGTAACTCGTTTGCCTATCCTGGTAAAAAAGCGTATCGAGATGAAGAGGGGAACATAAGATATCGGGACACATTAGACGGTTATTTAAAGGAACTGTCCCGGGATATTCTGGAAAAGGCGTTAGGGGTTTATTATGCCAAAAAGAATGAATACTGGCTTTATGTTAATGGTAGGCTTTTTGTTGTGGATCTCTCCTCTTTTGATTGGACTGAATACAGAGGGATCGATCCTTCCTATTTTGAAATCTGGGGCAATGAGAACGGAGAATTACTCTTTGCGGATAAGGATAATCACAGGATATACAAGTTTGGTGAAGGGGCAACCGATGACGATGGTAGCCCTATAGAGACTTCCGTCAGGAAAAGGTTTGATTTTCGGAAACCTCCCTACCATTCATCTCAGTTTATAGCTCTATACCTGGGGTATAATGGTGGCGATGGCAAAGTGGATATGGAGGTTAACATTGATGGGAAGAACTCCGAGATTTATGAGTGTATCGAGGCTAATTCCCGACAAAATCTACGGCTGGGTTCAAATGGAAAGATCATTGAAGTTGGAGTTCGGGAGACAAGCAAACAACCCTTTGAGATAGGGAGACTGACATTTGACTACAATCCGTTAAGGAGATAGTGGTATAGGTGCAGAGGAAGAGTGGATATAAGGGGCCTTTCAGTTTTGGTATCCAAATAATGACCGTTTATCAAGGGTTTTGTAGGTCTGAAAGCAACGCCCTATCCCTCGACCTTTCAAAATAACTTCTTATAGGATGTTCCTACTTAATCCTACTCCGTTCTACTTCATTCTACTAAGGAGTTAAAAGACTCTCTACCTTTTACCTCTGTTTTTGGCCTCAGAGCCGATATAATACTTGACCTCTTTGAAAAGGAGGCGCCAGAGAGTGTGAGAGGGACTTTAAATCACTTAAAAGGGGCTTTTAAAACCCTAAAAATGACCCTTCTGTCGCAGTCGAGGGATAAGGCGAAAAAGGGCTAAAAATGCAATCTGAGAGCGAAAACATAGGTGAGACGATGGTCGAAGAGTAAGAAACAGTGGAGCAGAGACCTCAGTTTGACTTAGAGGAAATTATGGGGTCACTGCCTCAAATTTATCGCCTTCTAATAGGGGGTTTAGAAGGAAATCCCGGAGTTACTGCAGGGGTTAAAGACCCCAACTGGTAGGTTTAGGGGGATTGGTTGACTTAGAAGGTTTACCCCCTGGAATCGGCTATCTCAGGGCTTTTATCCTCGGCTTTTATCTAAAGATGAGGCAACGCGTTGCCCAATCTTTTCTCCATATATCTTATTTCTCTCAAAATTATCGTGTTCTTCTAAAATCCTTTACAAAGTGCCCTCCTAAAAAAAGTTAAAGAAAGTTGTTGACAAATCCGATCTGAGGATGTATATTATATCTAATCTGTCGAAGGCGGGCTTTTTATTGCCTATAAACGGGCCACAAGTAGCTGTTTAAGGACATAGTCCTGCCTCGACAGGTTCAGTGAAAGTGGCCCTTTTTGTTAGGAGGGTGTTATGGCAAACCCAAGCACCAAGGAAAAGATCACCGGGTTAGTCAAGGCGATGAAAGAGGCAAACAACCGCCTATCGGAGATTGACGGCACATTGGTGGTGACAGTGGCTGCAGCATCAGGGGGAGAGGGCATATGGTGGGTGAATGATTATCAGGTTGGGGGTGTGGATATCTCTCTTGCTCTCTCTGGAGTTCTGGACAAGCTGAGAGAGATACGGGACGATATCCTGTGGAAGGTGGAAGAGAAGCTCAAGGATCTCAGCCAGGAGGCAAGCGATGAATCCTCTAAATGAGATTTTGGCCCTGGAGGACAGTCTAAGCGGAATCTGTCACCAATTGGGAGTGACTATAACAGCAGCGGGTAGCAAGGAAAATACACCAGAGGAAGATATGCAATGGACTTTGTTGCATATCCAGAATCAGGTGGAAGAGGTAGAGGAGCAGCTTGATGGAGTCAAGGAAACCTTGATCAAGATACTTCCTGAAGGAAGGCAGTATTAGAAGCCTGAACCTAATACAATTATGATGGCTGCCTGAGCATTGAAATATGCTCTGGGCATAGGGGAGGGGTTGAAAGGCCCCTCCCTGAGCGAAGCTGAGCGGTTTAGAGAAAAAGGAAGGTAGAAGAAGTTTTGCCTGTAAAACCAAGGAGGAGACATGGGAGTCTATAAGAAGGGTGAAAACTGGTTCATAGACTACCGTGTCCAAGGTGTCCGCAAGAGGAAGAAGATAGGGCCATCCTATCAGGTTGCTAAGCTGGCCCTGAAGGATAAGCAGATCAAGATTGCCCAGGGCAAGATCGGGATTGAGGAACCGAAGAAGGTTCCCTTCCGTGAGTTTGCCCAGGAATATGCAAAGTATTGCAAGGTCAACAAGGCCCAGAGTTCCTATAGGAGGGATTTGCTAACCATCAATGTCCACCTGATCCCTTTCTTTGGCAGTCGCTTTCTTCACACTATTTCCACCAAGGAGATTGAAAGGTATAAGGCTGAAAGGCTGGATAAGGTGAAGCCGGAGACTCTAAACAGGGAGTTAAACACCTTGAAGCATCTCCTCAGGATGGCTGTTGAGTGGGGATACCTCAAGGAGAACCCTGCCAAGCCAGTGAAGAAGATCAGGGTGGCGATGAACTCTCCCAGGTTTCTTGATCAGGATGAGGTGGCAAGGCTAATTGATGCCTGCCTGGAGCACACTCCGGAGATTTATCCTCTGGTGGTTACGGCTCTCCATACCGGGATGAGAAAGTCGGAGCTTCTTAATCTCCGTTGGGAGGACATTGACTTTGCAAGAGGTAGCCTGACAGTGAGCAGCAGGGAGGAGTGGCACACCAAGAATTATGAGTCAAGGACAATGCCCTTGCACGAGGAGGTCCGGAGGATATTGGAGCCTATGAAGGCGGCAAAGGGGTATGTCTTTTGCAATCAGGGAGGGTCAATGCTGGGGAATCATTTCATTAGAGAGAAACTGGAGAAGGCAGCAAAGGCTGCCGGTCTGGGCCATCTCTACCCTCATGCTCTCCGGCATACCTTTGCCAGCCATTTGGTTATGTCCGGGGTGGACCTCCCCACGGTGCAGAGGCTGATGGGCCACAAGGACATCAAGACTACGATGAGATACGCCCACCTGGCCCCTGATCACCTGAGGATGGGAATGGCGATGCTGGATTTCGGTGGACACTTTATGGACACCAAGTCCAGATCGAGCAAGATTTCACTAAACCAGAACCGCCATAACCCATTGAAAAACAAGGATGCCGAAGGGGGGATTTGAACCCCCACACCCAATCGGGCACTGCCCCCTCAAAGCAGCGTGTCTACCAGGTTCCACCACTTCGGCAAGATCTACTTTGTTCCTGAGCTCTCCGGGGGAGCGGGTAGCTTAAATTGCCCTTCCTCTCCCTGCGAGGTAGGGGGAGGTTGTTGTGGAGGGGGCGGTTGCTTGGCCCTTTGTTTGGCCTGTTCCTGAATTATGCTGATGGCATGCTTTGCCGGGTGAATCATCGACTGAGAGATGCAACTGAGGGCAAAGACAACGGCCAGAACAGTGCTTAACTTGCTCAAAAACGGGGCTGCTCCCCTTCCTCCGAATACAGCACTGGAAAGCCCCCCTCCTCCAAATGCCCCTGCCAATCCACCGCCGCTTCCCGACTGGAGAAGGATGGCCAGTATAAGGCCAACACAAACAAGGACATGTATCAAGATCAAAAATGCAAACATTTTAATCACCTATCGGATATGAGTTTACAATTTGCCAGAAGGAATCAGCTTGCAGGCTTGCTCCTCCCACCAGGCCGCCATCTATCTGGGATTGGCTAAACAGATCCCTGGCGTTTCCGGGTTTAACGCTCCCCCCATAGATGATCCGCAGTTTCTCCGCTAGCTTCCTATCGTAGAGGTTGGAGAGAAGGTCCCTGATGAAGCCATGAACTTCACCAGCCTGCTGCGGGGAGGCCGTTTTCCCTGTTCCTATAGCCCAGATGGGCTCGTAGGCCACTACCAGGTTTTCTATCTCCCCTCTGCTCAGCCCTTTGAGGGCTTCCTTTAGCTGCCGGTCCACAAGGACCTCAGTCCTCCCCTCTTCCCTCTCCTCTAAGGTTTCCCCCACACAGAGAATGGGGAAAAGCCCAGCAGAAACAGCCGCCTTGATTTTCCTGTTAACTATCTGATTGCTCTCGGAGAAGTATTTTCTCCTCTCCGAATGCCCTAATATAACATATCTGCAGCCAACAGTCAAGAGCATATTAGGTGAAATTTCCCCGGTATAGGCCCCTGCGCTCTCCCAGAAGACATTTTGTGCCCCTAACCCTATTATCCTATGGCCGCTGATTACCCCCTTTACGGTCTCTAAGGCGGTAAAGGGAGGACAGAGAACTACCTCTGGAAAAGGGGAGGTAGTAGCCATGCCTTGGATTATGGATTCGGCCAGCTCTTTGGCTTCCTGATTGGTTTTGTTCATCTTCCAGTTTCCAGCAATAATTGGTTGGCGCATTTGCACTCCTTTTTTTGCCAAGAGGATTTAACAGTTCCTCAGATATTGTTAATTGAAAATTTGACCCCAAGCCTCTTGTTTAGAGTATTTTCCGAACTGAACTTCAATTGCAACCCTATCTTTTACAAAATCAGTTTGATTATAGCTAAAAATTGGAGTCTGTCCAGCTTCTTCAATCTCTTTCTTTTGTCGTTCTGATGGTAGGGTTAGTGTTTTTCGGATGAGCCGTGCATCTTTTGTAACCCAATAGCTGACCCTACTTTCCGAGCAATTATTGGTTTCTAATTTTTTCTTGAATTCTTTATTCATCTCATTGGGATTGAATTTATTAGCGATATTAATATTTGAACTGAATATGTTAATTGTTAGCCTCCTTCGGTTATCTATGCCTAACTATTATTCACACAGTTTCGTAAAGGGACCTTCGGTGTGGATTATAAAACTCCGCTTGCTGGTGGCAATTGCAGTCTGTCCATTGGGTTTCTCATGGGCTTGCCACCGCGGAGGTGCGGGCAAATCACCATCGTTTGCTCGTTGATCACCTCATTGATAAAGCTTTACCAGTTGATTCCCTGAGTTTTTTCAAATGTTCCCCCACTAGCGCTGTTTTCGGATACAAGGCTTACGACCTAATACCACAATCACCGATAATAAAATATTCTCTCTACGCCGTATGTCAAGTGAATTATTGGGTTTTTTAATTGGGAGCCTCATGGGGTACAATTTCAAGGCGGTTAGGAATCAGCAGTCAGATATGCTCGGAATATGAAATTGCTATGGAAGCACTAAGTACTTAAGTCATTGCGGTGAACCGTAGCCCCGAATGAAGTGAAGGGGCAGCGAAGCAATCAAAAAGACACTGAATTAAGGTTGAAGCCAAAAGATTGTTTCGTCTTCACGCTCCTTGCAAAAGACTTGAGATACCATGGTGCAAACCCTAATGTGACCTGAGTAATCCTAAGGATCTGTGTCAATCCACCTTCGATAGGGTTACCTCTTCCCCAAACATCAATTTGCCAAACCCGATTGTCAAAAAATATGGGAAGTGCCTCCCTTCCCCCCTTAGAAAAGTCTTGAAACTTGGAATTGCCTTCCTCCCTAAGAGAAAGGGCACCTAACATAAGTGTTAGTTGCCCTTTCTTCGAGACATACGATACCACTGAGTTGGTTCAGGATAGTTCCTATCTTATCAATACCATCTTCCCGGACCCAACAAAATTCCCTGCCTGAGAGTGAGACTGCCCATCTTCCGATACGGCTCGCAACTGGTAAGTATATACCCCAGAGCTTGCCCTCTGTCCCCAATCATCGGTGCCGTCCCAGAGGTCCTTATGACTGCCGGATGGTTTGAATTCATCCACCAGGGTTTTAACCCTTTGACCAAGAAGGTTGTAAATCGTCAGGGTGATGAGGCCGGGTTTTGGGAGACTATAACTGATTACAGTATTGGCGTTGAATGGGGTTGGGTAGTTCTTTAACCTAAGATTCTCTTTGTCAGGGAGTTCCTCTAACATAGAAACTACGGTTTGAGTCCCCAGAACCTGCGCCAGTTGCAGGGCGTCAATCTCCCCGGAATTACGACTTCCCCCATAGGCAAATCTTCCATGGGCTAAGTAGTGGAGCCCCATAATGGGAAAACTAATTTCGGTGTTTTCTAAGGGATTTACAATATGAACATCACCCATATTCAGAGGAATTCCGCAGATATCACAAACTTCCATCCCGTCCTGTTCCCAATATTCCATATAGATTGAGTTGGCCGGTGGTTCATCAGGCCACACCACAACCGGTAGCCCTGAAATTGCCTCAAGTAGCTCCTCTGCCACTTCAGCACCGTCAACCAGTTGATCTCCATTACTATCAGGATTATTTAACTGGGTGTTAAAGTCATCCTCGTAATCATCCCTCAAACCATCGTTATCGCCGTCATTGGAAGTTACTATGGGGAAATGAGCGGTGTCATAATGAGCCAGCACCTCTTTCAGCAGTTCTATATCAATTCGGCCTGAATTGATGGTGCCATCAAAGGATAAACTGCCATTTTCCAGAAAGTGAAGGCCCATATAGGGTATTTGAATGGATAAACCCCGCATCGGGTTGACAATCTCAATAAATCCCATATTTATTGGTGCACCGCAAACCTGACAGTATTCCATTCCATAAGTAGGATGTTCGATTATATAACAGGTGGAATCAGAACTACCTATCGGCAGGGAATCAATGATCGCTTTGAATTCCAGAGCCTTGGCAGGTCCAGCTAAGCTGTCCGGGGGAAAGTAGTTTAGGCCTGTTCCCAGAAGAACCTCTTCAGAGTAGGTGAGATAGTCATTGTCCGGGTCGCCCGCTTCTAAGGGAAGCCAGTGAGGGTTATCACCCTTAACATTGGCCGCTGAAAATGAAAAAAGCAAGGATAATGCGGCAGCAGGAACTAAACTCTTCAATAAACCCCTGCTGGCCATAGCTTGTTCTGCAAATATCTCCCTGCACTCATTATGAATCCTCTCATAATAGGGGAGAAGCGAGGGGGTTATCCGGCAGTCCGGGCATACCCAGTGAAAGAGAATTTCCTGACCGTTGCCCGCATATTCATTCTCGGTATAACCGTTTTCAGCAAAGTTGCGCACGCAACAACCGGGATAGCCGAATAAAAAACCCTCCGTAATTTTGGTTTCGTAATCCTTCTTGATGGATGTTTTATCAAACCGATTCGTGTAGAAGTCCAGATAGTTGGAGGATTTGCTAAAGATAAGCTCGTCGGTGGTGCTGCCGTTTAACAGCTTTCTCTCCACCACTCCGGTTTTTAACCCCAGATATTGCAGTGCCCTCACCTTTTTATGAGAGATCCCTTCCTCCCACCGACTCAGGGGTTTGACACCCCTTTTTGTGAGCAGCGCTAAATAACTTAAGTCAAAGCCCAACCGCTTAAAAGGTTTCATAATACACCTCCTTAAATGTGGAACGAATAGTTACTCCCTTATCTGCCACTGAACGGAAAGCTATCGTTCCTTTTCCTCCTGCTATTTCCCTTCATATTTGAAAGCTAACTGTAATATACCCTAAAATCTGATAAAAAGCAAGAGAAAAATTATGTCCTTCTGGACCCATTCAAGAAACGAAAAGATTCTCTCCCTGTTAATTTATTATCCTATGGACTTCCCCTTCCTAATTCCTTCGAACAGAAGGCCTTTGTGCCAAACCTACCAGCCCAAAATATGCATAAACCACAGATGAACCCCGTTAAATAAAAGCAAGCTTGGGGATGCGATGATGTCTATTTCTAAATTATTTAACGGGGTGAACGCAGATTTTCACAGATTATATAAGAACCTTCAAGAATATAGACTTTCACCTTTCAGGTGAAAGAGGGGTTTAACCTCAATTTTTGTTAGTTCTTTATTTTGAATATCTTGTGATAATCTCGTGAAATCTTGTGGTTTCCTAACGCATAATCCGGGCTAATTTTCCTTTTGGGGAAGTAAGGCTTCAGCTTGAGCGGTGTGAAAAAGCATTAGCCTTTTCACGCCCGTCTTGAAGCAGTTGTTAGGCCAGCCTCTTATAAAAGATATCGGTCAATATCAAGTGCACCATAAAATACGCCCAATATAACAATGTGATCTTTGCTCTTGATTAGATATGCAATTCTATAGCAACCGCCTCTGTACAGGACAAAAATTGGTTCATCATATCGGGCGCATTAGTGGAGAAGCCAATTGTTTGAGGAGTAATAGTACCATCTTTTTGAAGTCTCGCATTCTATGAGAGATGTTCAGCAGAATTTCACGTAGTTGATCTAAGCCGTACCGGAATATGCTTATTGCCTTTCGCCCATGCTTTTTGGGCTTGATTGGCTTATGGGAATGCAACCATTCTCCGGTGATGTGGCACCAGCAAAAAGCTATGGCCAACAGTGCAAGTAGTTTGCTAATACGCTCGGGGTTTGTCATATGTGTGGACTCGAAACGAAAGCCGCGGCTTTTCAAACAACCAAATAAAGTTTCTATCTCCCAACGTTGGGAGTAATCCCTAATAGCCAGTTCTGGATCATTATTGGTAACAGTAACTATTTACCCAAGTGAAGTGCGAGGTAATCGGTGATCGGGTTATCGGTGAGAAGAAATGGAACATGCAAAAAGTTTTCGGGATTTAGAGGTTT
>CAZVGK010000030.1:0-39043 GCA_964626665.1 uncultured Gemmatimonadota bacterium | reverse complement strand
GCCAAATGGGTACCTCTAATCCCAGGAGGAAAATTCTATTTTTAAACAGCCTCTATAAGAGGAAATCCTACTACACCTATTTGTATAGTATAATTTTCCCTTCCCAAAATGCTTCTTACACTATTTATAAGGTTAAGAACTCCGCCAAAGTAAAGGGGATAGACTTAACTATCACCAAGAAGGCCTCTCGTTATCTTTCTGGTTCACTTAGCTATTCGTATCTGGTCGTCAAGGGAACCGGACCTGCTTACTGGTATTATTATACTGGTAATAATTGGATAGAGTATCCTCTGGAGTTCGATGTCACTTACTCCTTCAAGACAAACCTCAACCTCTATTCGCCAGAAGGTTGTGGGCCTCAACTATTTGGATTCAAACCTCTTTCTGATTTTAACGCCAACCTTCAGTTTACCTACTATACTGGTGCTCCCTACACTCCCCTGGATAGCAAAGGGAATCCTGGGATACCTGGTTCTGTAAGATTGCCATCCACGCAGGGGACGGATCTAAAGATAGTCAAGGGTTTCAAGATTGCTGGCGGGCTCCGTTGTGGCCTCTTCCTCGATGTGAGGAACCTGTTCAATGTGGAGAATGTGGTTGATGTCTATCCTTACTCAGGCAAGCCTGATGATAACGGTTATCCTCCTCTTTTAGAGGGCTATGGCTACGATTATGATGCTTGGGAGAAGGCTTACAAAGTATGGCAAAGGCGTCAACGGGACCCGGCCAACTATGGTCCCCCGCGCATTGTGAGGATGGGCCTTTGGATGAAGATTTGATCACGGTAGTTCGCTTTATACAACAGATCATAGCTTTCTGTATGTGATTCGGCCCGAACCTATAGGGACAGCAAATTTTTACCTTGACAAAGGCTAGAAAAAAGCGTATCTTATTTATGAGAAAATTTTATCGATTATGATGAAAAGGACGAAGCCACCATTTCTATATCCCCCGTTTAAGCACACCAAACTCCTGCACACCCCTCCAGTTCCGGATCCCCTAATACCAAAACGATTAACAGAAGGGCCAACCTTTCGGATTATCCTTAAAAAATACGATTGCCACCATAGAACCCCAAGTAGAAGGGAGGTGATGCCAGGGGAACGAACCAACTTTTCACCTTTAACTGAAAGGAGGTGATGCCAGGAAGGCAACTTTGGGAGGTTAGGGGGGACTTAATCACAAACCCGATTGCTATGGAGGCTTGCTATGAAAAGGATTTTTCTCTATGGTTTAGCTGTTGTTATGCTTCTCTCGTCGGTAGCTTTGGGCGAAAGGTTTAAGGTCAAGCGCCTTCCTGCTAAGGCAACCCTGGAGGGTAAAGCAGAGTATGTGCCGGGCGAAGTGCTGGTGAAATTCAGGGGAGGCATCTCTAAAGGGGAAATCGCTGATCTTAGCAGCAAGTATGGTGCTACCGTTCTCTCAACCCATCGTGGGGGGGTCAGGAGGCTCCGTGCTCCTGCGGGAAAGACGGAACAGGAGATTATTTCTCTTTTGGAGCGTGACCCACGGGTTGAATATGCTGAACTGAACACGATCTGCCACGCTTTTATGACGCCCAATGATCCGTACTACTCATATCAGTGGCACTTTCCGAAGATAAAATGTTCCACCGCCTGGGACATATCCACAGGATCTGGTGTTGTGGTAGGTATTCTGGACTGTGGGATAGCGTATGAGGATTATCCCGTGCCCTCATATGAGTTAAACACGGTTCAATCTGGTGTCACCAACTACATGCAGGCGCCGGACCTTGCCGGGACTGCTTTTACCGCCGGGTATGATTTCGTCAATGACGATAGTCACCCCAATGACAATAATGGGCATGGAACGCACCTGGCGGGGACCGTGGCGCAGACCACCAATGACGGTTACGGTGTGGCAGGAGTGGCCTTTGATTGTACCTTGATGCCGGTGAAGGTGCTCGACTACACCGGCTCCGGGACTGCAAATTGGCTCGCTGATGGGCTCTACTGGGCCACAGACCACGGAGCTCAGGTTATCAATATGAGCATGGGGTGGCCAGCTGGCTATAATCCTGGATCTACGGTTCAAAATGCTATCATCTACGCATACAACCATGGCGTTGTGCTGGTAGCAGCTTCGGGAAATTCGGGCGTCGGAACGATTTCATATCCTGCCAAGTATTCTCAGGTGATTGCGGTTGGAGCCACCAGGTACGATGATCAGCTTGTCTACTATTCTCAGTATGGGAATGAACAAGAGGTGGTGGCGCCCGGCGGTGATCTGAATGTGGATCAAAATGGAGATGGCTATGGGGATGGAGTTCTCCAGCAGACTTTTGAGAATTACGAGCCCGGGCCACCGGAGGTTCTTGCTGACCCGACGACTTTCAGCTGGTGGTTCTTCCACGGGACCTCCATGTCCTGTCCGCACGTTGTCGCCGTGGTAGCAATGATGATCGCCAATAACCAGACCGGTATTGAGAATATTCGCACGATTCTTCACGAAACGGCTGTGGATCTTGGTTCATCCGGATGGGATCAATACTACGGGTATGGGCTGATTGACGCCTATGCAGCACTTACCTATGGCGGTGTTCCTCCGGTGGCTGAATTTTCTGGTTCACCCACTTCTGGCTGTGCGCCCTTGACGGTCAACTTCACAGATGAATCAACTGGCGAGATAGATAGCTGGGAGTGGGATTTCGGCGATGGCTCACCCCATTCATACGTTCAAAACCCATCACATGAGTATACCGGCGGCGGTAATTTTACGGTTAGCCTGACCGTTACCAATGCTTACGGATCTGACACCGAGACCAAGACCAGCTACATCCATGTGGATGAGGCTCCCACGGCAGCGTTTGTAGGCGATCCCACGAATGGATGCGCACCTCTCACGGTGAACTTCACGGATCAGTCCACTGGAGCGGTCACCTCCTGGGACTGGGATTTCGGAGACGGGACTCCTTACTCCGGCGGTCAGAATCCCAATCATGAGTATGCTGCTGCGGGAACTTACACCGTGACCCTGACCGTTTCCGGTCCCTGTGGCTCGGACGATGAGATCAAGACTGATTACATCTCCGTGGGCGCCACTTTGATAGCTGAGTTCTCGGGCAATCCTACCAGTGGATGTGAGCCTCTGACTGTCAACTTCACCGACGAGTCCACTGGCGAGATCACCGGTTGGGATTGGGACTTCGGCGACGGATCCCCACATTCGAGTGATCAGAACCCCACCCATCAGTACACCGGCGCCGGCGACTTTACGGTGACCTTGACTGTCACGGGTTCCTGCGGATCTGATGATGAGGTCAAGACTAACTACATTCATGTGGATGCAGTGCCAATAGCGGCGTTCTACGGAGATCCCACCAGCGGAGATGCTCCGCTCACCGTGAATTTCTATGATCAATCCACGGGAGCCGTGACCTCCTGGGACTGGGACTTTGGCGATGGTACCCCTCATTCCAGTGAGCAGAACCCGGGGCATGAATACGCTGATAGTGGCCATTATACTGTCAGCTTGACCGTTAGTGGTCCTTGCGGCTCGGATGGCGAGACGAAGATGGACTACATCACGGTGACCGAACCCGGTGGTGAGTGGATAGTCATCACTTATGATGATTTCGAGGGTGGTTGGGGCAACTATACCGACGGTGGTGGTGACTGTTATCTTTATACTGGTGGCACATACGCTCACCAGGGCAGTAACGCCGCGGGCATCCAGGACAACAGCGGTGTGGCTTCATCATTCTACCATACTGTTGGTCACGATGTATCTGGTTATTCCGAGTTGGAGGTTGAGTTCTGGTACTACCCGCGGAGCATGGACAATTCCAACGAGGACTTCTGGCTTCAGTATTACGACGGTTCCAGTTGGCAGACTGTCGCGACATGGGCTCGGGGTAGCGACTTCGAAAACAACCAGTTCTATCATGAGATTGTCACCATCTCCAGCGGCCAGTACAACTACCCCACCAATGCTAAGCTGCGGTTCATGTGCGATGCCAGCGGAAACGGAGATGATGTCTATATCGACGAAATCGAGTTTAGGGGATTCAGCGGCCAAATGCCTCCCACAGCCGACTTCGTCGGAGATCCGACCAGTGGCTACGCGCCTCTCACGGTCGATTTCACCGATCTATCGACCGGGAATCCGACCACCTGGAGCTGGGATTTTGGCGATGGTGTGGGAACATCGACTGAGCGGAATCCGAGCTACACCTACAACAATGTCGGCACCTACACCGTGACCCTGACAGCGACCAACGCCTACGGCTCTGATGTTGAGGCCAAGACCGATTACATCAAAGTCGCCCAGCCAGGTGAGTGGACTGTGATTACCTATGATGATTTCGAAGGTGGCTGGGGCAACTATACCGATGGTGGTGGTGATTGTTATCTTTATACTGGTGGCACATACGCTCATCAGGGCAGTAACGCCGCGGACATCCAGGACAACAGCGGCGTTGCCTCATCATTCTACCACACAGTTGGTTACGATGTGTCTGGCTATACAGAGTTGGAGGTTGAGTTCTGGTACATTGCAGTTAGTATGGACAGAACGGGTGAAGACTTCTGGGTTCAGTATTACGATGGTTCCAGTTGGCAGACAGTGGCGACTTTTGACAAAGGGGTCGACTTCGAGAATAACATATTTTATAACCCGGTCGTCCCCATCTCCAGCGGCCAGTACAACTACCCCACCAATGCTAAGCTGCGGTTTATGTGCGATGCCAGTGGTAATCGGGATGATGTATACCTCGATGAGATTGAGTTCCGGGGGAGTGCTACCGGCGGCGCCAGCTGGCTGGACCTGGCGAAGACCAATTCAATGATTCCTAAGGAATTCACTCTTTCCCAAAACTATCCTAATCCCTTTAACCCAACGACTGCGATCTCCTTTGACTTGGCCGAGGGTTCCCAGGTTAGGTTAGAGGTCTACAACCCCACTGGGCAGAAGGTGGCCACCTTGGTGAATGGTTGGATGGAGGCAGGTTCTCACACGGTTAACTTCGATGGTTCAGGGTTCTCCTCTGGTGTTTATCTCTGCAGGCTGCAGGCAGGGAAGGTAGTTGCCCTGCGAAAGATGATACTTCTCAAATAGACCTTTCTAACTGCCTGAGAGCTGTCTGGGAGAAGCCCCCGCAAGGGGGCTTCTCCTTTTATATAGGCGGATGTAATTCACTACGGAATCTCACGAATTGGTAAAGGCTAGGCGGCAGAATCGAGTTTCTGCCACCTTGTTTTTACACCTCCCCTCCCTATGCTCAAAAGTCAACCCCCATTCCAATCCCCGCAAACGTATTTCCTAAACAATCTTTCAGTTCCACCGGCTGATACAAAAAAGGAGTTCATCCCCCTCTTTTTTTCTTAAATTTCCCTAAAGTTTCCTCTCCTTCTTGCCGATAAGAGATTTAGTAAGCCTATTTAAGGAAGATGGGGGTGATTATGGATGTGGTAGAGGACCTTATGCAGCGGCTGAGCTCTGAGGATGAGTCAGAGCGGAGAAGGGTGGCCATAGCCCTGGGAGAGCAGGGAGATCAAGAGGCCATTCCCGCCCTGGTTCAGAAGCTTAGCGACCCCAGCAGAGGGGTCCAGGAAGCAGCCATCGAGGCCCTGATCAAGCTCAGGGGCAAAAGAACTGTCCAGGAGCTTATCCCTCTTCTGCGGGAGAAAGATGCCTCCCTGCGTAATATGGCCATAGAGATATTGAAGGAGATGGGATCGGATGGGGTAGATCTCCTCCTACCGCTTCTCAAGGATGAAGACGGAGATGTGCGGATTTTCGCTGCAGACATACTGGGCTATACCGGGGAAAGAAGAGCCACAGAGGGTTTGATCGCTCTCTTGAATGATCCAGTGGCCAATGTCCGCAATCAAGCTATAGTTAGCCTGGGCCAACTTAAGGATAAAAGGGCAGTTTCTCCCCTACTGAGAGCTGTAGAAGAGGGTGATGAATGGACAAAATTTGCCGCCATTGAGGCCCTATCTGAATTGGGAGCAGAGGAGGTTGTCGATCCCCTCATCAACCTGTTGCATGATGATGAGCTGATTAGGAGGGCTGCTCTGGAGGCCTTAGGGAAGATTGGTCACCCTAAGACTATCCCCTACCTTCTTAAGGCATTCAAAGAGGCAGATCAAGGGATGAAGAATGGGATAATAAGAAACCTGGTGGGAAACTACGCTGAACATTTAAATTCTTCCCTCAAGAAGCCGGAGAGAGGGATGTTGTTGAGGGAGTTCCTTGCCGCCCTGGACGAAGAGGACCTGATCTTCAATTTTCGGGTGATAGAAATAGTGGGAAGACTGCAGGACCGCAGAGCCATCCCCCGTTTGATCGGTCTCTTGGAAAATCCCAATGGCTTGATGAAGATAGCAGCCTGTAAGGGCTTAGGGCTTATCGGTGAAACGGAGGCACTTCGGTATCTCTTGCCTCTGACTGAGGTTCCGGACGAAGATCTCAGGCTTGCTGCCCAGGAGGCAGTGGAGAGAATAAGAGGAAATGGCCGAGGATAGATTAGAGGAAATCAAGGAACGTATCCAGAATATAGGCAGTTTGCCCACGCTCCCTAAAGTGGCTACGGAGGTGATCTCTATGGCGGGCAATCCGGATGTCTCCATAAAGGAAATTGCCTCAATCATCTCCCAGGATCCCAGCCTCTCCGCTAAAATACTTAAGGTGGCCAATTCCGCCTTTTATGGGTTAAAACAGAGGGTGGCCTCTATCCAACTTGCTTTAGTCATCTTAGGCCTGAACAAGATAAAGAACTTGGTTATCGGGATCTCCGTGTTTAAAACCTTCCCTATAAGACCTGGTCGTCCCACCTTCGATCGAGAGAAGTTTTGGGAACATTCCGTTGGCTGTGGCCAGATAGCCAAGATATTGGCCACTCTCTTAGGGTGTGAAATGGATGGGGAGGAATTCGTTGCTGGTCTTCTCCACGATGTAGGGAAGATCGTCCTGGATCAGTTCTTTCATGATGAATTCACTAAGGTAGTAGATCTTACCTTCGAGAAAGATATTCCGATGATTGAGGCTGAAAAGGAAGTTCTGGGGACAACCCATGCTGAGATCGGAAGCTGGTTGGCAGAAGATTGGAAACTCCCCCTCAGCTTGGTTGAGGCCATAACTTATCACCACGAGCCACAAAAGGCTGCTCTTAACCCTACCCTGACCAGCTTGGTCCGGCTCTCTGATCTTTTCTGCAAGGCCAAGGGGATAGGTTTCAGTGGAGACGCCCAGGGTGTCTCCATCTCTGACCGTATTGCCTGGAAGACCTTGAAAGCGGCAAAGCCTCAATTGGAGGAATTAGATATGGAGAGATTTGTCTTCGACTTGGATACAGAGATTGAAAGAGCCAGGGAATATCTTGGGGTTTTCTCCAACACTGATCAGGCAAAGGAAAAGGTATGAACTCTCCTCAGTTAAGCGACGATAGATTCACCCAGATCAGGGATCTCATCTACGCGGAGAGCGGAATGTATTTCGCCGACACCAAGAAATATCTGTTGGAAAGTAGGCTCTCCAAAAGGATGGAAGAGGTGAGATTGAACTCCTTCGATGAATACTATTACTTATTGAAGTATAGCCCCAAAAAGAGAGAGGAGCTTTCTAAGCTGTTTGATCAGGTGACCATAAACGAAACCAGCTTCTTTAGAAATATGCCGCAATTTCAGGTCTTTGAGAAAGAGATAATCCCTGAGATACTCAAGAACAACAATGCGGGGGGGCAAAGGTTGAGAATATGGAGCGCTGGCTGTTCCAGTGGTCAGGAACCCTATGCCTTGGCTATGATCCTCAACGAGCTTGCCGCCACCAAGGCATTTAAATTTGTGCCGGAGATCATTGCCAATGATATCAGTGGGGCGATGATCTTGGATGCTCAGAAGGGGAGATACAAGGGATACTATCTGAGAAACACGCCTGAGCTCTACAAATCCAAATACTTTACTAAAAATAGTGACGAGTACATCATCAGTAATGCCATCAAGGTGATGGTTAAATTCAGTATTTTGAACCTGTTGGACGAAGCAAAGACTAAGGTGATGAGGGATATGGATGTGATCTTTTGCCGGAATGTCATCATCTACTTTGACGATGAGGCGAAAAAGAAAGTAATAGGAATGTTCTATGAAGCCTTAAGGCCCGGTGGTTATCTTTTTATCGGCCACTCAGAATCGCTGCACAATATCTCCCGGGCCTTCAAGCTGATGCTTTTCCCTAATGCTATAGTTTATAAAAAGGAGTAAGGGGAAAAGGTGTTAAGATTGTTCAAAAGTGTGCTGTCAGGAGGTAACTCTTCCGCCAGGAATCCCGTCGGAACGGGGCTGACAGCTCTTACAATAATAGACGGGATGAATAAAAATCCAGTAAATCCTGTTATCCTGTCAAAAAAGCCCTGCCACAGGTGGCCAAATTTGATGGATAATTCGGAATGGGGATAAAAGATGGCTAAGACGATCTTGGTGGTAGATGACTCGGCCACGGTAAGGAAGCTCGTCATATACTCCCTGGGTCCCAACAAATACAACTGTATCGAGGCCTCTGATGGGATGGAGGCCTTGGAGAAGATGGCGCAGAATCCAGTAGATCTGATCATTGCCGATCTGAATATGCCCAAGATGAATGGTCTGGAGCTGGTGCGCACCGTCAGGAAGGAAAATAAGGAGATTCCGGTAATTATGCTTACCACCCAGAGTGACCAGGAGTCAAAGAAAAAAGGGCTTGCTGCCGGAGCCAATGTCTACCTGATCAAACCTGCCCCAGTCCATCTTCTCCTCTATAAGGTAAAGAGCCTTTTAGGGCAGAAATAGCCGAGAGAGAAGAAACCCCAGCTCTTAGCGGTCAGCAGTCAGGGAACAGAGGTCAGGGTTACTACCCTGACGGGATAAACTCCCTGGTGGATGGCAACATCCATAGAGAGCAGAATTGGTGTGGTTTTGTGGGAGAGGTTTCCTGACCTCGGCGGGAATCCTCCCTCCCCTGGCGGGAGGGAGTTAGAAGGAGGGGGAAGAGGTGGCAGAACCTCGCTTGGGGGAGGGTATGTAGGGGTCGCATTTATGCGACCCGAATTATGTGGGTTTGATAAATCAAGCCCACATAATGATCGATGGTTCCACCTCTTTGTAGATGCAAACATCCACAAAGAGCGGGAGGTGAATCTCTCCCTGACAGCCGACAACTGAAGATGTCTGCCTACTGATCCCTGACCACCGTGAACTGTTGAATGGAGGGAAATATGCCCGAAGATGATCAAATGAAGGAGATAATCCAGGATTTTATCTTAGAATCCTCTGAGCTTATAGAAAAGCTCGATCAAGATCTAGTAATCTTAGAGGACTCACCAGAGGACTTTGAGCTGTTGAACCAGATCTTCCGATCCGCCCATACCATCAAGGGGACTTCCTCTTTCTTAGGGTTTACGAATATGACGGAGCTTACCCACGCTATGGAAAGCGTGTTGAACAAACTCCGTAATGCGAAGCTCAAGATTAGCCCGGAGATAATGGATGTGCTCCTGGAATCCCTGGATTTTGTGAAACTTCTTTTAGAACAGATAAAAAGCGGGATAGAGGCCGATATTGATCTCTCCGAGATAAGGGGTAAACTTCAGAAGATTGAGCAGGGAGGGACGGCTACCACCGACCAAGAAAAACCAGCCCAAAAGACTGTTACAGAAACCAAGTCTATAGCAAAGGCCAAGAAGGGGGAACAAACCGCCAAAGCCGCGGTGGCACCTTCAGAGAGGGCTTCTACAGGGACTCAAACCAAACCCGCGGGATCTCCCCTGAAATCAGAATCTGAAAAAACCGAGCCCCAGCCCGAAACTCCACCACCACCCACTGCTCAATCCACTCAGCAGAAGATGAAGGAACAGGTAAAATCCGTCTTAGGGGCAGAGCAGACCATCAGGGTGGAAGTGGAGAGGTTGGACAATTTGATGAATTTGGTAAGGAAGCTTGTTTTGGAGAGAAACAGGCTGGTGCAGTTGAACAAGGGTTTTGTGGATGGCTGGGAGTCGGGACCCATAGTGCAGAACTTAATGGGTGCCACCAGCAGGATAGATACATTAACTACCGAACTCCAATTGGCGGTGATGAAGACCAGGATGCTCCCCATCGAGAAAGTTTTTAGCCGAGTTCCCAGGATGGTACGGGATCTCGCCCGGGAGGGGGGGAAGAGGGTAAGGTTGGAGATCACTGGGGAGGAGACGGAGCTGGACAAGTCGGTGATCGAGGAGATCGGCGACCCCTTGGTGCATCTGATTAGGAACGCGGTGGACCATGGGATAGAAACTCCCCAGGAGAGGGGGAAAGCGGGCAAGGACCCGGAAGGGCTCTTGGAGCTGAAAGCTTATCAGGAGGGAAAGAACATTGTGGTAGAGGTGGGAGATGATGGGAGGGGTATGGACCCTGAGGAGATTAAAGCTAGGGCGATTGCAAAGGGGATTGTCTCCGAGGCAGACGCCCAAAGGCTAAGTCAGAGCGAGATCCTCAACTTCATCTTTGCCCCGGGATTTAGCATAGCTAAAGTGGTGACCAATGTCTCCGATAGGGGGGTGGGGATGGATGTGATAAAGACCAACATAGAGAAGCTAAACGGGATAATCGAGCTACAATCCGAACCCGAGAAGGGGAGTAGGATCAGGATTAAGCTCCCCCTTACCCTGGCCATTATCCCCTCACTCTTAGTGGGGGCGAGCAGTGAGACCTATGCCATTCCCTTGGTTTCCGTCTTGGAGACGGTGAGAGTTTTCGCCCATGAGATCAAAACCATAAATGGGAAGGAGGTTATCCTGCTGAGGGATTCCGTTTTACCCTTAACCAGGTTGGATAACCTCTTTGGCCTACCATCTTCCAACGGGGTGGGAAAGGGATTCTCTGTTGTGGTGGTGGGGGTTGCCGAGAAGAGGCTGGGCCTAATAGTCGACCATCTTCTTGGCCAGGAAGAGGTAGTTCTCAAATCGATGGGGGATTTCCTCTCTCATATTGAAGGGATTGCCGGGGCGACGATTATGGGCGATGGCCGGGTTACGCTGATTTTGGACATAGACGGGATAATGGATTTGGCCTCTGCCAAGGCCACCGAAAAAGGAAAGGCCGCCCCAATTGAGGCGGCCCAAGGTTAGTGGTGGAGGAGAGTAAGGCAATTAAGAATTAAAAATGAATAATTAAGAATGAAAGAAACCCCGCACTTCCTTTTCCCCGCTCTTTGTGGATGTTATCATCCACAAAAGGGACCTTTCCCGTCAGGCAGAGTCCTGATGGACACAACAGGGATCACGGGAACCCCTGACCTCTGATCGCTGACCACTGACAACTGACTACTGACAACTGACTACTGTTACTTCTTCAGCTTATAGTCGTAGAAGGAATTGGCGATGGCAGGTTGGGTAACCCTGTTCGCCTTCTCCTTCTGTATTGGTGTCGCTCCCTGCATCCGCCCTCTCACCTTTTGCAGCACCTGCATAGAGTAGTTCACCGATTCCATCGCATAATTTAAGGTGACATTGAACTGCCGCAGGGCCTCAACCCATTTACCGTCGCGCTGCAACTCCTTGAACTTCTGATGGTGTTTGGTTAAAATCATCCTCCGTGACTTGAGCCCGAAGGGATCATCTGAAAAATCCATTTTTCCTCCCCTGGCTGGATTTCAATTGTTAATAATGCAAAAAGGAAGCCAAGGGGGTTGGGGCAAGGGTTTTTCGCATAAGTGAATACTTTTCAAAAGGATATCAGAGGGCTAAAAATGGGACTCTGCCGGGATGGACTGGGGAATGATAGATAATCCGACAATAAGGGGAGTGATTTAGAAGTTAGCTTATAGCCAAGGGTCAAATCTATGTAATAAATTCCGACACTCATGGCATTTGCAAACCTCCTGCAGGTTTAGAATCTGCGGGAGGTTAGATCCCGTGGGGGAGGTCTCCCGACCTCGCTATTAGTCCTCTCTCCCTTCAACCGAGCGGTCAGATGCCCTCATCTGGCCGCCTCCCAGATGGCAGAATCGGGGTTCTGCCACCTCATTCCAGGATAGATTGCTTCGGGCTTTCGCCCTCGCAATGACAACGCTTCATTTTATGTCATTGCGAGCGACCAAAGGGAGCGAAGCAATCTCAACCGAGCGGTCAGATGTCCTTTGTGCCGTCGGGGCTCTGCCCTGACGGAAAGAAAAGGAGGTTCAAATTATGGAAGAATCCCTAAAAATAAGGGTATCCCCCGACGAGATGGAAGCCTACATCCAGGTCCTCCTTCCCGAAGAGGGAAAGCCCCCTACCCTCAAACAGGCCAAGGATGCCCTCCAGGAAAGTCGGGTAGCATTTGGTGTTGATGATAAACTCCTGAGCAAGGTATTCCGGGAAAAGAGATTCGATGAAGAGATCAAGATAGCCCAGGGGAAAGGGCCGATTGCCGGAGAGGATGCTAGGATAGAGTATCTATTTGAGACCGAGAGGGAGCTAAAGCCTAAGGAGAGAAAAGATGGCACGGCGGACTATAAAGACCTCAGCCTTATCCAGAGTGTCTCCCAGGGGCAGAAACTGGCTAAAAAAATACCTCCTAAGCCGGGAGTCCCTGGAATGACTGTGATGGGACAGGAGATACCACTCTCTGAAGGCAAAGATGTCAAACTGTCTATGGGTAAGAATACTGAGGTCTCCCCCGATGATGGTTCCCTGTTGATTGCCTCAGTGGATGGGAATGTTTCCCTCTCCCCTCTGGGCAAGGTAGAAGTAAGTCCGGTCTATGTTGTGAAGGGAGATGTGGATTACTCCACAGGGAACATAAAGCACTCTGGCTCTCTGGAGATAAGGGGCGATGTAAAGAGTGGCTTTGAGGTAAAGGCGGACAAGAACTTAGAGGTCTGGGGCTGCATAGAGGATGCGTATGCGGAGGCAGGAGAAGATGTCCTGGTGAAAAAAGGCTTGCTCGGCCATGGAAAGGGTAAACTCGTTGCCGGCGGGGATGTGCATATAAAACATATTGAAAATCAACACCTAAGGAGTAATGGCAACATCACCGTGGGAGAGGAGATATTGAATAGTATAGTGGAATCTCAAGGGGGAATCGTAGTTAACGGTCAAAAGGGAGCAATCGTGGGAGGCAGAGTTTCCGCCGGGCAGAAAATAGAGGCTCGCACTATAGGCAATCCGGAAGGCGTTCTCACTGAGATCTTCCTTGGTGAGGTTTCCTGGTTAGGAGAGGAGATGGAAAAGATTGAGGGGCAGATCTCCAATATTGGAGTGAACATAGACAAAGTAACCCAAGCCCTTTATGCCCTTTTCAAAATGGAGGGTCAGGGAGGTAACCTGCCTCCGGAGAAGGCTGGCCTGCTGAAAAGACTTAAACAGACTCAAGCTGCTCTCGGTGGCCAGATAAGGGACCTGAAGAGGGAAAAACAGGAGATCAGTGAGAAGATGAAGGAGGCGGAGAAAGGGGCTAAGATAGCCCAATTGAAGGTTCTGGGGACTGTCTACCCTGGGATGAAGCTAACCCTGCACGGGCTCAAAAAGGAGATTACCGAGGAGATGAAAGGGATAACCTTCAGAATTGAAGCCAATCAGATTGTAACCTCATCTTGCTATTAGGGGTCAGCAATCAGGGATCGGCGGTCAGGGGAAAACCCCTGACAACTGACAAATGCCTGAATGCTGAGCCCCGGCCTATGTGGACTGTCAGGGCAATTCCGCCCTTTTTCTCTTATCTTCCTTTTCCGCCTCTGAGAGGTAGTCCAAGAAGGCCGTTGGGTTATCAAGGTTTCCCCCATAGGAACTAATCCTGGCAAGGGTTTCTTTCAAGGTGGATACAACTGAGGTCGAACTCGGTCGCCCACTGTAGCTTTGTCCCTCTTCCATCCTTGTCTTCAGAGCCCTCCCCAACTGGTAGGAGATAGCCGTTACCTGAGGGATAGTGGATTTGTGTTCATAGATTATCCCCTTTTGCCTTGTTTCGTAAGTCTTTATGACCAGGCCTAACCCTTCCCTCACATCATTGTCGCTAAGCTCAGGGAACCTACTCCTCACCTCTAAGATAGTCCCCAATATATCCACAAGAATTTTTTTGTTTTCCTCTGGGAAGGGCTGTTTTGAACCTTCCTCCTTTGTCGCCTTGTATCCTTCTCCTTGTACCCAATACTTACAGTTGGAGGGGCAACGGATCTCCTTCCCCCTCTTGCTCCCGCAGCAATAGGAGCAGATATAGCCGTTCAAGGCCGGGCACCACCTCTTCCCCTTTCTCTGCTGACAAACCACACAAAGGTTTTTGGCCATTTTTTACGCCCCTAAGTTCGATTCCTCCCCAATTAAATGAATCATCCCTCTTTAGACAAGAAAAAATTTTGGTCATATGGTTAGAGTTCTCTGGGCCTTGCCGTAAGCTCTAAAAGGAGGGGGGTTTACTTCTACCGCACTTTAGTGCGGGTTAAGGGCCAAAGCCCCAAAGAGGTTACCTCGGCTATCCGTCCCGAACCGGACGGGTCGGGAAAGCCGGGTAGAAGAGTTCTTTTAGTGCCGTCAGGGCTCTACCCTAACGTAATTCCTGAGCGGTCAGCAGTCAGAAAAAATCTGTTGACGGAGGGTGAATCACCCCTTAATTTAGGGGGGAAAGGGGGGTAAATGAGAAAGAGGTTTGTCCTTAAATCCGCAGTTTTGTTCCTTATCCTCTTCTCCCTGGGGTATGGATCTACCTTAGATCGGATAATGGAGAAACATGCTCAGGCCTTAGGAGGGATGGAGAGGCTTGAGTCTTTGAAATCGTTTATGGCTGAGGGGGTGGTAGAGATGGGTGGGTTGGAGGGGACGATTAGCGAATGGGGGAAGTATCCGGGGGAATATCGGCAGAGGATTGACCTACAGATCTTAAAACAGGACAGCGGCACGGATGGCCGCCATTTTTGGAAGGTCGATCAGAATAACAAATTGGCCGAACTCAAGGGGAGGGAGAAGGAAGATTTAATAACCTCCTGTTGTTTAAGCGATCTTTGCTATCTTCTACCCCCCACAAGGAGGAGAGTGTCCATTTACTTGGGGAAGGGTGCTAAGGGGGGAAGGGGATACTACCTCGTTTTGGTCAAGCCACAAGGGGGAAGCCCGGCCACACTCTGGATAAATGATTCCACCTGGTTGGTTGATATGACCCAGACCACTGTCTTTCAGGAGACGGTAACCGTGTCCTATGATGACTACAGGGAGGTAAAGGGCGTAAAGATGGCTTTCCATAGCCATCAGACCACGGGCAATCCCCTCTATGATGTGGATGCGAGGCTGCAGGAGGTTTTCCTCAACCTGCCGTTAGACGACTCCCTCTTTTTGCCTCCAGCGGAGAGGGAAAAGGATTATCGATTTCTGCAGGGGAAAAACTCTGAGGGGATACCCTTTGATCTCTATGGGAACACCATTTGGCTTAAGGTGCGGGTCAATGCTCAGGGTCCCTATAACTTTCTTCTGGATAGTGGGGCCGGGGCTACCTGCATAGACTCGGTCCTGGTCTCCCAGCTTGGGTTGAAGGGTGAAGGGGCCGTGGAGGGAAAGGGGGCCGGGGGGAGCCAGGCGGTCTCCTTTTGTAAGATTGGCTCCATCCAGTTGCCGGGGGTGGAGCTTTTAGACCAGACCATTGCCGTTATCCCCCTCTCCCCGTTGTATGCCTCTTTGGGGAGGAAGATAGATGGCATATTGGGTTACGATTTCCTTAGCCGCTTCGTGACCAAGATAGACTATGGCCACAGCTCCCTTTCCCTCTATGCCCCAGAAGGCTACCATTACCCCAAGGGGGTGGAGGTTTTGGATATGGAGATAACCCAGAACCTTCCCACCGTGGAGGCTATATTGGATGGTGAATACCAGGGGAAATTTCTCCTGGATACAGGGAATAGCGGCGGCCTTGTGCTACATAGCTCGTTTATCCAGCAGAATCATATCTTAGATGGAGTCAAAAGAAAGGTGGAGAAGAGCTTTGGTGGGGTTGGCGGTTGGGGAAGGGGTTTTATGGCCAAACTAAAGAGTTTAACCATCGGCGATTTCATGATCAGGGAGCCCATTACCCTTCTGGTGACCAGTGGAGAGGGGATCTTCGGTTCAGAGGAGCTGGCCGGAAATATCGGAGGAGAGATCCTGAAGAGGTTCAATCTGATTCTAAATTACTCCCAGGGGAAAGTTGGTTTGGAGCCAAACCAAGCATTTGGTTCCCCTCCTCAATACAACCGCAGTGGGATAGGGTTGACCATAAAGAAAGGGGAGCTCTTGGTGAGGGAGGTATTGCCGGGATCACCAGCCCAGGCCAAGGGGGTAAAGGTGGGAGATCGGATGGTGAAGGTAAATGGGCGCGAGGCCGCTCCGGACTCCCTGGGGAGAATTTCTGAGATCTTTCAAGGGCCTGCAGGGACCAGGGTAGATCTTGAACTTTTCAGGGGTGGGAAACCGATAAAGGTGAAGTTGATCCTGAAGGATATTTTCTGAAAAAATAAAAAAATAAAAAAAATAGGGACACTTCCTATTTTTTCTTAGTGTCCTCTCTTGCACCGGTTGGGAAGAGCCCTTCTTAAAGGAATAACATCTTAAGGGGAGATGGATCTGTGAGAATTTTGCTAGTAGAAACTGTACAAAGGGAAATGTTCCCTAACCAGATGGTAAGTATTACTCTGGAGGTATTCGGTATTTTTAGATTGCTTCGCCGCGCTCCAATGACACGCAATCTACTTTACGCTCCCAGTAGTAAAGTAGGATAGCCTAAAAAATGGGAAGTGTCCCTATTTTCTATCTAAGCAGTATCATCTTCCTGGTCTTTGTTGCCTTCAGCCTATCACCTTTAACCTCTAACCTGCAGAGGTATATCCCACTGGAGACCTCCTGGCCATAGTTGTCCCTTCCATCCCAGCTTACCGAATAGTATCCAGGAGCTTGCTTTTTGTCCACCAAAGATCTCACCTCCTGCCCTAAGATGTTGTATATCTTTAGGCTAACTGCTGACTGCTGACCGCTGATTGCTGGCAACTGGTAGGGGATGAGGGTGGAGGGGTTGAATGGGTTGGGGTAGTTTTGCGCCAGGCTGTATTTGGCCGGCAGGACTTTTACGGGGGTGGGCAGCACCCCCACCTCCCCATTGGGCTCGATCTTCACATCGTCCACCCACCAACCTTCATATTGGATAGCATCGGCTTCACTGTAGAAGGTGAACCTTAGCTGGATTGTATCCCCGGCAAAAGGGGAGAGATCAAAACCACTCTGGGTCCAACCATCGCTAAATCCGGTAAATAGAGCAAGCTGTTCCCAGTCATCTCCGGTGTTTATCTCCACAAAACCATAGTCCATCCCGCTTTCAATCCGATACCAACTCCAAAAGCTCAAAGTGGGGCTTGTTCCCATAACGATAGAAGGGCTGATCAGATAAGCGGTGAAGGAGGGATCATATACCCAGCTTCCCTCGTTTCCACAATACCAGCTAAGGCTTCCCCCTGAAGTGTGGTTTCTGTGGTTGCTCAGGTGCCAAGCGTCCTCAGAGCCGGTATGTGTCCATCCGTCTTCCCCCCTTTCCATATCGTCGAAGAAGCCGGTGACCCCAATGGGGATTTGAAAACCTCCAATAGTTATATAGTCATCTCCCATAATCTGGAGGGAAAACTCCGAAAAGTGCGGGATAGGGCAATCTGGGTCGATTTCAACCCGGTAAGGGGTTGCTGAGCTGGCGCTATCCCCGGGCCCCAAATCATCGAAGTCTGAGCTATCGGATATGATCGTAATGTAGGGATCAGTAGTACTCAGCAAAGCATAGAGATTGGAGGCATTTCCTAAGCCGATATTTTTTAGGGTTACGGTTACCTTTAGGGTGTCCCCTGGATCGGCAAGCCCATTCCCCCCGGCCCCATCATTTAGGTTTTCCCCCACAACGGCAATGACAGGGGCGCCCACCTGAACTGCTATCTTTGATCTCCATAGACGGCCACCGGAGTCGCTGATATTCAGATCAAAATAGATGATATGTCCATTGGGACAGTCGGAGGAGATATCGAAGTTGTAGTCATCAAAACATCTGGATGTATCCTGGGCAGTGATAACCCCATAATTCTCGCTGCTATCAATGATGGTAACGAGGGAGTCGGTAGTCGCCAGGGTGGCACTAACACCATTACCTGATTGACTGCCGAACTTTTTCAGCACCACGGACATACCTATCGGCTCTCCGGGGTTGGGAATTCCATCCCCATTGCCAGCGGCATCATCTATTCTATGGTTGTAATGGACTAAGTAGGGACCATCTGTTGCAGCTATGATCTGATCCTCATAGGGTAAGAAGTTATGTGCGGTAACGGTAATCCACAGGGTATCAGTTGGGGAAGGTGAAATGGAAAGCGTGACCTGTCCATCTGAACCAGTAATCTCGGTGGAATAGAAGTCATTTCCGTCCATTACGCAAACCAGGCTGCCTTCCACTGGAGAGGAACCAGAGGTGACAGTAACCGTCAACTGGCTTTGTCCACCTGGTATGGTGTCCGGGTAATCAACTATGAGCTCCTGAGGTGTATCCGTCCAGAGGGGCAACTCCGGGTCGCCGAGGAGGTTTAGCTCAAACTCTATCCAGCGATAGTCGTTCTCCTGTTGGGCATCGGCGATATAATAGACCCTTGAGTCGGCTAGGGTTGCTCCTAAGCGGTAAACATCATTATTGAACAGCGAGGCGAAAAACCTCTGATCGAAGAGGTCAGAGGAACCATATCCGGGGAATGACGGTGTATACCAGCCATACCTGCTGTTGCCCACAAAGAACCCGCCGCCATTGGGATTTTTAACAAAGTGCTCGGCTATACAGTCGTCGTCTATAGCCGCTGGCCAACAGCCAACTGAATAGAGGACCCCAAAGAATCTGGGGGAGTTGGTTAAACTGTCTATCTTTTCGCTCCAGATTGCGTCTGGACCAGTGCACATCACAGTTGTCCCGGCATGCCCACAGTGGTTGAGTAGATTGTATCCTTGATTCATCGAGTCGAGGACTGCGGCTGCCGATTCGTTCCCGTCCCTCTCGTAGAGCTTGGCAATGGGAGCAAACCTATCTGGAAAGTACCTCTCAGCGATGAGGTCCTTGCTTATCCCGTCATCGGTGAAGTTATCTGCCTTTTCGGCAAAGAAGAGGGTCCGCCGCTGATAATCGGGGGGCGGGTTCTTCTCGTAAGTCAGGACCTTGGTCACAAATGATTGAGCTTCCGAAAGGATGGCCACCGGGGCTCGGCCCACAAAGATGTCCGGGTGAAGGTCTACGCCGTCCTCCGGCTCGCCGTAGAGCCCATCCCCGTCAAGGTTCCAAGTTCCGTCAAGATCGGAATAATAGAGGTCAGAGGGGATATCCTCAGTGTAGCTCTGAAGTTCGATGTGGGCATATCGGCAGGGGATTATCTCCGTGTCACCACCGAGCAGAACCCAGACTGTTCCCGAATCCTGGGCAGTGATCTTCAGGTAGTTTCTGATACGCTGCGCAAGGTCATTCCCGGGATAGTGAGACTCTATCCAGGAGACGGTTCTCACTGCGGCTGGAACTCCCTTCTTCGTCTTCCAGTTGGCCAGCGGCATAAAGGCAGGAGCCAGGGTGTTGTTGGTGATGATTAGATATTCAAGGGTGACACCGTTAGGAAGACAATCCAAGAGTTTCTTGCCTACATCGTCTCTATTGATAACCAGTTCTTTGATCATTTTGTCATAGATCCTTTGAGCTTTTTCCCCTCGATAGACAGATGTTGGGGCCTGACCGTCAAATACATATTTTAGCCTGAACTCTATGCGGCTAAAGAAGCGAAGTTTCCCCTTTGAAGGGATATATTGAAGGGGGTGGACCTGCAAATTGGCGATTCTTTCTCCACCCAGATTTCCCGATCCAATGTAGCGGACAGTCTTGGTCGGATAAGGGTCTGGAGAGCTGTAAATTGAAGGGTTTGGCTCAACAAAAGGGTGTGATCGAGCAGAATGCCCGATGGGGATTGAGGGCTGGGTGGGATATAGATTGTAAACTCCGGGTAGATTCTCACTTTCGCACTTGGTGACCTCAACCCCGGTCACTTTGGCGTCTGGAGGAATAAGCACATAGATGTTTCGCACGGGCAGGAGCGGTGCCCCCACCTGATTGGTTAGATGGCAGTTGGAGAGCTTGACCACATCGTAGCCCTTTAGTATTTCAAAGCCAAGGTTTGATTTTGTAAAGCTTACGCTCCCTATTAATTCGCCTGCCCACCCTTGGCTGAAGGGAAGGAGAAGGAGGGCTAAGGCAATACTTAATTTCTTCATTTTACTCCTTATTTTAGGGATATTCCCACTACAACCCACTGCTTGGATGTTACCATTCGCAGTCCGGCAAAGCTGCAGCCAAGAAATCATTATATTTCGTTCCCCCCGACCCATACACTTCTACCCCCGCTAAAGCGGGGGGTAACCTTTCCTGGGCTTTAGCCCAGGGGGCTCGACGGACAGGTCTGAAGACCTGTCCCTACAATGCAATTCCTTTAGGGTTTAAAGGCCCTGAACCCGCGCTAAGATGCGGTAGAAGTTGGCTGCTCAGCCCTACCTATAAAACTTTGCTCAAAAAACGAGATCTTGCAAGATTGTAGTACAAATAGTAAAATTGAAAAAACATAGGGAGCAGAACCCCGATTCTGCCACCTTACCCTTGTTGTCAGATCGGGGATCTGACGGCTCTCCACCGTGGAATATTTGCCCATATTCCTTAGGTGTTCACTTGTTAGAAAGCAGCCTGTTTAAATGACTTCCTTAACCGCTCATCCATCTCTGAGTTATCGTCCCGCAGCCATCTTCCATCCACCTGAGGAGAGAGGGGGGAATGGTTTTTGATATACTCAAACACCATAATTCTGACTGGGACCCCTGAATAATAGATCTCGTCCTGGGGAATGGTGGTGAGAATGTTCAATCCAATGTTTCCCTGAGCGATAAAGTCAGTGGTCACCACATTGTAGATCCTGTCTGGGTCGAGGACCTCTCCTCCCACCTCGAAGAGGGTTACCCTGTCCATATCCGGCCGGTTATGGTTATATACCACCTTGCCCCCGGAGATGATCAGGCCGTGGTGATCCTCGCTGACCCTGATCTCTAAAATCTTTTTCAGGAAACGGCCATCCATCTTGATGATCACCGCCTGGTTACCAAAGGGGAGAACTTCAAAGATATTCTTGGTAGTTATGGGCCCAGCAGGTATCTCCTTCCTTATGCCCCCCAAATTGGTGAAGGCAAAATCCCCTCCCATCCTCTCCCTCATGGCATCAACAACGACAAAGCCCATCAGGTTATCAGAAGCATCTCCTCGGGTAATGTTCACCTTGGTGTAGCCGATGGGGATATTCATCCCCTCTTCTACCCGGATGACTTCTTCCTCTATTTTCCGGGCTATCGCCGGATCTGGCCAGAACTCATCGGAGAAGGGGGTGATAAGCCCCCCATATTTGGTGGGGAGTTCGTATCCGGCTACAGTCTTTGTCTTCCTATCCACAATAAAGGTGACCTCCCCTAAGCTTGATCCATAAGCGTAGGTCTGGAAGAGGAGGGTATGGTGGAATGGTTCCTCCCAGGGGTGGCGATAGCCTACATGGATGTGGCCACAGAAGAGGATGTCTATCCCCGGAATCTGGTGGGCAAGCTCCATAGCATTGATCATCCAGGTTCTCTCCTCCCCCCTTTTCTCCCTTTCCATCATCCTTTGGTAAGCATCCTCTACCCCCCAGGGTATCCCTAAGTGAACTGAGCCAATAACCAGATCAACCCCTTTACCTCTAACCTCCTTGATATACCTTTCCATTACTGGAGCTACAGGAAGGAACTTTACCCCCTCTATGTTCCCGGGAAAGCTCATCTGTTGGGTTTCCGTGGTGCAGAGGCCAATTATCCCCAGTTTGATCCCCCCGACATCTTTGATGATATATGGCTCGAGGAAATCCAATATCTCCCCGGTCTCTGAATCAACCACATTGGCCCCCAAGAAGGGGAATTTGGCCATCCCGGCCAGTTCCCGCAGGTTATCCAACCCTTCGTCGAAGTCATGATTCCCCACAGCCATCAGGTCATAGCCTACCCTGTTCATATAGTCGATTACCGCCCTACCCTTGGTCTTTGTCCCCACAGGGGCGCCTTGGAAAATGTCCCCATCATCGATGAGCAGGAAACCCCAGCCGTTTTCCTGGGCCCTTTTCCTCTCCACCTCAATGATGGAAGCCTGGGAAGCCCCACCTCCCAGGGAGGGAGGGAACTCTCGGCTCATAAAGGTAGCTTTCTGTTGCCCGATGAAGCCATGGATATCATTTGTGTGCATAACCACAATTCTCTGCCCCTCAATTGCCCATAGGGAAGAGGTGCTTATCAGAAAAAGGGCGATAATCAGATAGATGGCTCGCAATTGTTTCAAGGTGATTACCTCCTAAATTTGATAACTTGCCGTTAGCATAAGCTTAAGCAAGGACTCCTTTACCCGGTCCTTCCTCGGCGGTGAGCTCTCTGGAAAAAGATCTGCCTGTCTGTATTCCCTGTTTCCTATCTCGCCACCGAGATCGATCTTCATCCCCTTGCTCTCAAACCCGGTGCCAAAGGTGAAAACCGAACGGGCCATATCTTGCCCATAGGGGGAGGGCTGATAGAGGAAGCCGAACCTGGCTGGTATCCCGTTGAAAAAAATGTGTTCTACGCCTCCTCTTATCTCCCAGACATCCCTCAATTTGAGGAGAGAGGTATCTGGTGGTTCGGCTCGAAGTTTAGACCACCTACCAAACTGGGTTTCCAGGTAGACCCGGGTCTGCAGCTTGCTCCGCGGCCTATACTCTACTCCCAGGTGGACCTCCCAGGGGTAAGTGAGGTTATAGCTGAGAGTGGTATCTGCTCGAAGGGAATCCCCCAAGAAATCCTGGTAGTGATGGTTGCCCTCGATGGTTGGTTTTGATCTATAGGAAAGCCCAAACCTAATTCTGCCCGAGGGTTTATAGGTGAGACCCAGGGAGATGTTACTTCCCTTAAGGGATCTGTTCCTCCATACCTCTTGAGGGCTGGCCTGGGTGGTGTCCAAAAAGTCGGTCTCCTTAGACTCTTTTTCCGTTCCTCTCAAGATGTTCAGGGAAGCCCCTACCCCGAGCCGAGGGGTTATCCCGTGGGAGAGACTGAAGGAAAGAGAGTTTATCCCCCCAGAGGACTTTATCAAATTCCTGGCCAGGAGTTTATCCTTGTTTGGATCTTCCTGCCCCCTTATCTCCTCCTCGTAATCATATCTGAAGTTAGAGAATGGGTAGTAGGCCAGACCTATTGAGGGAAGGTATTTGTGGGTAAACCCCTTGACGACCGCAATGGAGAAGTCATTGTAATAGTTGGTGTTCATTGCATAGGTGTTGTAGGTGAGAAAGCCCTCAAAGCTATCATGCACGGGGAATGCCCTATTCTCGGAGGTTTGGGTAACCTTCAGGGAAGTTGCCAGCAGTAGGTTTTTTACCTCTGAGGAGAGGGCCGGGTTAAGGGCTATTGCCAGTGGTTCGCTGACTACTCCGGTATGTCCTAAGGATAAGGAGCGGGCAGTTAAGGCAGTTATCCTCTCTCCATAATATGTGTCGTAAAAGGTGTAGCTCTGAGCTAAGCTTAAGGGGGTAAAAAGCAAAAGCATTAGCGGGAAGAGCAAAAGTCTATTTTTCATCTTGGCCTCCATCTTACCAGTTATAGTCAATCTGCAGCCTGAATGAAGGAGAAAATTCCCTCACATTCCAGGCATCAGGATCGTTGCCCCAGGGTTTATTCCCATAGGCACGGGCATCCACCCAGCTACGGGGCAGGGAGCGATCTAAAGTATATTTAAACTTTACCGATAATTTCGGCGATAGCCGGTCGGCAATGGAGAACCAGTAGCGATAGGAGTTTCCATCGAGCACTAAGAACTCATTGTCCTCAAATGTCCAGAAGAAGCCGTCGTAAATACCGGCAAAGGCCTTTAGAGTTAAGTTCTCGTTGAAGTTGTGGGTAAATGTGGCCCCTATAACCTCAGATGGTTGAGCCACCTGGCCGGAAACAGGATGGGCTGAATCCGCCTTGGCATCATTTATAAGCCTGGGGCGAGGGGGCCACTTGGTATACCCGGTGACATAGAGGAAGTCGATGTTGTCATAGCCGGAGAGGCGGGCATTCAGATGGAGGCGGGTGGAGACGGCATCGAAGCTGGTGGGGGTAAGCCCATTGGACCAATTCCTTGATTGCCATTTCTGCCTCAACTTGAACCTTAAAGGATAGATGAGCCTGTATTCCAATTTGGCCACTACCCTGGAGTAATGGGCCCCATCGGCCTTGCGCACCCAGTTGTCAAATTCTATCTGGGGGATGAGTTTTTCGGCTATCCGATAGCGGGAGGAGAGATAAAGGCCTTCCTCTGCCTGGGGTGTTACCGAGTTATCGTAGAGGAGGCCATACCAGGGGTCCTTGAGGTAGTACTCATCCTCCAGGATTGTCCCTTTAAACCTCTGGTAATTGGAGAAGCCCCGACAATAGGGATTGTCATAGGCAAGGTCGTAGTTGCGGTAAAGGGCCAAGAGGTTAAAGTTTTCCCACTGGAGGTAGCCGCTGAGGATGATGGCCCAGGGATTTTGGCGGGAGGGTGAATCTGCCGTATCCAGCACGGCATACTCCCCCTGCAGGGAAAGGTTTTTGTAGATGGTCTGAAAGTCCACCCCATAGAGGCGGCGGAACTTCCCCGGGCTTTTGTAGAGATTGAATATCTCGCTGTCCGTGGTTACCAATTTGTCGCTGCGGGCAACAACCGTCGCGGATTGCGGATCGAACCAGCGGTTGTAGAGGCTTTCATAGTAGCTAAGCCCAATGTGGCTTCCCAAGATGGGACTAAATCTTAAGTATCCTCCATAGGTCTGCTCCTTTAAGACATCCCTCATTGGAGGGAGGCCATACTCCTCCCTTTCCTTGTTCCCCATCTTTGGGGTCATCACGATATAGGAGTAGACGCTTCCATCTGAGTTGAGGATGGCATCTTTTCTGTCATTGGAGTAGAAAAGGATGCCATCCAAACTTTGCCAGGAACCCTGCAGGGCTATGCCCCTTAAGGCAAACTCCTCGGTGCGGGAGAGGTCCCCCAAGACACCGATGTATCGTTTGTCCCAGGAGAAACCGGATTTGCGCGGTTTAAAGAAGTCCGTATTCTCCATTACCAACCCCTGGCCAAAGGCCAGCATATAATTGCCCAGAACGGCCCTCTGCAAGGAGAATCCCCCCCATTTCATCCCCGCCAAGCTCAGATACCATTTGAGGGTAGCCGGGGTGCGCAAACCGAGCTCCCCCTTTTTTAGCTCTTCCCCCTGATTTCTGTGAGTGAGCAGGCCCAACTTGAGGTGATTTCCCCATCTTAGCCGCAGCTTGTTGGTCCAAGCAGGTCTCTCCTGGTAGAGCTTGAGGCGGTCGTACCAAGATGTATATCCGCCGCCAGTTCCCTGGGTGTTCTCCCGGAAGGCATCCATTAGGTCCTTCTCCATTGGGGTGTTGTAAAGCCTTAGCTGGTAGTCGCCATGGATCTCCTTCCTCTCTTCTTTGGGGGTATATCTCAGGAAGTACCTAGCATTGGAATAACCCCAACCAGATAAGCCGGGGACTTTTCTCAACTCACCCCGGTGGGCGATTCTTCCTGCTCTCTGGCGGTGCTTGACGATGGCCAGCGCATCCACCGGGGAGACATTCTGTAGGTTCATCAGGTCGTAGAGGGAGGCGGTGTTCACATTCAAGGGGGAGATGGCGATGTCCATCCAGGTATCCACCAGGCCCTCATTTGTCCCTTCGGTGGAGGCCCATTGGGATATGCGATAGTAGATAGCGTTTCTCCTGCTTAATTCTTCACTCCCCTCCTCCACAAGGGTTACCTTGATCAATGGTTTGATCCGGTTAAACTTTTCCTGATCAATCTGAGGTATCTGCCGTAGATCATAGATGCTCCCCAAATAGGAGCGGTAATAAATATAGTTGTAGATGGAGAGGGCATCCGCCCGAGAGATGGGGAGTTTCTCTATCTCTTGCAGGGTGGCATGGTTTATATCCAATTGATTCTGTGGGGTATATCCCTCCCCGCAGAGCGGAAGTGGAAAAAGGAGAAAGAGGGCCAGGGTTCCTGCTTTAATCAGCTTTTTCATCTCTTTCCTCCTCCTACCTTTTGAACCTATAACCCAAGGTAAACTGATGGGTTGAACCTGGTTGGGAGTTGTAGGAAAAGGCGTAATCGAAGGAGATGCCTTGGTAGTAGATGCCCATTCCCAAGGTATAAAGGTTGGGATTGTTCTGTAGCCCCACCCTGAGGTCGAGGGAGTTTGTTAGCTTGCTCTCTACCCCGAAGTGAAGCTGCGTCTCGCTATTCAGTTCCTTCTCCACATCCCAGTTGGTGAGCATCCCCTTATAGGGGGAGTAACACACTCCCACAATAATGCTCTGGGGTAGGTCAAATTTGGTCCCCTTGCCCATCTGAGGGTTGTTGAGGTTGCGGGCCATAAACCCCAACCTGGTCCTCCGCCAGATCCCTGCTAAGCCCCCGATATCTATCCCGATGGTATGTGCCGATCCCAGGTCCACTCCCCCCACAGATCTGCCAAACTCCAAGGAGTAGAGGTTAATGGCATATCCTAAGGAGAGCCAACTGTGGATATCCCCTATCAACCTGAAGCCCTGTCCGAACTGGAAGGTCTTCTCTCCTTCCATCTCCACTCCCTTGTATTCTACCCCCAGCTTCTGAAAGGAGAAGCCAAGGGTTCCATAGTCTCCAATGGGGATGGTTAGATCGGCCCAGCTATGGGAGAGAAAGCTCAAGCCAAAGGGCTTTTGGTAGGATGAGTGAAACTGATAATCGGTTACCTGACAGAGGCCAGCGGGATTGTAGTATATGGCAAATCCATCATCTGCCAGGGCCACAAATGACCCTCCCATAGCCAGGGGCCGCGCCCCCGGCCTTAGATTGAGGAAGACAGCGAATCCCTGCTGAGCGAGAAGAAAGGCAAGGGCAATTGTCCCCAGAATAATCTTCCTTTTCAATTATAAGCCTCCTTTTTTAAGAGTTCACCGTGTGACAAAACCGACAGCCACAGATTGCACGGATTTCACTGGATCTTTGGAACATTTCCCTTGTGCTGTCAGGGCTCCTGCCCTGACAGACCCCGATCTAAGAGCGGCCCTCTAAGGTTGCGCCATCGGAGGTGGCAGAACCCCCGTTCTGCCACCAGTGTCGTCAGATGAGGGCATCTGACGGCTCGGAAGAACTTAGGTCACATTTATAAGTCTACACATTGGTATCTCATTGGTCATTGCGGGGAGCGCTTCGCTAACGCTCAGCACAAGCGCCGCGGCGAAGCAACCCAACGAAGTCGTTGCGAATCCCGATGAAATCGGGACGAAGCAATCCCTTGGAGATTGCTTCACTTCGTTCGCAATGACATGTAATCTACTTAGTGGCCTGAATAATAATTCCTCCCCTTAATCCAGCCTCGTAGCCACCACTATGGGCGCCTTGGCCGTGGTGGTCTTGGCTGTCTTACGATCTGTTGCTTCCAGATAGAGGATATAAACCCCTATGGGTACCCGCTCAAAGAGTTCATTGCGGCCATCCCAAGTGATGGTTTCCATCCCTCCTGAGGATGGACCATCAAACAGGGTAACCACCACCCTTCCTTCTAAGTCAAAGAGCTTGAGGGCCATAGAGTTATTAGGAGAGGAAGAAAACTTTATCTCCAGCCTCTCCCCCATATTTGGGGCGAAGGGGTGTGGGGGGACGGTGAGGGTGGCCTTCCCCACTCCTTTCACATAAACCGTTGGAGAGTATTTTATCAGTTCAAGTTTCTGATCACCGTAAGCCGTTTTGACTTGAAAGGTAAAGTGACCGGGGTAATCCGGAGAGGTCAAATTTATAATTTCTACTGTTCCATAATCTACATCTGTAATAGTCGCTCCCACAATTACAATCTTGGAAGAATCGCTTTGTGAGGGTTCAAAAAAGGCTGTGGCGGGGAATCCCGGCCCGGAGAGATTAACACTCATTGAGTCTGGGGTCTCCCAAACCCAACTACTGGGGATGTCTATCTCTATTTGGGTGAGGGTTATCCCCAAGCTGTCACTTCTGATGGCGATTTTCTCAGAGATATTTGAGGTAGCAAAGTCAACAGTATTGGGCGAGATAGTAGCTACACCAATCCCTTCCCCTGTGGGAGCTCCCTTTTCAATATCCTCTTGATAGCCAGGGGTGAGCTGATAATACTCGCCTCCGGTATAATAAGCTGAAACTCCTCTTATTGTATATGTCCCCTCTAATATTACACTATCAAGATTTATATGGGTTATGTCCCAAACCCTAACCGCCAAATCTTCGGTTCCGTCATTTATTGTTATGTTGGTTCCCCCTCCTAATCCTGTTCTTTTGCCCGTTACAGTACCAGTCACTTGAACCCAGGACCCATCCCATTCTGGGGCCGAGGCTTCCTCCGTAGTGAGCACTGCTGGCGGTAGGAACTCTGCACTTGTGTCAATAACAGTAACCTCAGTGGGGTTTTTAATCTCCGTTGTATGTCCACCGTAATCATCTATCGTGCCCTTAACGGTGACTAAATACCCTCGTGCTAACTCATTTGTGAAGGATAGATCGAAATCAAATATATTTATGCCCTTCCCACATTCATCTTGCACATACGCTCTTAAGGCAGAGGAATCGATAATACCTGCACCTATAGTAACTACACCCTGGACGGTTACTATTTTCCCTACATATTCACTCGGATTATTCTGTATATCGCATATGGAGGTGATAGTTCCCCCCTTTACATAAACCTCTGGAGAGTGTTGAATTAAAGCAAGCTTTTGATCATCGTAAGCCGTTTTGATTTGAAAGGTATAATAGCCGGGGTAACTCGGAGAGGTCAATTCTATGATTTCTACCGTTCCGAAATCCACATCTGTTATGGTTACTCCCACAACTACAATCTTTGAAGAGTCGCTCTGCAGGGTATCAAAAAACGCGGCATCTGGGAATCCTGGACCAGAGAGGTTGACACCCATCGGGCCTGGCATCTCCCACAGCCAGCTCCTGGGGATGTCTATCTCGATCTGAGTAAGAATTATCCCCATGCTATCGCTGCGGATAGTTATCGTCTCGGTAAGTCCTGAGGCGGTCAGATCAACTACATCGGGGTCGATGGTCGCCACACCAACTCCCTGGGCAGGTGGTCCTCCCGGTGAGGGTTCCTGGATAGTGAAATCGTTACTGGTGTTGTCGGTGTCGGTGTTTAGGGCATCACGACCTAAGCTCATACCTACCCCCGGAAAACCATCGAAGGGTGAACCAGGGACATCATTGCAGGGTTCAGAAGTACAGTTCGCTGGATCCCAATACTCGATGGCGTCAATAAGATTGCCGTGGTCTCCCCCAGTTCCGTCATAAAGATAGAGTGCGTCATACTGATTGTGATCGGTGCATCTGGCACCATATCCATTGCCCGGAATGAGACCAATTTCATCGCTATAGTTGGTCGCTGGATCTGGTGTGAGGAGGATCATATTGGCTACCTGAGGGTTGTCGTTATCGGCGAAGAAGCTTTCATCATAGAGTTCGAAATCCGGGTTGAAACCGAATTCCTCTGAAAACCCATCATCATCAACGTCCTTTGCCACAACCAAATAGCCGTGGGCTTGAATTTCGAGCCCTAAAGGAAATGCCCAAAAATCCTCTCCACCACAGGTTCCATTATATTCGGTTCCTGCAATTTGCCAACCAGAGAGATCAATGGTGCTATCTGTGGTATTATAAAGTTCAATAAATTCTGCTCCATCATACTGGCTGGCTGGGTCGGGATAAATCTCAGAAATTATCACATCCCCCGGATTAGCCCCCCGTACTGCACTTAATGGCGCCAAAGAAATGAAAAAGGTTACAACAATAAGGGCACAGATTTTCATTATTCCCTCCAAATTATGGTTTTCTTTCCAACAAGGAAGCTTATTTTATTTGCTCTGTCAAGCAGAATATCAGAAATTTTTCCGATGAGAACAAGCCTTAAAGAGGGAGATTGGATATGCTTGGTCCCTATCAAACTGTCGCATAGTCAAAACTGTAAGAGGCTAACAAATTTACCTTTTCCTCTGCAACTCCTGGTCCAGTTTGCGGGCAGCCTTTTTCAGGCCCTCCTTTGGGCTTACATAACCCCGCATCGCCCCTTCGATGGCGTCTTCCTCTAAGTGCCTTCTCCCCTCATACCAGGCGGCACACTTGGGTTGGCCCACCGCATATTCTATCTGCAGCATCGTCTCCTTGAGGCCAGGGGTGCTTTGGAACTTCTCCTGCAAGGCCTGCGTCTCCAGGGCCGAGCGGCGCACCGGGACATAGTTTGTCTCCTTTGACCATTGGGCTGTCTGCGGAGTGTCGGTGAACCATCTAATGAACTGCCAGGCTGCCTCTCTCTGAGCAAGGGTTGATGATTTGAAGACGGCTATGTTGGTTCCGGTGATCATTACCGCCTTGTTCTTCCCCTGGGGGATGGGGGCTATGCCTGGAGTGAAGGTGAGTTGGGGTTTCATATAGGTAAGGGAGACGATATGACCCTGGATCATTGCTACCCGACGGGCAGCAAAGTCCGTCTGGTGTTCATAGGCCCCGGAGGTAATGTAAGCCACCTTATGCCTTTTTACCAGATCTACCAGAAACCTCAGGGCATTTGCCCCTATGGAGCTGGCAAAGAGGGCCTTGTTTTGCCTCAAATCGAGGATCTCCCCTCCATCCTGCAGGAGCTTTGATTGGAAGATGGCCATACAGGTGGGAATGGAAAAGGCCGTTCCCCACTGGTCGGGGGTGCCATCTCCGTTGGTATCCAGGGTAAGTTTCTGGGCATAGGCCAAAAACTCCTGCCAGGTTTTTGGGGATGAGTTGGGGTTAAGGCCGGCCTTCCGAAACATCTCCCGGTTGTAATAGAGAGCGGGAAGGCCCTTGTTAAAGGGGAATGTCCAGAGGGTATCCTGGTAGGTATTTCCTTGCAGAAAGACTGGGAAGAAATCGGCAAGGTCCTCTCTGCCGAAGGTTGTATCCTTCTCTATAAACCTCTGCAGGGGTACCAGGGCCCCTCCAGCGATCAATTCCATCGTCCAATTCTCATAGACCTGGGCAATGGTGGGTGGGTTGCCAGCAGATATGGAGGCCATAATCTTTTGGCTTAAAGCCGTATAGGTGCCCATACTCACCGATTGGATGTTGATCTGGGGATTGGCCTGGTTAAACTGCTCCACCAGTGCGTTGAGGGCCTTCCCCAAAGGGCCACCCATGGCATGCCAGAAGGTAACCTCTGTCTTCCCCCCTTTTTGCCTCTTCCCACAGTTGACCAAGGGAAGGATGGCCACGAGGAGTATGAGGAATAACCATTTCTTAAACATCGATACCTCCTATCCTTTTAGCCCGGAACGGGCAAAGCTTGATATTATCCTCTTCTGAGCAAAGAAGAAAGCCAGAAGGAGGGGTGCTATACAGAAAGTGGAGGCGGCCATCAGCAGGGTCCATCTCGTCCCCGACTCTTGGGAGAAGTTGGCCAGACCAACCTGGATGACCCGCATCTTATCCGAATTGGTGACCACCAGGGGCCACATAAAGCTGTTCCAGCTCCCGATGAGGGAAAAGAGAGCCACCGTAACCAGCACGGCTTTGGAGAGGGGGAGGACAACCCTCCAGAGGAAGCCAAAGGGGCTACAGCCGTCAATTATTGCCGCATCATAGAGATCTCGGGGTATAGTCTTGAAATGCTGGCGGAGGAGAAAGATGCTAAAGACATTTGCCCCCCAGGGGATGATCAGAGCCCAGTATGTATCCAGCCACTTTAGCTTGTAGAGGATGATGTAAGCGGGGACAAGATAGACGACCATAGGCACCATCATCATAGAGAGGAAGCCAACGAAAAGGGCCTCCCTTCCCTTGAACTCCAGCCAGGAGAAGGCAAAGGCAGCAAGCGCTGAGGTGAAGAGGACAGAGACGAGTACTGATCCAGAGACGAATATGGTGTTCAGGAAATAGCGAGCGAAAGGGGCCTCCCTCCAGGCCTCCAGATAGTTTGACCACTGAGGGATATGGGGAAGGAGGCTGGGGGGAAATTTGAGGGCCTCTGGGGGGAGCTTGAGGGAAGTGGAGATCATCCAGAGGAAAGGGGTAATGGCCGCAATCCCCCCACCAATTAAGAGGAAGTGGATGGGTAATTTGCTTAAGGAAACTTTAGCTGGCTTCATAAAGCAAGTTCTTAAAATTTGTGTCAAGTTTTGGGGGCAGGAAGAAAGATGCAGACAATGAGCTTAGCATTTCGGGATTTCTTAGAAATTCCGAAATGTGGGGGTTGTTTGAAGGGGGTATGCCCCCTTCAAGGGTGACAGCGGAGCAATCCGAGCAGGTGTAGGATTGCGGAGCGCCATAGGGCCGGTGAGGCCCTCTGGAGAAGTTAGCGACCATAAGGGAGCTAAGTTCGGCTCAGGCCCCTCGCCCTCAGGTTTTTTCATTCTTAATTCTACATTCTTCACCCCGTTAAATAGTGAGTCCAATCAAAAAATTAGAGGCGAAACAAAAATTAGAAGAAGAACTCAACCTTTTGAAACAAGCAAATATTTAACAGGGTGAATTTTACATGCGAAGCTTCGCCCAGTTTATGCTGCCACGGCTGGACGGTTTGCCGTCCCGGGCTGGGAAGGCGAAGCTTCGCTAACCATAGTGAACCCTCCTCTCTACCAGCTTCCTTTGCAACAGGGTCAGGGAGAGGATGATAACAAAGAGCACCAGGGCAATGGCGCTGGCGTAACCTCGGTCAAACGTAACAAATCCCCTTTCGTATAGGTAATAGACGATCACTTTGGTGGTCCCCTGGGGTCCTCCCACCGGCGGGCCGGTCATCAGGTAGATCTGGGTGAAAACTTGAAAGGAGACGATGGTGGTCATTAGGAGCACAAAGAATGTCGTCGGGGAAAGGAGGGGCCAGGTTATCCTCCTGAAGGAACAAAAGTTTCCTGCCCCATCTATGCGGGCGGCCTCATAGAGCTGCTTGGGGATGTTCTGCAGGCCAGCTAAGAAGAGGACTATGTTGTAACCCAAGCCTTTCCAGACGCTCATTATGATGATGCTCACCAGGGCCAGGCTGGGTCCCCCCAGCCATTTGGGAATGGAGAGGCCAATCCCACTACTGGCAAGTTTGAGGATTCCTGTGGGTTCATTTAACCATCCCAAGGGTTTTATGCCTACCAACCCAAGGAGGAAGTTAGCCAATCCCAATCTGGGGTGGTAGATCCATTTCCAGACCATAGAGACCGCCACCATAGAGGTGATCACCGGGAGGAAAAAAGTAGTCCTGTAAGCCCCCATTGCCCTTATCCTTTGATTGAGCAAAACGGCAAAAAAGAGGGAGAGCAAAAGGCTGGTAGGCACAGTCCCTATCACGAAATATACGGTGTTGAGGAGGGACTTCCAGAAGACGGGATCGTGGATGAGGGCCCAGTATTGACCCAAGCACAAAAACCCCCCTCTTTTTATCTTCCACTCAAAGAAGCTGACGAAGAAGGAGTAGAGTATGGGCAACAGTCTAAACGAAATGATGATTACCAGAGCGGGCAGAAGATAAAAGAGAGGGGAGAGCTTACTCCTTTTGCTACGCACTTCCATATTTAGTCAAGCTCCTTGGTATCCCTACTGGGGGTTCCCTAACATCTTTGGCTGGGAACAGCTCACGGAGGTCAGGGGTCAGCAGCCAGCTATCAGGTGTCCCCTTAATCCCTGGAAGCTGATCTTTAAGAGCTGTATAAGAATTCCAGTTTTCCGAATCCCCGATCCCTGACAACTGATCTCTGAAAGTTGTTTCCTGATCCCTGCCAACTGTCACATTGCCTTTAATAACAGATTCTCCCCACGGAGTCAAGGCTTTTTTACCCATTAAGAAGGGGGGAACGCCGCAGGGTTGGCATAATCAGGAAACTGCTTCAGGAAGTCTTCAAGAGGAAAATGATACACTCTTCCTTAGGGGGGTGGTTAATAAAAAACTGCCGAAGGGTTTACCCCTCGGCAGTTTAAGAAGATCAACCTATGCTTAACAAATCTAACGGAGAAGGATCATCCTCTTGGTCTCTACAAAACCTCCAGCCTGGAGTCGGTAAATATAGACCCCAGAAGCCACCCCTTTGGCTTCCCATCTTACCGTCTTGTATCCAGCTTTTTGCCTCCCATCCGCCAATCTTGCCACCTTTTGACCCAGGATGTTGTAAACCTCCAGCCTCACCCAGCAATCCTTTGGCAGGGCATACTTGATCTGGGTTACCGGGTTAAATGGGTTGGGGTAGTTCTGGGAGAGCACAAAGCCTTGAGGCAGGGACTTTTCAGAGAGAGGTTCTTCAACTCCCAGTGGCCCCTCTGACCAGGGGCGGTAGGCCACCCAGTCGGTGACCTTATCCCCTGTCCCTTCAGGGTTGTAGTCCGGTGGCCCTTCACTCTGGTCATAAGGCCCACTTGTGGCTCCCCACCAGCAGCTCTCTGCGTGAACGGTCACCATGCTATCAGAGTTGTAGATCCCCCACACCCCGTTGCTGTCAATATCGCATTGAGTAATCATCGGCGAGGAGCCAAACAGACAGATAATCCCATAGGTGCCACTTTTGAAGATTGTGCTGTTACCAGTTATCCGGGGAGAGGATGCTTCCTCGCACCAGATCCCGGTATAACCGCTATTCTTGATTTTGGTCTGGGAGATGAGGGGCGAGGAATTATATAATCCCATTCCAACATCATTGTTGTGAAATTCATTACCGGATACAATGCAACTTGAATCGCAATCGGTCATATAAACACCGCATTCGCTGTTGTTTTTAAACCAGTTATCCCTCAGCTCCAGATTGGTCCCCTCCAGATCAGCCCCCACTGCACAGGAGTAGACATTATTTGACTCAACTATCCCTGAGCCAGAGATGGAGATTCCGGTCCCACAGGAGTGGATGTAGTTGTGGCTCACATCATAGGTTCCCTCAGAGTTGGTCAATACAATGGCCCCATGGGGGATATTCCAGATATGGCAATGGGTGATGGTCATAGCCTTCTGGTTCCCGTAGATGCCATAATTGCCATTCTGAATGTTGCAGTAGCTAAAGATAGAAGAGTCACTGGCATCCTCGGTAAACCATATCTGAAACCATCCTCCCTCATCTGAGGTAATGTCTATCCAATTGGTCACCGTTCCCTGGGCCTTCAGGGTTCCCTCCACCTTCAGGGTAACCCAGGAATCTGCGTTCACCCTGGCCCCTGGGGAGATGGTCAGCGAGACCCCAGAATCAACGACTACCGGCCCCACCAACCTGAGGCTATCCTCCCAGGTGGTGTTGGCTGTGAGGTGGCCGGAGACCCCTTCCGGAGAGGGGATTATCCCGTGATTGTCAGAGAAGGCGTGCAGAATATCATCCTGGTGAGGGCTACCATTTGAGGGATCGGCATCCCCATAGAAGAGATCATCGGCGATGAGTATCTGATCCAGGTAGTCAGAGAAATACATCGGGATGCCAAAGAGGGCCTCAAAGAAGAGCCCGTCGGTAAAAGTCCCCCCAAGGTTCTCCCTCAAATCCCACAGGGCACCGCTGATGATCTGGCCATCGTGATGAGGCTGGTAGATGAAGTCATCCGGATACCTGAGGCTATTTACCAGGTTTCTCCAGTATGACGGATTAGAGAAGACCCCTTCACCCATCAGGGGATCATCGTTCATAATGGCTGCCCAGTAGTCGGCAAACCCCTCGTGCATAGCATCCCATTGCCAGGTGCGAGAGATGAGCATAGCCTGGATATGATGGACAATGGCATGGCCATATTCATGGAAGATGACATCGTTGTCTAAGGAGAGATTCTGAATACCATGCGCAGGGTCGCCTGCCCCAAAGTAGATGTCCCCTGTGCTGGGTCTATAGTAGGCATTCCCCCCAATGGGATCCCTTACCGTGGCCCACATCGGACGGTCATAGTAGTCCATAAGGTCAAAGAAAAAGCGGGGTGGACTTCCAATGTCACCCTTTACAGTAGCGTAGATTTGGGTCACCCAGTAATACATATTCACCTCATCATCCAGCTCGTCCCCCTGTTCCCCCCAGGTCCAGTTGTGCGGCCCATCGGCATAGACCCAGGCACTGTGCAGGGCATTGGGTATCCCCCAATAGGGATGAACCTTCACCACCAGATGCTGGCCCTCCAGCCTGGACTCTAACAGATATGGCCCTACATCGGGAACATCCAGGCTGTAATAGCCACTCCAGTTGGTATAGGTGCTCTCCGGCGGATCAGTATAGACCTTCACTTTTTCCAAAGGGAATCGCATCGTTTCTGTAGAATCCGCTGGATGGTGGGGGTAGATATTCCCCGAAACATAGCCCCAGATGCGGTCGCCGAAGAAATCGATGCTGTTGAAGCCATAGACCACATCCCCACTGTGGGCATCCACATAAACCAGCCACTCCCCGGGAGGCTCCTCAATGGATAGCTTCACCTCCCAGGTGAGGTGGGTGGTCACCGTGGTATCAGATCGATAGGGGAATATCGTTGTTGAGCACCCTATCACCTGATCCTTAGCCGGATCGAAGCCCACCGCCTCCTCGGCTATCTGTTCTGCTTCATCTTCTGAAAGCAGAGGAGTAGTAGATATTCCGCTGTCAGGATAGGCATCGGAGCCAAACTGGATCACCTTCCCATAGCGGTTTATGGTTAGCCTCACCAGACCAGAAATCACCGGAATCCCATCCTTTTCCTGCCGGTAGCAGACATACCAGTTGTCATCCCTCTTTATTGCCCGCAAGAGACTCAGATCCTCTGGAGTGACCTTCAGAAGCCCGCTATAGCTGGAGATGAACTCCCTGGTCTTCTGCTCTATATTCCCCTCATTCAGGGGCAGAGGCAGTTGCGCCCCGGAGCAGACAACATTATGAGGAGTTTGGGTTAGCTCATTCCACCTTATCTTGAAGTAGTTCCCCTGATCCTGGGAGATAAACCCCTGCCACTCCGGCAACTGACCAAGCTGTTTCTGCACCTCTGGATGCATAACCACTGGTGGCATAGGGTTGATCACCTGCCCTTCCTCTGGGGCGACAAAGGCCGATGCCGTAACCGGCACCAGTATCCCCAGAAAGGCAAGGATCGCAAATAATGCTACTACTCGTCGCATTTTTCCACCTTCTGTTAAAGGTTTACGGTTAAAAACCAACGAACAGTTGCAAAGGCTGTTCCATCTTTCACCTCCTTTCCTTTTGTGCTGTCAGGGCTTTGCCCTGTCAGTCCCTTCTCTGTAGGGGTCGGATTCATCCGACCCGTCTTGCGGGTTCGATTTATCAGGCCCCAGGTTCCATCCCTCTTTCTCTTTTTGGTTGTATCCATATCCATCCGTGGTCTCTCCCCAAAAAAAGCTTGCCTTATTTCTCATTTCTGCCTATATTTAAAATAGGCATAAGAAAGGGAGTTCTCCCACCCTTTCTGTGCCGCGGGGGTTATCAGTTGTCTTGCTTGTTGGGCTGGCAACTGGTAACCTCTTTTTTATCTTAACCTCTTTAGATCTCTTGTGTTGTCAGGGCTCCTGCCCTGACAGCCCCCCTGATCCCTCCTCCAGAGGCGTCAGAACCCCGATTCTGACGCCTCCCCTGGTGTTAGGTTCTCCGATCTACGATAGACAACCTACGAACCCAATACTCATCTCAGCCTTCACCATTTTCTGATTTTCGATTTTCGTCTCTCGTCTATCATCTCTATCTAATGAGCAACATCTTCCTTGTTTGATTGAATCTCCCTGCCTTAAGCCGATAAAGGTAGACTCCTGAAGGAAGCTCATTCCCTTTCTGGTTTGTCCCATCCCATAAGACACTGTAATATCCAGGTGCTTGCTCCTTATCCACTAATGTCTTTATCTCCTGCCCCAAGATGTTGTAGATTTTGAGGGTGGTGTGGAGCGGTCTGACCACTGACAACTGATAACTGATAACTGTGTTGGCGTTGAAGGGGTTGGGGTAATTCTGCCCCAAGCTGAACTTAGTGGGCCACCTTTCCTCCTCCCTCCCCTTCACCCCCGTCTTTCCCTCCACCTCCTGAGAATACCCACTGCCATAGCCCTTGCTGTTTACCGCCGATACCCGATAGTAGTAGGTCTTCCCCATAATAACCTGGCTATCCACCCAGGCAGGGTCTCCCTCTACCTGGGCAATGAGGGTGGACTCAGAGGGGAAGAAACCACTGCAGTCGCCCCGATAAACGGCATACCACCAGATGTCTGGCTCAGGATTTGGGCTCCAGCTCAAACTCACTATGCTGTCTCCAGCACCAGCTTTTATCCCCCTGGGATATTCCGGACGGGCCATATCAGCCCTCGGGCCACCATAGGCCCCGATGTCATTCCGGGAGCTGTCCGGATCCCTGAACCCCCAGGCTGTATCCCCCCTGTCAATACAGGGAGAGTTGACCAACAGGTGATAGTCCCCCAGGGAGGTATCGGCAAACAGAGGGTCCAAGCTTATGTCCCCCTCCCCTGGTTGGCAACCTGAATAGTTCCCATCGGCATTCCCCCAGACATCGTTGTAGAAGATTATTGGGGGGGCCTTCTCTATAGCCAAGATGCCCTCACCATTCCTGCTTTCCACAATGATGTTGTTTGCTATGGTAGCTCCTGCCCAGTAGTCGTATATTCCCCCTCCCCTCTCATATGCCCGGTTATAGCAAATCGTGTTGTTGGTAATCACCGCTGTGGAGCCATAGAGGAAAAACCCACCCCCTGCCAGGGCGCTGTTGTCTGCTATCAAATTGTTGACGAAGGTGGGTGATGATCGACTACAGAAGTAGGTGAAAACTCCCCCGCCTACCGTATCCGATACATTTTCCACAATTTGGTTGTTGGAAACGGTAGCTGAAGTTATAGCCACTTGAAGACCTCCACCTTGGTTGAATACCCTGTTACCTCTGATGGTGTTATTCCTTATCTTGGGCACATTGCACACCACAGAAATTCCCCCTCCACACACGGCCTCATTTCCCTCAATGATGTTCTCCTCAATAACTGTCAGGGTATCTGAGCTACCGCCGCT